>ATWQ01000001.1 GCA_000421325.1 alpha proteobacterium SCGC AAA536-K22
CTGAGAACATAAAAGGCTTGCACAATGTTTGCAAAATTATCCTTAGAACAAACTCTGACTAAAGCAAGATCTCATGTAAAGAGGGATGAGATATTAGAAGCCCAAAAGTTATATCAAGCTGTCTTACTAATGTTTCCTAAAAATGTAAGAGCGCGTCAAGGACTTGATGCCTTAAATAAGTTTGAACAAAGCAATATTAAGCAAAGTCCACCTGAAGAAATAGTAAATGAATTAGTAAATCTTTATAACCAAGAAAAATTTTTAATTGTAGTTGAGCAGGCTCAAGCTATAGTAAAGCAATATCCAAAAGTATTTATTTTTTGGAATATTCTTGGTGCGTCATTGGCTCAAACAGGAAAGTTAGATGAGGCAATAGAGGCGTATAATAAAGCACTTTCAATTAAGCCTGATTATGCTGATGCCTACAGCAACATGGGTGTTGCCCTTAAAGACCAAGGTAGGTTAGATGAGGCAATAGAGGCATATAAAAAGGTGCTTTCAATTAATCCAAATTATGTTGACGCTTATTATAATATGGGAAATGCTTTCCAAGACCAAGGTAAACTAACCGAGGCAATAGAGGCATATAAGAAGGCACTTTCATTAAAACCTGATTATGCTGAAGCTTACAGTAACATGGGAGTCACTCTTCAAGATCAGGGAAAGTTAGATGAGGCAATAGAGGCATACAGTAAGGCACTTTTGTACAATCAGTATTATGCTGAAACTTTCAATAACAAGGGTATTACCCTTCAAGATCAGGGAAAGTTAGATGAGGCAATAGAGGCATATAAGAAGGCAATCTCTCTCAAGCCTGAATACGCTGAGGCACATCAAAACTTAAGTTCTGCTTTTTTGAATTGTGGTAGATTAAAAGAAGGCCTTAATGAAAATGAATGGCGCTGGAAAACTTCAAAATTTTTATTACAGCAGCGACATTTTTCACAAACTTTGTGGGACAGGCAAAAAAGCCTGAATGACAAAAGAATCCTTCTTTGGTGTGAACAAGGGGTTGGAGATACTATAAATTGGTCTTCTTACTTATCACTTGTAAGCTCCGAGGCTGAACAGTGTATTTTGGAATGTCAGGATAAATTAGTCCCTTTATTAGAACGTTCATTTCCAAATGTAGAAGTTAAGGCTGAAAATAGAAGCTTAGATTTAGAAAGAGATGATTTTGACTTTCACTTACCCATGGGAAGTCTACACAAGGAATTTAGTCAAGAAATTTTAAAAAACACTAAACCAAAAGCCTTTCTTTTTCCCAATCCAGTCAGGATTAATTTTTGGAGGGAACGCCTTTATTCTGTGGGAGAAGGACCTTATATCGGTATCAGTTGGAAAAGCTCAAATATATCGCTCAAACGTTTGCCAAACTACGCCTCTATATCTGAGTGGTTTCCTTTACTCAGAGTTCCTAACGTAACATTTATAAATCTTCAAAATATAGATTTTGCAAATGATTTAGAGCAAATTCAAAATCAACTTGGGATAACAGTACATAACTTTAATGATTTGGATCATTACAATAACATAGATGATGTGGCTGCACTTTGCGCAGCACTTGATGTAGTTGTGTCTACCAAAACGACAGTACCATTAATTAGTGCAGGAGTTGGAACTTCAACTAAACTTGCTAATTGGCGCCAAAGTACTTGGAATAATATTTACCTTAACCCTGTTGGTTCGGAGGTTGATATATTTGAAAAAGACACGTGGGAGTCGTGGGATAATGTATTTAACTTAATAGCAAAAGATATTTTTAAGTTAACTAAAAAATGAGGTTTTAATGAAAAAAATTGCTATAATACCTGTAAGATCTGGTAGTAAACGGTTGCCTAAAAAAAATTATATACCGTTTAACTTTAGAACCTTGGCTGAAATTGCTAGAGATAAATGTTTAGCCTCTGGTATTTTTGATAAAGTTATAATTAGTAGTGACGATCCAGTTTTCGAAGAACTTGTAAACTGTGAAAATGTTAAATTTTTATTGAGAAATCAGAACTTAGCAGGTGATAATGCAACGACAGATATTGTGGTTGATTTCTTTTTTGAAAATTTTTTTTCTTGCGAGTCTATTATTTGGGTTAATAGTGTTAGTCCACTCCAGTCAATTGAAGATATTAAAAACTGTGGTCTTCGTTTGAATGATCCTAATGTTGACTGTGTAATGACAGTAAATACTTTATACCAGCATTGTTGTATGAGGAATGAGCCTATCAATTTCAATCCTAATAATTCTTTTGAAATGACTCAGAATCTAGAACCTATAACAAGATATATCTATAGCTGTATGGGATGGAGAAGGTCAACTTATGTTAAGCATAGAAGTAATGGTTTTAAGGGCTTGTTCCCAGGGAATATGGCACTCGTTGAGGCAAGCGTACTTGCGGGTATGTTAATTAAGTATGAAGAAGATTTTATACTTTGTTCAAAAATTGAACAAGCAATGGGATTAACCTCTAGAGAGTATAAAACAAGTTGTAATTCAATTCAGGATTTTGCGGCGATTTAAGCAAATAAATATTTCTAATAAATTTTAGGATAAAATTATATTAAAAAATTAAAATTGATTCCTCAAATAAATCAATTAATTCTTGCAAATTATAATCTAACTGAAATAATATATAGAATAACTACTTACCTAATGATTATTTTTATATTTTTGTTCATAAACTCAGTATTAATTAGAAATTTATTTTAAAATTACCAATATTATAATAAAAAATCATAGTACTATTGATTGATCTAGTCTTTAGTTGATATTATGCAATTTTTTCGGAGATTTTATGTCAAAAAAAGAAATTTTAAACGTCCAAGAGTTAATTTTAAAATTTCAAAAAGTTCACAACAATAATTTTGATTACTCAAAAGTTGTATTTGAAAGTTTAACATCAAAAGTAATAATTATATGTCCTGATCATGGTGAATTTACTCAACAACCAAGACTTCATTTGAGAGGAAGTAATGGCTGTAAAACTTGTATTAAGCTAAGGAAAAAAATAAGATAAATGTTCATTTTATTTTATCTATTTTTATTAATTATATTATTTGCTACACACGCACCATTAGATATACAAGCTTGTAATAAATACCCTCCAGTAGGCGCTTCCCAATCTAACATTTCTCCAGCAACGTAGGTGTTTGGTTTATTGATAAGCGTGAAATCCTTATTAACAGATTTAAAACTAATCCCACCAGCTGTCGAAACGCATCGATCTATTGAAAAAGGTTTATCTAAAATTATTTTATAATTTTTTATAATGTAAGCAAGATTACTTATTTTTTGATTATTCTTACCTTCTTTATTTTTAAATTCCATAAGCAAGCCAATTGCAACCTCAGACAAATTAAGAATTTTACGCAAATAATTTGTAGTTGATAATTTTAACTTTGGCTTTAAAAGAAGGCGTCTTATTTTTTCAATAGAAAAATCAGGTTTTAAATCTATTATAACTTCTGCATACCCCATTTCATTTATATTTTCTCTTAACATAGATGATACAGAATAAATAACCCCTCCTTCTATTCCTTCTTTAGTGATAATAAGTTCTCCTTTGATTTTTTGATCTTTAAAACTCAATTCAATAGATTTAAGAGGATATCCTGCAAATCTATTTTTAAAAATATTAGACCATCTTACAAAAAAACCACAATTTGTAGGTTGTATTTTCGATATTTTAATATCGTCCTTTTCTAGAATTTCAATCCAAGATCCATCAGAGCCTAATTTAGGCCATGATAATCCTCCCAATGCTAATAAAGTAATGTTTGGGTCGACTATAATATTTGTCGTTTCAGTCTTAAAGATTAGTTTATTATCATCCCAACCAATCCAATCATGATTATTTTTTATTTTAACATCCTGGTTTTTTAACTTATATAACCATGATCTTAGAAGCGGGGAAGCTTTAAAACTTTTAGGAAAAACTCTTCCACTAGAACCAATAAAAGTTTTTTCACCTAACATTTCACAAAAATCCATAAGGTTTTTTTTAGAAAAATTTTCCAATATCTTTTCAAAAATATTTGCAGCTTTTCCGTATTTTTTTAGAAATTCTTCTTTACATTCTGAGTGCGTTATATTTAAACCACCCCGACCAGCTAACAAAAATTTGCGCCCTAACGTTGGCTTTCTGTCATAGATTGTTACATTAAAATTGTTTCGAGATAATATATACGCAGCCATAAGGCCAGTTGGTCCGCCCCCAATTATAGTAACTTTAGTTTTCAAAGTATAAAACCATTTTCAATTTAAATTTTATTCCTAAAAGTATGAACAAGTATAATTAACCAACTTTTTAACTTTGACTTTAAATGAGGAATTTTTGCGGACATCGAAGTTCATACCTCCTCTAATTATTTTCCATTCTGGACTATCTAGTAACTTTAGATCTAGTTCACCTGAAATTATCTCCATTATTTCTTTTGATTGGGTGCTGAATTCATATTCACCTGGAAGCATAACTCCAAGAGTTTTTTTTGATCCGTCTTGAAATGTAATATTACGACTAATTACATTTCCATTAAAATAAATGTTTGCTAGCTTTTCGACAGTTACATTTTCATAATTGTTCATGGACTTACTTTCTTTTGTGTTTATAGAAATTACTTTTATAATCTCTAAAATATAATTTTATGATAATAGTACTACATTAATTTTATTTTTGACGTATTATTTATATGATGAATAAAAATAATTTGTTACGGAGTTTTATATGTCTGTTTATGCAATAAAAGTGTGGCTTTCAAAAAGTGAGAAAGACTGGTTTTTGTATAAAGATTTAGAGGACCATGTGGTTCATACATGGAGTAGAAAAGAAAAGGCAGAAGAAGTGATGAATTTACTAGAATGTAATAAAGCTGAAATCACTGAAGATATTCCACCTCCTGCTCTTGCTAGGTCAACTGAAAAAAAACAAAAACTAAAAATACAAGAATAGTTTGTTATTTCAAAATTGGAAAATATTATTACAAAAAATGAATGGAGGGTTAGATTTGAAGTTACATTTTATGGTAACGATCTAACAAGAGGCTCTTTTAGAGAAATTAAAGAAGATACAATAGTAATAAATGAAGAGTTTCAAATTAATAATAAAGTAAATTTTGATACTGCGGAGAATGTTGAAATTAATTTTTTACTTTGGGTAGATAAATTACCAATTGAAAAACTTACTAAAGTTCCTCATGATTATAATAATACCGATGTAAGGTATGGCCAAGAATCAATTGAAGTATTAGAGGTTACAAAGATATAATAATTTAAAAAAATATTTTGGAGTTTTCTTATGAATATAGAGGGTGGATGTTATTGTGGTGAAATTAGGTATGTCTCTAATGGAGATTCTCAAGCTTCAGTACAGTGTCATTGTAGGCAATGTCAATACATTACTGGAGGACATCCAAACGTATTAATGATTATGCCTTTAGATGGCTTTAAATTTGTATCAGGTAAACCTCAAGAATTTAAAAGAAGTGATTTAGAAAATGCTGTTACTCGTTTGTTTTGTAGTAAATGCGGTACTGCTATTGGAACTCGAAATCCAATGAGGCCAAATTCAATTATTTTAAAAGTTGGAACCTTTGATGATCCAACTATTTTTGAACCCGAAATAGCTATATTTACTTCTGATAAACAAAAATTTCATTATATTGGCGATAATGTAAAGTCTTTTGATAAAAGGCCTTGACGTTAATTAAGAAAATTTATGACATATAAGTGTGCCATAGAAGATATTTCTGTTGTAATTCCGACGTTTAACAGACGTAATTTATTAAAAAGAGCAATCCATTCTGTTATAAAACAAACTATTGAACCTAGAGAAATTATTGTTATTGATAACGGTTCAACTGATCAAACTTATCAAATGGTATCATCATTATTTCCAGATATAAATTATTTTACTGAAAAAAAAAGAGGTGTAAGTGCTGCTAGAAATAAAGGAATCATAGAAAGTAAATCAAAATGGATTGCCTTCTTAGATTCCGATGATACTTGGGAACCAAAAAAATTAGAAAAACAGTTGGAATTTTCTCTACTTAATCAGAATAAATATAGACTTATTCACACTGATGAAATTTGGTATAGAAATAATAAATTTTTAAACCAATTAAATAAACATAAAAAATCAGGCGGAGATATATTCAAAAACTCTCTTAAATTGTGTTGTATTTCTCCAAGTAGTGCTTTTGTTAACAAGCAAGTTTTTTACGATTATGGCTTATTTGACGAGAATTTAGAGGTTTGCGAAGATTATGATATGTGGATAAGAATAACCTCAAAAGAAGAAGTTGGATTCTTAGATAGCCCATTAGTGTTAAAATATGGAGGACATAGTGACCAACTATCTAAAAAATTTTGGGGAATGGACAGATTTAGGATAGAAGCATTAGAAAAAAATTTAAAAAATAAATGTTTTACAAAAATACAAAAAAAAATTGTTCTAGATATTTTAATTGAAAAACTAACCATAGTTTCCAATGGTGCTCAGAAAAGAGGAAATAACGACACTTTTAAAAAATATAGTGATAAACTTCAATACTGGTCAATAGAGTTAGATAAAATTTAAAATGATTAAGAATAATTTTTTAAAAAAAACATCAGTAAGATGGGTTGTCGCTCTCAAAGAAGAAGCTGAAGTAATTTTAGATAATTATAAAATGGTGCTTGTAAATGAAAAAACTTTGTACCCAATTTATAAGAATGTTGAAGAAACACATTGGCTTACCTTATCTGGAATAGGTAGGCATAATTCCGCAGCTTCCACTTCATATCTTTACACGATAAGTAAAGCATCTAAATGGACTTCATGGATCAATGTGGGTATTGCTGGATCTGGAAAAGGGGATTATGGAAATATATATCTAGTAGATAAGATTTTTAATCAAAACGCTAATACCACATATCCAGCAACCATGCCTAAATCTAATTTATCTAAGATGACTCTATTAACAACGGATATCCCGATAACGGACTATTCTTCAAAGGAATTAATAGATATGGAAGGAAGTGCATTTTTTGATATAGCCAGTAAATTAACAACAAAAGAATTCATCTGTATTATGAAAATTGTTTCTGATGGCCCTAGTAATGATATTAAACAATTAAATAAACTAAAGATAATTCAATTGGTGAAGTCTAATCTTAGTAAGATTAGTGAAGTTATTTCATATTATGAAAAACTTTCTGAAAATGAAAATCAAATTAGAGCAAAGCCTTACATTTTTTATAAAATATCATCAAATTGGCATTTTTCAGTAACTCAACGAACCCAATTGGAGAATTTATTAAGACGTCTTAGAGTTTTTTGTGGTAATGACGATATTATGGAATTAATTAAACAATGTGAAAATTCAAGTTTTGTAATCAATGCTTTAAATAATAAAATTAAAGGTAACAAGGTTAACTGGAGCGACGTTTGATTGAAACAATTTACATTGAAAAAAAAATAAAAAATCATCCTAGAACTAAATTTATCCTGAAAAAGTTCAAAAAGGCTCGTGTTTTAGAAATAGATAAATATGCTGAAATTTTTAATAAGCGAAATCAAAATTTCAGAATACAAAAAGCTAACCCTGATTTAATACTTGCACATAAAAATGATGGTTTTGTTCTCCCTGCTCCAGAAGGGTTTGGAATAGGATCTTCAGAAAACTTTTATTTTTCACACATGTACAATTGTATTTATGACTGTAGATATTGTTTTCTTCAAGGCATGTTCTCTTCAGCAAATTATGTTATTTTTGTTAATTTTGAAGATTTTGATACTAGTATAAAAAATGTTATCAATAAGAATATTAATTCTAAAATAACTTTTTTTTCTGGTTACGACTGCGATTCACTTGCCCTTGAAAATGTAACAGGGTTTGCAAAACATATATTGCCACTATTTCAACAATACCCAGAAGTTGATATTGAGTTTAGAACGAAAAGTATTCAAAGAGAGCCATTTATGTCAATAGAACCAATGAAAAACGTAATTATGGCATATAGTCTTATGCCAGACTTGATGTCGTCTTCATTAGACAATAAAGTTCCTTCAATATCAAAACGCATTCAAGTTATTTCTGATTTAGCTTTAAGAGGTTGGAAAATTGGACTAAGATTTGATCCATTGATTCATGGAGAAGATTGGAAATCTTTATATGAAAATTTATTAGAAAAGGTTTACAACTCAATACCGTTGGAGTCCATTCACTCCGTTAGTGTAGGGCCATTACGTTTTCCAAAAAAAATGTTTAAGGATATTTTAAAACTTTATCCGGATGAACCTTTGTTCACTAGCCCTTTAGCTAGTAGTAAAGGTGTAGTTTCTTATGATGAAAAAATTGAAGAAGAAATGTCATCTTTTTGTAAAAATCTTACATTAAAATATTTGGATAATAGTCAAATTTTTAGATGTTATGCTTAATTATATTGGTATAAATTTATGAAAGATAAATGTATTTTAGTTACAGGAAGTTCTAGTGGAATAGGTGAGGCGATAACTACTAAACTACTTGATTTGGGAGCCAAAGTATTCGGAATTGCTCGAGATCATAAAAAATCTGCAATAAAAAATGATAATTATATTACATATACTTTTGATATTAGCGACTTAAGAAACTTAGAAAAAAATATAAAATCAATATTAAAAGACTATCCGGAAATTAATGGTTTAGTAAGTAATGCAGGTTATGGTGAGTTTGGTCCTCTCGAAAATTTTTCTATCGATCAAATTGATAATTTTATTTCAATGAACTTAACTTCTCACTTAGTTATAACTAAAAGCTTACTCCCACATTTCAAAAAAATAAAAAAAGGGGATATAATATTTATAGGATCTGAAGCTGGATTGTCAGGAGCAAAAAATGGAAGTCTTTATTGTAGCTCAAAATTTGGCTTAAGGGGTTTTGCACAATCATTAAGTAAAGATGTTGCAAGTAATAATATTCGTGTATGCATAATAAATGCAGGTATGGTTAGAACAAATTTCTTTGAAAATTTAAATTTCTTGCCTGGGGATGATATAGAAAACGCTATAAGTGTTGATGACATATCAAATTCGGTTGCTAATATTTTAACACTTAATAGAAATACGGTTGTAGATGAAATTAATTTGTCGCCAGCAAAAAAAGTAGTTAGGTTTAAATAATTAATTATGGTTAATTTTTATGGTAAATAGAACGTATATACTTTTTATAATCTTTTTTTTAATTATTAGATCTGCATTTGCAGAAGTTATTGATATAAATAATGATCAAATAAAAGAATTAATGAAAAGAAACACTCCAATAATAGATATCAGAACAAGTCCTGAATGGGATCAGACTGGGGTTATTCCTAATAGTTTGTTACTCACTTTTTTTGATGATAATGGAAAATATAATTTTCAAAGTTGGTACAATAAATTAATAAACATTACTAAAAAAGATCAGCCTATTATTTTGATTTGTAGAAGTGGCAGAAGAACTAAAATAGTTGCGGAAATGATAAATAAAAAATTTGATTATGAAGTATACAATGCAAAATATGGAATCAAATCTTGGATTAAATCTAATTTGAAAACTGTAAAACCTTAATTGATCAATTACATATTTCTTTTATTGCAATTAGAAACTGGTTAACTTCTTCAATTGAATTGTAATGGCATAAAGAAACTCTAACACAACTATCTTGTTTCAATGGATTTAATATATTTCCAGAGTAATGATCTGCTTTTCTGAGATGGGTTCTTATACCTTCATTATTAAGTTTTTTAACTATTTCAGCAGATGGCATATCGTCAACGTAAATTGATACAAGTCCCTCTCTTGCAGGATTGTCTAATCCACCAATTATATTAACTTTATCAATCTGAGACAAACCAGGTATATTACCATTACCAAATATCATTGTATCAGTTAAACTTTTTTCATGTTTATGAATAGCCTTACCTGCTGCAAGAAATTTGTCCCTTCTATTATTACTATTTGTAAAAAATTCACCTAACCATTCAAAATATGAAACTACTTCTGATAATGTCGCGTAAGCACCAGTGTCTCTCGTTCCTAGTTCCCAAGTTTCTTGTGGACCATCAATTAACATATCATGAGGTAAGTTTGTTAATTTGTTAGAAATCCAGGCTAACCCATATCCATGTCTTGAAAACATTTTGTAGGGAGAGATTACGTAAGCGTCTATATCGTAACTATCAATGTCTATTTGACCATGAGCAGCATGTTGAATTCCATCTACGATAATGAAACAATTAGGAGAAACATCTTTAATTTCTTTTGCAATTTTTTTTATATCCATACCCATGCCAGTAACTGGCGATGTATGTAGAATTGTTGCTACCTTTGTATCTTTAGTAATATACTTTGAATATTGTTTGCTGCACACTAAACCTTTTTCATCATTATGTGGAATTAAGACGTGATTTTTCCCAGAAATCTTAGACCATCTTGAACAAGCACTTCTTGTAGCAGGATGTTCTACTGTGGATCCTAATACTATTCCATCATTATCTGTTCCTAAACATGCATTCATAATAATTCTAAATAATAATTCAGTTCCACTTTCTCCAACAAAAAATTGACCTGAAGAAGCATTCATAAAAATTCTCATATCTTCTTTGGCTTTATGAATAGTCTTTACAAGTTCGTGTGAACCAGCATTGTCTCTTCCTTGATTGTCAGGAATTGCAGCATAGTTCATTGAACATTTTACTACTGATTTAAGAGTTAATGCTCCACCAGCATTCTCAAAAAAAACTCTTTTTCCCTGAACTGGACATTCTTCTATTTGTTCAAATTTATTACGAATATCGTCTAAGATTTGGTTTGATAATTCTTGCATTATGAACACTCAAATTTGAAATTATATAGGATTGTAATTAAATATTTTTTAGACAGATAAATAATCTAAGTAAAGACAATAATTACAATTATAAGGAGGTATCAATTAAGCTGATTAAATTTTAGTTTATTATAAATATGTTATATTAATGATATATATTAAAATTAATCAATAATGGTTACAGCACGTCTATTTTTTGACCAGGCCATTCCATTCGAGCCAACAACTGCAGGCTTTTCTTTTCCATAAGAAATCACTTTAATTCTGTCCGGATCAATTCCATTTATGACTAAATAATCTCTTACAGCAGTTGCTCTTTGCTCACCTAAGGCTAAGTTGTACTCACGAGTACCTCTTTCATCACAATGGCCTTCAACAATAAAGTTCATATCTGTGTTAGCTCTTAAGAATCTTGATTGTGCATCCAGCATTATTTTAGCACTTGAGTCTAATTTAGCTGAGTCATAGTCAAATAAAACTCTATCACCAACCGCAATTAATTTATCTGAGGCTGATTGCTTAGCTTGAGCAAATAAACTTTTCTTTTTATCAACTGAGCTTGAAGCTGAAGCAGACCCACTTGAAGATGATGCAGTACTACCTGTAACTACTTTTTGAGATGCAGTCTCACAAGCTGAAAGTAAAGCCACAGCTCCAATTAAAGCAATAATATTCTTATTCATTTGATTTTCCTGTAGAGTAACCTTTGTTTATAATTTTTGTGAATAACCTGGAAACTGAATTATGAGGTTTTTCACAATGTTTTGCATCAGTAATAAATCTGTCATTAATTGCAAATTCGCTTAAAACAATTTCTCCTGAATTTTCAGATTTAAGTTTATAATGCAATATACCATTTAATAATTTTTTACCAGTTATAGAATAAACTATATCTAAGTTATCCTTTTTAAAAATTTTTGTATTTAATTCAATTTCGGTCATTGATAAGATCCTTCGCCAAAGAAATTTACAATACCATTTTTTTTATTAGGGAGCGGCCACCTAAACTTAGAAAAATTAAAACTAATTAAGACACTATAAAAAGTCCAATTATATATTTCACGTTTCGGGAATATATATAGTTGATTTTTACATGAGTTTTTATTTTAAATGAGCAATGTGAGCTCAGATTATTTTCCAACTAGCATGTCTGAGTTCACATTTAATTAACATGATAATAAATAAATATAGCCAATTTTCAAGCTTTCAACTAGTTTTTCTTTATCTATAACTAGTTGGAGGATTAGTAATTGGGGGAAAAAGGAAGCGATTTTTTACAAAATAATTTTTTATCTATTTGGCATCATTTTCTATTGTTTGAAATTGAAAGATCTAAAGCGGCTGTAAAAGCATGGGGCAATGCAAATGGTTACTTAGTCTTTCAAGTGATTGCTTGGCATCATGTTGTAATATTAACAGCAAAGTCAGACTCAAAGTTTAGAGATGACGCCGTAAAATTATGGAACAAATACAGTAAAATTGGATTTGAAACTAACTCAGTACTAACATACACTTTAATATCAGAGTTAACGTCATTAAGTATTGAAACAGTTAGAAGACAAGTAAAAAAATTAGTAGATAATAATTGGGTTGCTTATTCAAAAAAAAATGGTGTTACATTTAATCCAAATGAAGAGAATAATAATTATTTAGCAAATACTTTTAATAAAAAAGAGGTTGATAATCTAGGAGATTTTTTAGATTTAATAGTCAAAAAAAAGTTTAATTTAAGCAATTAAAAGGAAGAAAATTTGGAAATTACAAATAAAGTTATAGTTGTGACTGGAGGAGCAGGAGGAATTGGGTTAGCTATAGCTAAAGAATTTATAAAACAAGGCCCTAAGATAGTAATTCTGGTAGATATTAGTTTTAAAAATTTTAACTTTAAAGATAAAAAAATTTTATGTGAGCAATGTGACGTTACTAATGAATCAAGCATTCAAAATTTAATTGATAAAATCAATCTTGATTTTGGGTTAATTGATATTTTTTGTTCTAATGCTGGAATTCTCTCTTTGGGTAGTGAGCAATCGTCAAACGAAGATTGGAGTAAAAACTGGAATTTACATGTTATGTCCCATGTTTTTGCAGCAAAGAAACTATTACCAGACATGTTAAGAAGAGGCAGTGGATATTTTGTTAATACTGCATCTGCTGCTGGGTTATTAAGTCATATTGATTCTATTACATATTCCACTACAAAACACGCAGCCATTGGTCTAGCTGAATGGCTGGCAATTACATATGGAAAAGAAGGTATAGGTGTTTCAATATTGTGTCCACAGGCTGTCGAAACGGCAATGACAAAAGGAAGAGAAAAAGAAGTTTCTGCTTTGGATGGTATGATGAAGCCTGAAGATGTAGCAATAGATGTTATAAACGCCATTAAGGATGAAGTTTTTTTGATTTCTCCTCATGATGAGGTTGTTGGTTATTTTCAAAACAAAGCTAATAACTATTCAAGGTGGATTGGTGGAATGCAGAAATTAAGGCAAACACTCAAATCTTAGAATTTAAATTGCATCGGCTACTGCTGAACCACAACTAACAGTATTTGCCTTACCTCCCAAGTCACCAGTTCTATATGCTTCCTTTTCCAGAACTTCTTCAATAGCGCTAACAATATTGTGTGAAGCCTGCTTATGACCTAAATGCTCGAGCATCATTGCACCAGCCCAAATCTGACCAATGGGGTTTGCAATACCTTTCCCAGCAATGTCGGGCGCAGACCCATGAACAGGCTCAAACAACGAAGGGAATTTTTTTTCTGGATTAATATTACCAGACGGAGCTATTCCTATTGTTCCAGTACAAGCGGGGCCTAAATCTGATAAAATATCCCCAAATAAATTTGAAGCCACAACTACATTGAATTTATCAGGATTAAGTACAAAATGAGCACAAAGAATATCGATATGATATTTATCCCATTTCACATTAGTATATTTTTTAGCCATTTCTTCAACTCTTTCGTCCCAATAGGGCATAGTAATTGAGATCCCATTGGATTTGGTTGCTGATGTTAAGTGCTTTTTATGTGTATTTTGAGCTAATTCAAATGCAAATTTTAGCACTCTGTCTACACCAATTCTTGACATTACTGTTTCTTGCATAACAATTTCTCTGTCAGTGTCAGGAAACATTTTTCCTCCTATTGATGAATACTCTCCTTCTGTATTTTCTCTTATAATGTAAAAATCTATATCTCCAGGGTTCCTATTAGCTAATGGTGAAGGAACACCAGGCATTAATTTTACTGGTCTGAGATTAATATATTGATCAAAATCTCTTCTGAACTTTAATAATGATCCCCAAAGAGATATATGATCAGGGATTTTCTCTGGCCATCCAACTGCCCCAAAAAATAGGGCATCATGAGATCCAATTTGGGTTTTCCAGTCATCTGGCATCATTTGACCATGCTTAGAAAAATACTCATATGAACTGAAATCAAAGTGGTCAAAGTGAAGATTAATACCATATTTATTCGATATCACTTCCAACACTTTTAAAGCTTCTGGCATTACCTCAGTTCCTATTCCATCTCCTGGAATTACAGCAATATTATATTTATTTTTTGTCATAATGTATTCCTAGTTATTTTGATATGGTGTCCATGGAGCAGCCGTCATTAGTTTATTTTCTTGTGTTAATACAAGTGGTCGAAATTCAGTGGCAAACTTCATAAAGTCTTTGTCATTATATATTATTTTCCATAATTCCCTTCTGGCATTGTCGTCCTCAAATTGCCAAACATGGATAATCTGATTTAAGGCACCTACGTCACCAATATAATATCTTATTATATTTTTTTTATATTTTTGAAGAGCAGGCCATCCTAAATCTTGATAAACCTCTATTGCTTTAGATAATTTACCAACATGCAAAGTGTAAGTTCTTAATTCAAAAATGTTCAATATATCCTCCAATAAGAAATTTTTGGTTTTTTTACTAAGAAAGTATGATTGAGTTTTACTCTATTATTAACTACTAATTATATATCAGAAAATATAAGGAAATTTAATGGATATTTTAGAAATCAAAGATTTAGAAACTTTAGCTCAAAAAAGAGTTCCAAAAATGTTTTTCGATTATGTAAATTCAGGTTCTTGGACTGAAACTACTTACAATGAAAACATATCTGATTTTCAAAAAATAAAACTAAGACAAAGAGTTGCAATTGACATGTCAAATAGAACCATGGCAACTAAAATGGTTAATCAATCTGTTTCAATGCCTGTTGCTATAGCGCCTACAGGTCTTACAGGGATGCAAAGAGCAGATGGAGAAATATTAGCTGCCCAAGCAGCTGAAGAATTTGGAATTCCTTTTACTCTATCTACAATGAGTGTGTGCTCTATAGAAGCTGTTGCAGAAAAAACAAAAAATCCATTTTGGTTTCAATTATATGTTATGAAAGATAAAAAATTTATGGCTGGTCTTATAGATAGAGCAAAAGAAGCTAAATGTAGTGCTTTAGTTTTAACACTAGACTTACAAATCTTAGGACAAAGACATAAAGATGTCAGAAATGGATTGTCTACGCCTCCTAAATTAATTCCAAAACACATTTATCAAGTTTTAACTAGGCCTATGTGGTGTTTAAGAATGCTTACTACCAAAAACCATTTTTTTGGTAATATTGTTGGGCATGTTGAAGGAATAAAAGATGTAAGATCTTTGGGTTCTTGGATAAGTACTCAATTTGATCAAAAGCTTGATTGGAAGGAAGTTGACTGGATTAGAAAGAGGTGGGGGGGCAAACTTATTATTAAAGGGATTTTGGATTCTGAGGACGCGCTTTTAGCAGCAAAAACAGGAGCTGATGCGATTATTGTTTCTAATCATGGAGGAAGGCAACTTGATGGAGCATCTTCAACAATTAATATTTTACCGGAGGTAGTTGATAAGGTTGGCAAGTTAGTTGAAGTCCATTTGGATGGTGGTATTAGATCTGGTCAAGATGTCATAAAAGCTATGTGCCTTGGAGCAAAGGGTACATATATTGGTAGAGCTTTTCTATATGGTTTAGGAGCTCTTGGAAAAGAAGGTGTAACCAAAGCTTTAGACATTATAAAAACAGAAGCAGACATGACTATGGCTTTATGTGGAAAAAGAGATGTTCACGATTTAAATAGGGACAATATTTACACGCCTAGATAACTTATATAAGGCAAAAATTTAAATGACAAAAATAATAAAATTAACGACTTATGATTTAAGGTTTCCAACTTCTGATAATCTTGACGGTTCTGATGCAATGAACCCTGACCCTGATTATTCTGCGGCTTATGTAATTCTTGAAACTGAAAATAAATTGTTAAAAGGTCATTCTTTTGCATTCACACTTGGCCGTGGTAACGACTTATGTTGTGAAGCAATCGAAGCATTGCAACATATAGTGCTTGGACTTGATATAGAATGGATAAAAGATAACCTTTCATCTTTTTCAAGATTGATGACATCGGATTCCCAGCTAAGGTGGGTAGGTCCAGAAAAAGGCATTATTCACATGGCTAGCGGAGCAATTATAAATGCGGTATGGGATATTTTGTCGAAATTAAATAATAAACCTCTTTGGAAACAAGTGTCAGATATGAGCTCAGAGGAAATATCTGGATCAATCGATTTTAGGCACATAACTGATTTTCTCAATCAAGATGAAGCAAATCAAATTTTACAATCTCATCAACAAACAAAATTAACCAGAATTTCTACATTAGAAAAAGAGGGTTACCCCTGTTATGTAACTTCTGCGGGCTGGCTTGGGTATAGTGATGAAAAATTGAAAAGATTATGTGTTGATGCAAAACAAAAAGGGTTTGAATATGTAAAATTAAAAGTGGGTAAAAATCTTAAAGATGATATGAGGCGTCTGGCAATAGCAAGAACTACATTGGGACCTGAGATTAAAATTATGATTGATGCAAACCAGGTTTGGGAAGTCGATCAAGCTATTAAGTGGATGAAATCTCTTTCTGAATTTAATCCGTATTTCATTGAGGAACCAACGAGTCCAGACGATATTATTGGTCATAAAAAAATAAGAGAAGCTATCTATCCTATAAAAGTAGCAACAGGTGAAGCTGTTCAAAATAGAATTATATTTAAACAATTAATATCAGAGAATGCTATTGATATAGTCCAAGTGGATGCCTGCCGGATGGGAGGTTTAAATGAAGTGTTAGCAGTACAATTAATGGCTGCTAAAAACAATCTTCCAGTTTGGCCTCATGCGGGTGGAGTAGGGCTATGTGAATATTCGCAACACCTTGCAATGATTGATTATGTATGTATATCAGGCAGAAAAGATAAACAAGTCATAGAATATGTAGATCATCTTCATGAACATTTTATTAATCCGTGTACAATAAAAAATGCTGCATATATGCTACCAAAAGAAAGTGGATTTTCAGTGGAAATGAAGCCTGAGACCCTAAAAAATAATTTATTTATTTCCTAGAAAATATTTCTATCGCAGCATTACTCATTTCTTTTATGCATGTTAAAGCTGTTGGTAGTTGTACTGAATTACTCACAAAAGCATGCATTTGTCCTTCAAACAATCGATAATGGACTTCATTCCCAAAAGATAAAAGTCTTCTTTTATATGCATCACCTTCATCGACTAGAGGATCCAGTCCTGCTCCAAAAATATATGTAGGGGGAAGGTTAGACAAGTCAGGGGTTAATAGTGGTGATGCTCTCCAATCTACCTGCTCTTCATAAGAATTTAAGTAATGGTCTGCAAAATATTCTATAGTTTTCTTATTTAAAATCATACCTTCAAGGTCTATATCCATTGATCTGCGACACATAGTCATATCTACCCACGGATAAACTAGAATTTGCCCATGGACTTTTGGAATTAATTTATCTCTGGACATTATAGTCCCAACAGCAGCTAAAGCTCCTCCAGCACTATCACCACACAAAATAACTTTATTTTGATCAATATTAAATTCATCTGCTCTACTTATAATCTCGGTTATAGAATCTATTGTGTCTGTAATTGCTGCTGGAAATTTATGTTCGGGGGCTAGTTTGTAATCAACAGCTATTATAGTTGCATTTGTTTGTTTACATAAATGTCTGCAAACTAAATCATGACTTTCAAGGTCTCCCATCACAAAACCACCACCATGAAAATAAATAATTAAAGGTGATTTTTGGTTTGAAACCGTATTTGATTGTTTATTAAAATATTTTCTAACAGTTATAGGCCCTAGAGTACCCCTAAGAGTAAAATCTACTACATCCGAGATATATACTCTGAGTTCTTCTGGTGTTTCTGCCATTTTCGCTCTCAAAGCTCTAAGTTCCTGAGGAGTAAAGGTCTCAAGAGGTGGCGCATTATTTTTAATACGTTCATCAATTAAAGTTTGTGTATCTTTATCAATTTTCATATTAAATATTCTCCAAACAATTCGTTTATTTATAACCTTAATTTTAAGGTTTTGAAAATGATATTTTAGCTAACTAATTAATCTTATTTTTGATAAATATTTAAAATTATAGAATAAATTCGAATTTAATTAAAACCTTTTAGGGGTATTAATAATGATCCTTATATTTTTAGTAATAATTTTTATAGCTTTAATAATCTTTCCATTATGGGTTTCAAGGAAAGCTGAAATTAAGTCTAAGAGAAAATAATATTAGCCTAGGCTAACTTTATTAGACCATTGACGTGAATAATGTCATGTGCAATATAAAATGTGCCATCAATTTTTTTAGATTAAACATGATAAACAATCCTACTAAACAATTTTCAGTCCCATTTGTAATTAAATATCAAAAGATTTTTAGTTATACTTTTTTACTAATAGGAGTTTACTTATTCTTTAATATAGGTAATGACACTTGGGATATCATAAAATCTTCAATTGCTGACGCTTATATACAAGTGACAAGTTTTGTTGCAGGAACGCTATTGTTTTTCTATTCATTGGAAAAATATCTAAAAATTGATTTAGAAAAAGTTCTTAATAAAAGACCAAAATTAGAAATCTTTCTTAGCTCATTTCTTGGTGCACTTCCAGGTTGTGGGGGGGCTATTATAGTCTTAACTCAATATTCTCGTGGAAAAGTTTCTTTTGGTTCAGTTGTAGCAACATTAACTGCTACGATGGGTGATGCAGCTTTTTTACTAATAGGTAAAGAGCCTAAAATTGGATTATTTATAATGTTTATTGGGTTCTTCGTAGGTTTTGTCTCAGGGATATTAGTAAATTTAATTCATAAGAAAAATTTTATGAAAATGAATGGTTGTGACGTCATAAAACTAAATAGTAAAGCATCAAAATATAAGACTTCAAAAAGTTTAGATTTTATTTGGATTGTTTTAATTATTCCTGGAATATTTTTTGGAGTTTTAACAGCTTTTCAAATTGACTTAGATTTATATTTTGCAAATAAATTTATAGAAAATCCAATTACTTTTTTTGGGTTTTTTGCTGGTTCTTTATGTTTCATCATGTGGACATTACCAATTATTAGTGGTTTTAGATACACTCCTTCTGGATCAGATGAAAAAATTGTAAGAAGAACTGTATCAGATACTAACTTTATTACAGGTTGGGTTATTTTAGCTTTTCTTGCATATGAATTAACTGTCCATTTAGGAGAGTTTGATTTAGAGGCTATTTTTAAATCTTATTATTTTTTTATTCCATTGATAGCTATTTTAATAGGGTTTTTACCGGGTTGTGGTCCTCAAATATTAGTTACTACTTTATATCTAAATGGAATAATTCCTTTATCTGCTCAGATTGGAAACGCAATTGCAAATGATGGAGATGCGTTATTCCCAGCAATTGCCCTACACCCAAAAGCGGCTTTTATTGCCACTATATATTCGGGTATTCCTGCAATAATAGTAAGTTATAGCTATTTTTTCATTTTTGAATTTTACTAAATCTGATTTTTAATGAATATGTTCATTGTTTCTATTATATTGATATTATATAATCTAACAAAATAGAAGTAAAAAAATGACATTTAAACCTGCTAATATTCCGACAAATGATAGTAAAAGAGTACAAGCTGTAGTTCGAACAGGTGTATTAGATACAAACTCAACAGAACTTTATGATGTTTATTGTCTTTTAGCCAAAGAAATTACAGGATGTCCAGTAAGTTGGACCGGGGTAATAGATGCTGATAGACAGTTCGTCCTTGCTAGAGATGGATTTCCTGATGAAGTTCCAATTGAGACGCCAAGAAAACAAACTTTATGTCAATTTGCTTTGGAGAAAACTAATCCGCTCATAATTAATGATATGACAAAAGATAAGCGATTTATGTTGCATCCAGCAGTAACAGAAATTGGTGTTAAGTTTTATGCAGCATTTCCAATTATTACTTCAGACGGATATATATTAGGAACATTGTGTGTAAGTGATAATAGGGTAAGAAAGTTATCAAAACACAAGATAGACCTGTTAATAAGTTTAGCCCAAAAATTGGCATATCAATTAGAAGTTCAAGTTGCTCAAAGAAAAAGTACTGCAGAAACTACTATAAATATAATGCATAAATTAATGTCTAATTTTGCAGATATAAATCTTCAAAATGCTATATCAATATTAAAATTTTTAATAAATGATGTAATTACAAGTGAAGAAAAAAAAATAATTATTAAGCTTGGTATTGGAGAAAACAATGAAGGCGATATTTATATTTCTAAATATGGGATAAAACTACAAGAACACTTAAATATGAATATAGGTACTTTGAAAAGAATTAAAAACTTATCTTCGGATGAAAATGAATTAATGGCTATGCTTAGTAAGATAGAAGGTTAAAGATGTTTGGGAAAATTTTAAATTTTAAATTCACCTCAGTAAGTGAAGCTAAATTAGCAGCCTCTTTTTGTTCAGAAAAGTTTGGGTCTAAAATCTCCGAATATAATATAATTGGTCTTAATATTTTTATAAGTCAATCTGGTGATTTGAACGTTTCTATTAAATTTGAAAATCCAGAAGCATTAAAAAACTTTGAAAATAATTACATTAACATTATTGCAGATTTAAAAGGAAGTCTGGTTTTTAAAGAAAATAACTTTGTTGGTGTTTGTACTTTTACCTATGAAAAAGAAGCAGCAAGTACTGAAATATAAAATTTTATTTGGAGACTTCAAGAATGATAAAGGCATCAGAAACTTTTGATGGAACATGGCCGTTTAATCCAAATTTTTTTGATGGTAATGGATTTTCACAACATTACATAGACGAAGGACCTAGAGAAGCAAAACCTATTATAATGTTACATGGTGAGCCAACTTGGGGTTACATATATAGAAAATTTATTCCAGAACTATCAAATCTTTATCGTGTTATAGTTCCAGATATGATGGGCTTTGGCAAATCAGAAACACCTCAAGATAAAGAATATACTCTTAAAACTCATGTTGAAAATCTTAGTGGATTAATAGATTTCTTAGGTTTAAGAGATATTACATTTGTTGGGCAAGACTGGGGTGGTCCAGTCACAGGTGCTTATTCAATTAGAAATGTAGACAAGGTTAAGGGCTATGTTTTGATTAATACTTTGTTTGGATACAGTAAAGAAGAAAGACCCAAAAATTTATCACCTTGGTTTCAGTGGATTAAAAAACATTATGAGGCTAATACTCTAGACGGAATTTTAGGTGAATTGAGTTCAACATTATTATCAGTTATGAAAATTCCAAATTTTACAAATAACCATGTAATAAATGAAAATTGGATTAGGGCGTACTCTTCACAATTTCCAGATCGAGCGAGTTGCAAAGGTGCTATAAACTTTCCATTAGATGCTCTATTAAATAGAATAGTTCCATATGTTATTGAAGGTATAAAACAAGGGGATTTAAAATCACTTTGTTCCAAGCCAGCTGTTTTGGCTTATGGAATGCAGGATAGAGCTATTGAACCAGATTATGCAATTAGAGATTTCAAATCTCTTTTTCCTAGTTCAAAAGTGATTGAGATGCCAAATGCAGGTCACTATTCACAAGAAGATGAACCAGAAACTTTAGTAAAAATAATTAAAGAATTCATGTTAGCAAATGAAAATATTAAATGAGCATAGTGTATAAAATATGTTCTAAAAGTGAATGGGACAAAGCAGTTATAGAAAAAATTTATACTGGATCTGAAGTTGACAATAGAGATGGTTTTATTCATTTATCTACTAAAGAACAACTAAAAGAAACAGTTGTAAAACATTTCAAAGGCCAAGAAAGTCTACTTATAATTTGTTTTCGGCTTAAAAAAATAGAAGATAAACTCAAATGGGAAATATCTCGGAATGAAGAACTATTTCCTCATTACTATGGAAATTTAGAAACTAACAACGCTGAACATATTTATAATTTGAATTTAAATAGTAATGGTGTCCACGAGTTTCCTAAAAACCTTTTCTCCTGAAAAGTAATCCATAAAATCTTTTTGTGCTTGTAAGCCATATTCTTCTCTTTTCTTTTCATTATTAATAGCGTCCTTAAGAGTGTCCGTTAGCTCTTTTAGACTTAAAGGATCAATACACCATCCAGTTTTTAAGTTAGTTACAGCGTCTAAAACCCCACCTTCAACACCTGCAATGGATGGAATTCCATAAGCAGCTGCTTCTATGTAAGAAATTCCAAAACCTTCTATAGAATTTTTAACTTTATATGACGGCATTACAAAAAGATCACAATTTTGTATAAAATCAACTTTTGCATGTCCTGGTATTTTCCCGATCAATTTTACTTGTTCTGATAAGCCGAAACTTTTTATACATTTTCTTATTTCATTTGTTTGCGGACCTTCACCACAAATATTCCAAAGGAAAGGTTTTAAAAATTTATTTTTATTTAATTCTGACAAAGATTTCAAAACTGGAATAATTCCTTTTCTCTCTTCTAATCTAGATATTGTTAAAAGTGATACTAATTTTGATTTTTTTTTAAATTTTGTTCTACTTTTAGGTGGAACTTCAATTGAATAAGTAGGTGGTATAACTATTTTTTTAGTATCTGTGACTTTAAATTCTGTTATTAAATTTTCTGTATAATTTGAACTACAAATAATGCAACTAGCTCTGTCTAATGATTTTTTGATTGACCCAAACTTCTTATTGGTGGATAAAAACTCCTGCCCATGAGCTAAGACGAATATTTTTTTTATTTTTGAGGGAACAGCATTAATAGATTTCCAGCTATCACAAATGACTACATCATTATCTTTATAAACTTTATCAATTAAATATTTTTTTATAAAAGGTCTGAATAATTTTGGAGAAAAATTATTATGTATTTGTAATTGTGAGTTCGAAAAGTTATTTTTTTTTGATAAAAAGTGATCTGGAAAAACATGTGTGTCTTCTAATGATGCAAGTCTTTCACTTATTGCAGCCATTACATTTTGCATTCCACCAATTCTTGGAGGATAAGTTTGTGTAACTATTATGTATTTCATAAAAATCTTCTAAAAAAAATAAATAGTATTAAATCAAATTGTTTTATTTAATACTATCTTAGAATTAAAGATAAATAAATTTTATTGAGGTATTTATGTATAAATTGACTTTCAGTCCAGCTTCTCCATACGTACGTAAAGTATTATTATCAGCTTACAGAGTTGGAATTGAAGACCAAATGAAACTTGTAACAACCGACACTCAAGATGATAATCTATTGAGAAGCCAAAACCCTCTTGGAAAAATCCCAGTTTTACAAAAACCAGACGGATCGTTTTTGTTTGATAGCAGAGTTATCATTGACTATTTCAATAGATTGGGGGGAAGATTGATACCCAAAGATGGTCCTGAAAGAGATCTTGTTTTAAGCAGATCTGCTCTTGCTGAAGGTTTAATAGATGCTTCTCTTTTAGTTGTCTACTCAGATAGATATTCAGGTGGAGAGATTCCTTCTAAAGTATGGTTAGATTTACAAATGGGTAAAATTGATAAAACATTAGATTTTTTAGAAAAGGATCTTATTAATTGGTCTAATCCAAGTGGTTTTGATGCTGCTAACATTGGTCTTGGCACTGCATTGGGCTACATATCTTTTAGAAATGTACAAGACTGGAAAAAAGGCAGACCAATATTGCAAAAATGGTTTGATGAAGTTGCCTCCAGCCTCCCAGGATTTTCAAAAACAATGCCTGTAGCATAATATTAATTTAAGGATTAATTAATACGGCCCTGAAATCATTTACATTGGTTAGTGTCGGTGATGTAAATATTAAATCATTAATTTTTTTAAAAAATGAATATGAATCATTGTTGTCTAAATAAGTTTGTGGATTAGCTTTTTTAAACATTGCTTTATTTAGCGTCTCTTGAGAAATATATGCTCCTGCGTTATCCTCAATACCATCTATTCCGTCTGTGTCAACAGCAAGGGCACTTATATTTTTTGCTTTTTTTAGATTAATCGCCATTGATAACATTAGTTCCGTATTTCTTCCTCCTTTACCGTTTCCTATAACTTTTACTGTAGTTTCACCTCCAGATAAAAGTAAAATTGGTTTACTTAAACTAATATTTTTATATTTTTTTTCATTACTTATCTTTATTGCTAATTCAGCCATTTTTTTACCTTCAACCCTTGCTTCTCCTTCAAGACAATCAGACAAAATTATAGGAATGTAACCTTCTTTTTCTGCTACATTTGCAGCGCTTTTGAGAGCCATTATAGGATTAGCTATCATGTATTGAGGAGATTTTATTAATTGAGGTAACGTGTTTTTATAAATAATTTTTTTAATTTTATCACTTATGGATATTTTATAATGATCTAATATAGATATTGAATCTTCATTTGAGCCAGTTGCTTGTATTGTTGGACCAGAGCCAATGTAGGCTGGATCATCTCCTGGAATATCTGATATCATATAGGTCGATAGTTTTGCTGGAAAAATTGTTTGTGCAAGGCGTCCACCTTTTAATTGAGATAGAGAACGTCTTACAATATTCATTTCATCAATAGGAGCACCACTAATTAAAAGCTCTTTATTTATTCTTTGTTTGTCTTCAAAACTGACACCACTCAAAGGTAATGTTAATAAAGATGATGCTCCTCCAGAAATAAGAAAGACAACATGGTCGCTCTGAGTTGAGTTTGAAGCTATATCAAATATTTTCTTTGATGCAAGTAGACCATTTTTATCTGGTTCTGGATGTGAAGCTTCAATTACTTCTACAAATTTAGTTTTGGTGAAGTGCCCATATCTTGTTATAACTAATCCTTCAACAGGTCCTTCATAATTATTTTCAAATTCCTGAGCCATACTTGCTGCGGCTTTTCCTGCACCAAGAACTATAAGTTTACCTTGAGGTTTAGTTGGAGTTTTTTTAAACTTTCCTTTTGGACTAGCTGCTTCTAGAGCAGCATTCATAATTAATTTTAATGATTTTTCGTTATTCATAATATATTTGCAATTTTATTTATTTTCTTAAAGAATGACTTAGCAAATGTTTAAATTCAACCTTAAAATAAGTTATAACATAGGAATTATATGTCTATTATTGAAAATGAAAAAATTGGTAATACCTCAGTCGTTACCTTGAATAATCCTTCAAAAAGAAACTCAATGATTAAGGGGTTTCATGACGAATTTCAGTCAGCTATAAAAATAGCAGAGGAAGATAAAAATATTTGCTCTGTTGTTATTACAGGTGCTGGAGATTTTTTTTGTGCAGGTGGTGATCTGAATGCTCTAAAAACAAGAAGATCAATGACTGAACAAGAGAGGTACCGAACTTTAAATCAATTAAATGGGACTATCGAATCTATTTATAATTGTTCAAAACCAATTATAGCCGCTATCGAAGGAGGGGCAGCAGGAGCAGGTGTTTCATTAGCAATGGCTTGTGATTTAGTAGTTATGAGTGAGCATAGCTTTTTTTCTCTGGCTTATGTTAAAATTGGTTTAACACCTGATGGTGCGGCCACTAAATTTTTATCTGAAACCATGCCTCGTCAAATGTTAGCTGAGATGGCAATGATAGGAGGAAAAATTGATTCATCAAGACTATATAATATTGGCGCAATAAATGTATTAGCTCAAAAAGGTAATGCAAAAGAGACTGCTGTAGAATTATCTAAAAACTTTGAAAATCTTCCTAAAAACTCTATTTCGAGAATTAAAAAGCTATCAAGATTAGCTTATGGTAATGATTTCTCAGAACAGATAAAATTGGAAACAGACTATATGGTTAAATCTCAAGGTGATACTGAGAGTATGGAGGGCATAGACGCCTTTTTAGAAAAAAGAGCACCAGATTATAAAAAGTTGAGATAATTTTTTATCTGGCATAGTGATTGCTAATATATAATATGATTGTATTTAAGAGCCTTTTCATATTTATAAGTTTTTTTCTTTTTATAATAAAAGATACTTATGCTTCTACCCAAAAAAAAAATGAATCCTGTGAAAAGGTAATTGAAACTATAGAGGACCTTACGGATATTCCAAAAAATCTTCTCTTAAGTATTGGCAAATCTGAATCAGGTAGGATATTAAAAAGTAATAAACATGTTATCTGGCCATGGACAGTAAATCATGCTGGAAAGAGCCTTTTTTTTGATACTAAAAACCAAATGAAAAAGTATGTTTTAAAATATGTAAAGAAACAGGATTATAACCTTGATGTTGGTTGCATGCAAATAAACCTAAAGTGGCATAAAAATAATTTTAAAAAAATAAGCGATATGTTTGCTGTTGAACCAAATGTGTCTTATGCGGCGTCTTTTTTGTTACAATTAAAGAATAAACACGGTTCATGGGATAAAGCTATAAAATATTATCACTCTTCAGATCCAAAAAAAAATAAACCCTATTTGATCAAAGTGAACCATTTTTGGAAGATTAAAGAAGACACTACGGTAAAGTCAGCAATAAATATAAAGAAAAAAGAACCTAATACAAAATCACTTTCAAGTATCATAAAAGATAGGCAGCCTTATCTATTTGCAAGGATTGAAAAGGTAAAATTTTTTAGGAATATATTCTCACAAAATTAAATTTATTAATTGATTAAAAATCAAATATGTAAATAGTTAAAGAGTTAACTATTAAGAACAATTTGTGAGGTTATAAATATGAATGTTAAGGAAGCTTTTGTATCAAGAAGGTCTGTCAGAAGATTTTTATCCAAGCCAGTGCCTAAAGATAAAATAAAAAATATATTAGAGTGTTCTGCTTTTGCGCCAAGTGGTCATAACATTCAACCTTGGCATGTATATGTAGTAGAAGGTAAGAAGAAAGAAACCATTACTAACTCTATATTAGAATCAATTAAAGATGGTTCTGCTAAAAATTTTAAACAAGAATTTGATTATTATCCCACGGAATGGTTTGAACCTTTTATTTCAAGAAGAAGAGCCGTTGGTTTTGAGCTTTACAAATTACTTAATATTGGACGAGAAGATTTTGAAGCTAGAGATAAGCAAATGCAAGAAAACTTCCATTTTTTTGGTGCCCCACTAGGAATGTTTATAACTATGGATAGAAGGCTTGCTACTGGTACATTTATGGATGTTGGTATGTTTATCCAAAGTATTTTAGTTGGTGCTAGAGGAGAAGGTTTACATTCATGTGGTCAGGTAGCATTTACAAAATTTCATACATTAATAGCAGATCATCTTAACTTTAAAGAGAATGAGATGTTAGTTTGTGGCGTATCAATTGGATATGAAGATACTAATGCACCAGAAAATGCATTAAGAGTAGAAAAATTGGATTATACTGACTATACAACTTTTCTATCGTAATAAAGTAGAAATAGCGTTTTACGAGGGTATTAATCATGAAAATGATTACTTTAGATAGTACAAAATCTTATTCAATTCCTGATATCTATTTGAATATTGGACATTTGTTAGATCATTTTATGATGTTAATTTTTGCCAAGGCTGCTTTTGATGCTGGAAGGGAATTTGGATTATCGTATGAACAAATTATCGTTTATGGTACTTTAGGTGTTGTTTTGTTTGGAGCTGCCGCACCACTAGCTGGTTGGTTGGCGGATAAGTATTCTAGGGCAATATTAATAACTATATATCCATTTGGTTTAGCTTTGGGGTCTATTTTAGCAGCATTTTCAAGTTCGACAGTTATGTTAGGTATTTCTCTTGGGATTGTAGGTTTTTTTGCAGCAATATATCACCCTGTTGGAATTGCCATGATAACAAAGAGACCAGGAAAAGTAGGTTTGAGGTTGGGGGTTAATGGAGTTTGGGGAAATATGGGTGTTGCAATAGCTCCAATATTAACTGGCTTTTTAATACTCTATAGTGATTGGAGGTTAGCATTTATTATTCCATCATTAATATGTTTCTGCTTTGGAATTTCACAAATATTTGCCTTTATTGAATTAGAGGAAAGTAAACCACAAGACAATTCACAAAATACCAAAAAAGACCCCTCTATAACATCGGAAGGTTGGCAAACTGTTCTAGTTTGTTTAAGTATTGTTACCCTATCTGGTGGGTTTATTTTTGGATCTTTGACATTTCTTATACCAAGACTATTTGAAGTAAATATGTTGCAAATTTCAAGTGATGTTGCAGTTACCGGTGTATTAGCAGGATTTGTTTATGCAATTGCTTCATTTTCTCAAATAGGCACGGGGTGGTTGGTAGATAAAATTCCTCCAAAATTTGTTTTATCTGCTATGGGTTTAGGCCAATTAATTTTTATATATATTGCAAGTTATTCTTATGATTATAGTTTGTTATTCATCATGTTAGCAGCTATGATTTTTGTTTTTGGACAAGTTCCTATAACAGATGTAATATTAGTAAAGTACGTTCAAGATAACTGGAGAGGTAGAGTCCTCTCAATAAAATTTATGGTTAATTTATGCGCTGGAGCTTGCGTGTTACCTGTGACATCGTATCTATTGAAAAATGGATATAATTTTTCATTCATACTCGAGTCACTAGCATTAATTTCTATAGCGGTCATTATCTCAGGATTACTTTTGCCTAATAAAACATCAAATATATATATTGCAAAACAAAAATATTTATAATGTTGAAATTACAGTTAAGTTGCCCATCATGAAACATGAAGATATATTAATATTTACAGACCTTGATGGATCTTTATTAAATCATAATGACTTTGAATTTAAAGAAATTAAAAGTTTCATATTAAATTGCCTTGATAAAGGGATAAAAATAATTCCTAATTCAAGCAAAACTAAAAGTGAAATTGAATATTTTTTTCATCAATTAGGAAAAAAATTACCCTATATTTTAGAGAATGGAGCTGCAATACATAATTTGAATTTACTTAATAATAATTTTAAATTGAAAGAAAACTCAATAATTTTTAGTCGATCAATTGATCAGATTTTAGAAATTTTTTATACTACTGTTCCATTAGAATTTCGTAAGAAATCTGTTTTTATTAAAGATATGACAAAAGAAAAGCAAATGAAGATACTTGGTTTAAATGATAAATATTTACCATTTGCATTAGATAGAGAATATTCAATTCCACTAATTTTCGAGGGATCACAAAAAGTTATTGATGAGTTTAGTTCTTTTTTAAAAAGTTTAGGACTTAAATTACATGAAGGTGGAAGAGTTTTTAATATTTGTGACGATTGTTCAAAGGGTTTTGCAATGAAATGCATAGTTGAAAAATTAAAAAATCAATATTCTGCTAATCCACATACTATTGTTGTTGGTGATAGTCCAAATGATATATCTATGTTGATGCAATCAGATCAGCCTTGTGTCATTCCATTACCTAATAGAAATAACTTAATTAATTTAAAAATAAAAAACATTTTAAGAGCAAAAAAATGTGCGCCAAAAGGCTGGGAAGAAGTTATTAAATCTTCCCTAAAAAAAATAAACATGAATTTGACAGGATAAGAAATGGGTAGCTTTTATCAAAATGGTATTGTTGCCAATTTACACGACTTTTCTTACGGATCATCGTCAGAAAATAATTATAAAAAATTAGAAAATGAATTAGTTCATTTTTCAAAAGACAATCCTATGGAATTAATACTGCCCAGTTTGTTTAGTGAGATAAATGGAAGTGCACTTCCGAATATAGTAAATGAAATTAATAAAACAAAGTTTTTAAACCATGTGGTTGTTGGGCTGGACAAATCTAACTCTCAAGAAAGCAAAACCGCTTTCAAATTCTTTGATCAATTAAAAATACCTTTTTCTATACTATGGAATGATGGCCCAAGGTTGATGGAACTTGATGAAGAACTCAAGGAAAAAGGGTTGGCTCCACGTGAGTTTGGGAAAGGTAGAAACGTTTGGTATTGTATAGGTATGACTTTAGCTAGAGGAGAAGCTGAATCTGTGGCCTTACATGATTGTGATATACTTACCTATGAAAAATCACTTTTGGCTAAATTATTTTACCCTGTAGCTAATCCTTTTTTTAATTTCCAATTTTGTAAAGGTTATTATCCAAGAGTTGCAGATGGAAAAATGAATGGAAGAGTTTCTAGGTTACTCGTTTTTCCATTACTGTTAGCAATGGAAAAAACTATTGGAAAAAGTGAATATTTAGATTTCATGAAATCCTTTCGCTATCCACTTGCAGGTGAGTTTTCTTTTAGAAAAAATCTATTGCCAGAATTAAGAATTCCCTCTGATTGGGGATTAGAAATAGGTGTGTTATCTGAAATGCAACGAAATCACTCTAGTAACAGAATATGTCAAGTAGATTTAGCTCAAAAATATGATCACAAACATCAGGATTTATCTGAAAATGATGATAATTCAGGACTCTCAAGAATGTCCATTGATATAACAAAAGCCTTAATAAGGAAATTAGCAACACAGGGAAATATATTTAGTCTAGAAACATTCAGGAGCATTAAGGCTACCTATTACCGAACTGCTCTAGACATGATTGATATTTATAGAAGTGATGCCAAAATGAATGGGCTATCTTTTGACTCCCATACAGAAGAAAAAACTGTTGAATTGTTTGCTTTAAATATTATGAAGGCAGGAGAAACTTTTTTTGAAAATCCTATGGAAACGCCATTCATACCGACTTGGAATAGAGTTGTGAGTGCAATTCCTGATTTTTTAGATAGATTTAAATCAAGTGTTGAATTAGATAATGCAGAACTTAGAAAATAAAATTAATGATAATATTAATTTAGATATTTTAAAAAGGTTAAAATATATTTATAGGGCAACTATTTCTGCCAATAAAACCTTAGATTATTCAAAAAAAATTAATCAATTAATAAATATTTATAAATCAAAAAATAGTTCTATCGATGTAAATGAGCCCTGGTCTGAAAAAACCGTCTTACTGATTACTTATGCAGATAACGTAAATAATGGATTGGTTGGGAAGACAATTCGTGATTTTATTATGTTTTATAATAAATATTTTTCTACATTTATAGATAGCATTCACTTTTTACCATTTTTCCCATCGAGTGGTGATGGAGGCTTTTCTGTTAAAAATCATGAAGAAATAGATCCTGTATTTGGAAATTGGGAAGAAATAAAAGAATTATCAAAAAATGCTAATATTATGACAGACTTAGTTTTAAATCATGCTTCTTCTGAAGGGAAATGGTTTCACAACTTTAAAACGGGCAAAAGTCCAGGCAAAGACTACTTTTTTACAATTAACAATAATTATGATTATAGCAATGTTATTAGACCAAGAGATCATGATCTTCTTAAAGAGATAAAAATATTAAATGATACCAAAAATTTATGGTGTACGTTTAGTTATGACCAAATTGATTTAAATTTTAGAAATCCGGAAGTTTTATTAGAGTTTATTACTTTAATACTAAAATTATCTAGTTACGGAGTTAAAATATTTAGACTAGATGCAGTAGCATTTATTTGGAAAGAAACTGGTACCAGTTGTCTAAACTTACCTGAAACACACGAAATAATTAAGTTACTTAGAGATATTGTTGATCAACTTGATAAGAACATAATTATTGTAACAGAAACAAATTTACCAAAGGAAGAAAATTTAAGTTATTTTGGAAAAAATGATGAGGCTCACTGGATATATAATTTTCCTTTGCCTCCTTTAATTATACATACTTTTTTATTTGGAGATTCTACTTCATTGACAAAATGGAGTATGAAAATGCCACCTGCTCAAGTTGGGAATGCGTATTTAAATTTTATTGCATCTCATGATGGAATAGGTATGAGACCTGCTGAAGGTATCTTATCAGAAGAAGAAATAAGTGATATGTTGAAGAGATTAAAAAAGAATGGAAGTCAATTTTCAATGAGAAAGTTGCCATCTAAGCAAGAAAAAGTTTATGAGGCTAACATATCATTATTTAGTGCCTTACAATACACTGATATCGATAGTACAGGAAAATTTGCTCTAGAACGATTTATCGCATCACATTGTATTATTTTATCTATTGAAGGTGTTCCTGCTTTTTATTTCAACTCTTTTTTTGCTACTAAAAATGACGATAAATCTTACTTAAATAGTAAAGTTAAAAGAGATCTTAACAGGCATAAATGGAATTATTCAAATTTAGAAGCTACTTTCAATGATGAAAAATCTGTTGAAAATAATTGTTATGAACTTCTGAAAAAATTAATATCTATTAGAAAAGCTCAACCTGCTTTTCATCCAAATGCAACTCAATTTACCTTGAATTTAAATAAAAACATTTTTTCAGTTTGGAGACAAAGTAGGGATAGACGTCAAAGCATTTTTGCAATAACAAATGTCACTAAAAAAAATATTGAGTTGAATACTAATATGATAAATCTTATTGATGATGAGCAATGGTATGATTTATTAAATCCTGAAATTCGTTTCAAAGATGAACAGAAAATCAAACTTGGTCCTTATCAAACAATTTGGATAACGAACTTCAAATAAGAATAAATTAATAGGTTTATTAATGATAATTTTTATTCACAGACTTTAGAACTCGTTCAAAATCTTTTCTAAATAAATCAATATTAAACAGTGGTTTAAGCTTTAAATTTTTATTGAGCTTATTTTTTATTTTTAAATAAAAGTCTGTATTTTTTCCAAGTTTTATGGCCATTTTTTCATATTGTGATTGACTAGAAGTTATCATTTCATTTAACTCGGCAGCATTTAAAATACTTGCAGCCATTCTGCTTGAAAAAGTTTTTCCCATACAAGTCAAAAGTGGTAATCCACTCCATAATGCATCACTTGCAGTTGTTCCAGCATTATAAGGTGTTGTATCTAAAAAAAGATCAGCTAACCTTAATCTAGCAAGATATTCACTTCTTTCCACTTTTTCTAAAAAAAATAAACGATTAACATCTACATTTAAATTTTGAGCTTCTTTTTTCAAATTTTCTTTAGCCCATATATTTTCAACGTAAATTAATAAAACACTACTATTAACAGCTTTCAAAATTCTCATCCAGCTATGAAAAATTTTAGGACTGATTTTGTAGTTATTATTAAAGGAGCAGTATACAAAACTTTTTTTTGGTATATTATATTTTTCTCTTGAAACTTTAATATTTGATATTTGTTTTTGAGTATCATTTACTTGATAATGATTAAGGTATAAAATTTTCTCTGAGTAAAATGGCTTTAAATCTTTTGGAATTATAGTTTTGTCTGCAAGAATGTAATCATAGTAATTTGCTCCTATAGTACCTAAATATCCTATGTAACTCATTTGAATATTAGCAACTCTGTGAGAAAAAATTCCTATTCTACCTCCCTTAGTATGTCCAGTTAAATCAATTGCAATGTCAATTTTTAATTTTCTACACAGTGTTGCAACCTCTTTGTCAGTTTTGTTTTTAACATTTATAAAGCTGTCGAAAGATTTAGAGACTCTGTCATAAATATTTCCATATCTATTGGGACCATAATAAACACCAATAATTTCAAATTCATCTCTATTATGTTTTTCGATTAATTCAGCAATAAGATAGGATACTGGATGTTCACCAAAATCATAAGAAAAATAACCTAAAACAATCTTATTTGTTTTTGGCTTTGTCTTGATTTTGTTTGTTACTATTTGTTCGGGATAGTATTTATTAACGAATCTTTCGCTTATTAATTTTTGTTCTGCTGGATCAGTTAATATATTTAAAGAAGTAAAAGGAAAATGTGTATTAGATTTATTTATTAAATAACTTTTATATTTCTTACAATCTTCAGTATAATTCTTCCAATCACATATTGTTAATTTAGTGTATATCAAAGTTCCGAATAGTAACTCAAAATTTGGTTCTAAATTAAGTGCTGTATTATATGCAACAATTGCCTCGTCATATTTTTTGTATGAACTTAAAACATCACCCTTGTTACTATAAGCTTTTGTATAAGATTGATTAATTTCAATTGCTTTATTATAATTGTCCAGAGCTTCCTTTCTTTTACCAATTTGTAAATAAGTATTTCCAAGATTAAGTAATGCTTCAGTAGAAGTTGGATTTATCGAGAGTGATGTTTTAAGATGTTCAAGTGCTTTCTGACCCATTCTCAAATTATAATATGCGAGGCCAAGACTTGCATGAGCATCTGAAAACTTTGTATTAATAGATATAGCATCTTTATAAAAACTTATTGCCTTTTCAGTTTCTTTTAAACTGAGATAAGCATTACCTTTTCCATTTAAACATAAAGAATTTTGAGAATTAATTGAAAGACATTTGTTATAATTTGTTATGGCCGAATGGGGCTCATTCATTTTTAACAAGATAATACCTTTTAAAACATAAGCATCTTCAAATTTATCATTTATATTAATCGCAATTTGACATTTTTTTAAAGCTAGTTCGTATTCACTTTTATACAAAAATAAATTGCTTAAACTAATATATGCTTCCATGTATTTGGGATTGATTTCTATTGCTTTATTATAATGTTCAAGTGCTAACTTCAAATTATTAATATTGAATAAACTATTACCTTTATTGTTATATGCTTCAAAGTAATTTTGTTTATACTTAATTGCATTATCAAATGAATTTATTGATTTTTCAAATCGAGACTTTTTGGCATGAATTATACCTTGAATATTATATGCTTCAGCATAACTTGGATTCAATTGAATAGCTTTATTACAATAAAACAAGGCTTTTTCTATTTTTTCTAAACTTGTATATGCAATTGCAAGATTAAAAAAAGCTTCTGTATAATTAGGATTTATAGAAATTACTTTTTCAAAATCTTTAACAGCAGAATAATTATTATTAATATTTCGAAAAGCAATGCCGCGATTATTATAAGCTAAATACATTTTCGGTTCTAGGTTTATGACCTTATTTAATAATTTTATTGCAATCAAAGATTTTTGATTTTGGATTGCTAAAATTGCAAGATGGTGCAATGAGTTCACTTCGTTGGGATTTTTATGAAGGATATTGTTATACAATAGTTCAGCTTTTTTAAAATCTCCTTTCTCATGGAATTTTAGAGCAATAAAAAATTTTTCACGAATATTGTTTGTCATTTGATCATCTCAAAATTTAATTTTAATTCATTAAATTATATTTATCAAAATGATATTTAAATTTTTGAGATTATTTAGAATGTTCTGATCATTTAAATTTAATTTATTGATAATCCACCTTGTTGGACGAGAAAGGATGTAATTTCTTCAATTCCTTGATTATTTTTCATCTGACCAAAAATATAAGGTAATTTATTCCTCGCAATTTCAACATCATTTTCCATTAAATCTAAGTTAACTTCAACATGTGGAGCTAAATCTGTTTTATTTATTAAAAGTAGATCTGATCTCGTTATTGCTGGACCGCCTTTCCTTGGAATGTCACCTCCCATAGCGACATCAATAACATAAATTGATAAATCAACTAGCTCTGGACTAAATGTTGCAGCTAAATTATCGCCCCCAGACTCAATTAAAATTAAATCTAAATCAGGAAACTTCTCTTTTAACTCGTCAACTGCGAGTAAATTAATAGATGCATCTTCTCTAATAGCGGTATGAGGACAACCTCCGGTTTCTACACCCTTAATTCTATCTAAAGGTAAAGCCTGTACTTTCATGAGATATTCAGCATCTTCTATAGTGTATATGTCGTTAGAAATTACTGCCATTGAGATTCGCTTTGACAGTTTTTTGCAAAGAGCTTCAGTTAAACTAGTTTTACCTGCTCCTACAGGGCCTCCAATACCAACTTTAAGTGGTCCAAATTTATTAATCATGTTTGATAAATCCTATTTTTTAAAGTTTCATGATACATGCTTGTTAGATCAGATATAAATGCAGAGGTTCCTAAATCATCAATTTCATAATCTTTGTAATTCAAAGCTAATTTTTTAATAGTAGGTAATAGCTTTATCAAAATTTTTTGACCGTCACTTTGCCCTAATGGAATATGTTTAATACCGACATTCACCAAATTTGAAACAAAGCTCTGCATGAATGATATTAAAAGTTGTTCTAGAGGTATTTTAAAAAAAGCTCCAGCTTTGCCGACAGCAACAGAATATGCTAAGTCATTTCCAATACTGAATGACCAATTTTCATTTATATTTTTACAGAAAGCATTTCCTAATTGCTTTGTTTCAATCCATCTTTCTTTTGAAGGGCATAAAGCAAAGGCAAGCTCATTTACATTTTTACCTTGGTATGAGTTAGATAATAAAATACAGTCGGTTTTACCAGATCCACAATTAATTAAATAAGTTATCCAATTTTCTAAACTTAGAATATCTTTAATATAATCCATATCTATGGCAGCTTCTAATCCATGAGAAAAATTATAACTACCTATAGGAAAGTTAGGAGAAAACCATGAAAGCAATAATTGATGGTAATCAAATTTTGGCTCTATTTCTTTAATGCTTGTGTCCATGTGTTCTTCCTAGGCCGTAAGCTCCACCCACTGGACAAAACTTTTCATTTATTTTTTTAATTTTACCGCCTAATTTTATTATTAGTTCTTCAATTACTTTATCTTCTTGAATTAATAAACGATCCAGTTCAATTTGACACGGTATATGTCTATTGCCTATATGCCAAACTATTTTCATTAAGTTTTCACTCACTATTTCTAATAGGGGTTCTTTTGCATATTTAATTAAAATTACAGAGCCATTTTCTAACAAAAACGAGCTATCTTCCTCTAATGAAATAGTCTCCGGTAGATTAACTAAAAACTCAACTTTATTATCTGAAACAAGTTTTTTTCGTCTTATAAACCTATCGTGATAAGTTAATGTTATTGTATCTTTTATTTTTTCATTTGAAGCATCAGTTATTACTTTTTCTACTATCATAAATACACCTAAAATAAAAAATATCTTTGAGCTAGCGGAAGCTCGGTTGCTGGCTCGCAAGTAAGTATATTACCATCTGCTGTAACTTCATATGTTTCTGGATCTACTGATATATCAGGACAGCAATTGTTAAATACCATATCTTTTTTTGAAATATCTCTTGTTTTTTCAACAGCAATTGTCTTTTTAGCTAAGTTTAAACTATCTAAACTTCCAGTTTTAATCGAATCTTTACTTACAAAAGTTATTGATGAAGCTTCAAGCGATCTTCCAAAAGATGAGAACATAGGCCTAGTATAAACTGGTTGGGGAGTAGGAATAGACGCATTTGGATCACCCATTTGTGCGCAAGCGATACTGCCACCTATCATTACTATTTCAGGTTTAACACCAAAAAAAGCAGGATCCCATAAAACTATATCTGCTCTTTTTCCTTCATTTATTGATCCGATATGTTGAGAAATTCCGTGTGTAATTGCAGGGTTGATAGTATATTTGGCTATATATCTTTTCACTCTTACATTATCGTTATCACCATTTTCTTCTTTAAGTCGACCTCTTTGTATTTTCATTTTATGAGCTGTCTGCCAAGTTCTTATTATAACCTCTCCAACTCTTCCCATAGCTTGACTGTCAGATGCAATTATTGAAAAGGCACCCATATCGTGGAGTATATCCTCAGCGGCTATTGTTTCCTTTCTTATTCTACTTTCTGCAAAAGCAACGTCTTCAGGTATTGATTTATCTAAGTGATGACAAACCATAAGCATATCAAGATGTTCCTCTAGCGTATTAATTGTATAAGGTCTTGTTGGGTTTGTTGACGATGGAATAACATTTTCATTTCCACACACTTTTATAATGTCCGGTGCATGTCCTCCACCAGCACCTTCAGTATGAAAAGCATGAATAGTTCTATTTTTAATTGCGTCAATAGTATTTTCTACAAATCCACTTTCATTCAATGTGTCGGTATGTATCATAACTTGCACATCCATGTTATCTGCAACATTCAAACAGTTATCAATAGCACCTGGTGTAGTACCCCAGTCTTCGTGAAGTTTTAAAGCACATGCGCCAGCATTAACTTGTTCAATTAACCCTTCAGGTTTTGAAGAATTTCCCTTTCCTGCAAATGCTAAATTCATAGAAAAAGCATCTGCAGATTGGATCATTCTACTTATATGCCAAGAGCCAGGTGTGCAGGTGGTAGCTAAAGTTCCGTGAGCTGGACCAGTGCCGCCACCAAGCATTGTTGTTAAACCAGAGTGAAGAGCATCTTCAATTTGTTGGGGACATATGAAATGAATATGAGAGTCAAAACCTCCAGCTGTTACTATTTTACCCTCTCCGGCAATTATTTCTGTTCCTGGGCCTATTATTATATCAATTTGAGGTTGAGTATCAGGGTTTCCTGATTTTCCAATTTTATTTATTAAACCATCTTTTATTCCAATGTCTGCTTTATAAATTCCATTTATGTCAACAATCAACGCATTAGTAATTACAGTGTCAACAGCACCGTCTTTTCGGGTAACCTGAGATTGCCCCATGCCGTCTCTTATAACTTTCCCGCCTCCAAATTTTACTTCCTCACCATAGACTGTAAAATCATTTTCCACTTCTATGAATAAATCTGTATCTGCCAATCTAATCTTGTCACCAGTTGTTGGGCCATACATCTCACTGTAAGAAGATCTTGAAATCTTTGAACTCATTATAGTGCTCCCATAACTTCTTGATTAAATCCAAAAATATTTCTTTTCCCTTTTATTTCTATTAATTCCACGTCCCTAGTTTGACCTGGTTCAAAACGAACAGCTGTACCTGCTGCAATATTTAACCGCATACCTTTTGTTTGTTCTCTTTCAAATGAGAGAAATTTGTTACTTTCAAAAAAATGATAATGACTACCTACTTGAATTGGTCTGTCTCCAGTATTAGAAACTTTGAGATATTTTACTTCCGAGTTTTTATTTAAGTTTATATCTTCATCAAGTGTAATTACTTCACCAGGTTTCATTGTATTCTCCTTCATCTAATAGGGTGGTGAACTGTTACTAGTTTTGTTCCGTCAGGAAAGGTGGCTTCAACTTGAACATCACTAATCATATCTGGAATACCAGACATACAGTCATCTTTTTTAATTACGTGAGCACCTGCTTCCATAAGTTCAGCTACGCTTTTCCCGTCTCTGGCTCCTTCTATAACAAAATCAGTTATAAGTGCAATGGCTTCAGGATAATTAAGCTTAACACCTCTACTTTTTCTGTTTCGTGCAACTATAGCAGCTAAGCTCACTAAAAGTTTATCCTTCTCTCTGGGTGATAACTTCATTTTTTCTCCTCAACTATTCCATACTTTTGGTAAATTTTTATCTGATAAATATGATATTAATTTCTTTTTTATTAATTTCAATTCATAGGCATCTTTGGAAACTATTCTGATAAGCATTTTATCATTCCATTTTGAATGGGAGGATAAAATAATTTCTGAATTTTTGAGTGTCTTAGTTAATAAATCTTCTTTAGATAAGAAATGTTTTCCAGATATAAAAATATTACAAATAGCTACACCATTATCAGTGCAGGCTATGCTTGATAGTTTATCCTTTATATTACCAGTTAAACTTAATGCTTCAGCATGAATTAATTTTTTATTTAAGTAAATTTTCCAATTATCTTTAAAGAACCCTTTTTCTAAAATTTCACCCATCGCAGTTCTTCCAAATATAGTTGATTCAGCTAACAGAAAATTTGAATTTGATTTTAAATTAACTTCAATTTTTCTGTTCAGATTACAATTATTAAATAATATAAGTTCTTGAGGTATCCAAAAAAGGTCGCTTGTATCATCCACTAATAATGTAACTTTAATTTCAGCATTTTCATTTATTCCTTTGTAAACTCTCTCTGCCGTTTGTGTTGTTACAAAAATTTTCGATTTATTAATTATATCAATGTTATAAAAAAAATTATCACCACTAGTTAATCCACCAGCAGTATTTACTAAAACTAATTCTTTAATTTTTTGGGAAGACTTTGGGTAAAAAACTTTAGCAGAACCTGACTGGTAAAAACGATTGATTTCGTTATTATTAATTTTGACATTAATATTACCATTTGCCCTTTGAAATTTTTTTTGTACGTTTAACATTTATATGCTTACAGCTTTCCTTAATTTTCTTTTATCTATAATGCCTTTTTTTCCTTCGTATACGATTTCACCACGAGTAATTGCAAATATATGATCAGCTCTTGCAAATGCAAAATCAAAATATTGTTCAACCAAAATTATAGCCATATTCTTTTGAGACTTCAAATAATCGATAACCTCTCCGATCAAAGTAATTATATTAGGTTGAATTCCTTCTGTAGGTTCATCTAAAAGCAAGAGCTTAGGTTGCATTATTAATGCTCGCGCAATAGCTAGTTGTTGTTGTTGTCCACCAGATAAATCTCCTCCTTTTCTAGATAACATTTTTTGTAAGACAGGAAATAATTCATAAATTAACTTAGGTATGTATCTTTCATCTTTTTTTAAAAGTACAAAACCAGACATAAGATTTTCCTCGACTGTAAGTAATGGAAAAATAAAACGACCCTGAGGAACATATCCTACACCTCGCGAAGCTAGTTCATGAGCTTTATAATTAGTAACGTCTTTTTCATTTAAAATATAATTTCCTGAGCTACTTGGATGATTCCCAGACAAAACCTTTAGCAATGATGTTTTGCCAACACCATTTGAACCCATTAGGCAAGTAATTTCTCCAATCATAGCTTCTATAGAAATATTGTATAAGATTTGAGAAGAGCCGTAATGAAGACATATCTCATTAGTTTTTAGCATTCTTATCTTCCTAAATAAACATCAATAACTTTATCGTTTTGGGACACATAATCTAGTGAACCTTCTGCAATAACACCTCCGTCATGTAAAACAGTTACCCTGCATTCCAATGATTTAACAAATTCCATATCGTGCTCAACAACTATAACAGATTGATTTCGAGATAATCGTTTTAAAAGTTCTACCGTTTTTTTCCTTTCGGGAGCAGTCATACCAGCGGCAGGCTCGTCAATTAGAAGTAAGTCTGGTTTTTGTGCTAACAACATTCCAATTTCAAGCCATTGCTTTTGACCATGGCTGAGCTGACCTGCTAAAACACTTAAGCTTTCTATTAAATTCACTTCATTAGCAATAATGTTTATTTCTTTTTCATCAGCTATTGATAATTTATAAAAAAGTGTTGATAAGGGATTTCTAGACTTTTTTAGAGATAACAATAAATTTTCAAAAACAGTTTGTGTTTCGATTAGTGTAGGTTTTTGAAATTTTCTACTAATACCTGCTTCTACAATTTGTGATTCACTCATTCTGAGTAACGAAAGATTTTTTTCTCCCCATAAAACAGTACCTTCGTCAGGTTTTGTCTTTCCAGTAACAATATCCATAAATGTAGTTTTACCAGCACCATTAGGACCTATAATTGCACGCAGTTCTCTATTTGATATTGAAAAACTAAGATTATTAATTGCCTTAAAACCATCAAAGGAGACACTAATCCCGTTTACTTCTAACAAAACACTCATATTCAACTTCTTCTAAAAATTCGTTCAATTAAGCCCCCAATCCCTTTAGGGGCGTAAAGAGTTGTGATAACAAAGCTTAGTCCTAAAATTACTACCCACCAGTCAACCCATTTGAGTGTAAATATCCCAAAATTAATGTTAGGTATTTGTCCACCGGTGAAATAGCTAGATGCTAAAGAAACAAAAGCTGCTCCAATAAGAGCACCGTATAAATAACCTCTTCCACCAATAGCGACCCATACTGCCAAATAAATGGAAGCAATTGGTGCAAGTTCTGCAGGATTAATAATTCCTGCTTGGGGATAATAAAGCGCTCCGGCAACTCCAGAAATGATAGCGGTTATAACAAAAATGAATAATTTATAACTCTCAACTTTATATCCTAAAAACCTGATTCTAGTTTCGTTGTCCCTAATACCTGTTATTATGTTTCCGAGTTTACTATTTACAATTAAATTACATATATAATAGGTAAATATTAATGTTAGTGAACTTAATATCAGAAACCACACTGATAATTCTGCTTGAGAAAATTCATCTAAATTTGGAATGTTTTGTAAACCTGATAAACCATTATTCCCCCTTAGACCACTGTCATTTTGAAATAAATATAAGGAAAGAGCTAGTGTCATTGCTTGAGTTAAAATTGAAAGGTAGACCCCTGTCACCCTTGACCTAAAAGCTAACCAACCAAAAATATAAGCTAGAACACCAGGCACCAAGAGAATTAGTATGATATGAATTAAAAGTGAGTCAGCAAAATACCAAATTAGAGGTATCTCTGCACCACCGACAACTCCAAAAATTTGGGTTCCTACAGCTTCATTAATCTCTGTTTCAGTTAAGGGAAGTATATTATTTTGAGTTGACTCTACAACAATATTTTTAGTTCTTTTAAACATAAGCCACATACCAATCATATAGCCACCAAGTCCAAAAAATGCAAAATGCCCTAAAGATAAAATCCCACAATATCCCCAAACTAAATCCATGGCTAAAGCAACAATGCATAAGCATAAAGTTTTTCCAAGCACTTTGGTAAAACTAGTTGAAACTAAATTAAGACCATATGATTCGCTAAGTAAAATTATAATTAGTGTGAATAAAATAACTATAGATGAAACCCAAAAAAAAGAGTTTGCTTTATTGATATAGTTTAAGAAGTCTTTTTTCATTATCAATCCTCAGAAGCTCTTCCTTTTAAAGCCATTATTCCCTTTGGCCTGAATTGAATGAACAATATTATAAAAATGATCATGTAGGTTTGAGCAGCAAGAGTATTTGACGGGTTAAACCATTCAATAAATTTTTGTAGCATACCAATCATAGTCGCTCCAGCAAGGGTGCCCCAAATGTTACCAACCCCACCAACTACAACAGTCATAAAACTTTGTACTATATAATCTGTACCTAACTCAGATGTTACTTTAGAAAATAATCCTATAGCCACACCTGCAATTCCGGCAATCCCAGATCCAAATCCAAATGTTAACATATTTATTCTGTCAGGATTAATTCCCATGCTTGAGGCCATCATTGGGTTTTGTGTAACTGCTTTTGTTTCAAGTCCTAACCTTGTCTTATTCATCACTAGCAAAAGCAATACTAAGAAAATTAACCCTAAAATAAAAATAGCAATTCTTATTAAACTTATAGATAAAACATCATTGACTACCAAAGCTCCATCCAACCATTCGGGAGAAGTTAGAGGTCTAGCCTGTGTGCCAAAAATATTTTTTGCAATTTGTTGCAAAGCTATACTAATTCCAAAAGTGGCTAATAAGGTATCTAATGGATTTCTATATAAGTATCTAATAACCAATCTTTCCATAGCAACTCCTCCTAAAAAAGTTACTAAAAATGCTAATGGAAAGGCTACAAGAAGCGAAATTGTGTGATTAGGTATGAATAACTGAACCACATAACCAGTATATGCACCAATCATTATGAATTCACCATGAGCCATGTTGATAACTCTCATTACTCCAAATGTGATAGCAAGACCGATAGCACCTAAAAAATATATAGAAGCTAAACTCAATCCGTCTAAAATGAGATCTAGATATTCATAAAAATTAACCTCATAATTTATGTCATTTAAAACTATTTTTGCGGTATTGATTACTTTTGGTGATTTTTCTTTATAGACTGCATAAAAAAAATGACTCTTAATTACATCATCAATTTCCTTATTCGATTTTAGTGGAATAGCTTTCCCTAATTTTACTAAAAGATTATAAGCATTATTTCGTTCATCATTTGAATTTAATTGTTCTACAGGTATTCCCTCAATATGGGAGTTTGAGATATTTTTTTTTAAAATTTCATCTCTTTTTGACGGTGTAATATAATTTTTTAAAAAATTATTTTTAATAAGTAATTCTATTGCTTCTGATCTTGAAATTTCTGGTTTTTTATTAAAATAAAAAAATGGCTTATCACTCGAACCATCAGCATTTTTATATGAATTATCAGGTATGATATTTCTAGCTAAATTTGGTAAATTAGGCATTTTATTAGAAACGTACAATTTTGTTTCAAGTAAAGATGCAATAGTCCCTCTTGCCTCTATAGACATGTTACCCTTAAGGGAGTTTAAAGATGATATTTTTTCGTTTTCATTTTGAGAATATTTAATAGTTCCAAAAACTAGTAATTCAGACATTCTTTTTTTTAAATCTGGATTATTTTCTTTTTTAAGAGCGTTCTTTAAGGGTATTAAATACTTTGCATTGAATTTTCTTGTAAGTGTTTCCAAACTTTTAGATCTAACTTTTGGATCATCATTTAATAGTTGAAAACCTATAAGAGCATTAGATATTTTTGATCTAACACCACTATTTGGTTTAATTGCTTTTATTTCTTTCTTTTTAAAGAAACCTAGATTGGTTTTGTCTGAGAACTTTAATAGTTCGTAACCATTAGAGTTTTTTTGTTTTAAAATCGCTATAAGCTTCGATTTTTTGACATAATATAATTTTTTATTTTTCCACCTTTTGAGAAATTCTTCAAGATTAGTTGATTTGGTATTTAACAAATCTTCAATTACAGGCTCAATAGTTCTTGAAGAACTTTTTATAATAAGTTTGAAATTATTATTTAAAACTTTTTCGAGATTATTAGATTCTGATGCATGTAGAGGGTTAGAAAAAATTAAAACGAAAAAAATTTGGAAGATTAATTTTAAAAAAGTATTCATTTTATTTCCACTGTAGAGCTTTAAGGAAAGCTCTACAGAATATTTTTTAAATTGTAGATTAATAATTAGATTTCATTTGGACGCATGTTTTAGTATCTTTATTATACATGCCGCAACCTAACGATTTCCAATCAGATACTAGAGGCTTTGATTCTGCTAAGAAATCGGTCCACGCATCACCAGGCACTTCTTTGGTTTGACTTATTATGTCAAATTGTCCATCAGCTTGTATTTCGCCAATAAGAACTGGCTTTGACAGGTGATGATTAGGTAACATTTCAGCAATACCGCCAGTTAAGTTAGGTACTTTTATTCCATACATAGCTTTTCTAACAGCATCAACATCGGTAGTGCCAGCTTTTTCAACTGCCTTTACATACATTTTAAATCCAATTACATGTGCCTCCATTGGGTCATTAGTAACTCTTTTATCACCCATTGTTGATTTCCATTGTTTAATAAAATCAGTATTTAAGTCTGATTCTGCTGATTGAAAATAATTCCATGCGGCTAGATGCCCAACTAGGTTTTTTGTATCTAGACCAGACAATTCTTCTTCACCAACGGAAAATGCAACAACTGGAATATCATCAGCTTTAATGCCTGCTGCTGCTAGTTCTTTATAAAAACCAATATTTGCATCACCATTAATTGTTGAAATCACACCTACTTTTTTACCATCCGCACCAAGGCTTACAACGTCTGCGACAATTTTAGACCAATCTGAGTGACCAAATGGTGTATAGTTTACAAAAATGTCAGATTCTGGAATGCCTTTGTCTATGAGGTATTGTTTTAAAATTTTATTAGTAGTTCTTGGGTACACATAATCTGTTCCAAGTAGAGCAAACTTTTTAACACCTAATTCTTCTAAATAATAATCAGTTGCAGGTATTGCCTGTTGATTAGGAGCTGCTCCAGTGTAGAAAACATTTTTTGAACTCTCTTCACCTTCATATTGAACAGGATAAAACAATAATCCGTTTAATTCTTCAAGAACAGGAAGAGCTGACTTCCTAGAAACTGAAGTCCAACATCCAAACATAACATCAACTTTTGATACAGTTAAAAGTTCTCTTGCCTTTTCAGCAAATAAAGGCCAATTAGATGCCGGATCAACGACCACTGGTTCTAATTTTTTTCCTAAAAGACCACCTTTTTTATTCTGTTCATCTATTAGCATTAACATTGTGTCTTTAAGAGTGGTTTCAGAAATGGCCATAGTTCCAGACAATGAATGTAAAATACCTATTTTGATTTTACTGTGACCGTCGGCTAAAGCAGTATTTCCTATAAAAAGAACTAACGTAATAAATGTTAGTTTTTTAAAAAACGTAGATAACATAAAATTTCCTTTCGTTAAATAAACTTAAAAAAAAATGATATGCGTTATTGTTATGATTTTTTGGAATATTAAAAAATATAGATGATAAATATTATAAAAGGGTAAAAATTCATCAATTAAATTGATGATTTGAATTTATGATTAATTTATTTGCATTTAAGTATCGTTTTGATCTTAAAAATTTAGTTTTGGTCTATGGATTAACTACAAGCAAGAATAATGAACGGTACCTCTATCATCCATTTCACTCTTCGCCTGTCCAGTCACATCTAAATGGATTAAATGAGCTCTAGCTTCTCCAATAGCAAAATGCATTTGTTCGTCTCCAATTTTTCTATCAAAAATAATTTCAATTGAATCCATAATAGTTATGCTTCTATTTTTTAACTCATCTAAAATTAATTTAAGCCTATGATTGTGATGTTTAATTAAATCTTTTGCTCTCACAGAACCATCCTTAAAGGGCCAATCGTGACAAGGAAAAACTTTTGTATCTGAACCAATTACTTGAATTTGATTTAAGTATTTAAAATAACCTCCTAGTCTATCATCAAGAGGATCAAAAAAATTATCAGAAATGTTCGGAGATATACGAGGTAATAAAAAATCTCCTGAGAGGTATAACTGTCTTTTTTTGTCCAATAATGAAATATGTTCTGGAGAATGACCTGAGTCAGTTCTTACTAACCAATTACCATCATTTGATTCAATTTCATGTCCAGACTTGATAATCTCAAATTCTGGAAGTTCATAAACTCTATTTTTATAAAGTCTTGTGGCTGGTCCCTTTGCGATAATATCTTCTTCACTCATACCAGCCCTAACAAAAACATTTCTGAAGATATCAGCATATTTATCATCTGGCATTGAGCGAAATGTTTTTGCAGTAAAAAGTTCTTTTTTACTAGTGTAACATTTTATGTTTAATTTATTTTGAAGCCACCCAGCCATTCCTATGTGATCAGGGTGATAATGAGTTATTAATAATCCAGCAAATTTTTTTGATTTGAGTGGTCCATTAATCAATGCCTCCCAATGTTCTTCTGAGTGATCTGATTTTAAACCTGCGTCTAAAATTAAAATACCTTTTGGGGTGTCCATAAGAAATAAATTTACATGGTTCAATCTAAAAGGAAGCTCGAAATGTGCCCAATATAAATCAGAAGCTATCTGAGTTAATTCACCAAATTTAGGCTTGCTAATTTCTAGTTTTGTCATTTAAATCTCATGAATAAGTTTATTTGTAATTAATATTTAAGATGTTAAGAATATACATTAAAAATAATTATGTTCTAGTAAATCTAAAATTAAATTAAAACAATGCATATTTCAGTTATTTTGTATATGTTTCAAATCAAAAATTTAACACTGTAAGAAAAGATAACATAACATGAACAATTCACTTAAAGGCATTAGAGTACTAGATTTAACCAGGGTATTAGCTGGTCCATATTGTACCCAAATGTTAGGAGATTTAGGAGCAGATATAATTAAAGTTGAAAGACCTGGTGGTGGTGACGATACTAGAGGATTTGCTCCACCTTTTGTAAAAGATGATGGTGGTGAGGAAACTGATCTTAGCGCATATTTTTGTGGTGCCAATAGAAATAAAAGATCAATTACAATCAACCTTAGTACAAAAGAAGGTCAGGGGTTAGTTAAAAAATTATTAGCAGAATGTGATATTCTAGTTGAAAACTTTAAAACAGGTACCTTGGAAAAATACGGTCTTGGATATAATGATTTAAAATCAGATTTTCCAAAATTAATCTATTGTTCTATTACAGGTTTTGGACAAACTGGGCCATACGCATCCAGACCTGGATATGATGGATTAATTCAAGCAATGGGTGGTGTGATGGCCTTAACTGGAGAGCCTGAAGGTGAGCCTATGAAAGTTGGAGTTCCCATTGGTGATCTAATGGCAGGTATGTTTGCTTCCGTTGGGATATTAGCAGCAGTTAGACATCAAATTAATACTGGTGAAGGTCAGTTTATAGACATTGGAATGTTAGACACACATGTTGCATGGCTAGCAAATCAGGGTATGAATTATTTATCTACTGATAAAAACCCTGATAGATTGGGTAATCAACATCCAAATATTGTTCCTTATCAAGTTATGCCAACATCGGATGGTTATATTGTTCTATCAATTGGCAATGATCCTACATTTGAAAGATTTTGTAAGTTGTCTGGAGAAGAAAAATTAATAAATGATCCTAAGTTCAAGACAAATGCAGATCGTGTATCTAACAGAGAATTTGTGACAAACACTCTTAACGAAATTACGAAGAGAAATACTTCAGAATGGTGGCTTACTGAGTTAGAAAAACAAAAAATAGGATGCGGTCCAATAAATACTTTGAATGAAGTTTTTTCAGATCCACATGTGAAGGCTAGAGAAATGATTATTGAAATGGAGCATGCTAAAACAGGAAAAGCTCCACTGAAGTTAATAGCTAATCCAATAAAAATGCATGAGACACCTCCAAGCTATAGATTGTCGCCGCCGTTATTAGGAGAACATACCGAAGAAATTTTATCCGAAAAAATTGGTTTGTCTTTAGATGAAATTAAAAATTTAAAGGATCAAGGCATAATATAATCTAACTAAATTTAATTAAAAATAATTTTTGGTGGCTATCATAAACGCGAGTAATACTATTCCAAACATTGAGCATGATAGTTTTAATTCTTGGATTAGGCTCATTCTTTTATTTACAATTGGAGTTATAGGTACAGTTGGGATGTGGTCAGTTGTGGTTGTGATGCCTGCAATTGAAAAAGAATTTAATATAGATAGGGGGCAGGCAAGTTTACTTTATGCAACTACAATGGTTGGATTTGGACTTGGTAACTTTTTAATTGGAAAAATTATTGATAAATTTGGATTAAAGTTACCCATTATTTTTGCAATAATCATGCTTGTTTCTTCTTATTTAATAGCAATGATTTCAACTGAATTTTGGCATTTGTTGATTTTGCAAATTTTCATGGGAACGGCTGCTGCTACTTTTTTTGGCCCCTCTATGGCAGATATAGGAAATTTTTTTGAAAAAAGAAGGGGGTTAGCTGTTGCCATTATTGCTAGTGCAAATTACGTGGCTGGAGCTTTTTGGCCTTTAGTAATAAGTTATTTTCTTGAGTTTACTACATGGAAACAAGTATATTTGTATATAGGAATAATCTGCATAGTTGTTATGTTTCCAATTGCTTTATATTTAAAAAACAATGTTGCAAATAACGAATCCAATAATAAATTCGGTTCAGAGACAAACACTTTGAACAATTTATCTCCAAATACATTACAAATCTTATTAATTTTGGCAGGAATTGGTTGTTGTTTAGCGATGGCAATGCCTCAAGTGCATATTGTCGCCTTATGTGTAGAAAGAGGTTTTGGATTAAGCTTTGGTGCAGAAATTTTAGCTGTTATGCTTTTTTCTGGAATGATAAGCAGAGTTGGGTTTGGATACTTGTCTGACAAGATTGGTCCTGTTTACACTTTATTTATTGGATCATTATTGCAAATGCTTTCACTTGTATTTTTCTTGCCTTTTGATAGTCAATTATCACTTTATATTGTCTCGTTAATGTTTGGACTATCCCAAGGTGGTATTGTACCTGCATATGCTATGATAATAAGAAAATATCTTCCAATTGAACAAGTTGGGGAAAGAGTTGGTTTAGTAATTATGGCAACTATTGTTGGTATGGGGTTGGGTGGATGGATGTCTGGTGAAATTTTTGATATCACTCAATCTTACAAATTAGCTTTTGTAAATGGAATATTTTGGAATTTCACAAATCTTTTGATAGTAACGTTCATTATGTGGCAGATTTACTTTAAAAAAGATAAACTAGTTTTAGGTTGATTAGGAATTACAGATGAACAAGGTTAAAGAGTTAACAAGATCATCACTTGAGATCACATATGAACTATTCATAATAATGATACCTACATTAATAGTAGTAAAAATTCTTGATGAGCTAGGTTTTGTTGAAATATTAAATAAGTTCTGTGCTCCTTTAATGTTTTTGTTAGGATTACCAGAGGCTATATCATTAGTTTTTACCACTTCATTGCTCACAAGCCCATATGCAGGTTTAATAGTTTTTTCAGGTCTACCAGCGGACATGCCATTTACTGCTGCTCAGGCAAGTGTATTAGGACTTCTAATTTTATTCACACATTCATTGCCTATTGAAGTTATTATTTGTAGAAAAGCGGGAGTAAGAGCCCGTGCTATGATATTTATAAGATTAGGCCTTGGTATTTTATCATGCTATTTTTTAAATCTTTTTTTTCAACTTACTGGTTATATGAATTATCCAGCAACAATTTTATTACCAAGTTTAGAAAGTGCACCTGATTTGTTTAGTTGGGGTTTATCTCAACTAAAAGGGCTGGGAATGATCTTTATTATTATTATAGCACTAGTAATAATTTTAGATTTTTTAAAATACATAGGCGTTGAAAGATTAATAGAAAAAGCTTTAAAACCCTTTTTAAACTTTCTTGGAGTTGGTGAAAAAGCTTCTACAATTGCAATAGTAGGTGTAACCCTTGGGATTGGCTTTGGTGCAGGACTTTTAATTAAAGAAGTTAAAACTGGAAAACTTCACTACAAAGATGTTTTTGGAGTTTTAGTATTAGTAGGAATGCTTCATAGCATAATTGAAGATACTGCAGTCATTTCACTTATAGGTTCAAATATTATAATATCACTTTTTTTAAGAGCGGTTTTAACATTATGTATCGTTTATATTTTTATGAGATTAGGGACTAAATTAACTCAAGAATTTTGGCAGAAACATCTTACTAATTATAATATACCAGAATACAAACCTAATTCTTAATAGGGAATAATTTTATTATTCCAATCATATATTTTACCATTATCTTGCAAAGTCATTGCGTCAATAACACTTACCAACTTTTCTGCAGAATATTCGGGAGTAAAATATTCTTTATCTTTTTTTTGAAAAGGTTTCGATAATTTTGAATCTACTGTACCTGGATGAAGTCCAAAGATGATACTATCTGGATTTGATCTTTTTTGTTCAATTGATAGTCCTTTTAAAACCATATTTAATGCAGATTTAGATGCTCTATATGAATACCAACCACCTAGTTCGTTGTCTTCTATACTTCCAACTCTAGCAGAAATTGAAGCAAATTTTGTTATTCTATCCCTATGAAGGTAAGGTAAAAAATATTTGGCAATTAATGCCGTTGGAATAGTATTAGCTACAAACATATCAATAAATTTATCTGAAGAAAGATCTCGTATTGATTTTTCTGGTTGTTCAAGAGCGCCAATCGCTACAACAATAATATCCAACTTACATTTAAGTGATTGAGCGGTCTCAGCTAAGCTGTCCTCATTTAAATAATCAACTTGTTTTGAAATTATAGATTGATGATTTAATTGATCGCCATTCCTAGAAAGGGCAAATATTTTATTTATCTTTTTATTTTTTGAAAACTCAATACATAAAGCTTTTCCAATTGCACCAGAACTTCCAAAAACAGCAATATTGATTGGTTCCATTTTTAATTTCTTTTATTTTAAATTGATTGAAACATATATTTTATATTAATGGTAATATATTACAATCTTATAGATTAATTTAAAGAGAGGGTTATGAAAAATAATAAACCTAATTTTGTCTTAGTTCATGGCGCTTGGCACGGAGGGTGGATTTGGAAAGAAGTTGCAGACCTTTTGTTATATCAAGGTTATAACGTAACTTGTCCTACTCAAACAGGTTTAGGTGAAAGAAGACATTTATTATCCTCTGAGATAACTTTAGATACATTTATTGATGATATTGTTAATCATATTTTATTAGAAGATTTAGAAAATGTAGTATTAGTAGGACATAGCTTTGCTGGAAGCACGATAAGTGGTGTTGCAGACAAATTAAAAGATAGAATTGATAGGCTTATTTACTTTGATGCAATGATTTTATCCAGTGGTCAAAGTCCTTTTGATATTGCTCCAAAAGAAATAGTTAAAGAAAGAATGGCTTTAGCCGAACAATCTGAAGGTAAGCTCTCAATTCCTCCTCCTCTACCTGAAGCGTTTGGAGTATTTGATATAAGAAAATCATTAATCTTGGCTAAAAAATTAACCCCACATCCTGTAAGCACTTTTAAATCAAAACTAAACTTAGAAAATAAAATTGGGAATGGACTTTCTGTTGCTTATATATTTTGTACTGATCCAGTTTATCAATCTTTAGAAAGTTCAAGGGCGTCTGTAAGAGAAATGAATTGGCCAGTTTTTGAATTGAAGGCCGGTCACAATGCCATGTTTACACACCCAAAAGAAACTTTAAATTTACTTATGAAAATTTGTAATTAAAATATTTATTTAAGGAGAATAGAATGTCATCTTGTATAACTGGCTGGGCCCATAATAAATTTGGTGTAAATAAAGATCAATCTTCAGAGAATATGATTGCAGAAGTAGTTGAACAGGCCATAAATCATGCTGAAATTTCTCCAAAAGATATAGATGCAATTTATGTTGGAACATTTAATAATGGGTTTCAAAAGCAAGACTTTCATGGCGCATTACCAGCTGTTTCACAAACAGACTTGAGGTACGTACCCGCTATGAGAGTTGAAAATGCTTGTGCGACAGGTTCAGCTGCTATTCATACTGCGATGAATGCAATTGAGGCAAAAAGAGCCAAAACAACACTTGTTGTTGGCGTTGAGAAAATGACAGATACTTCTTCGGAAAAAGTTGGTGATATTCTTTTAGGTGCTAGTTATCGACCTGAAGAAGGAGACACTAAAGGAGGCTTTACGGGTGTTTTTGCAACTATTGCAAATGCTTATTTTCAAAAATATGGGGACAAATCAGACATTTTAGCTAAGATTGCCGCTAAAAATCATGAAAATGGAAGTGTAAATCCTCTTGCACATATGCAAAAAAATTTAGGTTTTGATTTTTGTAATTTTGTATCCGAAAAAAACCCGTATGTTGCAGAACCGTTAAGAAGAACTGACTGCTCTATGGTATCTGATGGAGCAGCTGCTCTAATAATTCAAGATTTTGATCTTGCTCTTTCTGCGAAAAGGGCAATTGCATTTAGAGCAAGAAGACACGTAAATGATATTCTTCCATTGAGTAAAAGAGAAAAAACAGAGTTTGAAGGTGCTCGTCAGGCCTGGAGTTATGCCTTACAAGACGCTAAAATTAATTTAGAAGATTTATCTTTTGTGGAAACGCATGACTGTTTTACAATTGCAGAACTGATAGAATATGAAGCAATGGGTTTAACAAAATTAGGTGAAGGCTATAAGGCTATTGAAGAAGGTTGGGTTCAAAAAAATGGAAAGCTCCCTATAAATCCTTCAGGTGGTCTTAAGTCAAAAGGACATCCAGTCGGTGCCACTGGAGTATCTCAACACGTAATGTCTGCAATGCAACTCACTGGGGAGGCAGATGATATGCAGGTTAAGGATGCTAATTTAGCAGGTATTTTTAATATGGGTGGGGCGTCTGTAGCAAATTATGTCTCAATTTTAGAGAGAATACGTTAATTTAAAATTTATAATTTTATTTTCAAATATTATAAACTAAGAATTTGTATAGTTGGGTCTTCTCTTTTCTAACAGTGCGTCAATTGCTTCTCTATGGTCATCAAGCTGTTGAAGAATACTCTGTTGACTTGCTGCCATTTCCAAAGCTTTGTCCAGAGGAACGTTTTGTGACATTCTTAACAATCTTTTAGCTCTTCTGGAAGCTTCTGGTGGTTGTGAGGCTATTTTATTTGCAGTTTTATGAGCTTCATCTAAAAGCTCTTCATTCTTTACAACCTTTGAAACAAGACCCCAATCTAGAGCTTTTTGGGAATCAAGAACGTCACAAGTTAAAATCATCTCATTTGCTCTTGCTAGTCCTATTATTTTTGGAAGAAACCAGGATCCTCCATCACCAGGAATAATTCCAATTCTAAGAAAACTCTCTGAAAACTTTGCATCTTCTGCTGCAATTCTAATATCGCACATAGTACATAAATCATTTCCAGCACCAATGGCGTGCCCATTTACAGCTGCTACAATTGGAACATCAATACTATTCATTGTAAGTGGAATTTTTTGTATTCCAAATCTATACCAATCTTCTAACTCTGTTAAAGACATATTGTCCTTAGTGGTCATATCTTTGATCTCTTGAAGATTTCCTCCAGATGAAAAGCTTTTCCCAGCACCAGTTAAAATTACACAACCTATGTTTTTATCTTTATCAGCTTTATTCAAAGCATCTACTAAACCCTCTATAATATCTCCGGAAAGGGCGTTTCTTGTATCTGGTCTATTTAGTGTTATTTTTACAATTCTATTATCTTTTTCATATAAAACTGACTCAGTCATTTTTCACCTCGGATAAAAATAGTATTTAAGTTAAATATTCCCATAAATTTTTATTGTTTTTTTCTAAAAAATCTTTTCCTATAAAATCTTCCCAATAACTCTCATTTCCAAAATCGTTTCTCCAACTATTTAGATTACGAGTAAAGTAAGCTAATTCATACTCTTGGGTAAAACCAATTGCGCCATGAACTTGATGAGATATTGCTATAATTTTTCCTGCAGCAGATCCCGCTCTTATTTTTAAAATAGCAATATCCTTGTTATTTTTATAAAAAACTTCAGAATTTGTTATTGTTGATAATGCTGCAGAAGATGCAGCTAGCTCAACAGCCATTTCAGATATTTGATGTTGAATGGCTTGAAATTTTGATAGTGCTCTTCCAAATTGTTTTCTTTGTGAACAGTAATCAATACATAAGTCTAAAATTTTTTCCATTGCACCAATCATTTGAGCTGATCTAACTATAGCGCCTAAATATTTAAAATTTATACTTAAGTTTAGTGGTTTAATATCAAGGATTTTACATTTTTTTAATTTTAAATTATAACGTGGTTCAGATAAAAAATTCTTTTTCAGCTCTTTTTCTTCAGTATTACTTTTAACAAGAATAACTTGTTTTGAGTTATCAATTTCAGTAATAAAAATAATTTTGTCAGTAAGATTTAAATATGGAACAGAAATTAAATCTCCTGAAATTTCATTACCTATAATTTTAAGGTCCTTTGCATCTATTGCATAGGTTATAATTCCATTAGGTGGATTTATCTCACTCTCTGACAAAATATAATTAGATAATATCGTTTCAGATAGAGGAATAGGTGTTCCTATATTATTTGATAATTTGATTATTGGCAAAGTAGAGGAAAGAGGCAAGCCTGATCCATTAAACTTATCTTTAACAGCTATTTTAGGAAGACCTAGTTGCTCAACTTCAGTCCATAAATTAGCTAAATCAGGATTTTCATTATCTACATTTTGTCTTAATTTATGGTTTACATGTTTGCTAAGAATTTTTGAGGTTGTTTCTAAAATAATACCAAGTTCTTCATTCATCTTAGACCTAACTGTCTTGCTATTATCCCTCTCATAATTTCAGTAGTTCCACCTCTTAGAGAGTTTGATGGTATTCTGAGTGTGGCGTCTTCAAATAAATTTTGCAGTTGAGAAGGCCACTCATAAAGTGGAATTATGTTTGAAAACTCTCTTAATGTTTCTACCATCATTTTCTCAAATTTATTGCCCAACTCTTTAACAAAAGCTGCTTGTGTCTCAGGAGATTCTCCATTTTGTAACATTGAGGCTATAGAAAAACTCATTCTTCTTAATGTTTGAAGTTCAGCAATTAATTTACCTATTAATTTTGACCCTGATTTTATTAAAATATCTTTGAATTCATTTATAAAGCTCTCAAGTAATGTGAAATGAGACAAAAATCTTTCAGGACCAGATCTTTCAAGCGCAAGTTCACCAACTACCTGAGACCAACCTTTACCTTCAACTCCAAGTAATGCATCTTCAGAAAGTATGACATTATCAAATAGAGTTTCGTTAAAATGGCGTTGACCTGTCATGTCGGGTATGCCTTTTACACTCACATTTGGAAGTGATAAATCAACTAAAAACTGAGATAGACCCTCATGTCTATTTTTTTCTGATGCAGGACTAGTTCTTGCAAGTACAATCATGTAATTTGATAAATGAGCGCCAGTAGACCAGATTTTCCTACCTTCGAGGTTCCACCCATTTTCTATCTTAGTAGCTTTAGTTTTAACAGACGCAAGGTCTGAACCAGAGTCTGGTTCACTCATTCCAATAGCAAAAAAGCATTCTCCTGATGTTATTTTTGGAATAATTGATTTTTTTTGCTCTTCACTTCCATATCTTAAAATTTGACTTCCGCTTTGTCTGTCAGCTATCCAATGAGCGGCAACAGGTGCTCCAGAAGCTAAAAGCTCTTCAGTGACAACATACCTTTCAAGTGCAGTTCTTTGATTCCCGCCATATTTCTTAGGAAATGACATTCCAAGCCATCCCATTGATCCAAGTTTTTTACTGAACTGTGGGCTAGCAGAAAATACCCAAGCATCAGCAGCAGGCTCAAATTCTTTATCATTTAACGAGTTTGTTATAAAACTTCTTACATCCTTTCGAAGTTCTGATAAATCATTTGTTTCTTCAATAGAAGGAAAATTAAACTTAGACATTTATAATACTTATTTTGTTAATTAATTTAAAATAAGTTAAATTATATAGGATAAAGGTCAATATAATTAATAGAAAAATTACTCTGGTAATAATATTCTAAATTAATAGTATAATTATTTTAGATACTTGGGAGTTTTAAAATGTCTATTGATGATGAAGTCTTAAAAAGGTTAAAAAAAATTGCTACCCCAACCTTGGCTAATGCACTGGATGATGTTGGTTTTAATGGGGTTATGTACAACCTTGCTCCTGCAGGTTTTGGTATGAAGGTAGTAGGAAGAGCTATTACAGTTCAAGAAACAACAGGTCCTTTTGGTAGTTTTTCATCAGACGATTTTAAAGTCGGGCATATGATTGATGCGGCTAATACTGGAGATGTGATTGTTGTCGCCAACAATGGAGCTCAGGTGTCTACGTGGGGTGGAATGGCTTCTTATGCTGCAAAGTTGAAAGGTGTTGGAGGTCTTGTAGTGGATGGAGGCATTCGTGATAGAGAAGAAATTATAGAATTTTCTTTTCCGGCATTTTCTAGACACATGGTACCAACACCTGGAAAAACTAGGATAAAAGTTTTATCCATAAATGACCCCATTGTTTGTGCAGGAGTAAGAGTAAGAAAAGGTGATATTATTGTTGCTGATGGGACAGGTGTATTATGTATTCCAATTGAGCATGCTGAGAATATAATTGATGCTGCCGAAAAGTTTTCTGCCGATGACAGAAAGGCAATGGAAGAAATGGATGCCGGATTAACTTTTACAAATGCTCTAAAGAAGTTTTCTAAAATTTAATATTAAAGTTAAGCAAAAACTTTGAGAGCTCTCTCAAAAAAATCTGTTTGGCCAAAATTACCAGATTTAAGTGTCACAGATATTGGCTTATCACCATTAGAATGAGGGGACCATAGGGCAGGAACACCATGAGAAATTTCTTCGCCTATTTTTAACTCTTGGACACCCAATCCTTTTATAACTGCTCCTGAAGTCTCACCCCCAGCTGAAATAAATGTTCCAAAATTATCTTTTACTAGTTTGTTTGATAGTAATTCAAAAAAATTTTCAATTTTATTTGCTAAGATTTCTTGGCCATATTGTTTTTGTTTTTCTGTGACAGTCTTTGTGTCAGAAGACGAGTAAATAAGAGGAGATAATGTTTCATTAACTTTAATCCATGAAAACACCTTTTCAACCAAGTCTTCATTATTAATTACTTCATCAGGAGAAATATATAAGGATGGGTTTTTTTCTTTATAAATATTTATTTGATTTATTGTTGCAACTGAGCATGATCCTGACAAAATAATGGCATTGGAATTATTTTTTGGAATTTCAAAATTAGTTGCTGACAATAAACCTCTATCTTTATAAATTTTTGGTAATCCAAGCGCAATACCAGATCCACCAGTTAGAAATGGTAAGTCTTTTACGCCATTACAAATAATATCAAAGTCATCATTTTTAATAGTGTCAACAATTGCATACTTATATCCATCTGTTTTTAACGTTTCAATTCTCTCTTTTACGCTATTCTCTCCTTTTGAAATAGTTTGAAAATCTATCAGGCCAACATTATTTTTGGTTTGATGATTAAGCCACCTAACTAAATTATGATCTATCATTGGAGTTAGAGGATGATTTTCCATGCCTGATTCATTTAATGGTTTGCCATTAACGAACATATGTCCAAAATAAACAGTTCGTCCAGCATCAGGAAAGGACGGGCACGCTATAGTAAAATCTGTATTTAATTCTTTCATAATGGCATCAGTTACAGGCCCTATATTTCCTTTTTTTGTGGAGTCAAACGTTGAGCAATATTTAAAAATAAATTGTTCACATCCACAATCTTTTAGCCATGCAAGAGCTTTTAAGCTCTCCGATATTGCTTCTTCAATTGGTATGGTTCTAGTTTTGAGGGCAACTACGGCGGCGTCAGTTGGTTCTTTTTTAATTTCCGAAGGAAGTAGAGATGGAATACCAGCATACATGGATACTTGCATTCCTGATTTTTTAAGGTTATTTGCAATATCAGATGAGCCTGTAAAATCATCACCTATTATACCTAGTTTCATAATCCGCTCTTTATTCTATAATGCTTGTTTTTCTAATTGTGTTACAATTTTTTCTTTAACCCAAGGTGTTACTTCTTCATTAAATGATAGATAATGTTTGCTGTTGAGGTGAATGTCAAAAGCGTCTTTGTCGGTGTAAGTTTCATATAAAAATACTATATTTTTATTATTAGGGTCGTGGCAGACATCAAATTCATGACAATCTTTTTCAAGTTCAAGAGAGTCTCTAGCTTGCTGTAAGATTCTTACTTTAAATTTTTCTGTGTCTTTTTCGTGAATTACAAATTTAACAGTTATTACAAACATTATTAATTTTAACTCCTATTAGGTTAATACTTCATTCTGAACATTTTTATCTTTTAATAATGTGATTAATTTTTCAGTTACTGCTTTTGTTCCCATATCACCACCAAATTCAATTGGCCTTAGCTCATTTCTTTCAAAACCTGTTTCAATTGCGGCCTCTATTAGTTTTGAGCCTTCAGAGGCACTTTTACATCCCTTTTTATCCGATAAATAGTCAAGCATCAAAGTAGAGCTAAGAATAGTCGCTAATGGATTTGCCTTGTCTTGCCCCATTATATCTGGAGCGCTTCCATGAGCGGGTTGAAATAAACCATGGTTGTCTCCAATTTCTGCACATGAAGCCATCCCCATTCCACCTACTAATCCTCCGCCAAGATCTGACAATATGTCGCCAAACATGTTTTCCATTACCATAACATCATATTCCCAAGGATTCCTTATAAGGTTTAATGCCATTGCATCAACATAACAATGGTCCGCTTCTATATCTGTAAAATTATCTTTCCTTTCATCAAATATTTTTCTAAACAAAGCCTGAGAACGAAATACATTGGCTTTATCCACACAAGTAACTTTACCTAATTTTCCCTTACTCTTTCTTTGTCGTGCTAATTTAAATGCAAAGTTATGCAATTTTTCTGTTGTTTTTCTAGTAATACGCATAATATCTTGAACTTCTTCATTGTTATCCACGGGGCATCTGTTGTGAACAGCTGCTGTGTAGAACAAACCTTCAGTAGATTCTCTTAATATAATTAAATCAATATTACTTGCTAATTTATTACTTAACCTGTTTGTAATGTTTGGGTAAGCCTTAACTGGTCTTATTCCAGCATATAATCCAAACATTTCTCTAAATCTGAGGTGAGGGCATACTTCTGTCCCATCTTTATGTCTTATCGTAGGTAGTCCAATCGCCCCAAGGAAAATACTGTCAGCATTACTTATTCTATCTTCACCGCCTGGTTCTACATCACAACCTGCTTGTGCAAAATATTCTGCACCAGCATTAATATTTTCCCAGTTGCATTTAAAACCACCAATAATTTCAGATGAGAGATCAACTATTGATATCGCTGAGTTTACTATGTCTTTACCTATTCCATCTCCAGGTACTGTAGCTATCTGAAATTCATTATTATTCATGTTTGATACCAAATATTTTTAATAAAATATTACTTAGGTCGATTAACATTTACAATGATTTAATAGATATTTGTAATTTATAAAAAATAATCTTTTAGAGTTATAAATTTTTAAATGAAAATGTGGATGAACTTATAATCTTGGGAGATATATTGAGTTCATCCATAATCAAACAATAATGATAATCATTATCATTGTCAATAATTTATTTAATAATTTTAATAATTATTATCATTTGCAAAAATAAATAATAAATTCAATGACTTATCAATTAAATTAATATATTTAAAAAATGTTTGGGAATGCATTATGTACAAGTTTTTAATAAAAAAGAAATTTCAAGACTTAAATGATAATGAAATATTATCTCTTGCAATTGTTAGTTTAGAAGAAGATATAAAATTATATGATGAGTATTCTTCTCATTTTCTTATAAATTACCCAGAAACATCAAAAATGTTTAAACAAATGTCTATTTTAAAAAATAAAAATAGAAAAAAATTAGTTGAATTACATAAAAAAAAATTTGGTGAGACTCTAAGCATTACTAACCAAAAAAAAATTACTAATTATTTCAAAAGAAAACCTGAATGGTTGGTGATAAAGAATTCTATTGAAAAAGTTAGAAATGAAATTATTGAAATGGAAACTATTTCTGCCGAATTTTATAATTCATTTGCTAAAAAATCCCAAAATATTGAAATTAGAAATTTACTTACTGACTTAGCATTAATGAGTAGAGAGCAGAAAGATAATGCTAAATTTATATTATTGAATGCTCAAAAAACAATAAGTGCCAAAGAGGAAGTTACTAAAGATAAAAGACAGTTTATTTTAACATGGGTCCAGCCAGGTCTTGCCGGTCTTATGGATGGATCAGTTTCAACTTTAGCTCCAATTTTTGCTACTGCTTTCGCAACAAAAGATAGTCATACAACATTATTAGTTGGTTTAGCAGCATCTATAGGAGCTGGGATTTCAATGGGTTTTACAGAAGCTGTACATGATGATGGAGTAATATCAGGTAGAGGTTCACCAATAAAGCGAGGATTTTCCTCAGGTATTATGACCACAATAGGGGGGTTAGGTCATGCACTTCCATATTTGATTTCTGATTTTTATGTTGCAACAGTGATTGCAATGTTTTTTGTACTAGTTGAGCTTTGGGCTATTGCATGGATACAAGCTAAATATATGGAAATTAAATTTACAAAAGCTGTGTTTCAAGTGGTTTTTGGGGGATCACTAGTTCTGGCTGCTGGTATATTGATAGGCGGAGGTTAAAAAAAATATATTGACATTGATAATGGTTATAGTAATTATAATTATAATGATAATGATTATTAATTACATAATGGTGTTTTAAATGAAAAGTCTTAAATCTTTATTATTTTGTATTTTCAACTTAATTTTTTGTTTATCTATCTTAATTTTTGGAATTCAACGCGCTAGTGCAAAAGAGATAAATATTTACTCTTACCGAAGTCCTACTCTTTTGGAACCATTTACTAAAGAATATGAAAAAGAATTTTCAGTAAAATTTAACGTGTTACACGCTAAGAAAGGCCTCGCGCAGAGGCTCAAATCCGAAGGGAAAAATTCTCCTGCTGATGTGATTCTTACCGTCGATATTTCAAGATTATCTGAACTTGCGGATATGGATTTAGTTAAAAATGTTAACTCAGACATAATAAATAAAAATGTTCCAGATCATTTAAGAGATATCAATAAAAAATGGATTAGTTTATCGACTAGAGCAAGAATAATAGGTGTTTCCAAAGAAAGGGTAAATAAAAACGAGATTAATGATATTGAAGATTTAGCAAAACCAAAGTTTAGGGGTAAAATATGTACAAGAATTGGAAGTCACCCATATAATAGAGCATTATTGGCTTCAATAGTTGCACATAAAGGTGAGATAAAAGCAAAATCATGGGCAGAAGGTTTAGTTTCAAATTTTGCAAGAAAACCAAAAGGTAATGACAGAGCACAAGCAAAAGGAATTTACTCAGGTGAGTGTGATATAGTTTTAATGAATACCTATTATTTTGCATTAATGAAATTTAATGAAAAGAAACCTGAACAAAAAAATTGGGCACGAGCTACTGAAGTAATATTCTATAACCAAGGTAACAGAGGGCAACATATTAACATTTCAGGTGCAGCTATTGCAAAATATTCAAAAAATAGTGAAGAAGCTTTGAAATTTATTGAATGGCTTACTATGCCAAAAGCACAGAAAATTTATGCAAATGTTAATTTTGAATATCCAGTAAATCCTAAAGTTAAACTTGATGGTAAAATAATGGAATGGGGTACATTTAAGTCAGATAGTTTACCAATAAGTGAGATTGCTAAAAATGCAAAAAAAGCACAAATGATAATTGATCAGGTGGGTTGGTGATTAAAAGAAATAACTAATACCAAAATAACCAACTAATAGCCAAGCTATACCTTTAATTAAAAAAAACAGGAATAAAACAAGTCCTGTTTTTTTTATATTTATCTTTGAAATTTTAATATAATCTAGATATTTAGACAGTCTGACCGCCATTTATCTGGATTTCCGTTCCGTTTACATATGAAAATGTTTCTGAACACATTGAGTGAATAACGCCTGCTACTTCTTCAGGAGTCCCAAAACGTTTCATGGGTATTTTTTCTGTAAGCATTTTTTTACTATCTGGTGTTACCATTGAAGTTTCAATTTCACCTGGGGCAATTGCATTAACTCTTATACCCTCATGTGCCAAATCTGACGCCATTTCACGAGTTAAAGATTTTAAAGCTGCTTTAGAGGTAGCATATGCTGGTCCAGCAAATTGATGAACATTATCACTAGCAATTGACGTAACATTAATAATTACGCCTTTAGCTAATTTTAGGTTATTAATGATTGACTGAGAAATTATTATTGGGGCAAAAAAATTAACATTAAACACTTTTCTCCAGAGGCTCAAGTCAGTATCTGCAAATCCCAATCTCTTATTATCAGAATTTTTAGGAGAAATTGCTGCGTTATTTATTAGAGCTTTTACAGGTCTGCCATCAAGAAATTTATTTAATTCTAATAATGTTTTGTCTAAAGAGATTTGATTTTCTAAATCTACTTGAAAATGCAATTGTTTATTATTAGACCAAGGGCATTGTGGCGCAACTTCTGAGCGTGAAAAGGTAATAACTGTCCAACCATCATCCCAGAACTTTTTTGATGTAGCATGGCCTATACCACGACTTCCACCTGTAAGAATTATAATTTTATCATTATTTTTCATTAATTAATTTCTGATATTGATAATCATTCTTAACTTTAACACTAGTAGTTAACATTGCAACAATTTTTTCTTATTAGAAAGTTTATTTTTTTATCTTCTTTCCAAATAGTTCTAAACGGTGATCCACCAACTCGTAACCCATATTAAGTGCTACTTGTCTTTTCATTTCTTCTAGTTCTTCGTTCTGAAATTCAATGATTTCACCACTCTCAACATCAATTAAATGTTCATGATGTTCCCCAGCTTCTTCATATCTTGATCTACCATCTCCAATATCTAGTTTTTCAATTATACCAGCCTCTTCAAACAATTTGATCGTTCTGTACACAGTTGCGATTGAGATTGAACGATCTTTTTCAACAGCTCTTCGATACATCTCATCCACATCAGGGTGATCAACTGAATCTTCGATTACTTCTAGTATAATTTTTCTAGGTAATGTCATTCTCAGACCGTTTTTTATACATTTCTCATAAAGTTTGGCCATTCTTTTTTCCTAGAAAGATTTATACTGATTCTAAACTAATACAAGTTTACAAAAAATTACATTATTTTTTTATTTATATTTATTATTTTATTAATAAACAAAATAGGTAAAAGTCCTATAATTACTATAAGCAGAGCTGCGCTTGATGCTCTTTCAAGCATTTCATCATTTGCATATTGATATACGTAAGTGGCTAATGTTTCAAAATTGAAAGGTCTTAATAATAATGTTATTGGAAGTTCTTTAATAATATCTACAAAAGCCAGAATAAATGCAGTTAAAATAGATGGTCTTAATAACGGTAATATAACCTTCCTAAAACTATACCAAAACGGATTACCAAGTGATCTACTAGCTTCAAGCAAATTAGGGGGTAATCTATTTAGTCCACTATTAATTGCCCCAAATGAAACAGCATTAAATCTTGATACATAGGCAAAAATTAATAAAAAGTAAGAACCAATTAAGATTAAATTTAGATCAATAGAAAAGATTTCTAATGATAAATTTACATATTTTTCAACAAAAGAAATAAAAAATAAAGTCCCAAGAGCTATCATTATGCCTGGAAAAGCATATCCAATACCTGCCATTGTAGATAAAAAATTAAAGCCTTTAAAATTTTGATATTTAATACTTACGGTTAAAATTATAGATAGTAATATTATGATTGTTGCAGTAGTGAAGCTAATAAAAAAAGAGTTTTGAGCAATCGTAAATAAATGATTAAAATTTTCAAGGTGAAAATAATTTATAGAATTCTCAATTAAAATAAGCACTGGAATCAAAAACCCAAATAATATTGGTATAACGCATATTGAAAAAATTATAATATTTTTAGATTTAGATACTTGAATATTAAAAAAATTGTGAGTGTTGAATTTAGGATCGTTAAATTTTTGTCTTTTTCTTGCATAAAGCTCTAGTGCAAGCAAAACAATTACAAACGTAAATCCTACCAAAGCTAGCTGTGATGCTGAGGCTAGATTATTCATTCCAAGCCATAGGTTAAAAATACCCAGAGTAATTGTTTCAACTGCAAAAAAATCTACTGTACCAAAATCAGAAACTGTTTCCATCAACACTAATGACAATCCAGCAACTATTGCAGGTTTAGCCAGAGGTAAAGAAACAAAGTAGAAAATATTTTTTCCAGACATATCAGCAAACTCAATTAAAGATGAAGGAGTAGATTTAAAAGCAACTTTGGTAATTAGATAAACATAAGGGTATAAGACAAAAGATATTACAAACACTGCTCCTCCAAGAGATCTTATTTCTGGAAAATAATAATCACTTGGTGAAGAAAAATTTAATAAATCTCTTAATATTGTCTGAACAACACCACTATATTCAAAAAAATCAGTATAACAATACGCAACTATATATGATGGTAATGCTAGAGGCAAAAGTAGTGCCCACTCGATTATATTTTTCATGTAAAAATTATATCGGCAAACTAACCAGGCAAGAGAAACTCCAATCACAAAGGTAATTAAACAAACACCTAACATTAACATAAATGTGTTGTATAAATAATATTTTAAACGTGAATTTATAAGATGTAGCCATAAATCATATGTGTTTTGAAAACTTGATATAATTATAGAAATAACTGGAGAGAGAAGTAAGAAAATTATAATTATACTTATGATTTTTAAATGCGAGTTTAATATTTGATTTAATAGTTTAGAGATAGCTACCATTTAACAATTTTTTAAATATTGAAATAATTAAGTTATTAATAGATAAACTATTTTTATTATTATTTATATTTATTTATTTAAGAAGGCAAAAGATGTACAAAATTGCAGTAATTCCAGGTGATGGAATAGGGACTGAAGTAATTGATAGTGGGGTTGAAGTTTTACAAGCTCTTTCTAAGATTGTTCCTAATCTGCCAATAGAATTTAATCATTTTGATTGGGGTGCAGAATATTATAAAGAACATGGAATAATGATGCCTGATGAAGGGGTAGACGAACTTAAAGATTATAATGCAATTTATTTTGGTTCAGCTGGAGTTCCAAACATTCCTGATCATATAACATTATGGGGATTAAGACTAAAAATATGTCAAGGACTTGATCAGTATGCAAATCTAAGACCTGTAAAGTTGCTTCCTGGTATCTCATCTCCATTAAAAAATGTTGAAGAAAAAGATATTGATTGGAGTTTTATTAGAGAAAATTCTGAAGGAGAATATTCAGGAATTGGAGGTAGAAGTCATAAAGGCTATTCAAACGATACTGCAATGGATGTAACTCTTTTCACAAAGCAAGGCGTTGAGAGAATACAGAGATTTGCATTTGAGATAGCACGTTCCAGACCTAGAAAATTATTAACTTTAGTAACAAAGTCAAATGCACAAAGGCATGGCATGGTTATGTGGGACGAAATCTTTAAAGAAATCTCAGAAGACTATAGAGACGTTAATACTGATAAAATGCTTGTTGATGCAATGACTACTCGAATGGTTTTAGATCCTAAAAGTATAGATACTGTTGTTGCATCAAATTTACATGCAGATATTTTAACTGATTTAGCTGCGTCCTTGTCAGGTTCCATGGGAATTGCACCTACTGCCAATCTAGACCCTGATAAACGTCATCCATCAATGTTTGAACCAATTCATGGTTCAGCATTTGATATAATGGGTAAAGGTATTGCTAATCCAATTGGTTCATATTGGTCAGCTGTCATGATGTTAGAAAATTTAGGAGAACTTCAGGCTGCTCAAAAGTTAATGTTTGCGATAGAAAAACTTACTGAAGAAAAAAAAGTTTTACCAAAGGATCTAGGTGGAAAAAGCACCACTAAACAAATAACAAAAGCAATGATAGACATTATTTCTGGTAAAAATAATTAATTAAATTTTGAGGTAACAAAATGGATAAAAGTTATGTAAGTCACTTGGAGTGTTCAATTTCTGGCAAGCAATATGAAGCTAATAAAGTGCATGGTTTATCGGAGGCAGGAAGACCTTTATTAGTTAAATATGATTTACAAAAATTAAAAAAAGAAGTTTCACGAGATGATATTTCTAATTCCAAAATAGACGGCCTTTGGCGATATTTTCCTCTTTTACCGGTTGCAGATCCAAAGAATAGAGTAACTCTTGGTGAGACTATAACTCCCTTAATTAAATTAGATAGATCCGTTAATTATAATAATCAGGATAAGGGATGTGTTCTTGTCAAAGATGAAGGTAGATTACCAACAGGATCCTTTAAAGCAAGAGGATTATGCATGGCTGTTTCCATGGCAAAACAATTTAAGTTAGGCCACTTAGCTATTCCAACAAATGGAAATGCAGGTGCCGCAATGGCTGCTTATGCAACTCATGCGGGCATAAAATCAACAGTTTTTTGTCCTGACGATACTCCTGATATAAACGTAAGAGAAATTCAAACACTTGGTGCTGAAACATATTTAGTTAACGGTCTAATTAATGATTGTGGAAAAATAGTTGGAGAAGGTAAGGACAAAGTAGGGTGGTTTGATGTGTCAACCTTAAAGGAGCCTTATAGAATAGAAGGTAAGAAAACTATGGGACTTGAATTAGCTGAACAGCTAAATTGGGAATTACCAGATGTTATTTTTTATCCTACAGGTGGTGGAACAGGTTTAATTGGTATGTGGAAAGCTTTCTTAGAATTAAAAGAACTTGGGTGGATAAAAGGAAAATTGCCTAGGATGGTAGCTGTTCAAGCAGATGGATGTGCACCAATAGTTAAGGCCTGGCAAAGTGGTGAAGAACATGCTCCATTATGGAAAAATGCCCACACAAAAGCTGCAGGGATTAGAGTGCCGGTAGCAGTAGGGGACTTCCTTATTATTAGAGCTGTTCGTGAAAGTAATGGATTTGCAATGTCTGTTTCAGATGAAGATATAATGGAAGCAAGAGATAGAGTGGCGGCTATTGATGGATGCTTCTTATGTCCTGAAGGTGCAGCGACAATGACTGCCTATGACAAGGCTCTATCATCTAAATTGATAACAAGTGACGATAAAGTTATTCTTTTTAATTGTGCTACGGGTTTAAAATATCCTTTGCCAGAGGTAAGAAATACAATAGATAAAAATAAAACTATTGATTATAATACCTTTATTTAATTACCCTCTTGTAGTAATAGCAAGCACCTTGAAATGAACACCAAAGATTATTGGATCTAATTCCTTTTCATCTAAGTAAGCATTGAATTCGTTTTTAATGTCCTCAAGTAACTTCTTTTTTCCTTTACTTCCTTCTAATTGAAGTACAGTTTGTTTATTTACTTCCTGGAATACAATCTTTCTAAAATCAGCGTCATAATCAGTCAAATAATCTGTTAACATTTCACCTTGATAGGATGAAAAAGCTAAATCAAAACTAATAAAGGAATTAGACCCTGGTATATTTGTCCAAAAACTTTTATTGGAGTTTTCTCCTAATCCGCCAATATCAACGTAAGTTAAACTTGGAATAATTACTTTGCCATCAGCACCAATTTCTTGCACTATGGGCTTTTCATCTGGTTCTAATCTTCCAAGTTTAATAGCTTCTTCTTTTGCTACCTCGTAAATATCAATCTTTTCTTCAACAATCTTTTCTTCTCTAATAACTTCACTACTAAAATAAAAAAATATAAATGTAAAAATTGAAGAAAAGATCGCAATTAAGTAAACGTACAAGTTTTTTATGTTCATAATTTTATTCTTTAGATTTGCCATTTATATTTCTTTGAACTTTAAATATTTATTTACCAAGAGACTTATATAAACTTAACTCTAACCAATGCTTTTCAGCTAACGCATTAGCATCTCCAATTCTTAGCGATAAACCTCTAATTATTGCAGCTAAAACTGGGTCAGCTTTATTCATTTTCTCTTTAACTGTTTTTTCGTCAATTACTCTTATTATTGAATTAGTAACAGCCACTGCAGTGACAGTTCTAGGAGATTCTATAATATGTCCAACTTCTCCAAAAATTTCTCCAGTATCAAGTATTCCTAATTCTAAACCATGTTTTGACTCTATTCTAACTTTACCACTATGTATTAAAAAAATATATTCAGCTGGATCGTTATGAGAATAAATAGTTTCTCCGGCTTTAAAAGTTTTTGTTTCCTGATTACTTTTTGTCATAAATCTTGTCCTACTTGAAATATAAATTCTTTTTTAAACTAAACAATTTGTAAAATACGTATTTTGTGGTTAAGAATACTTATAGCAAATTATTTTAACAAATGAAAAGGAGGTGATCTGATGTCTAGTATTTTTTATGGAAATTGTTCTCGTAAGGTTTTAAATTTATCAGAGCTACCTTTGATAAGATTTTCCCTTTAACAGGAAACATTTTTTCAATCAAATACGAAACAGGGTTTTTTAAACCCTGTTTTTTTTTATATCATCGGCAATTATTTGTTTGAAAACATTTGTTAAAATAGAATTCTCCTTTTTAGTTTTTCTGATTGTCTTTTTCCTAATTATTATGTCACCCTGGTCATTTAAGAAGGGTTTATCAAAATTTTCAAAATCATTTAGAATTAAACTAATCTTCTTAATTAATTCGTTATCTTTTTCTTTTAATACATTATTCATTAAAAATTCACTTTTCTATTTTTTTAATTGTTTAATATTACGGTAAAATTAAACAAAATTTTAAAGATGACGTTAATTATTATATGGACAAAATTTTAAACAACATAGTAGTTAAAGAAAACGAAAACAATATTGAAGAAAATTTATTCGTTAAAAATATTATTGTTAATAAAGATAAAAATCGGGTTCCAATATTACCTTATATAGCGACTGAAAGATGGTTGGAACAATTAGGAGCCAGACTGGAGACTAGTTGCTAGCTTTTTCAAATGGTAGTATATTTTTACCACCATCTTTTTGTGAATAAATTTTGTCAAGTTCACCATCCAAAACATATTTTTCAATAAAAGAACCAAATTGTCTAAAATCAGATTGCGCATTGGTATTAGATCTATTTTCCCAATTTTCCAATTTTCCATTATAAAAATGTCTTACGCTTGCTAAGTCTCTTAAGGCAGGTCCTATTACAACGTCATGATTTTTAAGTCTCTCAGCCATTAAAGAAAAATCTTTTTGGCCAAAAGGAATTTTATTTGGGCAAACTATCAAATGTGGGTAAGATTTTCCATATCTTGCTTTTACCTTATCCATGCTTCTTATGAAATTTTCAGTAGGGTACAAATCTGCATTACTAAGTGTAGTTGGAATTAAAACACAATAACCTTCGGCAACAAGGTTCCAAAGCCTTTGAGAACTTCCAGCAGGAGTATCAACGATTACTACATGGCCAGGTCTGAATTCATTTTGCTTAATAAACTGTTGAACTAAAGAAATATTTGTATTTTCAAAAGCAGGTGTAATTGGTAAAAATTCTACGTTAATTTCCGGATTACTATTTGTTAAAAATTCTGTTGCTGTTCTTTGAAGGTCTGTATCTATTACTGTAATATTTTGAGGAGGTATGTTATCAGCCAGAGCTCTTGCTAACATAATTGATAGAGTACTTTTCCCTACGCCACCCTTGACATTAGCCACAAAAATTGATTTAGCTTCTTTAAGTTTAGTAGTAGCCATTTATACCTCCATACTAAAAACTTTTTAAATTTTTAATCACATTAATAGTTTTTTCAAACATCTCTTTTTCTTGTGTAATTGAATCTATTTTGTCTTCAACCTTTTTCTTTTTATCAACGATTTCTTGTTCATAATTTTTAAGTTGATCTTTTAACTTATTTTTCTCATTTTCTAAAACTTCTAACTTACTAATAATTGAATTCACTTCATTCAGATAGTAGAGAAAATTATCATTGGGATTTATATCTTTTGTATTTGCATTTTCCTTTGTAGTTTCATCACCATTTTCTATACTATCCATAATCAAATCGTTAGGCTTAACTTTTTTCCAGTTTCCATCTCGTCTTAAAATATTTATTTCATAATTATCCATAATAACAGATTAATACAAAATATAGATTTTGCCTATAAATATCTGATTTTATTAAGAAAAACTAAAATGAACACAATATATAGTATGTTAAATGTTTTATGGCGATAAAATATTGTATTTAAGTATATTATTTATTGGACTTCAGTTTTGCATTTAAATGATTTTTGACAAATATTTGATGGCTGAAAAACAGTAATATCTTTGCCTTTACCTTGTCTTTTATAAATGCATTTATAACCATCTTTTTGCCCATCTTTCATATTAATTAATGTATGTCTCAGACGACAGTTTTCGTATTTGATATATTCTTTTGATAAAGTTTTTGATTTTCCATAAATTTTTCCCTTAGAAAAAGAGTATGATGAATAAAAACATAAACTCGTTATTAACAATAAATAACCTAATAAGTTATTATATTTAAAATTTAACATTTTAAAACTCCAACCAACTATTCATCTTTTCCAGGCAAATATGCTTGACCTTGTACAGCTTTGGCACCAACATCTTTAAAAAAGAGTGCATTCTCGCTTACAAATGTTTCGATTTTTTCCTTAATAAGTTTTTCTGCTGTTTCTGTATCTTCAGCTTCAACTTCGATAAGACCGTCAATTAACCAATGAACTTTATATTTCATAAAAATCTCCATTAATTATTAATTTGTTTGAATAGTTTAATTGATAAAGATTGAGCTTCAAGTAAATCTTTTTCACTTAGTTCATTCAAAATTTCATTTCTTTTAGTTTTAGCTGACTTAATACCTTGTGCTACAGCTATATTATACCATGTATAAGCATTAATCATGTCAGGCTGATCTAAATAATTTTCGTATAATTTTGCAATTTGGACAATTGCTCTTTTATCATTATTTATGGCTCTTTTTTCTAAAAAAGTTCTAAGCTTTTCTTTAATTTCGTTTATTTGTTTCTCCGTAAGATAACCATCTAATTTTTCAAGAATTTTTTGTGACTTTTTCAACCCACCTAGTAGGGCAGACGATGCCCAAAAATAAGAATTTTCAAAATCCTGTGGTGTCAGATCTCCAGTTAAAAAAATTTTTGAGATAAGAAGTTGTGCATTAAGATTATTTTTATTTGATAAAACTTCTAACTTCTGAATACTTTCTTTAAATTTTTTTTCTTGTAAAAGTTTATAAATAATTTGCATTTCCGTATTTTTGACTTCAGCTAATGAAAGTGAAGATTCAAGAATATAAAGAATTATCAATAAAATACTTATTGGATATTTTGTAAAACTGTAATTACTTTTTAAAAAGTTAAACAAAACTATCTACCTGCTAACATGACTAATTGTAACTGTACAACCCTAACCTTGAAATTTGATTTTTCTTTTTTTTCGTAAACTATGATTTTAGGCCTGTCAGAATTTGGTTTTTGAAATTCTAGAATCATATCATCTGGTAAAAAAACACCATTATCATTCAATACTTCTTTAGGATTAGATTTAAAATTATCTTTAAAGGATTTATCAATCCATATTCTAGCTAAAACCCTTCCTAAAATATCAGGTAAATATTTTTTAACATCTTCTCTGTTTTTTAAGACTAAGTCTTTATCAACTAACTCTAAGGCATTCTTAACTTCTTTTGGGTCAAATTTTATTGGTAGATTAGATTTTTTATCACTAAATTTTACTAAATCTGTGCTTTTAGAGGTCACACTCATTTTATTATATTCTCCAGATTCATAAAAATAATCTTAAATAATAATACGTTCAATCTTATCATATGTTTATAAAATTTAATTTCATATAAAGTCAATGGCATAAATTTTGCTCTTTTACCGTATAGGAGAATTCATATGTTATCAATTTTAAAAAGTGCTTTAAACTCTAATGCTAAAGAAATGGGAATAGTTTCAAACAACATCGCAAATGCAAATAGTACAGGTTTTAAAAAAAGTAGTACTAATTTTGAACATATTTACTCAAAGCATAATTCTACAGATCCTGACAAGTTTTCTGGTCAAGGTGTAAATATTAGTGATCCTCGTTTGCAAATGAGCCAAGGCGCTTTGCAGGCCACTGGTGGTGCTTTAGATTTAGCTGTGACAGGATTAGGCTTTTTCCCTGTGGTCCAAGGAGATCAAGTTGATAAGCCACATTTTACTAGAGATGGTTCTTTTAATATAAAAGCGAATGGTCAAGTTGTTACTAATGATGGACTAAGCGTTATGGGTTTTATAGGAGATGACAAAGGAATTTTAAAAAATTTAGTTATTCCAACAACAAAAGAAAATGCAGATCAGAGTATTTCTATAATTTCTAATATTAATGTAGGTTCAAATGGTAAGATTACTGCTATATATGGACTTGATCAAGAAGTTGATATTGGAAATTTTGTATTAGCTTCATTTGTTAATGATCCAGGTTTAAAACCAGTTGGAAATAATCGTTTCCAAAATAATGCGAAATCAGGTCTACCTAAATTTGATACTCCCATGAGTGGTGCTTTAGGAAAAATTGAAGCTGGAAATCTAGAAAGAGCAAATGTAGACATTACTTCTGAGATGGTGACAATGCTAAAGACGCAACAAGCATTTTCAGGTGTTTCCAGACTTCTACAAACCGAAGTTGATATAACAAAAAGATTAATTGACGGTTAATTTCATAAATTATCAAATATAAAATGTTCAAATTTTTTATAATACAGGTATAAAAAACTTATATTCTATTATGTCTGAAGTTAGCTCTTGTTCTAGAAATAAAATTCCGTTTTTATTAATATTTAATTTATCATTAATAACTAATTCTAGTCTAGCTGGACGTTCATTTTTAACAGATAACTGAGTTTGTAATGAATTGAAAAAATTATTTTTCACTTGTATAGAACCTGACATGACCGCTCTTTCAAATTTTATAGTTATTTTATTTTTAAAATCACTATCCTCACTAACAATCATCATATTACACGTGCCTCTGGCTATGTTTAAAAGGCTACATGATAAGTAATAACACTGTATTTGATGAAGGCTATCGTAGTGTGCATCAACAGTTTTAATAAGCATTTCTAATTTTTGCATTATAGATTTAAATTTCTTTTTTTAACTGTTCTCTAATTCTTTTTATTGCTGATGTCTTTATCTGTGATATTCTTCCTGTAGACACTTCCATTACTTCAGCAATTTCATAAATATTCAATTCTTCAACGAAATATAATTGTATAATTAGTGCTTCTTTACCTTCAAGCTTTTTAAGAACTTCTTTTAAATTATTTCTTAGCTCTATATCATTTATTTGTTCTTCTGGGTTCAATTCATTAGTAACAAACCAATTAGAATAGTCATCATATGAATCATCTAAACTCTTAATTATGCTAGCTTCAAATGCATGAGACCACTCAAAATATTTTTCAGTAGATATACCAAGCTCATTTGCAACTTCATTATGAAATGGCTCACGACCCAATTTATTACGTAACATATTAGATGCTTTTTCAGAATTTTTCTTTATTGAAATTGTTGTTCTATCTAAATTAGAACTCTTTCTGAGATAATCTAAAATTTCTCCTTTTATTCTTATACTTGCGTAAGAAGCAAATGAAGCATCTTTTTGAGGAACATAATTTTGTGCAGCTGATATTAAGCCAAGCATTCCAATTTGAATAATATCTTCTATTTCAATTATAGAGTTTACACGACCGTGAAGATGCCATGAAATTTTTTTAACTAAATTAGTATGATCCTGTACTAACTGATTAATATTTGGTTTTACTATTTTAGAATAACTATTCATGTTAAAACTTTCTAAAAGTTATTTAAGCCTCAAAAAATTTAATTGTTCCAGTTTTATTTATCTCTACAGAAGGGATGTTTGTGGCTAAGGTCGAAAAAGCTTCTACATCTGGACTTTTATTTATGTTTCCTGACATAACTGGTTTTCTAGTAATAATTGAGTTTTTAATTCTCTGCGAAGAACTAACACCCCCAATAAACTTCAAATTAACATCTAGAAATTTTTGAGTAATAGCTCTAAATTTGTCAAAATTTAGTTTTGCTTGTATTTGAGAATGGGCCATATTTACAATAACACCAAAATTATTCATTTTATAATCTAAAAAAGCAGTTTTAATTAATCCATAGGCATCAATAAAACTGGTTGGTTCGGCAGTAACAACTAGTATAACTCTATCTGCAGACGCCATGAAAGTTAATGAAGATGACTCAGCACCTGCGCCAACGTCAATTACCATATATTGAGGTTTGTTTTTTATATTACTAAAACTCTGTATTATTTTATGCCTTTCTAAATCACTTAGATTTAAAAGATGATTTATTGCGCTACCTCCTGAAACAAATTTTAATTTATCCTGTGTAGAGGTTATTACTTCATCTAATGTTTTATTTCCTGAGACGAAGTCTTCTAATGAATATTTAGGATTTATTCCTAAAAGGATATGAGAATTTGCCATACCTAAATCTGCATCTAAAAGTAGTGTGTTTTTATTTTGCTTTGTTAGAGCCAAAGAAAGATTAACAGCAATAGTAGTTTTACCTACACCACCTTTTCCTGACGCAATTGCTATTGTTTTAGTCATTACTAATTCCTATTATATACTCATATCTTTCATATATTGTGCCAAAACTTCTCTTTTAGCAAAAGCTATGGATCCAATAATAGCTTTTGATCCAGATAAGATACCAATTTTACAATTTAATTCGCCTAAAATAGACAACTCTTCTGCACTTATATTGGATTCATCCAGTTTTGTGAGTCCAATAGTAGGGAAAGCATTCTTATAAAGCTTCATTAGAGATTTTATCATGTTTTTATTTGTACTTGCAGGAAGTGCTATTAAATTTGAACATTTTTTATTTAAAGTAATTTTTTCTAAATATTGAATGTATCCTGAAGTGTTTATTAGCTCTTGAGATACATCTACTATTAGTTTTTTATGACCCTTATTAGCATCAATAAATCTAACCATATCTTCCAAAGATGAAATAGAAGAAACGTTTAAATTTAATAATCTTCCAAAATTTAAAAGTTCAGAGTGATTTGAGGATTTTGGAGCAAAATTAACAATGGACAATTTATGTTTCTCATTAGCTACAAATTTATTATCTAAAATATGTGAAGCAACTTTTGAACATAGAGTTGTCTTTCCAGAACCGCTTGGGCCATTAACAAAAATAATCTCTGAGCTTGAAATTTGATCCTCATAGGGAACCACTAATTTTTTGGCTAAATAATGATAAAAAAATAATTCTGGATCAACATCATCTTGATTGTTAATCTTTTCTTGAAACTCTGAAACGATATTTTTAGAAAAGCCTTTTTTTAACAGTTCAATAGTTATAGATTTATCGTAAGATTGATAGATTTCGTCGATATCTGAAATAATCATATTTTTTAGTAGATTTTCTATTTTATTAGTAAATTTAGAAAATGTTTTAACATCAACATATTGAGAATTTAAATCTTTAATATTTACATCAGTAGTATTTTTCAAATGTTCGTCATCATTTTGTTTTTTTTCCTCAAGTACATTATTCAATTTCCTATTTTGAGTTCCTTGTTCTAAATTGTGATTTGAAAATAAATGACTAAAATTAGATTTTTGTTTAATAATCTTTTTTGCATTAGATGAAGCAATATCTTCAATATTATTTGAGCCTAATATTTCAATTTTTCCATTAACTTTTTTAGTTTTTAGAATGACGGCGTCTTTTCCAAGTACTTTTGAGATTTCATCCATTGCCGATAGACTGTCCTCTGCAATTACCTTATGTTGTGTCATCTTTTTCTCCATATTCAAACTAAGAGTTAATTTTTATTTTCTTCCTCAGAACCAATATTGGCTACTACTTCTATCTTTTTAGTATCAGGCAATTCTGTAAAAGATAGTACATCTAAAGTTGGGATGTGTTGTCTGAGCATATGAGATAAATCTCTTCTAATTACAGGAGCAGTAATCATAACTGCTTTTCTATTTTCACCTTGCATTTTTTCCATAATGTTATTTATGGCAGACACTATTTTTTGTATCAGACTTGCTTCAAGAATTAATCCATTTGCACCAGTTTGTTTTGCCACATTAACTATCATTTGCTCTAAGTCTGCAGAAAAAGTAATTACTGGAAGTGGACTGTTTAACGGTGCAATTTGTTGTATTAATAATCCAGATATTGTAGGTCTAATAGCTTCAGCTAGTTCTATTGGGGTCATATTTTTGACATTCTGAGAAGCTAAGACTTCTAGTATGCGCTTCAAATCACTAATTGGCATTTTTTCAGCTAATAAAGTTTTCAGAATTGTTGTAAGTACGTTTAAGGGTATTAATTTTGGCACAGTTGAAGAGACTAATTGTGGTGAAGACTGTGATAAGTTATCTAATAATGTTTGCACATCATCCTGACCAAGTAATTCAGCAGCTTGTTTAGATAAAATTTGGTTTAGATGAGTAGCTATAACAGCTTCAGGCTCTACAACCATATAACCTAAATTTTCAGCTCTAGCTTGTTGGTGAGGTTCAATCCAAGTGGCATCCATATTAAAACTTGGATCTTTTACATCAGTACCTTCAATTTTTGTTTGGGCATTATCTCCAGGAATTGCTAAAAGCAATTGTGGAAAAATTTTATCTTCTGCAACAATTTCTTGTCCAATCCTTATCCTATAATGGTTTGCCTCTAAGGTTAAGTCATCTCTTATTCTTACTTGAGGAATAATAAAACCTAATTCTCTTGAAATTTGTTTTCTTACTCCAGTAATTCGGGCAATTAAAGGGCCATCATTTTCGTCATCAACAAGTTGGATTAAGCCATAACCTAATTGCATTGATATGGCCGAATTATCAGCAATCTCTGATAAAGAAATATTATTTTCATCTTCAGCATTTTCTATATTTTTAACATCACTACCTTTTTCAGAGATAGTATTTTCCTTCTCATCTAGAGATTCATTATTTTTTCTTAGCATCCACCATACAAAAAAAGTTAAACTAGAACCTATTAGGAACAAAGTATTAGGCATTCCTGGAATTAATCCTAAAAGAAATAGCACACATGCGCTAGGTAACCATGCTTGCTTGACACCTATCTGTGAACCAATCTGTTTAGAGAGATCTTGGCTAGTGGAAACTCTAGTAACAATGATTGCTGTTGCAATTGCAAGTAAAAGAGATGGAATTTGAGCAACTAATCCGTCACCAACTGATAAAATTATATAGTTCTCAGCAGCTGTTGAAACAGGTAAGTCATGTTGTGCTATGCCTATAATAAGCCCGCCAATGATATTAATAAGTAGTATTAAAATACCAGCAATAGCGTCACCCTTTACAAACTTAGATGCACCATCCATAGATCCATAAAAATCAGCTTCTTTAGCGATGTCATCTCTTCTTTGTTTTGCTTCTTCACTAGTTAGAAGTCCAGCATTCAAGTCAGCGTCTATGGCCATTTGTTTTCCTGGCATAGCATCAAGTGTAAATCTGGCGGAAACTTCAGAAACTCTTCCAGCACCTTTTGTAATAACGACTAAATTTATAATTATAAGGATTGCAAACACAAAAATACCTACAACATAGTTGCCGGCAATAACAAATTCTCCAAAAGCTTCTATAACTTTTCCTGCTGCATCAGGTCCAGTATGACCGGCACTTAATACAATCCTTGTCGAAGCAACATTTAATCCAAGCCTTAAAATAGTGGCAAATAATAAGACAGTAGGAAAACTTGAAAAATCTAGTGGTCTAAAGGTATGAATTGATACCATTAATATTAATAATGACAATAATATATTTGTAGTAAAAAAAACATCTAGTAATATAGAAGGTAAGGGTATTACCATCATCACCATTAACATTAAGATGGCAATTGGCAAACCAAATGGCTTAAGATTTTCGATAGAAAAAATTTGGGTGCCTAATGTGTTCGTCAAATTCATGACATCTCCTAACAATTCATACTTTATTAAAAAAATCAATAAAATCAGATATTTAATCAATCTTTTTATTTTTAAAATATTTGGATAACTAAGAAGCAAGAACAATGCCAAATACATTCATTGATCATGAGAATATAATTAATTTACTAGTTCATTTTCTATTTATTAAAAATCAAAGATTGGCATGTTATCTGCATTAGAATTTCATATAATTATTTTTAGGAGTTTTCCATGTCATTAATTAAACAAAAAAACATACTTGTAGGTTTTACAATCTGCTCACTATTTTTAAGTACTGGATGCCTTCAAAATCTAGCAAATTCTCATTTTTCAACAACTAATAGTTTAAGTGCAAAACAAATTAACTCTGAAAGTGACGGCATTGTAGCATTAAAAGAAGTTTTTGACAGTTCAGTTGAGAAAATTCCTACATTATCAGCTGTAGGCTATGCTGTTGTATCTAGTCAACCAGGAAGAACGGATGCACAAAAAAGATTGATGGCTATTAGATCTGCAAGAATGGCAGCAATGAGAGAATTAGCAGAACAAATACACGGTATACAGGTTGATTCTAATACTACAGTAATAGACCTGATGGTTCAGAATGATACGTTCAGGGCCGTTGTTAAAGGTATTATAAGAGGAGCAAAAACAGTACGAATAAATCCAACAGGTGTTGATACTTATGAGACAGTTTTAGAAATTGATAAAGATATGATGTTAATGATGTTAAGAAATGCAAGAAGAACGTAGTTTTAAAATGAATAAAAATATCTTAAAATTTGTAAAGATTTTTCAATATGTTTTATCAACGTTTATTTTGTTTATATCTAGTAATTCTTTATTAGCTAATGAAAATGCAAACTTTAAACAAGTTGAAGCTACTGGAAGAGCAGTTTTAATTGCTGGTGATCTTGAAACTTCAAGAAAAAGAGCTTTGGAAGACGCATTATACATTGCAGCTTTAAAAGGTGGGGCTGATATAAATGGATTTTCTGCAATTACTTCGAATACAGTTATTAATGATCAATCAATTGTGAAAGCAACTAATAGAGTTTTAGATTTTAAAATATTATCTGAAAATCAAAGTAAAGAATTTCTAAGCATTAAGATAAGTGCTGTTGTCGGCGGGAAATTGTCCAAAAAAAATTGTAAAAATAGACCGATAAATATTACCTTATTTAGAGGATCTTACAACGTTGAGTCAAGTGTACCGTCAAAGTTAGCTAGATATACACCAATATGGTACGGTCAAGTCTATGATGTGATTTCGAAACTACCAAATATAAAAGCAATAAATCACAAGAATAAATCACTTAAACAAATAATTAAATCTAATGTGAACTCATCTTTTGATTATAATGCGCTTACAAATGGATTACCCATCATACAAGCCGGTGATTATAGTCTTGTTCCTGAATTATTGTTAACAGAGAATAATAAACAAAATAGTTTTTCTAATTATTTGTTAAGAGTTTCCTTTAAAATTTTCAAAGGACCTGAAATTAAGTTAATTACTACTAAAACTTTTGATTTACCAATCGAATACCAGTATAAAAGCAAATTTCAGTTCATTAATAATATATCTACATCTGATATTCAATTAGTTGATCAAAATGTGCATCATCATATGCTCCTTGCCGCAACTAAATTTTTACAAGATCTAAATTGTCGGCCATTAGAGGGAAAGTTAACTGTAAACGAAGGTAGTTTAGTGGTTGATTTAGGTAGAAAACAAGGTCTTAAACAAAAACAAATTGGTTTGGTAAAAGGTATTAATATTCAAAACTCAATGCTTAATAATAGTTCGGTTATAGTGCATACTAATAAGATATATGACAATTATAGTATTTTATTGCCATTAAATGACAATGTAAAATTAAGTAATTTAGACAATATGATTGTCGAATTTGTGGAGTAATTTAATGAAAAAAAATCAAATTTTTTGCTTTTATTTATTTTTTATTTTTTTCTTTTCTAAAATATCCTTTTCAGAACCTTTCGTAGTATTAGAATACAGAGGTAACATGGAAGGAGGTAATATAACCTCTGATAATTCATTTTTGAAAGATTTAAATTATAGCGTAAAACATGTAGTATTAAAAAATGAAACTTTGAGTGATATAATGTTAAATTATTATGGTTCAAAATCATTTAATAATAATATTTTGAGCTTAGCAATTGTTCATTTTAATAAAAAAGCTTTTGTAAGGAATAACCCTAATTATCTTTATTCAGGAAAAAGATTATATCTTCCAAGTATTAACGAAATTAAAGACTTAATTATTAAAAAAAATAATAACAAAGAAAATACTAAAAAAAGTAATTCATCAATTACATCTCAAATATATTTTTTTGGAGGTTAATTAATGTTTAAGATATTTTCTAAATATTTGCTTACTGTTTTGGCGGTTATTTTATTGAGTAATCCTACAATAGCTATAACCGGAAAAGATATTTCAGAAAAAGTCTCAGAATGGCTTGTTTCAGAAGGAGTAAATGGTAAACCTGTTTTTTCAAAAACAAGCGTGTATAAGGATTGTAAAAATAATCTTGAAATTAAAAAACTGTATAAAAATTATAAAACAATAAAAGTAAATTGTTCGGATAAAAATGGTTATCAGTTATTAATAAGAATTAAAACTCCTAATAAAAAATCTGAAAACAAGAATTTATTAAATACAAAAATTAAACATAATAAAATATTTAAAAAGAAAAAAGAAAAAGTTAAAACAAATAGAATTTTTAAAGTTTTAAGATTAAAGAGATCCCTTGAAAAAAATGCTATTATAGAGTTGGATGATATTGAGTTAGTAGAACTATCGAATTCTTCTCAAAAATCATTTTTTTCTCATAAAAAGGAATTAGTTGGAAGAAAATTGAAAAAAAATTTAAAAACGGGTCAATTATTGCACCCTAGACATTTATATAAAAAATTTGAAGTAAGTAGCGGAGATGTCATTTCAATTGTTTCAAATATAGGGAATGCCTCGGTTACTGTGTCAGGAGAGGCGCAGGGTTCTGGAAATTTAGGTGACTTGATAAGAGTGAAAAATTTAAGAAGTGGGAAAATAATTAGAGGCTATATAAAAAAAAATAAAATAATTAAGATATTCCGCTAAAATAATTAAACTAGTTGTCGTTATAAATACTGTGGAGATAAATAAAATGGATAAGATAACAAATAATATCATAAATAATCTTCCTAAGAAAGAGATTAAAGAGAACAACAAGTTTATGATTGACTTGGCAAACTCATCAACTTCAGTTGATAAAGTTATGTCTTCAAATGTTGTGGATATAAAAGACACTAAGAAATTAGTTGCTGAAATGTCTAAATCAGCACCCATTGATGTTGATAAAGTTGCAAAGATTAAAGAGGCAATTTCATCTGGTAAGTATCCACTTGATTTAGACAAATTATCTGATGCTCTTATGCAAGCATATAGAGAAATGAAATCTTAGGTTTTTTGTAGTTATTATGATTGATAAATTAAATAAGTTAGATTTAAATTTAAATAGATTAGAAGAATTAGATAAAAATAAATTTTCTTCTAACAATTTTAAAGATATTAATCAACAACTGGAAGAGATTGTAAGTCAAATATTGTCATCAATAAATATTGACTCAGAAAAAACACTTAGCACAGACGAACAAGTTTTTTTAGAAAACATATTAAGTAAAATAGAAAAACTTGAAACCAAAATTTTACCTAAAGCAAATCTTTTAAACTCTTTTTCACAATCTATCACTTAAATATTTAAATTATATATAGTAATTTTGCATAAAATAATGAATATATATAGATATGTTTATAGATTACTTATTATCCAATTTTGAAATATTTATATTCTTTTCTATCTGCTTACTAGTACTAGGTTTTTTCCTGTTATTTTTCTTTCAAAATTTAAAATTCGAAAATAACAAAGACACAATAACTGAACATGCTAATATTCTTCATAAGACTAATAAAGAAATTAAAGAATATCTCATTGTTGTAGGTAATCTCCTGGAAAACCAGAAAAAAGAAATTTTAAGTATTTCAGATAAAATAGGCTTTATTGAAAGAGAAATTAGTAGGTTAGGAGATATAAAAGGATCAGAAGATATGTTAAGTATAGCTATTGAAATGGCTCGCAATGGTAATGATAGGGAAGAAATAAAAAATAAAACTGGATTAAGAGAAGATGAGGTTGAAGCTATATATACTTATTATAAAAAATAAATTTTATACTTCATCCTTCTTTTCCAAATCTTCAAGCAAAATAGCTTTACTTCCTTCTATCATTTTCTTGGCATCCTCATCAGTTACATCGATTTGAATGCCTGATGGGAAACGAACACCGTTAACTTCAGTAGTTTCCTTTATTTGAACTCTTACCCATTCAACTGGAATATTTGTAGGTTTTTTGGAACGTTTTATAATTTTTTCAACTATGTTGCTATTATCATTTGTTTCTTTAGTAGGAATGTTATCATTTGCACTATTTTCATCAATAAGAGCCTGAATTCTTTGGTTTAGAACTGAAACTCTAGCTGCCAGACAGGCAATTTTGAATATTAAATCGTTATCTCGATTAGATGCTTGTTTTATTTTAACCGCAATTTCTTCAAGCGTTAATTCCTCAAACTCGTCCAAGAGTTCTTCTTTTTTATCAATAATTTTTTCAGAAAAATTCATAATATGATCCTACACCTATAATTAATTACGGCAATTAAAAAAATATTAAAGTTTTAATACAAAATAATTTAATTTTATCACTAATTGAATTGGCATCCTATTTGCAAATATAGCTTCAAATAAAGTAACTATAAGAGTTTTTAGTAATGGATACAATTAAAGATCAACTATCTTTTTATTCATCAGCCTTACAACTAAGAGGTAAGCGAAATAACATTTTAGCTTCCAATATTGCTAACGCAGCAACTCCTAATTATAAGGCAAGAGACATTAGTTTTGAAGATGAAATTAAAAAATTTGATAGAAATGGTCCTGTAGTAACTTCACATGCTAACCACATAGTTCAAAATTCAGGTAAATCAATTAATGAGGCCTCATATAGAGAGCCACTAATTACATCATTAGATGGAAATACAGTCGAGCTAGCTGTGGAACAAATGCAATTTGCAGAAAATTCAATGAGATATTCCTCTACAGTAAATTTTCTAAACGGGAAAATTAACAAAATTATGTCGGCAATTAGGGGTGAATGATGGACATTAAATCAGTTTACGATATTGCAGGTAGAGCAATGGCTGCACAGTTGGTAAGATTAAACACTGTAGCTTCAAATCTTGCTAATGCGGGTTCTACCACTGGTGATCCAAAGACAACTTATAAGCCTTTAAAACCAATTTTCGAAACTCAATATAGTGATCTAGTTAAAAAAAATGGTGTTGCAACAGTTGATGCTGTTGAAGTTAAAGAAATTGGAAGAGAGCCTATTAAATCTTACATGCCGGCACATCCAGCAGCAGATGAGGCTGGATATATTTATAAAGCAGCAGTAAATGTCGACGAAGAAATGGTAGATATGATGGAGGCATCCAGACAATACCAAAATAACGTAGAAGTTATAACAACTTTAAGAGCTCTAACAATGCGAACACTTAATATAGGGAAGTAAAATATTATGTCTGAAATAAATTCATCCAATCAATCATTAACAAACATTTTAGATAAGCTAGGTATAAATTCAGCTAAAGAAAAATTTACCCCAAAAGAAACTAAAGATCAGCTTGGACAAGAAGATTTTCTTAAATTGATGACTACTCAATTACAAAATCAGGATCCTTTTGCACCTGTCGATAACGCAGATTTCATAGCTCAGATGGCACAATTTTCTACAGTGACTGGTATTACTTCAATGGACGAAACTATGAAGTCTGTAAGCCAGCAACTTTCTGAAATGAGGATTGCTTCAACAACCCAATTAATGGGCCATTCTGTATTAGTACCTGGAAAATATGCCAGACCAGATAAAGAAGGTATTATAAGTGGCGTTGTAGACTTACCTAATACAGCTTCAAACCTAAACATTATTTTTGAAAATAGTGATGGTGAAGTCTTGCATCAAGATACACTCGGTATGCAAAAATCTGGGTTAGTTGGTTTTGAATGGAAAGATTTGCCTGAAGAAATTAAAACTTCCGGCTCTCCAATAACAATTAGAGCATTTACAGGTAACACAGGTGATACAGGTGAGCTATCCACACAAGTTTACGCAAGTGTATCTGGAACTTCAAAAACTGAAAATGGAGTAATGTTGGAAGTTGAAGATTATGGATCGATTGACCCCTCACAAGTTGTCAGATTTAAGAATTAAATAATTATAATATACTAGGAGAAATTAGAGATGTCATTTTATACCGCTCTTACAGGACTAAACGGATCACAAGCAGATATTTCAGCGACTTCAAACAATATCGCAAACGTTGCGACTACAGGTTATAAAAGAAGTAAAGCAGAATTTGGTGATATCTTTGCTACATCTCCTTTGCAGAACAGTTCATCTTCTATTGGTTCTGGTACTATTTTGAAGGGTATTAAACAGCAATTCACTCAAGGTAACGTTTCTTCATCTCTTAATGCTTTGGATATGGCTATTTCTGGACAAGGGTTCTTTGCTCTGAAGCCATCATTGACTACTAATCAAACTGTTTACACAAGAAACGGATCTTTCTCAGTAAATAATGATAGATATGTTGTTGACTCTGCTGGACAGTTTGTTCTTGCACTTCCTGTTTCTGATGATGGATCTGTCCAAGGTGGTGAAATTGTAGACGCAAAACCACTGAAATTAGAACTAGAAGCTGGTGAGGCTAAAAAAACTGACAATCTAGAGTTAGCCGTAAATTTACCGGCATCTTCAACTGTTTTTTCTTCAGCTGATGATTTTGATCCTGCAAATCCAGCAACATTTAACTCATCAACATCTGTTACTATTTTTGATAATTTAGGTAATCCAGTGATAGCAACAGCCTATTTTATTAAAACTCAAGCAGCTCAAGGTAATGAGGCAACACATAAATATCAGACTAAATTTATTGTTGATGGAAGAGAAGTTGAACCGTCCTTAACTGAAGCTATATCACCTACTGGTCAAACACTAGTTGTCGACAGATTTGGACAAATTATTCCTATGAATGAAAAACCTCAGATTATATCAGTAGCTCAAACTCAGCCATTGTTTTTCTTAGATGATTTGTCTAATAAAACGGTCTCTAAAGCCGCAACAGTTACTTCTACTGTTCTTGAGGATGCTGCATTTACAGCAACAGCACCATCTATTACAGTCGTAACTGACCCACTGCAATATAATACTACATATGAATCTAACCCAACATTAAATAAGTCTACTTACTGGGGAAAAGATTTTCTTACAGTTCGTGTTGACGATACAACTGGCAGTGCTGGTTTTAAGAGTATAGATATTAGGCCAGGAACATACACGGCTGCAACATTAGCGTCTGAAGTTCAAAGGGCTATTAATGCTGGTCTTGGGGACGATCAAAAATTATCAATAGATCCAGTTACAGATGGCAGTTTTTCTATTCAGTTCAACCAATTAGATAACAATGATGAAATTCAAACCTTAACGGCTATAAATGTTGATATGATGCAAGATAGTTTTGTAACAGAGAGCCTTTTTTCTTCTACAAACGGAATAGAGAATGTTGCGTCTCCAAATTTTACTCGCGAAGAATTTTTAGCACATGCGCAACTAAAAATTAACGATGCACTTAATAGAGCGGCTGTGTCAGCTGACGGAAATACAAATAATTCATCCACTTATGGAGTAAATTCGTCATTGTTTGCAAGAGCAACTGGTCTAAAATTATCTGGAGCGATAAAGGAAACTGAGGTTTTAAGTTTTAATTACAAGCAACCTACTAGTGATTTGACTGATGAAAACAATATAACTACAGAAGAAAAATTTTTACTTCATAGTTATTACAATTCTTCTCCAGAATTAAAAGTTTTTGACAAAGCTATCGATGTGACTGCAGTAAGTGGTAATACAATGGTACAAGATTCTAGTGGCACACTTAAAGTTTATATAAACGATTCAACAAATACTATAAGTTCTACAAGTTTCCCTACTGAAGTTTATCTTGCAGGTGAGTTTGATACTACTACGTCTACTGTTAATAACTTAAAATATAATGGTGCAAAATTTTCAGTTTCCAGCGCTGGAACAGATGCAAATGGAAACGAATTTTTAAATCTAAAATCAGATTCAACAACAGCCATTAATATCGCAGACACTAAAATAAAAGTTTTACATACAGAGTCAAAAGATGTTTCTGCCTATTTTGAAGGTGGGACTGGTATTTTTTCTGGACAAACTGAACACTTTGGTAGCAATAGAATAGTTTTAAAAGAACTTAATAAGCATGCATATTTAAACAATAATGTTATGCAGCCAAATACATTATTAAATGATGCGTCAGTAGATGCCTCAACACCTGCTGACAATGGTAACCTAACTGTCGATACAACTGTAGGTTTTCCATCAAGTGGTACATTAATTATTGGGACTGAGGAAATAACATACACAGGCAAAACTGCAACCACATTTACTGGGATTGATCGTGCTGCAAATAGCACTACTGCTGCTATACATTCAGATGACGCTACAATTACGCTAAAAACATTTACAGATGGAATTTTTAGCAGTTTTACTGATGTATTAAGAAACACAACACTTACTAACGCTTCAAAGTTAGTTTATGAGAAAACTGGAGAGGGTACTAGCGGTGGGACTACAATAAAGGTTGACGGAGGAACTCATGGATTACAAGATGGTGACTCAATTGTAGGAGTTGGTGTGCCTACGGGTGCAAGAATAGGATCTATTAATCATGATACATCAACTGTTACTCTTGCAAGCGGATCTTTATCAGCAGCCTTAACAGCAGGTACATCTAAAGTTACATTTATAGCAGATAAACATACAACTGGTTCAGCTAGTAATAGTAGTAATCAATTAACAGTAGCCGATGTAACTGGAATTACCGCTGGTGATGCAGTCTTTGGAACAAATATAGCTGCTAATACAACGGTAAGTTCAATATCTGGAAGTGTTGTAACTTTATCAAACGCTACATCAGGAATCATTTATAGTGGTACTGAAATTACTTTTGTTGATGCAAAAGTGGGAACTGGTGCAGCAACGGCATCAGTAGCAAATGGTGCCACTGCAATGACAACAAGTGCAAATGTTTCAGCTAACTTAGCCGTAGGAATGATTGTAGAGGGTGCTGGGATTGCAGAAGGGACAACTATAGCAGGTTTATCTGGAACCTCTGTTACATTGAGTACTAACACAACTGCGCTCTTAAGTAATACAGCTGTAACATTTTTGCCAGTTGAATCAGATACTTTAACAGTAGGTTCTACATCTGGATTTACTGATGCAACGGCAGCTGCTCCTGGAAAAGTAAAAATAGGAGATGAAATCATTTCTTATACAGGTAAAACTGCTACAACTTTAACTGGAGTTACAAGAGGTATTGATAACTCAACAATTTCATCACATCTAGCTACTGCAACTGTAAGTCTTTTAGATAGTGTTACAAATCTTGGTTTACAAAAAAGGTCAACCGATGTTAGTGGTGCACAAATTGCAGCAACAGCAACTTCAATAACAGTAGATTCTACTGATGGATTTGAAGATAACGGTTATATAAGAATAAATGATGAAGTCATAGCCTATACAGGCAAAACAGCAACTACATTTACAGGTCTTACGAGAGGTGTAAGTGGAACAACAGCATCAACACATGAAATTGATAATCAAATAATACAGGAAATAAAAATTACTGACGACTGGGTAGACGAGAATGATCCTGCATTAAAAATAGCATATGATATATCTGGTCAAAATTTTACATTACAAGGAATACCATCTAAAATTGGTACTTCAACAGCAAGTAAGATGTTTTCTTTTTCAGCTTTTGGGCCAGGAGAAGGCAACAATGCGAATGCAATAGGTTTAAAGACACAGAGTAATAAAGCTTCATCAAACATTGGTGGAGGAGCGGTATTAAAAGCTGAATCAGTTTTATTTACAGGTGATCAGATTGCTGCAGATACCCAGCGAGCATATGGTGTAGAAGTTTCTTATAATAACTTAACTCGTAAGTTTAGCATTGCCAGTGGATCAACCGGTGAAAATATCCCAGCCAACTCTGCTGTTGGTGTAGGTGACGGAGGTCAGGCCTCATCTAATATTGAAATTGGAAGACTTGCAATAGTAGATGGAGTTGCAACAGCGTCTGCTGCTGGAATCGGGGGTACGAGTGCTCTTTTAGGAATTAATGCGACTAGTGCTATTACAACTGTAACTGCAGATACCTCAGGAAAAGGCTTGCAGTCTTCAGCAGCTGTTTTAAATGGTAAAACCTCCAACGAGGATCTTTCAGAAGATTTCTTTTTATCTGATGCCGCGGAAGAAACGATTTTTGTTGTAAATGCGAATGACATTACTGCTGCTATTAAGGTACCTGAGGGCGTTTATAATGGAACATCTTTAGCAACTGCGTTACAGTCAAGAATTAATCAAATGGAAGATAGTTCTGGTAATACAGTAAACGGTGTAACAGTAGCTTACGACACTACCGGTAATTCTTTTTCATTTACTACAGGAACTACTGGATTAAATAGTAAAATATTCGTATCAGGAAGTTCACGAATGGGACTTGACGACTTAGAATTAGTAACAGGAACAACACCCTCATTTGTTGATATGGCTACTGCTACAGCAAGTTCTGCAACTGGACAATCTTTATATGTTAATGATGCTGGAACTACAACTACATTAGCACCAGAAAATTCATGGACTGCTACTACAGATGGTACTTTTGCTAAAGTATTCTTAAGACCTGGTGAGCTAACATTTGATACTCAAGGTAACCTAGTTAGTCCTATTCAAAAAGTAGGATATAAAGGTGACTTTGCTGCAGACGCTGCCGCAGGTACGAATGCATTATCAATAGACTTAGATCTAAACTTTGACGGATCAACCCAGTTTGCTTCAGATTTTAATGTTAGATCTGTTACACAAGATGGACAAACTGTGGGTAAACTTGATGGATTGGATATTGCTGCTAACGGATTAGTTAGTGCTAACTACACTAACGGTCTTAATATTGCTTTAGGAAGATTAGTTATGGTTAACTTTAACAACCAAAATGGATTAAAACAAATTGGTAACGCAACTTATGTTGAAACTTCGGTTTCAGGTGTGGCTGCAGTTGGAGAGGCGGGTGCTGATGGATATGGAACGATATTATCTGGTTCATTAGAAAGATCTAACGTTGATATTACTGAAGAGCTTGTTAACTTAATTACTGCTCAAAGAAACTTCCAAGCAAACGCAAAAACAATTGAAACGAATACAAGTCTAACTCAAGCAATAATTCAAATTAGGTCATAATTGATAAATAAATAAGAGGAAAAATTATGGATCGAAGTATATACACAGCTCTTAATAGTATGAATATTTTAAGAGATAACCAATCAGTTACCGCTCAAAACTTAGCAAACATAAGTGTGACGGGGTTTCAAAAAGATATTCAAATTAATTTTTCTTCAGTGTATTTAGACCGTGATCAGGGAATAGACCCGAGGGTTTTAGCTCTTCAAGAACCTGGGGGATATGATAGTACTCCAGGACCAATGCAACAAACAGGTGCACCGTTAGACTTGGCTGTTGATGGTGCAGGATATTTTATTGTTAAACCTGCTGGTGGTGAGGTTGCGATGTCTCGAAGAGGTGATTTTACAGTTTCTGCTGATGGAACTTTAAGGGATGGTACAGGAACTCAACCCCTGAGTGTGGACTTGGAACCAATTACAGTTCCACCACATAGAAAAATTTCAGTATCAGGTGATGGAATAATTGAAATTGAACCATTAAATGCTCCCCTTGGTCAAAAAGTAAGGGTCGCACAACTGGCTACAACTTATGGTTCTGAAGTTCCATTAGCCAAAACAATTGACGGTTTCGTTAGACCTGTAGATGGATCTATTCCTGCAACCGACAATAGAACACTTCTATTGAGTGGATTTTTAGAGGGTTCAAACGTAAAATCAGTAGATGAATTAGTTGCAGGTATAGACCAGTCAAGAGCTTACGAGATTAATGTAAAATTTGTTACTACAGCAAAAGAAATTGACGAAGCTACAGCATCTTTAATGAGAATGCCTAGTTAATACTCCTCCATAAAATTGGCATATGTATTGCATTATACTTCTATATTAATAATTAGGAGTTTAATATGTCTAACGCGATGCACGTTGCTAAAACTGGTTTAAATGCTCAAAATAGTAGAATGCAGGTTATTGCTAACAATTTAGCAAACGTAAATACTACAGGTTTTAAAAGAGATAGAGCAAATTTTGAAACACTTTTATATCAGGTTATAAAAGCATCTGGTGCACAAACTTCTGGAGAAACAAAAACAAACTCAGCATTTTCTGTAGGAACAGGTGTTCGTATTATTAATGCTGATAAATTATTTTCTCAAGGAAATATAGTATCATCTGATAATGCGTTGGATGTATCGATAGATGGATCTGGATTTTTTCAAGTTTTAATGCCAGATGGTAGAGTTGGTTATACAAGAAATGGTGCCTTTGGTCGAAATGCTGAAGGTCTTATTACAACTGCATCAGGATATGTAATTCAACCTGAAGTTGCTATACCGGAGGGCGTAACAAGTATTAATATTTCAGCTGACGGTATTGTTTCTGTTCAAAATCCTGGAGAAGTAGAGGCAGAAGAGGTTGGACAGTTTCAATTAGCTGACTTTCCTAACTCAAGAGGTTTACAACCAATAGGACAGTCAATGTTAGTAGAGACGCCAGCAAGTGGTGTTCCTGTTATAGCAAATCCATTTGAAAATGGTTTTGGTAGTTTAGTCCAAGGTGCACTCGAAAGCTCTAATGTTAATGTAGTTCAAGAATTAGTTGATATGATTGAAACACAAAGAGCATATGAGGTTAATTCAAAAGCAATATCAGGTGTTGATGATATGCTTAGATTTATAAGTCAAAATCTATAATTAGAGGTTAAGATGAAAAAATTAATTATTATTGCCTCTATATTTTTGGTCAATGGTTGCTCTACTTATGTAGAAGAAGTAAATAATAAACAGTTTAAACCACTTACACCGTCATTTGAAGAGTTTAATAGAGAAGAGCCTACAAATGGTGCGATCTTTAGCACCAGCTCTACTGGTCTTTTTTCATCCGACAGAAGAGCAAAAAAGGTTGGTGATATTTTATCAGTTACTTTAAGTGAGACATTTTCATCGAGTAAAGGTGCAACTAATTCTTCAGCCAAAGCAGACACCATTGGAGCTGAAGTAGGTCCAACTGGAATAATGAGAAATTTTGCTGGTTTGGGAGGAAGTGCCTCTAAAACTAATTCTTTTTCAGGCTCAATGGCAACGAGTCAATCAAATAGTCTTAAGGGCACTATATCTGCGACAGTTGTAAGAGTTTTTCCTAATGGTAATTTAGAAATAAAAGGACAAAAAAAATTAAGAATAACTGAGGGTACAGAATATATCAGATTAAGTGGTATAATTAGACCGCAGGATATTTCTACGTCTAATACAGTATCATCTACTAAAATAGCTGAAGCACAAATTGAATATGTAGGGGCAGGAATACTCGATAGTGCTTCTAAACCAGGTTGGGGTAGTGCTTTATTTAGAGCAATTTCACCATTTTAGGATATTACGCATGAAACATTTAAAAAAAATCATATTATTTAATTTCTTGTTTTTATTAATTGCTAACACAGTAATGGCAGATAGATTAAAAGATATGGTTAGTTTTGCAGGAATTAGAACTAACCAACTAATGGGCTATGGAATTGTTGTAGGGCTTGACGGAACTGGTGATTCTTCATTAGGTGTCACCCTTCAAAGTATGCAGTCTACTATATCTCAATTTGGCATGAACATTGATACTGGTAGTTTAAGTGGTAAAAATGCAGCGGCTGTAATGATTACTGCTGACTTAGATCCTTTTGTTAAAGTTGGTCAGAAAATCGGAGTTACTGTTTCATCTATGGGAAAAGCAAAAAGCTTGAGAGGTGGAACTCTTTTAATGACACCTTTAAAAGGTGCAGATGGTCAAACTTATGCAATTGCACAAGGAAACCTTGCAGTGGGTGGTTTTGGTGTTGAAGGTGCAGATGGCTCATCAATGTCAGTTAATATTCCTACTGTTGGAACTATTTCAAATGGTGCAACAGTTGAAAGAATGGTTGAGGCACCATTTATAAATTCAAATAATTTCGTAATGAACCTTCACCAAGGCGATTTTACTACGGCTAATCGTATTACAGAAGAAATTAACAAAGTATTTGGCCCTGATGTTGCGAAAGCTTTAGATCACACTTCTGTATCAGTTAGGGCTCCTAAAGATCCATCCCAAAAAGTAAGTTTTATGAGTTTACTTGAAAACATAGAAGTTGATCCAGCTGCACCAATTGCAAAAGTAGTTGTGAATGCAAGAACAGGAACAATTGTAATAGGTGGCGACGTAAGAGTTACCCCTGCAGCAGTAAGTCACGGTAGTTTAACAGTTAAAGTAAATGAAGACACTAATACAACACCTGGTCAAACTCTATATGATGATGCTGGAAATATAACTACAACAACTGCAGCTAATGAAGAAAAAGATACAGAAATAGAGGCAGGTGCAGAAACAGCATCGGCATTTGTTTTTGATGCGGGAACATCTCTAGCTGACGTTGTAGATGCAATCAATGCCATAGGAACAACAAGTGCTGACTTAGTAGCAATCTTAGAGGCTCTAAGGGCTGCTGGCGCTTTAAGAGCTCAAATGATTATTATTTAAAGGTAGAGTTAATGGGAGATTCCATTTCAAAAGTAAATCAGATTAATTTTTTAGTTACTAAGGTTTCTCAAGATCAAAACACTTCGTTACTAAAAGATAAGAATAATCAAGATTTAAGAAATGTGGCTGAGCAGTTCGAATCTATTTTTGTACATCAAATGTTAAAACAGGCAAGGCAAAGTAGGTTAGCAGAGGGTGTGTTTAGTTCTGAGGCTCAAGATACGTTTAATAATATGCTCGACGTAGAATATTCTCAAATTTTATCTAAGAAAAATAATTTTGGTATAGCTGAAGCACTCATTAAACAGTTTCAACCACATTTTCAAGCTAAGGAAGAAAAGTAAATGGCTTCCTTATTTGAGATTGGTAAAACAGGGGTACAAGCTTACAGACAAGCATTATCTGTAACAGGCCAGAATATTGCTAATATAAATACTGAAGGATATAATAAAAGAAGTGCAGATATAAATGAAGTTGCTGGTGTATCTGGAGGCCCAACTAATGTTTCTGACAGCTCTGGGTTAGGAGTTAGAGTTACAAATGTAAGACGTTCTTTTGACGCTTATTTATCTGATAAAACAAGGTCGTCTCAATCTGATTATGAAATGTTAAACGACTTTGTTTCAAAGTTAAGTGATTTAGAAAATATGTTATTGCCTTCTGGCAGTGATTTAGGGGTTTTCATAGGAAGGTTTTTTGATTCACTTCAGGAAATTGCGAGCAATCCAGATAGTGTTTCAGCTAGGACCATAGCCTTAGAGTCAGGCAAAGCCCTAGCTTCTTCTTTTAATAGTTATGATGATCAACTTAAAAATTTTAAATCTGGAGCACTACGTCAAATTGATGTAAAAAATACTGAAGTAAATTTATATATAAATCAACTTGTACAAGTTAATAAGTTAATCGCCACAAGTGGATCAAAAGATGCATCAAATGACGTTTTAGATGCAAGAGATAAGTTATTAAAAGATTTATCAAAGCTTATGAATTTTACAGTGGATTATTCTGATACGGGAGAAGCTATAGTTAGACTTGGAGACTCTGGAAATGGAGCATATCTAGTCAACAGAAATAAAGGTGCAATAGTGTCATCCGCTTCAGATGGAAAAAACGTTTCACTAGTTGTTAATAATAATGGAGTAAAGACAACAGGTATATTTTCGTCAGGTATACTAAGTGGAATATCACAATTTTATAGCTTAGTTGACTCAGTTAGTAGCGAAATCAGTAGTCTTGCAGAACAATTTTCCAATGAGATTAACAACGTACAGACATCTGGAATTGACTTAAATGGTAACTTGGGAAAGTCAATGTTTTCAGTTAATTCCATGGCGCCAAAAGCTAATTCTAATAATATAGGAACCTTAAACTTTAATATGATAGAAGGTAATCCAAGCAAGATAGCCCAAGAAAAAATTTTAGTAAGTTATTCTCAAGCAAACAATAATTGGCAAATAAGAAATTCAAATGGTCTTTCATTTGCTTATGGAAACAAAATTAATTTTGATGGATACCAGGTTGAAGTTTTAGGACAGCCAAAGAATGGAGATGGATTTGAAATTTCTCCTACATTGACAAAAGCTGGTGCAATGAAGTTTAATTTAAAAAGTGCTGAAGATTTTGCAGCAGCATCTCAGAATTTAGTTTCAAACAATTCGTCTAATGTCGGTAATGTTGACCTAAATGTTATTGGCTCAGTTGTTCCCCCAAAAATAAATTTTCCAGAAAAAGTTGAAGATGTCTTTACTTCTAGTAGCAATCCTTTGGTTGCTACTACTTTTCTAAAAGATGGTCCGGTAACAACAATTCCATCGTCAACTAAATCAATTAACTTAAGCTCATTAGGAAATCAGTCCTCTGGTACATTTACAATTTCAGATGCCGACATTAAAGGTTTTTCCTCTTTTAATATCAAATTAGATAATACCAATGAAATTACTATTAACTCTGCATCCACTGATCCAGGAGACGGTATAAAATCAGTAAAAGAATTTGCTGATCTATTAAATTCCGGCTTGATGTTAGACGGTAAAAGTCAACATGATTTTAAAAATTATGGCTTATTTGCCTCAGGTTCTAATGGATACCTTACAATAGCATCATCTGTATCAGATATTTCAAGTTCATCTATTTTATCAAAAGGTAATTCCTACACTCCTACAATATCAAATATTACTGCTGCGTCGTCATTAGCAAGCAATATTCAGGTTTTTACAAGAGATGGAAGGCATGTGTCTGGAACATCATTAAATACAGCTGAAATAGCTTCGTTAATTAAATCAGATAATGGTTTTTTAGAGTCGGCTGAATACAGAAATGATTATTTAAACAACAATTATAGAGGTATCAATTTATCTCGAAAAACTGTCAGTGGAGATTTTGTTAGAAACTTTGGCTCTAATATAAGTTATAATGAACAAGCAACAGACATGGATGGATTATTAACCTCAAAGACTGTTACTACGGGGTCTATTTCTTTAGACGGTCTTAGAAAATATTCTAAAGAGTTAAATTCAAATATTTCAATTGCATGCGAAAAAGACGAGTCTGGTAGATCGTTCACTATTGCAGGTTATGATTTAGATGGACTTTATCAAACAGAAACTATTACAGGCGGAAATGCAACTACAGTAACTGGTTCTAAAATTTTTAGAAAAGTTTCTAATGTAAGTATTGATGGAAATTCTGCTGGGAAAATAACTATTGGGACAGAAGCTGTCAGTAGTACACTAAAAATAACTAATGATGATAATGTAGTTAAAACTACAAACATCCCCGTAGGTTCAAGTGCATATTATTTAGCTAATAAACTTAAAACTGAGTTAGCCGGTTCAGGTGTAAATTTGTCAGCTAGCACTAGTGTAATGTTAGGACCATTAGATGAAGGTGTGAGTGGTGCATTTACTTTTGACTTAAAGGGTAAAAATACAGATTCAGTTTCCATAAATACAAGTGTGTCTGCGACAGATTTGTCTCTGCTTGCCAAAAGTATTAACGAGTACAGTTCTCAAACAGGTTTGACAGCAAATGTGACAGGTGATTTTAAAAGAATTATTATAACTTCAGAAGATGGTCACAACATCAACTTTAATAATGTTACTGCTCCTTCAGATTTTTATTTAGAAACTATAGGTCAGGATTTTACTAATTTAAATATTCAAACAAACCCAAAATTATTGATAGATGTTAGTAATTCAAAAAAATCATCAGCAAATATTAAAGGGGAGATAAAATTTGTATCTAGTGAAAATTTTACTGTTCAAACTGATTCAGGTGTAGTTAGGTCATCTGTAGCAGATTCACTAAAAAATGGATATATAGATGTTCAAAGAAGTAAGACTGGTGAAATTGTTACAATTACCCCAGAAGTATTTAACAATCTTGATAATAGCTTAGGTTCGCCAGATGGTAAAAAAGCTACTGTTGGTTTATCCAAATATGGATTAGATATAAATCAAAAATATTACAAGTTGTACATTAGGGACGGTAATAGTTTATTTGAAAGCGCAAACCCAGGCGTAGCAGGAACTTTGTCTCTTGATGGAAAATTAAAAGATGCAAATAATTTAAATGCTATTGTAAGTATCTATTCTACTGCCAGTGAAACAGGTAACACATTTACAGTTACAGGAACTAATTTAGCTGGAACAATCATTACAGAAGCTATTACAGGAGGTTCGACTGGTGAAAGAGTTTATGGCTCTACTGTTTTTCAAACCATAACATCCATAACAACTTCAGCCACAGCAAGTGGTAATATTAAAATAGGTACTTATGGATATAATGCCATAAATGACGACGATAGTTTAGTAGAATGGACTTCTTTTTCATCAGGATCAATTTCAATGGATGGCGTGTTATCCACAGCGGATTATCTTGGAGCTAAAATTAAAATTAAAAGTCAACAAGATACAACCGGCACAAGTTTTGTTGTCGCTGGTTTGGGTTTAAATAATGAGGTTATAACAGAGACTATAACTGGATCTAATGGGGGTATAGTAACCACATCAAATATTTTTAAAACGGTGACGTCGATAAATTCTTCAGGGACTAGCAATGGTAACATCCGAATAGGTACCGAAGCAGCAGATGGAGATTGGAATACTACCATAGATGCAAACGCATTAAATATTGATACTCAAAAAGATATATCTTCGGCGCTTTTAAGCTCACTTAGATCAGAAACCCCAACTTCTCAGTTAAAAGGTATTGTCCTAAATTCTCTACCAAGCGAAGGTCAGTCTGTTGATTTGAGTTTTGAAGGACAGGTTTATTCACTGAAAATGGTTTTAGGTGAATTATTTGTTGAAGGACCAGAAGAAAACAGAATTAAAGCACGATTTAATGGTACATCAGAAAATATATCAAATTTAATTGCCACCTCCCAAACTGGAACTGCAGCTACATCTCTAATTATTAATGGTTTAAATTCTGTGGCGGCAGATTCTAATGGGCTTGTCGAGCTCATGAATCCATCAGGGGCAGGTGTGATTTCTAGAGATGGGGCACTGAAAGATAGCACATCTTTAAATTCTAGAATAACAATTAAAAATCGTGATAACGATGATAATACTGCTTTTAAATACACTATTACTGGTACTGATCAAGACGGTAATGTAATAACTGATGTAATTACTGGTGTTAATGGTGACAATGCAGTTAATACAGGAACTAAAGTTTTTAAAACAGTTACTGAAGTGAAAGTTGATGGTGACTCAGGCGAAATTGAAGTTGGAACCATACCTGCATTTGCTTCATCCTCAGGAACAAGAGTTTCAATAACTTCAACAGGAAATGAAAGTGAAAACACTTTCACTATTGTAGGGACAGATACTGATGGACTAAGTAAAACTGAAACTATAGCTGGACCTACTTCAGGTAAAACTGTTTCATCGTTAGGTTTGTTCAAAACAATTACATCAATTACTCCAACCTCTAATACGGTTGGCAATGTTGAAATAGGAACATCGCCAGGATATGAACTAATAGCAACAGCTGAAGGAACCATTGAAGGAGCTCAATTTAAAATAGTACCAACAACAACAAATGTTAATAATTCTCAATCTTTTGGTTTAAAAACAGCAACTACAACAGTGCTAGGAAACTTTGTTGCACAACCACTAGCCAATTCAGAAGGTGTTAATAGGCACGCTTTAGGAATTGAGGTGACTGAGAATGACGTAGTGTCGAATTATTCAATTAAATTTAATAATAGTAATATTCCTGTTTTTTATGATAGCACAGGTACAGTAGTTAGTGCGTCTCCGCCGACTGGTATAACCCTCTCCTGGAGTGAATCGTCTGGCACAACTGACGATGATTCAATCTATAACTCTAATATGTCTGCAGGAGTTGCTATTATTACAAGTGGTATCTTGTCTACTACTGACGATGACAGCCTTTTTACAAGTAAATCAGCAACAGCAGGAGACTTGGTCTTAGATGGACCTCTTGAAAGTTCTAAGGCTTTAAATGGAAAAGTAACGATATTTTGCAATGGAAATGAGACAAGTAACTCTTTTGTTGTAAGCGGTTATGATCTTTCGGGTGTTTACAAAACTGATACAATTTCGGGGGTAAATAATACAATAGCCACAGGGAGCATTTCCTTCAGTGAGATTATATCTATTTCGGCTGCAAGTAGTACTGCAAGCACAATTAAAGTCGGAACACAGGCTACTCAAGTTACAATGGACCCTCAAGTTATTACAATTACACCGGCTGGCTCTGATGTAGGAGAAAAATATACAATTACTGGTTTAGATCAGTTTGGTAAAAGTCAAACTGAAGTTATAACAGCTCAAGCAGCTGGAACTAAAGTTATAGGTGAAAAAGTTTTCACACAGATCACATCAATCGTTCCAGCAAGCGCATCTGCCTCGACAGTAAAAGTAGGAACTCAAAAAGTTGGTCGATTATCAATAAGTCATACTATTGATAAGCTTGACTTTAAAGTTGACGGTAACCCCCGTGCTAATAATATTTTTGGCTTTAAAACTGAAAATATTAGAGCTGTTGTAGATAATGATGGTCTTAAAGTATCGTCATTTTCAGGTGTTCCAGTAAAGGTTGATATTCCAAGCAACTCTATACAAAACTCAGTTGCAGAAAAAATAAGTTTAGATAATTTGCCGCCAGAAGATTTAATAACTATTGTAGTGGGTACTGGAGCAAGAAAAATAAGTGCAGAATTCGATCATTATGCTGAAAATGACAACGTGGAGACAGCTTCAATACCAGAGTTGACTATTAAAGTTGACGCTACAAACAATAATAAGGTTGAGATTTTTGATAAGAAATCAGGTCATTCAATTGCGTCAAGAATTTTAGATGTTAATAGGGTATTTGATGTAAATAATACTAAATTTCAATTCTCTGAAGCTACTGTTGTCAACAACAGTTTTGAGTTTTCAAGTAATAAAGATGGTTTTGGAGACAATAGAAATATTATAAATCTTTTAAATCTTCAAGGATCAGATAAATCAGGAGGAAATAAAGGTAATTTCCAAGAAATATTTAATACTACAGTTGCCAAGGTTGGTTCAAACGTTCAAGCAAGTCAGTTATCACTAGATTCAGCATCAAGTACTTTAGATGCTGCAGAGGCAAGTCAAAGTGAGTTTGCGGGTGTTAACTTGGATGAAGAGGCCGCTCATCTGCTCGAGTTTCAACAAGCATACCAAGCTTCGGCACGAATTTTGCAGACTGCTAAAGAAATGTTTCAATCTTTAATAGAGGTTGTATAAAATTTAAAGTGGTTAACTAAATGCAAATAAGTTCAAAATTATTTAATCAACAACAATTAAAACAGTTTTCATCTACAACTGAAGAACTTCAGGATCTTCAAAATAAAATCGCCACAGGTGAAAATATTTTAAGAGCATCAGATGATCCTGTTGGTTCAGTTGAATTATCAGGTTTGAATGTTGTAAAAAAACAAATTGAACAATATGAAAGAAATGTTAACTCCGCTAATGATAGATTAACGCTGTTGGATAAAAACTTAGAAAATTTATCAAATATCATGGTAAGAGCTCAAGAATTATTAATACAGGCTTCCAGTGACGTTTTAGGCGCGTCAGACAGAGAGTCTATAGCTCTTGAAATAGACGAGATGAAAGAAGAAATATTGAGTGTTGCTAATGCTCAAGACAGTAATGGAAGTTATTTATTTAGTGGTTATAAAACTAGCATAATTCCATTTGTTAAAGATATCGCAGGCAGTATAAATTATAAAGGCGACAGGGGTATAGCTTCTTTATCAATATCTGAATCACGCGTCATGGAAACCACGCTTGATGGAGGCACATTATTTCAAGCAGTTAAGGGACCCACAGGAGAAAATGTATCTGTATTTCAGATGTTAGAAGATATTAGTTATTCTATTAGAACTGCATCAGGCGGAGTGAACTCTGTCAAAGCAACTGGAGTGGCTGAGCTCACCTTTGAAAACAAAAATCCTGGAACTTGGTCTTTTGATCTTACAGGTAACTTAGGAACAGCAACAATTACAACTGAAATCACAGGTGAAGATCCTTCTGAATTTGTGAAACAAATAAATTTAAGTTCTACCGGTGTTACTGCAACTATTAATGACGATGGAAAGACAATAAAACTATCTGACTCGGTTAATGGGCCTATGGAGATAAAAAACTTATCCGTATACGGTATTAATTCAGCCCAAAAAAATCCTTCATCATTTTTTCAAGTCCAACCAATAGACGGATCAGGAAATAGTATAGGTACTATGCAAAAATTATTTGATAATAATCAACTACCTTCAAAACAATTAGATAATGTAGCCTCAACACAAGTTCACATATCTAACAATAGGGGGGAAATTGGTGCTCGAACAAATTCTCTTACAAGGCAAACAGAACTACTAGCAAATAGAAGATTAGGTGTTGAAAAGGACGTTAGTGATTTAAAAGATGCCGATTTAGCTGCTTTAGTTACTAATCTTCAAAGTATGTTAACATCTATGCAAGCAAGTCAACAATCTTTCGTTAAAATTTCACAATTAAACTTATTTGATTATTTAAGATAATTTAACTATTAGAATAATTCAGTCTCTTCGTTAAACACTTCACCAATCCAGTCGATATCTTCAACATCAGTTATTAACCACCCTGGGGTGGCTTTAGGTAAAGCTTCATTTCTAATACTAAATACGGTAGCTTTAAAAATTTTGAAACATTTATCTGAACTATAGTCTTTTATTTTTTCCGGATTAAATGCAGATGAAAACATACCAGATAGCTTTCTTTCACTTCCGCTAGCTTCAAAATTAACCCTATAATGAATATAATCGTCTATGTAAGTAACAGCCTCTTCACCTGCATTAATATCAGATAAAAATTGAAGAATTTTTTCAGCTATATCCATAACTTCTTCAAATTTTACTTCATTATATCTTTCTGATATGGCGTTTGAATATTTTCTAGAAACTGCCGCTATAGAATTATTTGTTGATAAGAATTCTTTGCTTGTTTGTGCAGCAAATATACCAAAGATCCATTCAGGACAGAATTTTGACATTTAATCACCTATTAATTTAAAATATCAATTATATATAAGATAAATAAACTTTTTATTTAGTAAATCAATAGTATTTTATTTAATTTGTTTCCAACCGTCTAAAATTTCATCGATTGGCGGTATTGCGTCATATACTAGTTTTGAATTTCTTTTAGTAAATCCCTTCATTATGCCATCTTTACAAAACTCATAGATATTATAAAGATTTTCAGCAATTTCTTTACCGTCTTCAAAGTTTAAACTAGATTGTAGAATATAAATTGCTGTTAGTGATTTTGAAAAGCTATTTGATTTAATAGATGAAACGACTGGTTCATTATCAATTGAATATGCCAAAGTCTCCATATTCTTTTTTAAATCTTTTAACACTTCTTCTATTATCTTATGGGGATTTAAACTAGATGTTTTTGCAGATATATCGTCGCTAATATATTTCTTCATTGACGCACTGTAGTTCATTTTAATACCCAAAATAAAAAAGTTAATTAAATGTCTACATAATACTACGGTGATTTTCTTTTATTGTTTAGGCCTTATTAAAATTAATGTTTTTCTATTTGATTAATTTCCTCAGAAATATCTAAATACGCTTTTAAAACATCATTTTCTGAAATAATACCAACCATATGATTTGTTTTTTTATTTACTATGGGAATACTCTCGCCAACAAAATTTGATAATTTTTTGATAACTGAAAGTAAACTTGAATTTGGATCAATAATTAGAGGTTTTTTTTCAGCGTAATCAATTAAATTTAGGCCTTTTCTATTGACTAAATTTAATAAACTAATCTTACCAATATAAGTATTCTCTTTTGTTACTATGTATCCTTCAGTAGTTTTCTCACTTGTTAGTAATTTAATAGCCTTCTCAATAGATGTTTTCGAACTGAGTTTAGTAAATTTTTTTTCTACGTAATTTTCTATTAATACCTCATTTAAAAGTATTTGTTCCCGACCTTTTGTAATGGCAACACCTCTTGAAATAAGTTGTTTATCAAATAAACTATTGCCAAATGTTCTGCTTGTAATGAATGAACAAATTACGATTGGAAATGTAGCTGCAATTGCATATTCATATGATCCTGTAAGCTCTAAAACCAGTATTATTGCTGTAATTGGAGCACCAATCACTGAGCTCGAAACAGCAGCCATACCTGAAACAGCAAGAACAGACAGTAAATCATGGTTGATTGATGTCATTGGTAATTGAAATATTATAGCGCCTAAAACACCTCCTAAAAAAAGAGCTGGTGAAAATGTGCCTCCAAAAAAGCCAAACCCTATACAAATACTAGTTAAAACTAGTTTACCAATTAATAGAGCTAATAGATAAACAAGATTTTGCTCGTTTGTTATGATAGAGATAAGTGTCTCCGTGCCCAAACCAAGTACCTCACCAAATATCATTCCACATAGACCACATGCAAATCCAGCAATTATTGGAGCTTGCCAACTTTGTAATTTTAATTTTGGTGGAAGACTTCCAAGGTAAATCATTAATTTCATAAAAATTATTGCCACTACTGCAGCAAGAGGACCTATTAAGGCTAAGCTTGTTAAAATATCACTCATTTCAAATGGTATTGCAGTTAATAATAGGGGAGGGCTGACTATACCTATTTCGGTAGCAGAGTAATTAGCTACCATAGATGCAATTGCAAGTGCAGCCACGGCTTTCATAGAAAAATGTCTTAAAACTGTTTCGTGTGCGAATATAATGCCAGCAAGAGGGGCCCCAAACCCTGCCGAAATAGCAGCAGCTACTCCACTTCCAATAATAATATCATGAGGAATTTTAGGAATGAATGTTTGACGTCTAATAAAGGATGATACTGTAGCTCCAAAATGAACCAAGGGACCATAAATTCCAACTGACGCACCACCACTAATTGATATAAATGATGCTAATGTAGATCCAAAGCCACCTTTTAGATCCAGGATACCTGCTTTATGATGGGCAGCATAAATTGTGTCTGCAGGTCCAAACCACCTTGGCAATTTTAGATAATACATTAATAAACCAACCAAGATTGAGCTTGGTACACATATGATTAAGGGTATTAAATTTAGTGAAACTCCCCCGACATCAAATGAAAGTATGAAATTATTATTGTTGAAGATAAATTCGTATATATTTTTTGCGCTTATAATAAATAACTGAGCTACAAATGACACAATAGTACCAATAATGGCTGCAATTATTAATAATGATAGACTATCTTTTATTGTCTTGATGCTCGTTTTTTTTAACATTATTAGCCCCGATTTAAAATTACTACATAAATTTTTGTAAATGTCATTTGAATTTAATAATTATTTAGGCAAATTTAAATGTATTAGATTTAATAAGGCATAAAGATTGCATACTTAAAGTCGTTATAAGTTCATGAATTATAATTATTTAGGTTTTTTAGATGACTGTAGATTATCTCAGTGCAATCAATCAAGGCGGTAGTGGTTTAAATATAACTCAAATCGTAGATAGTCTTGTGGAGGCTGAACAAGCACCTCAAGAAAACCAAATTCAAACTAAAATTGATGCAAGAAACACTGCCATATCTGCAATTGGCGAAATAAAAAGTGCATTATCCAAACTTTCAACCTCTTTAACAACGCTCACAGGTAATACATCCTTAAAAGTTAATTCAACAAGTTCGGCCATTAGTGCAACTATATCTGATCCATCTACTGCTGTTGCAATAAATTCTACAATTAGTATTTCAACATTGGCAAAAGGACAAACTTTAGCGTTTGAAGACTATGCATCAAATACGTCTCTTGTAGGTGCTGGCAGTCTTGTGCTTGAAAGAGGAGACTGGTCTTCTGGTAGTTTTGTTGCGAGCCCGACAGTGACTTCTAATTCATTAACCGTAACGGCGACAGATACGCTTGAATCATTAAAAGATAAAATTAATGCATTAAACTATGGAGTAACTGCAAGTGTCTTAGGTGCAGGTGACGATACATATACTCTTGTACTGAAGTCACAAGATGGAAAAGAAAACGCTCTAAGAGTAACAGCTACCGAAAGTCCATCTGGATCTGGCTTGTCGACTATAGATAATACAACTACAAATGGTTCTAAACAGAAACTTGCCGGAACAGACGCTGCTTTTACTGTTGACGGAATTTCATTAACCAGGTCTTCAAATACCATAAAAGATCTTTTCAGTGGATATAATGTAAATTTACTTGCATCAACAACAGTTAATAGTGTTGACACACCTGCAAGTTTAACTGGATCAGTAGATAACAGTACAGCTACTACAAACCTTCAATCTTTTATAACAGCTGTGAACGACGCAAGAACGCTATTAAATGATAAAACTTTTCGAGGTTCATCAACTCAAGGCGCAGGAGATTTGTCAGATGATCCTGTAATTAAAAGTATCCAAAATCAATTAAAGTCTCTTACTTCTACTCAATTAACTGGATTTGGAGCAAATGGTGTTTATTTATCAAATCTTGGAGTAAGGACTGAAAAAGATGGTCTTCTTAGTTTAAACACTACAACACTTGAAAATGAGTTAAAAAATAATCCAACATCTTTAGATGCAATATTTAACTCTATGTATTCATCTTCATCTAGTCTTCTAACAGCTAGTGGAGCAGCTACTTCTGCTCCTGTTGCGGGGTCATATGCTTTTGCTATGACAGCTTATGTTTCGGGTGCTTTTACAGGGCTAGCTAGTAGTGATACGTCACCGCAAGTAACGGCATCTGATAATACTATTCAAGTAACAGTTGATGGAACCCAATCAGGATCAGTAAGTGTTCCAGCCGCTCACTATACTTCAGAGGCGGCACTTGCTACCGCAATTCAAACAGTTATAAATGCAGATAGTACATTGAGTGCAGCAGGAAAATCTGTTGTTGTAACTCACTCAAATGGTAGTTATTCTGTTACTTCTGGCTCAATTGGTTCGTCATCGTCAATGGTTGTAAACGCTATTGGTAGTAACTTAGATGGTTTTCTTAAGTTTGTAGGAACAACTGATGCTGATAATATTGGTACAACTCAATCAGGAACTGGAAGCACAGCCTTAACATTAAATGGTGCTTCTGTAACGACAACTGATCCTGACGGTTTAGTTGATGCTGAAACAATAAATGGTTCGGGCACATTTGTAATTGATGGAAACCAATCCAGCGCTGCTTCGAGCAGCTTAAATTCTTTTGTAACAATAAACAGTGCTAACAATTTGTCTTCTGTTTCTTTTACAATTACAGGTACTGACATTAATGGCACTTCGCAAAATGAAATAATAACAGGTCCAACTGGAGGGACAACCGTAACTGGGTCAAAAATCTTTAAGACAGTTACGCAGATTGAAGCAAATGGTGCTGCTGCAGCTGTAAATGTAGGCACTAAATCAGCTTATGTTGATCTGACTGGTAAAAGACCTTCAATTGTAAGCGCTAGTGGTGATGAAAGTGGTAAGACATTTACAGTTGTTGGAACTGATATGGCTGGTAATGCTCAAACAGAAGTTATTACAGGGCCTGCCGCTAACGCCACAGTTCTTGGCTCTAAGACGTTTCAAACTATATCATCCATAACACCATCCGCCAATACAACAGGTTCTATTACTATGGGGTTTACAGGAGTTGGAATAACAACTACTGGGGTTACTGGATCAGCTACTCTTGACAGTGTTGCAATGGTTGCTGATGTTGCTAATAACACCTTTACAATTTCATCAGGTAATGCTGCCGGGTTGAAAGTGAAATATTCAGGTTTAGGTGCAGACGCAACTATCTATTATGGGCAAAGTCTTATTGAAAAATTAACTACATTTTTAACCGACACCCTTAATACTTCAAGTGGACAATTATCTACAAGAGAAACAACAATTAATAAAGAAGTCACTGATCAATCAGCATTATTAGTTGACTTGAATGCTCAAATGAAATCTTTAAGAGAGCGATATATACAGCAGTTTACTAGCATGGAACAGGCTGTAACAAGTCTAAAGTCTACTGGTGAGTATTTAACTAATCTCTTAGATGCTATGAACAAGGATGATTAGGTAGGTAATTTAAGAGTAAGCTGTTTAAATTTAAAAAACTTAAATTTTTATTTTATTTATATATGGGACCTAAAATCCATCCCACTAATGATTTTCGAATACCTTTAGTTACTGATCTAACTCTATTATCCTGGCGGAGCCTTTTACCTTGGTCAACATGCCATCCATATTCGTTATCTTTATGGTATTCACTATATTGCAGGGGTTCTAAAGCATCTATATCTAGATAATATTTTTGTTCTTTGTATATGTGCAAACATAAATTTAAAAAGGTATCAAGTATATTTTTATCAGTAATAAGATTCACTTTTGATTTTCTTGTAGCTATAGCTTTGCCACTACTTATTAGTCCTTCATTTAAATTACCGACGGATTTAAAACATTGCTATACTAGAGGGTCTTTTAAATTTAATTCTGAATATATATTACCATATCTCATATCTAAACCTTTTGTTTGAATTAGATATAATTCAAACAATAGCTATGCAAAAAAGCTAAATACAGAAAGTAAAAGTTATGAATTATTAAATTCTAAAATTATATAAAAAATAAATCAAATTAAATTAAATAAATGGTCTAGAAAATGCACTTATAAAATTATGTATTAATAATTTTAAATTTAATTAAGAGAGTTTCTAAAATAAATATAACTATGCAACATTTGATAGAGGAAAATAAAATATATACGACTAAAAATGTTAAATCATTTCAAAGTTTAATTGATCATTTATTACAGTTTTTAGAAAATAGACAGTTCAAAGAAGCAGAAAAGATTGCTTTGATAATAATAAAAAAATACCCTCAGCATCAATTTACTTGGAAATGTCTTGGCGCGATTTTGCAACAAACTGGTAGATTGTCACAAGCTATAACTGCTACACAAAAAGCTATAATATTATCAAAAAAAGATCATGAAGCTTACTATAATTTAGGTTTAATGTTTCAAGAAATAGGAAAAAAACAAAGAGGCTGAAAAATGTTATAAAAATGCTATTACCTTAAACCCTAATTTTATTGTTGCTCATATTAACTTAGGAAATGTTTTCAGAGCTTTAGGTAAAAAAAATGAGGCAGAAACAAGTTATAGGAGAGCTATATTTTTAAGTCCTAATTGCATTGATGCATACAATAATCTTGGAATTACTTTGCGAGAACTAGGCAGATTAGAAGAATCTGAAATAATCCTTAAAAAAGCTATTTTTTTAAATCCAAATTTCTCTGAAGGTTACTGTAATTTAGGAGAAACTTTAAAAATTTTAGGTAAGTTAGCAGAAGCAGAAATATGTCTTAAACAAGCAATCACCTTAGATCCAACTTATGTTAATGCATTGAACAATTTGGGGGTTATTTTACAAAAATTAGGTAAATTAAAAGAATCTGAAAGGGTTTTAAGAACGACCATAAGTTTACAACCTAATCTTCCTGAAGCCCATTATAATATTGGTAACACTCTAAAAAAGAATAGAAAATTAGAAGAAGCTGAATTAAGTTTTAAGCAGGCATTAATTCATGATCCTAATTATGCTGAAGCATATAATAATCTGGGAAACTTACTCTTAAAACTAGGTAAGTTTGAAGATGCAGAGACAAATTTAAGAATAGCTATATTAAAAAGGGAAAATTTTGAAGAAGCTATAATTAATCTTTCATTATTATTAGACTATAAAAATGATTTAGACGAATCAACCAAATTATTAGAGAGTATTTTGAAAATAGGTTCTAGTAAGTATACCTTGAAAGCAGCAGTTAATCTTGCAATATTTAGTTTTTTAGAATGTGAATTCTCATCATGTAAAAAACTTTTAAAATCTTCTTCTAATATTAATAAAATAGCATCTTTTGGATTTAAAAATGAAAAGATTTATCATAGCTTTCTTCTCAAAATTATAAATTCTTCTAAAACTTTTAATACTAATAGCATTAGTTTATTTGATTGCCAGAAGTTTTATATAATTGGAGATAGTCATTCTTTAGTTAATCATAATCAATCTATATCGATTTTAGAAAAAAACTTTGTTTGTCATGCATTATTAATCAAAGGCTGCATGCAATGGCATTTAGGTAATAATGTTATAAATAAGTATAAAATTAAATTTGAAGCTCTTTTTCGATCAATTCCAAAGTATAGCAACATTTTGTTATCAATTGGTGAGATTGATTGCAGGTTGAATAGTGGTATTTTAAAATATAAAGAAAAACATAAACTTAAAAACACCAAAGAATTAATAACGAAAACAATAGATAATTATTTTAAATATATTAATAATTTAAATCTAAAATTCGGACATAATATTATTATCCAAGGAGTGCCGTGCCCAAACATAAATAATATTTCAAAAAAAGATCTGTTTGAATTAATAAATGTTATCAAAATTTTTAATAGTGTATTGAAAACAATGTCATTTGAAAAAGGTTATGGTTTTCTTGATTTACAAAAATTAACTGATAGAGGTGATGGCTTTTCTAATGAAATTTGGCATTTGGACGCAATACATATATCTCCCCAAGGAATGCAGAAAGCATGGAGCGAATACAAGATAAAACTATGCTAGTTTTGTGTTTAATATTGAACTTTCATAAAACTAATTGGTACCAAACAATATATTTGATTAAAAAAAAGCTAAACATATTTAGACAAAGTCGTATTAGATGATGAACATTTTCGTTTTAGTCTAATAACACATTTGAAGATGTTCCTAAAAACTATTTTATATTATGGAGACATCTTATTATGAACAGTATAAATACAAATATGAGCGCCCTTCAAGCTCAAGCTAATATGAAGGAACAAAATGATTCAATGAATGATGCAATGGCAAGGTTATCATCAGGATTAAGAATTAATTCAGCTGCAGACGACGCTGCTGGATCAGCTATTGCATCAAAAATGGAAGCTCAAGTTAGAAGTTTGGACGTAGCAATTAGGAATTCATATGATGCTATTTCAATGACTCAAACCGCTGAAGGTGCTCTTGGCGAAATGGAAAATATTCTACAAAGAGTTAGAGAATTATCAGTACAAGCAGCTAATAGTACATTATCAGTTACTGATAGATCAATGATACAGTCTGAGGTAGACGCTCTTGTTAAAGAAATTGATGCTATTGCATCAAATACTCATTTTAATAATGTTAAATTATTAGATGGTTCAAATTCAGAAGTTTCCTTTCAAATCGGTATAAAGGCTACCGACTCTCTAAAAGTGAGCTTACAGAATTCAGACTCAACTTCATTAGGTCTTTCAGGATCTACAGGTGTTGCATCTTTAACAAGTTCTAGAATGGAAAAAACTACTTATAACACTGCTAGCATTGCAGCTAGTGATGTTAAAATTAATGGTTTTGATGCATTTGCTTCAGCATTCGCAGAAAACCTATCAGCAACAACTACCAATACAGCAAAAACTATAGCTGATAAAATTAATTTAAACACTGGCGTTCATGGAGCAAATGCAAACGCATTTAACACATTTACTTCTGATGCAATGGGAACCTTTAACATGGAGGCTGCTTTCACAATAAATGGTGAATCTGTTTCTCTTGCTAACTCATATTCTGATCTTGTATCAAATATAAACGAAGCTGTTTCTGGTGTTAATGCTGCTCTTAATGCAGATAATTCTATAACACTGAGTAATACTACTGGTGCGGATATTGTTATTAATGGTGGAGCTACTGTAGGTTTTACGTCTTCAGCACAAACTTTCACAGGATTTATTGAACTTAATAATCTTGACGGATCTGAGGTAACTATTGAAGCTGGTTCTGTTAAAAACGGATATACTGGTGGTGCTGGTACACTTGCAGACCTTCAAGGTCTAGGTTTTAATGAATTTAGTACTGGTGGTGTTTTAGAAACTGATACAGTAAGTGGTACAGCTTTAACAGCAAATGAGTTGAAAATAAATGATATATTTATTGGAGAATCAACAACAGGTGCTGCCAATAATATTGCTGCTGCTATTAATGAAAAAACCGCGGAACATGGTGTGACTGCAGATGCAGAAAACGAAATTGAATTAACTTTTAATTACAATGCAGGTCCATCAACATCTACTGATTTTAAAATTAATGGCCAGGCTATTGATCTAACTAGTGCATCAAGTGCTGCAAATGTTGTTACTGCAGTAAATGCAGCAAACGTTGGAGATATAAGAGCTTCTGCTAATTCTGACGGAACTGTTAAACTTTCTAGCGACAGTGGTGTTGATATTGTTGTAGCGAATTCTGACAATGACATGCTCATATCTGCTAAAGATATCCATGGAAATTCTCTTGTAGATGGGTTTTCTAATGGAGTATTTGACTTAGATGGTCTTGTTGCTGCACATACTGTCACTACAGTAGCTTCTCAGGAAATCGATGTTTCTGCAAGTTCATTGTTAAATGAAGTTGTTAACTCAAGAGCTGTTATAACATATAATGCAGCCGCAGAGTATGCTGACTCAACATCTGAGGGTATCGTTGTAAGAGGTACAGATTCAACTGGTACTGCTATTTCAGAAACTATACTTCATAAGAATGGTACAGCAGCAATTGGTGATCAAATATTTGGAACAACAATTTTCCATACAGTTACTTCAGTGACAAATACTTCAACTACACCTCTTGCAGGTGGGACAATAGATATTGGTTTAGCTGGAAGTGAAGTGAAGAGTAACTTACATTCTGTTACTTCAGCAGAATCTGCTGGAGCTATATCTTTAAATGGTTCTCTTGCCAGCTCTGATATTAATGGTTTCATTAAAATCACACAAGCTCAAAACGTAACCCAAACTTTTGCAGTTGAAGGTGTTGGATTTAATGGTGAAGCTCTTACTGAGACTATTACAGTAGGTGCAGCCACAAATACTACTGCAACAAGTAAAGAGTTATATAGATCTGTTACTTCTATTACTGCAGGTGGTACAACTGCTGCTACTTTAGATATAGGTGTAACTACAGTAAGTGAAAAGGCATTGCACTCAGTTGCAGCTGCTACTGCTGCAGGTACTTTAACATTGGTATCTGGAGGTCAGGAAACTTATAAAGAAAATCTCGGTGGAGCTAAAATTATCATTGACGGTAAAGGTGGTAACTATAGTAGCACTGCTGCGGTTAAGTTTACAGTTACTGGTACAGATCAATTCGGTGCCACACAAACTGAAGACATTACTCTTGATAAGGTAACCGGAAATGTTCATGGTTCTAAAATCTTTAACTCTGTAACAAGTATCGTAACTGATAAAGTTTTACAAGCTGCAGGTGTAGATATCGGTATAGTTAAAACCGGAGATAGACTTGAATCTAAAGGTAACATGACATTATCAAACGGTGACAATAGTCCAATTAAAATTGAGGCTGTAGGTGATGATGATACAGATGGAATAAAATCAGGTGGAGTTTCTGATACAATTCTTCAAAAGTTAGGTGTTAAAAATCAAAGTCAGTCTTTTGAAGTATCAGGCCAAGGTGTGTCTGTTTCAACAGAAGCTCAGGCTAATTCCTCTCTTGCTAAAATTGATAGTGCTTTAGACCAACTATCCTTATTCAGATCATCATTTGGTGCTGTTGAGAATAGAATCGACGCGTCTATCAATAATGCTACTACTTTGAAGATTAACACTGAAGCTGCAAAATCAAGAATACAAGATGCTGATTTTGCTGCAGAGACATCAAAAATGACTAAGAGTCAAATTTTGTCTCAAGCTGCTACTTCAATGTTAGCTCAGGCTAATGCTTCAAAGCAAAACTTGTTAGCTCTTCTTCAAGGATAATTTGGAGATAATAAGAGAGAAGGCCACCTCAGGGTGGCCTTTTTTTTTATGAGAAAATTAAATTAGTTTTGTAATAGTTGTAGTACATTCTGCTGTGCTTTTCCTGCCTGAGCTATCATAGCCATAGCAGACTGTTGCAAAATTTGGGCTTTGGTTAATCTAGCTGATTCTTTTGCGAAATCAGCATCTTGAATTCTTCCTCTGGAGGCATTTGTATTTAAAGCAACGTTTGATAGATTATCTATCGCTTTTTCCATTCTACTCATTAAAGCACCTAATTTAGCTCTTTCTTTGTGAATTCTATCCAAAGATCTATCTAAAACACGTAATGCGTCTACAGACGATTGTCTTGTTTTCACGTTTACAGCAGATAATTTATCTAGTGAAGCTGCCCCTGGGGAAGCTTCAAATAAACCTTTGCCATCTTCACCAACAACAGTGAAACTATTACTTGACGACATTTCTAACTGACCAGTAACTATTACTGAATCAGCTGCTTTTACACCGATAGTAATCGCACCTGTGGTTGCAGCTGAAGATGCAACAGTATGAATTGTTCTAAATATTTGTCTTCCAGTCACAGTAGCGTTTGCTGTTGGACCTGTAATAATTTCAGTTAGAGAAGCTCCATCCATTCCAGTTCCAGTTACAGTAAAAGTTTTTCCACTTTCGTCACTTGCTGAACTAGTTATAGTTACAAGAGCTGCCTGATTAACAATCGTATTTAAAACACCAACTTTTACATTTGCATCTGCATCAACAGCTGACGGTTTAACAGATGTAACAGTAGCAAAAATATTTGTTGACTGTGCAGTAGCAGCGCCAGCAAAAACTGGAATGGTTTCTTCAAGTGCATCACCATTTAGGTCAGTACCAGTAATCTTAAAAGTTCCATCAGTGGCTGCATCGGATGTTATAGTTATAAAAGAGTTATGAACGGTAGCTGTATTAATCATCGTCATTGTTTGTGTGCCAGTAAACCCTGCTGCAATAGTTTGGGATGCAACAATAGCGTCATCATCAGTTGCTTTACTAAGAGGCCCCGAAGAGTTAAACGCAGTTGGGGTTGTTGTTCCAATCCTTCCACCAATTGTAATTACACCACCAGGTGTCCCTGTGTAAATCCCATCAACGTCAGTGGTTGTCGCATTTGTGTCACCAAGCAAGACGGCATTTCCAGCAACTGCTTCATCATTATCCAAACTAGTTACCATTAATGTTCTTCTAGATCCTGTTGTAGTAGTGTCGCCGTCAAAATTAACTGTGCCCAACTTTATGTCATAACCTTCATTCTGAACCATTATTATAGATGATTTATCAGTTGAAAGAGTTGCTGTAATGCCAGTAGTAGTTGTATAATTATTTATAGAATCTCTTAAATTAGATAAAACAGAACTAGCCTTATTATTACTTAGTGTAATATTTGCAGCGATAGTTGTTGCAGTTGCATTTTTACCTTGAATACTAAATGACAAACTAGTCTGACCATTATAGGCATCGTCTAATGATTTAGCCTCTAGTTTTAATTGTGTTGATGCAATAGCACTAACACCTGTAGCATTAAATACGGCATTAACTGAAGTAGCAATATCTCTAACATTTGACCCAGCAGCAGCTGTAACACCTGAGCTTCCCAATATTCCGTGTATTGTAAATGTTTCAGCTTGGACTAAATTTGTTTCAGTTGTGTCGGCGACTGCATAAGCGTTTAATGCTAAGTTATCATTTTTGCCTGACGTATCTGTTCCATCTGACTTAGCTTTATATGCTCCCAGTGAATCTAATCTCATTGATGAAATTGACAGTGAAGCAAATTCTCTTTCGTGAGTTCCAATTTGAAAACGTCTATCGGCAAAAGAGCCGTCTAAAACGGCTATTTCATTAAATGTCGTATCTCTTGTTACTCTATCTAATTCAGCCAACATCTGAATAACTTCCGCATCCAGGTAAGATCTTTCTTCAGCATTCATAACATCAGAAGCTGATTGTATTGCCAATTCACGAATTCTTTGGAGTATTGCAGAGGACTCATCTAAAGCGCCCTCTGTAACTTGGGCCATTGAAATAACATCGCCAGCATTTCTAACAGATTGTTCTAATCCTTTAATTTGTGCGGTCATTCGATCTGCAATTGCAGCTCCAGCTGCATCGTCACCTGCGTGATTTATTCGTTTACCCGATGATAAACGTTCCATAGCCTGAGTCATATCACGTTCAGTGATTGTCATCTTATTAAGCGCAAACATTGCTGCACTGTTAGAATTTACTGTTGGCATGTTGATCTCCAAATTATTTCTCAGGAAATTACTGCAATTGCTATGCCAATTTGAGAGATTTTTAGTTAGGCGTATTTTTCAAAAGACTTTTTCAATTGTGTTAAAGTTAGTGGAATAGCGCTAATCATATTGTATCTAGTAGATATTTCATTATGGAAATAAGACGGAGACAATGAGGCACGAGACCTTATAAAGCTTTCTGTTAGTGAACCATTACTGGCTGATTGATTGTTTACATATACATGTCTAATGAAATTTGGTGGAGTATTATTAAGAGGTCTTTTCGTAACTCCAGGCTCAGAAACAATCCTATCTTTTGTTGGCATGCTGTTTGCAAAGAAACTACTAGTCTCACCTTTTAACGGTTGAGATGCATAAACCCCAGTAATGCTATAGGGATTTTGAAAATTGTTAACATTCATTGTGTCAATTAAACACAAAAAACAAGATAAATCAAATTTTTGACACTAAATTATTATAATTGAATTTTTATTATGACAAATAACGAATACATAAAAGCTTATAAAAAGACACAACAATCGACCAATACGGTTACATCTTCTCATGAAATAGTTAGAACTTTAATGAAAGAGTTAGTTAACTCAATGCAAAAGCTTGTGTTAGATATACAAGATGACAGAGCAAGAAAAGCAGATAAATTTACAGTTGATACTGGGCAACATGACAAAATCATTCAAAAAAAATCTAAAAACTTGAGTAAATCCCTATCTATTATATACGGCCTTCAAACCAGCCTAGATTTTGATAAGGCATTAGAAATCGCTAATAATTTGTTTCAATTATATGAATATTGTCGTCAAGAAATAATTAAAGGATTTACTCAAAAAATTGAAAAAGGTATTATTAAAGCCATTGATATAATAAAGCAAATAATGGAAGGGTGGGAAGAAATACCATCATTTGAGAGAAAAGATGGATAGTATTAACTCTGATTTAGATTTATTAGAAAATCTATCTAAAAAAATTTCTGATTTATTGTATAAAAATGAATTTTCTAAAATATCTGACATAGATATACAAAGAAAAGCCTTGATTAAAAAAATTAAAGAAAGCCAGTTAAAGAAAAATAATATCAAGGTAAGAATAAGTAAATTACTAGAAAATAATAATTCTATGGTTAGATCCACAGAAAAAAAATTATATAAATTATCCAAAGACCACAACGATTTTAATAAAAGATTAAAAGCTTATTCCTTCAATAAGTAATTGAATTTAATAATTATTTAATATTAATTGAATCTTTTTTAAAAAAAAATTAAACAAATATTTTTTTCAGTCGTAATTACTGCTGTAATTTTAATATAATTCGTGGAGGGATTATTTAATGCTCAACATTGGTAATTTAACGGCTTCTCAATTCATTCAAAGAAATATGTCTAATCAAATAAAAGAAATAACTGAAAGCACGCAAAGGTTATCTTCTGGGAAAAGAGTAAACAGTGCTTCGGATGATCCATCGTCAATTGGACCAATTTCGAGGTTAAATGCCCAAGTGCTATCACTTGGAGAGGCTATATCTAATGGAGCTGAAGGAAAAATATTAACTCAAACAGCAGATAGTGGCTTAAGTTCAATTAATAATTTACTAGCCCGTATTCGTGAACTTGCCATTCAGGGTGGGAGCACAACCTTAACAACAGCTGACAGAAATACATTACAAGTCGAAATAGATGCTTATTTAACTGAGATTGATTCCTTAACAAAGCTGATAAACTTTAATACAATTAAACTTTTAGACGGATCTTCCGATAATGTGAGTTTTTTAGTTGGAGAAAATAAAGATGATAATATTTCTATCAATCTAGTTAAATCTGATAGCACTGCTTTAGGTTTGTCCGGCGCCTCTGGTGTAAAAGAGTTTACCAGTGGCAGAGTAACGGGATTTACTTACAATAGTAGTAATCTTGCAGCGAGTGATATAAAAATTAATTCACAAAACGCTTTGGCAGCAACTTTAACTGATAACTTATCATCAGGAAACAATACGGCGAGAGCTTTAGTTACAGCTATTAATGCTAACTCAAACAATCATGGAGCCACGGCCACAGGTTTTAATAAACTAACCTCAGCTGCAAAAAGCCCCCTAACTATGAGTAATACTTTTACCGTCAATACTAATGTAATATCTATTCAAACCAGCCTTGAAAATTTAGTAACAGAAATTAACCAAGAAGCTGCAGGTGTTACAGCTACCCTTAATTCAGATAACACAATTACTTTATCAAATACTACTGGAAACGACATAGTGATTGGAGGAAATGCTCCAACAGACGCTGGTTTCACTGCGGGAACTTATTTAGGTTATTTAAAACTTGCTAATGTTGATGGCACCTTTGTTAAAATAGAGGCAATGACTAAAGCTAATGGATATGCATCAAATAGTGGAAATATCGATGATTTAGCTAGATTTGGATTTAACGAAGTTGACTCAAGTACAGTCATTAGATCTGACTTAGTTTCAACTAACGCTTTAACATCATCTCACGACATAAAAATAAATGATGTTGATATTGGTGCTTCAGACAGTGCCTCTGCAGCAGCTAAAGCTATTGCAATTAATGCTGTTTCCTCATCGACAAACGTGACAGCGTCTGGAAACAATATCGTAACACTCGACATTAATGTTGGTGAAGCCTCATCAGCCGGTTCAAATATTAGCATTAATGGAATTGCCATCAATTTTTCTAGCGTAACTAACACTACTGAAACTATAACAGCAATTAATAATGTATTATCTCTAGGTTCAGACATTATTGCGTCTGCTAATTCTGATGGTGACGTTGAATTAACAAGTGCTAGTGGAGCAGATATAATAATAACTCATGCTGGGACAGCAGGGGTGTTTATAGATGCTCACACCGATGCGACGGGAGCTACAATTTCTGTAGCAGGTGGAGGAAGTTCAGTAACATTCAAAGGTCAAATTTTATTAACTCATACTGCAGGAGATGTCATAAAAATATCTGGAGATGATATTGGAGAACTTGGTTTTCAAGCTCAGGCATCAAGTAGTGCATCAACACCAGGATCTATTATTTCGGTTTCAACTTCGTCAAATGCCACATCAGCTTTAACTTCAATAGATACAGCCATTGACACTATAGCTAACACAAGAGCAAAATTTGGGGCTAGTGAAAATACTATTGACCATAGATTAAGTTTTCTTCTAAATGCTAAAACGAATTCAACCTCAAGATTGTCTAAAATAGAAGATGCTGATTTTGCGCTGGAGACAGCTAGATTAACTAAGGCTCAAATTATGTCAAAAGCTGCTTCATCAATGCTTGCCCAAGCTAACGCAAATGGCGAAGTTTTTTTAAGGTTAATTAATTAAGAAATATTCTGATTAACATTTATTGAATATTTTTTCATTTTTTCAATTAATGTTGTTCGTCTCAACTTCAATTTATCGGCAGCTAAGGCTACTTTATTATTTGTTTTTTCTAAGGCTTCTTCTATTAAAACAATTTCTACGTCTTGAAGGTGTCGTCTTAAGTCAATTTCATCATAAAAGGAAAACCAATTTTTATAGTTTTTGGGATGAGGTAAATAATCTTCAGGGCTACTAACTAGATCATTGTCATCAATATTAGTAATTCCACTTAAGTCTGCAGTCATTTCCCATAGGGCATCCTGTTCCTCTGCAACTGAAGGGACCTTTAACCTAAGAAGGTTTTCATAAACATTAGAACTAGTAATTTCTTTCCCAGGGAAAATGATACAAGCTCTCTCAATTACATTTTTTAATTCACGTACATTTCCAGGCCAATTGTGTTTGGTAAGAGCCGTGATTGCGTCAGGTGTAAAGATTGGTCTTACAGCATCCTCTAGATTTAAACTCGCTAAAAGTTTTTCTTGAAGGCTTGGAATGTCAGTTCTTCTTTCAGCAAGAGAGGGTACATTAATTGGCAGCACATTTATCCTAAAAAATAAGTCAGCTCTGAACTCACCGCTTTCAACTTTTTTGTCTAAATCTCTATGAGTGGCGCAGATTAATCTTAAATCTATTTTAATATCTTCTGCACCTCCAACGCGTTGTATAGATCGACTTTCAATAGCTCTTAAAAGTTTAGCTTGAAGTGGTAAAGGCATATCACCAATTTCGTCGAGAAATAGAGACCCGCCACTTGATTGTTCAAATCTACCTTTTCTTTGTTTGTCAGCACCTGTAAAAGATCCTTTTTCATGACCAAAAAGTTCAGATTCCAACAATTCAGATGGAATTGCTGCACAATTGACTGTAACTAAAGCTCCTTTTTTTTTCGAACACTTGTGAATAGCTTGTGCGACGATATCTTTACCAGTTCCTGTTTCTCCTAATATCAATGCAGTGCTATCTGTTTGAGAAACCATTGCAATTAAATTTTTCATTGATTTAGTTTCGGGACTATCCCCGTCAATCAAATCATTAAGTTTATCTAATATAGATGTGCCTTGGGCAGACTGACTTGATAATTTATCAACTACATTCATTTAAAAATCCGTCAAATAATTGAATTACATATTATTATTTATGTCATAATAATGACATTCTTGCCAATAAATCAATCCTGTATTTAAAAAAATATTCTACATCAACATAGAATTAGCCATAAAAAATAACAAAAATTTAGATTGGCAAGCTTCTTGCTTCTTAAAATTCGTCAATTTGAGGAGTTTTTAATGAGCCAAGTAATTGTTATAAAAAATAGTCTTACAATAGCTAATAATTTATGTGACATTCTTGAAAAAAGAGATGTAACAGTTATTAAGGCAGGTAGTGAAAATTCTAAGCCTGATTTTTTTGGTATTGATCTAGTAGGGTACCAAGCTGATACAGTCGTATGCTCAGATATTTTTGAAAAAGAAATTGGTGGATCCTCAAAATTAGTTTCAGTTGCTAGGCAAGCTAAATTATCAAAAATAATTATTATAGGTAATGACAGCAAAATTAACGGTATTGAAATTAAAGATGAATTAGGCGGGGCTGTAAAAAGAATTACAGTTTCAGATTACACTGACCAATATTCACTAGAATTAATATTTAATATATGTTGTCCAAATATATCATTTTCTGCTGGAGATACAAAAACCTATGAACTTTTATCACTAGCTAGAAGAGTAGCAAGTACTGATGTGACAGTTTTTATTAATGGTCCAACTGGTTCAGGAAAAGAAGTATTAGCCAATTATTTACATGAAAATTCAAACAGGAAAGAAGAACCATTTGTTGCAGTTAATTGTGCCGCCATTCCAGAAAATATGTTAGAGGCAATTCTGTTTGGACATGAAAAGGGCGCCTTTACAGGTGCTTCAAATGCTAACAAAGGAATTTTCAGAGCTGCAGATAAAGGTACGTTACTTTTAGATGAAATCTCTGAAATGCCGTTATCATTACAGGCAAAATTATTAAGAGTCTTACAAGAAAGAAAAGTAACACCAGTTGGTGGACAAAGGGATATTGATGTTGATGTTAGAGTCTTAGCAACGTCAAATAGAGATATGGCCTATGAAGTAAATCAATCTAGGTTTAGAGAAGATTTATATTACAGACTCAATGTGTTTCCACTTCAAACACGTAATTTATCTTCAAGGAAAGATGATATTATCCCGATTTCTTTGAAGATTTTAGACAAACACAATAAAGAAAGTAAAACAATGCCCTACATAACAAGTGATGCGAGAGAGTTGTTATTAAATCATAATTGGCCTGGAAATGTTAGAGAGTTAGAAAATACTCTTCAAAGGGCATTAGTGTTGTGCAAAGACAATATCATAGATGGTTCGTCAATAATGATAGATAAATCACTTTCTAGTATTAATGAAAATTCTTCAGTGGATTCATTTGCAGATCAATTAGCTTTTGCAAAAGCAACTTAAAAGGAAAAAAGAATGCAGATTTCAAATCCAAACATAGGTAGTTCAAGTCTTCTTAGAGAAAATATTCTTGAAAAAGCAAATCAGGCATTTTCTGGAGGTGAAAAGTCTGAGGATTTTTCAAAGAAAATCAATGACGCTATTAATTCTGTAGCAGACAGTCAGAATAAAGCTTCAAAAATAACTAAAGATTATGAGTTAGGAAAAGAAACCGATTTAACCAAAGTTATTATGCAACAACAAATATCAAGTATTGCATTTCAAATGACATTGAACGTTAGAAATAAAGTTTTGAGTTCTTATAAAGATATTATGAATATGCCCGTTTAAATTAATTTGATTAGGAAAAGAAAATGGCAGAAGCAACAACTGGAAATAATTTAACTGGAATAAACCAAGGTACTGGTATTGTAAGTAGAATTTCTTCATCAATTTCAAATGTTAGAAAAATGACTTCTGATCCTGCAGTTCAAAAATCAATACCATTAATTTTTGGAGTAATTGTTGCTTTCATAGGATTAATAGTTTTCTTTACAATGCAAAAATCAGATATGACGACACTGTTCGCTTCACTTCCAGAAAGTGAAAAGGCAAATGTAATTCAAACATTAAAACAAAACGGCGTTGATGTATCATTAAATCCATCAACTGGTGAAGTTATTGTACCAGTAAAGGATTATCATGAATCTAGAATGTTGCTTGCAGGCGAAGGACTACCTTCTTCTGTTCCAGATGGTTACGATACTTTAGGTGACATGCCAATGGGCACCAGTAGGTCAGTAGAGGCAATTAAAATAAAACAATCTCTGGAAGCAGAATTAGCAAGATCTGTAAATCATATTTCAGGTATAAGTTCCGCAAGAGTTCATTTAGCTATTCCTGAAAAAACAGTTTTTGCACGAGAAATAGCACTGCCTTCAGCTTCAGTATTCGTTAAATTATCTAACGGGAAATCTCTTGGAAGACAGCAAGTACAATCGATAGTGCATTTAGTTGCTTCCTCAGTTCCCAACTTGCCTTCAGAAAACATAACTGTAGTAGATCAATTTGGTGAACTATTATCCAAGCCATCTAGTGATGTTGCTTCATCTGCATCAAATGAACAAATGTCTCAGACAATGAGATTAGGTGAAATATATAGGTCAAGAATTATTTCGTTATTAACACCAATTGTGGGCGCAGGAAATTTGAAAGCTGAAATTAATGTAGACATGAATTTTACCAAAAGGGAAATAACAGAAGAATCTGTAGACCCAAAAGGAAATGCTCTCAGAAGTGAACAAACATCTTTAGATGAAAGTGCAAATCCAGAAGCAAGAGGTATACCCGGAGCGTTGTCAAACGCACCTCCTTTAGCACCAGATTTAAAAACAAAAGTTCCAGAAGGTAAAGTAGTAGGTAGTAGTCTAAAGCAGAGAAGTCAGACATCTGTGAAAAATTATGAAGTTAGTAGAAAAGTTGAGACAACAACTGCTCAATATGGAGAGATTAAAAAAATCAAGGCTGCTGTAATAATTAGAGAAAAGAAAATAGTTACACCTGAAGGATTGGTAACTTTTGAAAAGTTCAGTGACGAAAAATTGCTAGAAATAAAATCATTGGTTCAAGAGGCTCTTGGCTTTGATGAAGTAAGAGGAGATAGTGTAACAGTAACAAGTAGTCCATTTGTCGACATTCTTGAGGCTGATGTAATTCCTTGGTATGAGAATGAGTCAATAAAAGAACTTGCACAACAATTAGCAACTGTTTTAATTTTAGCAATAGTTATATTTGGAGCACTTCATCCTCTCTTAAAAAGGGTACTTGTTCCGGCTGGATACACATCGGGACCAGGGGCAATGGCTGCTGATGAAATTGACGATGCCGATGAGAAGATAGAGGTTCAAGAAGGTGAGTCACTGGAAGACATTAAAGCAAAGTTAAAACCTAAAAAGTCTGCTATTTCTGCAGAAATGCTAGATACAGCAAATACTTATGATGATAAAGTTGCTGTAATTAGAATGATTGTTGGAGATGAAGCAGGTCGTGTTTCAAGCGTGTTCAAGGGTATGATGGAACAAGATTCTTAGACTAAGTTAAGAAAGTAGGGTAACAAAATGGCAGAAGCAGCAAAAAAACCTAATGCAAATGAAATTTATCAAGGGTTAACAGGCACTCAAAAATGTGCGATTTTGATGATGTTAATCGGTGAAGATGAAGCAGCAGAGATAATGGGAAACTTATCTCCAAAAGAAGTACAAGTCCTTGGATCAGCAATGTACTCAGTTCAAGGTTTAGGTCAGGATACTGTTAACTTAGTTCTAGATGAATTTCTTGCAATTATTAAAGCCCAAACAAGTTTAGGTATTTCTGGTGGTACCTATATCAAGAACGTACTCACCAAGTCTTTGGGGGATGATAAGGCTCAAACTGTGTTGGGTAAAATTACGCCATCAGATAGTAATAAAGCTATTGAAATTTTAGATTGGCTTGATGCGAGATCAGTAGCCGACTTAATTATTGATGAGCACCCCCAGATTGTAGCATTGATTATTTCTTATTTAGAACCTGCAACAGCATCAGATGTCCTGATTTTTATGCCAGAGGAGCGTCAAGCTGATATTATAAGAAGAATAGCAACTTTAGAAACAGTTCAACCAGAAGCATTGAAGGAGTTAGATAGGGTAATGCAGAAAGTTTTCTCATCAAATGCTAGTTTGCGAGCAAGTAAAGTTGGTGGTGTTCCAGCTGCTGCAAAAATCATGAACTTCATAAGTGGTGACGGCGAAGCAAAAATTATGAAGGAGATCCTGAAAGAGGATAAACAATTAATGTTGTCAATTCAAGATAGCATGTTTGTATTCGAAACATTATTACTTTCAGATGATAAATCACTTCAAACGCTACTACGTGCTGTTGAAGATGACTTAATTATTCTTGCATTAAAAGGTGCTGATGAAGAGTTAAGAAAAAAACTATTTGCGTGTATGTCTCAACGTGCTGCAGCAAATATTCAAGATGAAATGGAAGCTCTTGGACCAGTACGATTAACGGAAGTGCAAGAAGCTCAAAAGCAAATCATTGCCGTTGCAAGACGTATGTCTGATGAAGGATCGATAGTCCTCGCAGGTCGTGGCGGTGATGATTTTGTATAAATTGAGATAATATTATGAATTTAAAAGAGAACTTTGATCAAGAAAATGTTGTTTCTAAAAACATTGTCCCCTTAGGTAACAATGAAATTAAATCAATTTTAAAGACTCAATCGGAAGCAGTTTTTCAAGATAAAAATTTAACTAATAATTCTAATTTTATAAAAAAATCTTTAATAGACATTGCTTTGGATTTCAAATCAAAAGAAGGCAACAAAGAAAACTTAGAAAATACAGAAAACAAAAAAGAAGAGGGTGCTGAACCTCTAAAAAATCAGAATATAGATGAAATATCACCTGAAGATTCTAGTCAAAAAGAAAAAACTGCTAAAGGCGACACAATTAATGAAATAGATAAAACAGATGAATTAGATAATTTATCGGATCAATCTTCAAGTGAGCCTAAATTGATTGATCAAAATAATGATCAACTCAACACAACTTCAAATGATTTAAATATTGAAAATAATCAATCAGATAATATAACAGAAATAAGTTCCGAAATTGATACTGAGAATGTGAATAGTGAAAATCAAGATCAGATAGAAGAAAATGAAATAATCTCAGATACTGATACTAAAATTGACGAGACACAGCAAGCACTTGACTCAGTTAGAGATGCAGTTTCTCAATCATTAAATCAGAGCAATAATAACAATGAAAAAATTGCAAATGAAAGTAAAGAAATTCCAAATGATATTTCTGAAATTATTTCAAACGATTTTGACCAATTTAAGAATATTTTTTCATCTTTATCAAATTTAGGAGAGGAAGCAATATATGAAGTGATACAAAATAAAATAATTGACATATCCTACGAACTTGCAGGCTACCAAATAGATAAAATGCCTGAAAAATATGAAAAAAAAATTAAGTCGCTTCTTAAAAATATAAACTGTTTTGAAGATAAAATAAAAATTGAATTAAATGATAAGGATTTTGAAGCTCTTGCAAAGATAGAAAATTTGTTCGATAGCCAAGACAAATCGATATTTGTATCTAATCAAGATCTCTCTAGGGGCGACATTATTTTAAACTGTGACGGCATGCATTATTCAGAGAAAAGCAAGAAGAGCGTTTAAGCTAAAACTTATGGACAAATTCAATGAACTTTGAAGCAAAATTAATACAAAATATTTCTCAGATCAAAAGACCTAAATCTATTATTAGTTCTGGTAGAGTGAATCGTTTTGATGGAAATGTTATTTTTTGTGATCCTTTCCCAGTACCTATAGGAAGTTTATGCCTTGTTAAAGATCAAATTGGCAAACAAATTCTAGCTGAAGTCATTCGATTTGATCAAAATCATAATATGCTAGCAATTTTAGAGCCCAGTTCTCATATTGTTGCAGGATGTGAGGTTTCTTTACATGACGACGGAAGATATATAGACGTTGATGAAACATTGTTAGGCAGGGTAACTGATGCGTTCGGTAAACCTCTTGATGAAAAACCATTAGAAAAAATTAATAATAAATGGCCATTGATGGGTAAAGTTATGAACCCTCTAAAAAGAAGTTTAATTAAAAAACCTTTAGATGTGGGAGTTAGAGTTATCAATTCCTTATTAACAGTCGGACAAGGTCAAAGATTAGGAATTATCGCAGGTTCAGGTGTTGGAAAATCAGTTTTGCTTGGAATGATGAGCAAATATACTGAAGCAGATGTTGTAGTTATTGCTTTAATTGGAGAGAGAGCAAGAGAAGTTGGTGCAATGGTAAACGAATTATTTAAAGATGAAGCTTCTAAAAAAATAACTGTAGTTGCTGTACCAGCAGATAGATCTCCTTTAATGAGAATTAGAGCAGCAAATCGAGCAACAGCAATAGCAGAATACTTTAGGGATAAAGATAAAAATGTTTTACTTATAATGGATAGCCTTACAAGAATTGCTCACGCTAAAAGAGAAATTGGCTTATCTTTGGGGGAAGCAGCTACTTCAAAAGGCTACCCAGCGTCTGTTATTTCAATGATTCCTAATTTGATAGAAAGAACAGGAACAAGCGACCAAGGTGAAGGAAGTATTACGTCATTTTATACAATATTGGCTGATGGAGATGATAACAATGATCCAGTTGTTGACACAGCAAGAACAATTCTTGACGGACATATTGTTTTAAGTAGGTTAAATGCCCAGATGGGTATTTACCCAGCCGTGGATATTCCTCATTCTATAAGCAGAGTGATGAATGATTTGGTTTCGGCAGATCATCTTGAAGCTTCAAAATTATTTAGAAAACACATAAGTAGTTACATTGAAAATAAAGATTTGTTGTTAATGGGAGGATATACTCAAGGTCAAGACAAAGATCTTGATGATGCTATAACTATGTGGCCCAAATTGATAGAATTTATATCTCAAACTAATTCCCAAAAAGCAAACTTTGAGAGTGCTAAAACTGAACTGTTAAAATTATATCAATAGGATCTCTAATTGGAAAAAAAAATTAAAAGGTTTCAAAGGCTTGCAACTCTTAGAAAGAGAGATATTTCAAAAGAAATTACAAATTTTAATTTGTTAGAAAACGAAATAAATAAAAATAAAAACCTTATTGAACAAATCAATATGATTATGGACAGTAGTAAAGATGATCCATCAAAAAAAATAATTAGTTCAGGTTATTTTAAAAATAATGCTCAACTTTTAAATACTCTTCAAAGTCAAAAAAATATAGCCTCTAACAGAAACAAATATTTATTGAACGAAAAACAAATAACACAACAGAAAATTTTAATAAATAATTTAAAAAAAAACAAAGCTGAAGATAAAACTTTAGAGTATCAAAAAACTTATGTTAGGGAATTAGAAATAAAAAATAATAAATAGAATTTGATCCTTAAGGGAATATATTTGTATTTATGGCACTCTATTTGCACAAATCTTAAAAATATGGAATTTAAGATGAACATTACTAGTGATATAAATAAAAATATTGACCTATTATCCAGCGTCAAAAATGAAGAGCAAAACTCTTCAATATTAAGTTCGTTATTTTCTATAAATTTTGAAAGTGATGTCTCATCGGAACCAAATACTGAACAAGAATATATTTTTAAAGATGACGAAGTTAAAATTATTGATTATTTGACAGACCTTATACCTTATTATCAAAATGAAAATACAGGTTTATCAGTTTTAAAAAAAATTAAAAATCAAATCAAAATAGATAAGAATATTAATCCCGAATTAAAAGAAAATTTATTAAATTTTTTGAGTGCAGAAAAGTTTTCTTTAAAAACTTTTAATTTAAATATTGTAAAAAAAATTAATTTTAATAATAAAAAATCTGTGGATTACATCAACAACCCTAACCCCAAAGTAAATCCTAAACCCTTTATTAATCAAAAACACCTAACAACTAATTTTCAAAAAAATGAAACCCATGCAAGTAATATAAATGACTATAATCCTTCTAATAAGAAACATCTGGATATTTTAAAAACTTTTGAAAATATAGACGTTGGAAATCAAAGTAACAAAAAAAATAATAATGGAAAAATTGAAAATACACAGTTTGTTAAAAAATTAAAAAAAAACAATCATCCAAATAAAATTTATCAATTACCTCAATCTAATTCATTAAAATATAAACAGTTAAATGATATTATTTCACAAGCTGATCAAAAGCTAACTGATAACAATCATTTTCATTTAATAAATAATCAATTAAATGAAGGTTTCAAAAAAAATAAGATAAATGAAACTAAAATGAATAATAATCAAATATTAAATGTTCAACACTCAGTACAAAGTAACAATAGTGGTAATAACTTTTCTCAACAAAATGACTCTTCATTTACAAATAATAGTTACAACTCAGTTCTTGAAAATTTCCTAGATAATCTTGACTTAACTCAAAAAGGTTGGACGTCTAAACTCGCATCCAGGATAGAGAATGCACTTGTTAATGGCGGAGAAGAAATCGAATTTAACCTTAAACCAAAAAATCTTGGTGTATTAAAGGTATCAGTTAAACTTAAAAATGGTATTGGTAACGTTAAAATTATTACTGAAAATAGTTTTGTTACAAGTGCATTAAATCAAAATGAAAATTATCTTCAAAAACTTTTTAATGATCAAGGTATAAATTTAGATTTTACAGCACAAAATGAAAATCAACATTTTGGCTCAAGAAATAATTTTAATCAAAATTCAAATAATGAAAATCAAAAAAAATCTCTACAATCTGAAAGTGATATTAAAAAAAGCCGTGAAGAAGAATTTGATACTAAAACTGAAAACAATTCATCTAGACATATGATAAACGTGATAGCATAATATTAACAACTAAGTAGTGAGAGTAAAATGGCAGAAGAAGTCGAAGAAGAACCAAAAAAGAGTAATTTATTAAAGATAATCATTTTTGTAGTTGCAGGTCTGCTACTAATAGTAGTTGGTTTAGGTATTGGTTACTTTATTTTTGGTGGAGAACCAGAACCTGATCCTTCTGCAGAAGTTAATCAGATTATTGAAGGTAAAGAAGCTGAAAAAAAAGAAAAAGAAAAAAGTGAAAATGAAGAAGAGGGCGAAGAAGTAGGTGAAGACGGTCTCATTAAGAAGAATGTTAAGGCTATTCCGGAAGTTGATAGTTACGAAACAACCTATTTTGAATTTCCTGGAGATTTCACAACAAACTTAAAAGGAAGTAGAAAATTTTTACAAGTCAGTGTTGGTGTCTCTACACAATATGATGAAAAGGTTATGGAAGTTGTAGATTCTCATCAATTAGCTCTTCGTTCTGAAATATTATCAACTATAAGTGATTTTACAGAGACAGACATTTCAGGTAGTGATGGCAAGAAAAAGCTCTCGGAAAGGTTAATGGTAGTGCTGAATAAGAAGTTGGAGACGCTTGATGAGTTTCCTGGTATTGAAGATGTTTATTTTACTGCTTTCATATTGCAATAGAATAGGATTATATAACTATGTCAAATACCTCCCGTAAATTATCTTCAGACGAAGTCTCTGCTCTAATGGAGGGGCTGCAATCTGGTGAAATTACAGCTAATTCTGGCGTAAACAATGATGTTGAAGTAACAGATTTTACTTTCGGGTCGGATAATCTAGAACTTCTTGGCGATTATTATGCTTTAAGACTAATTAATGAGAGATTTGCTAGATTAGTTAGGAGTATTTTTTTACCAATGATTAGAATGCAACCCAAGATTAATCCATTTCCTCCTGAAGTTAAAACATATGATGAATATAGTGCTGGCCTAAATAGTTTTATGAGTTTAACTACTAGTAGAATTGATGAGTTAAGGGGGTCGATGTTACTTGTACTTGAACCTACTTTTATTAGTGTTTTAACAAACTGTTACTATGGTGGTAAATTAGCAAATTTTCCATCAACTAAAGCTGAGTTTACAGCAACAGAAGATAGAATAATTGAAATAGTTTCAGATGGTATGGGGCAATGTTTACAAGCTGCTTGGAAAGATCTTATGCCTATTACAATCAGACACCAAGCGAGGGAAATTAATCCTCAGTTTGCAACGTTGGTTGAATCAACAGATTCTGTTATTATATGTTCCTTTGTTGTACAGTTACCTAACATAGACTCTGCTTCATTTGATATAATTTATCCTTTACAAACATTGAAGCCAATTGCATCTCTATTGCGTTCAAGAGTTCAATCTGACGTTATTGACGATGACACTAGTTGGAGAGAGCGTTTAGAAAAGTCAGTATTAAATGTACCACTTCCTATTTCAGCTATTTTAAGTGAGCCGTCAGTGTCTTTGTCAAATTTAGTTAAATATAAAGAGGGCGATATAATTAATCTTCCACCAGTTGACGGTGTTGATTTTTTTGTAAATGACAAGCACTTATTTAAGGCTGAAATTGGAGAAACAAACGGTCAAGTTGCAGTTAGCTTAAAGAATAGATTATAATTTACTAGGAGTAATTAATGGCAGAAAATGAAACAGCAGCAACAAATGAAGAAACTAATTCAGACAGTGCTGGTATAGATAATCTTAAAGTTTTAGAAAATATTGAAGTTAAACTTACGGTAGAGGTAGGTTCAACAGAATTGAAAATTAGAGATCTTTTAAGATTAAATGAAGGTTCTGTGGTTGAATTAGAGAGATTAGCTGGTGACCCTTTAGATATTTTAGCTAATGGTGTTAAAATAGCTAAAGGCGAAGTGGTTATGGTTGGTGAAAGATTTGGTATAAGATTTACTGAAGTTACTAATCCTGAAAATCGAGTGCAAAAACTATAATTTTCAAAATATTGACAGAATATAATTAAAAAAATGTAGAAATATCAGTAGGTTATTTTTAATAGTAAATTGGCACTTTTCTTGCTTCCTTTGTATGAATATAAAGGAAAGATAAAATGTCACAAACAGTTCCAGATTTCACAACTGCAATAGTCACTATTTTATTTTTATTAGCATTAGGTATTGTTGCCTATGTTATAAAGAAAAAAAGTGGCCCAATAAAAAAAATTATTAAAAATCAAAATAATCTTGAAGTATTAAATCAATTATCACTTAGGGATGGTTATTTAGCATATGTTTTAAAGGTAGGAGAAGAAAACTTTTTTTTTATAGGCCATAAATCTGGAAGAGGTTCTTTAACCCAAATTAATAATAATAGTCTTAATAATGAAAATACCAAAAAGATAAATGTTGATGAATTGTCTTCCAAAAAAATTTTAAAACCTAAAAGTTCGCTTCCAGATAAATCAAATGAGGCAAAACCTCTTCAGCATGTAAATATTTCTGATCTATTAACAGCTCATAAAAAAGGTAGTAGAGATGCGTAAAGCGATTTGTCCTCAACCAATCAAAAGAATTAACTTTTATAGTAAACGAGAAGATATTGTTAATAAATTTAAAAATTTGTCTAAAGTTATATCCTTCCTAGTGACTATTTTTTTAATTAGTGGGTTACCAGTTCAAGCTTTTGGGGAGACAATATCCTCTGGTTTTCCTGCATTAAATGTATCAACTAATGGCAATACAACGGAATATTCATTCCCATTACAAATTTTGCTATTAATGACTGCCCTGACAGTTCTACCTTCTTTAGTGTTAGGAATGACAAGTTTTACAAGAATTATTATTGTGATGTCAATTCTTCGTCAGGCTTTAGGTACTCAACAGACACCACCAAATCAAGTTTTAATAGCAATTTCTTTATTTTTAACTTTTTTCATAATGGCTCCAACTTTTAATAAAGTTTATGATAATGCAGCAGTACCTTACATGGATAAAACACTACCAGCAGATCAAGCACTTGAAACTGCAAGTGCTGAAATGAAAGAGTTTATGGTTAAAAATACAAGAAAAACTGATCTAATTATGTTTTCAGAATTAGCTGGATTAGAAAAATTTGATAAGGTCTCAGATATACCCTTTAGAATAGCCTTACCAGCATTTATGACGAGTGAACTTAAAACAGCATTTCAAATAGGTTTTTTATTATTTTTGCCTTTCCTTGTCATCGATATGGTTATTTCGTCTATTTTGATGTCACTGGGAATGATGATGCTTTCTCCAATGTTAGTCGCCCTTCCTTTTAAATTATTATTATTTGTTTTAGTTGACGGTTGGAGTATGACCGTTGGTTCTTTAGTAAGTACTTTTGCAGCAGGATAAAAAATGAATTTTGATGAAAATATTAGCATGTTAAGTATGGCCTTTTATCAAGTTTTGCTTGTATCAGGTCCGATATTAGCTCTAGCTCTAGGTATTGGTCTTTTTATAGGAATTATCCAAGCGGCAACTTCAATAAACGAAATGACATTAAGTTTTGTACCTAAAGTTGTTGTTGTAATGTTAGGAATAGGTCTTTTGGGAAACTTTTTTATGATGGGTTTAGTTGACTATTTTAACTTTATTTTTGACCAAGTTGCTGGTGTGGGACAAAATTAAATTTGAAAGAAATTTATTATGAATGGATCAGAATTTAACCTACCTGGAGTAAATTTACTCAACTTATATCAGTATTTGGTAATCTTTTTTGTGGCATCTTTAAGAATTTCGTCATTTTTAATCAGTGCACCATTTTTTTCACTAGGTGGAATTCCACTTCAAGTAAGGATAGTAGCTAGCATTAGCCTGACAGCGTTTTTATTTCCTGTCATAAAAGTACCTGATATACAAAACATGGAAGGTTTTAACTTATTTATACTAATTTTGTCAGAAATAGGTATAGGTTTATCAGTAGGGTTGATTTTAAATATTATTTTTTCGGCTGCAGCAGTTGCTGGCGAAAAGATTGCGTCGACTGCAGGACTTTCTATGTCTAGTATGATTGATCCACAGTCTGGTGGTCAAACTTTAGTTCTTAGTACAGTCTTAACCCTATTTTTAATTTCTTGCTTTTTATCACTAGATGGACACTTATTTATAATTAAAATGTTATTAGAGAGTTATGTATATTTACCAATTGGTATTATTCTAAATTTTTCCCAGATAAGTAATATCGCGATTGATACTTTTGGAAATATGCTTTACCTAGCTGCCCTGATAAGTTTACCAATTGTAGGTGGATTATTATTAATACAGTGTTCCATTGGTATAATTACAAGATCCGCTCCCTCTCTTAACCTTTTTTCCTTTGGTTTTCCAATAGCTTTGATAAGCGTTTTTATATTTTTGTATGCTGGAGTAGGTCCTATTTCAGATGCTTTTTCAGATTTGACAGGAACAGCTATCAATTTAATTAATGATGTACTTCATTCAACCAAAAAGGGAACTTTTTAAATGGCTGAAGAAGATAATTCACAAGATAAAACCGAAGAACCTTCTCAACGAAAATTAGATAAAGCAGCTGAGGATGGTCAAGTATTATCCTCAAAAGAAATGTTTGTATTCACAACATTAATAATGGGCCTAATGGTATTAACATCACTACCTTTTTTTGTGAAAGAATTTTTAGCTGTCTGGAAAATGTTTTTTTTATTTGACTTAAATTATATTATTAACGTTTCTCCAATGTCAGGAATAGAGAAATTAATAAAATACGTTATATACATAACTTTAATCATAGGCATTCCGTTGATACTTACAATTTTATTTACCCAAATGGCCGTAGGAGGTATTAATTTTGCTCCCAAAGGTTTCCATTTTAAATCTAATAGAATTAATCTTTTATCGGGCTTAAAAAGAATATTTTCGTCAAAAGGCCTAGTTGAATTAATTAAATCTCTATTTAAAGTTGGGTTATTAGGTGGAATTACCTATGGTGTAATATATTTTAATATTCAAGACATAATCAATTTATCAGAACGCAACCTTTACACTGCTTTATCAAATCTTCTCGATAATTTCCCACAACTAACAATTGCTTTATTAATTGCCCTTGGTTTTATAGCTATTTTTGATTTTATTTGGCAAAAATATACACATGTAGAAAAATTAAAAATGACTATTAAGGAAGTAAAAGATGAACATAAGGATACTGATGGATCTCCAGAGGTTAAGCAAAAAATAAGACGATTACAAAATGAAATCTCTAACAGAGCTGCCACTCAGACAGCTGCCCTTGATAATGTTAAAGATGCTTCCGCAATAATTACTAATCCTACACATTTTGCTGTAGCTATAAAATATGAAGTTGGTGAAACAGGAGCACCAACAATTTTGGCAATGGGGAGGGGAATGATAGCTGAAAAAATTATTAAGTTGGCCAATGAAAATAAAGTTACTGTTTTTCAGAGTCCTTTATTAGCTCGTGCTCTATATTTTACTGGAGAAATAGGAAAAGAGATCTCAGAAAATTTATACTCAGCTGTTGCCACAGTATTAGCATATATATTTAAAATTGAAAGAGGTGAGGAAACTGAATATCCTGATTTTGAATTACCTGAAGATATGAGCTTTGATGAATATGGTAAAACATTAACTTAAAATATGGAGAACATGTGAAAAGAAAAAAAACTTTTGGCCAGATAATAATTACTGCGATGTTTTTATGGTCTGCTTTATTATGCCATTTTGAAGCAAGTTCCCTCAGAGAAGAGGGTGACTTGACGAATGCAACACTATATTGGTTTTTTGGTTTTACTGCTGTCATGGGAGCATTAAGATTTAAAATTGCCGAATTAATATATGGATTAATTGAGTTAAAAAATAAAAATAAGAAATAAAGAATTAAATTGTGATTAATAATAAAAAAAATGAAAAGAAAATGGTTAAATGTAGTGGTTGCTATTATTTTTTTATCACTTACAAGAAAGACCGTCCATGGGGTTGTAAGAAATTTGGTTTTATTTCAAAATTTATCCCTGCAATGGAAGTCTTTAGTACAACTGGTATAGAATGTGCATATAGAAAAGAAAAAGATCTGTAATTGTCAAATTAAGATAATTTTAATATTTTTATGGGATTTATAAAATGGATACAAAAATGGAAGCTGTACAAGAGAGTATAAAATTAGCTTTAGATGCAGCTGATGCGGCAACTGATGTAACCTCAGAATATAACAAAGTTAAAAAAGCTCATGCATTATTGGAGGCTAAAGTGAAACAAATTCATAAATATACTACAGTAGTATTTTTATCATCTATTATTTCCGGTTTGGTAGTCATAGTGGTAAGTGCATTTTTGTTTATGCAATCATCTGATAAATTAACAAATATGACTGAAACAAGCAGAGAGGCTCTAGTTGTTTTTGCAGAAAATGTTGACGGTGTAAATGCATCTTTAAAAAACCTTGATACAGCCATAAAGAAACAAGGAGACCTGTTGGCTATTAATGAAAAATTAGTAGTTACACTTGATAAAATTGAAAAGCGAGTTGAAAAATCTAACGAAAATACTGTTGGTGAATTACAATTAATTACAACTACTTTGATAAATGAATTGGGAAAAAATTCTCAAATCAGTATTGAAAACAATAAAAAGCTTAGTGCAAACTTGGTAAAGTTAAATCGCTCTAATAGCAAAACAATAGCTAAAGCTATTCAGCAAATAAGTAATAAAGCCATATATAAACAGATAGTTGCTAATCAAGCGATACAAGCTCAACAAATATCTAAACTTGTAAAGCAAAATAATAATGTTTTAGGAAAGATAGCGGATAAAACTAGTAGGATTAAATATCCATAATATATTAATATTTAATTTTGTGGGTCTGATTATATGAATGAAGAAACTAAAATTGAAAAAGATTTTTTACAAATTAAATCTATAAGAACTTCTTCTAATGGATTTATTATGAAGTTACATGAGGGTGATATAATTATAGCTCTTGATGGTTTATTGATAAATAAAAGTTATGACGATTTATCTAAGGAATTGAACGAAATAAAAGATAAAAAAATTCTTACATTATATAGGGATGGAGTATTTTTTAACACTTTTGTCTATGGTTCTTTAGGTGTCATATGTGAAAATATTAATTCTAATACTATACCAGTTTTAGATAACTTAGATCCTAATAATTATTTCAATAAAGATGACTTTTATTTTCAGTTTGAAGTTTTTAAAAAACCAGGAAAAACAGCTATTTTACTAAATACTTTTCCTACAATACTTGCAAGCCTTGCCCCACCTTTGTGGATGTTACAAAATAGATTATGGACTTTTTTTTGTATTTCCTTAGTTTTTTATTTCTTTCTTTTAATGATTTCCCCTTGGTTATTTTTTATCGGTTGGATATTAAAATCATGGTATGTTGGAAATAGCCAGATTGATATTTTAAGGCTTTTTTACAGAATGCATAACTATAGATTAAGCCTGAGTTTTTGTGCAAGGACTGAAAAGGAAGCTCAGGAGATTGCAAGGCAATTTGACGATAAAGTTGATTTTTATTATTCTTATCTTGAACCTGTTATATTAGAAGATTGATTTAATTTCATTAGATCGATCGTATCGCCTTTATAAAGTTTATCCAAAAAAATTATCTCTATTATTATTTTAGCTACTTCACTAGGATTTTGAAGATTTTCTATATTTTCTCCAGGCATTGCTTGATTTCTTATTCGAGTATTAGTTTTGCCTGGGTTGATAATAGAAATAGATAAATTATTATGTTTATTTTCAGCTGACCATATTTTAATCATATGTTCGAGAGAAGCTTTGGATACTGCATAGGCTCCCCAGAATGGTCTAGCTTCAATAGCTACAGTTGAAGTCAAAAAACAAGCTTTGGGATAGTAACTTTTCTTTAATAGCGCGTCACATGAACGTATTAATCTATGGTTGCTTATTGAGTTAACCATCATAACTTCTAAAAATTCATCATTGCTTTGATGGTGTATAGGTCCTAAAGTACCTAGGATAGCCGCATTAGCAATTAAAATATCTAATTTCCCCCAACGTTTAAATATTTCTTTTCCTAAATTATCTAAGCCATGCAAATCTTTCATATCTAACTTAACAACAGTACATGTACCTCCATTATCAATAATAGACTTCTCTGTTTTTATTAGTCTTGATAAAGACCTAGCAGTAATTATCGTATGAATATTTTTCTTTGCCAGTTGTATTGCAATTTCAGCTCCTATACCACTACTAGCACCGGTTATTAAGGCTATTTGTTTATTTTTATTCATAAATTTTTTTATTAAGTTCTAAAATTTCACATACATCTATTGGATACTCTCCGGTAAAACAATGATCAGTAAATTGAGGTGTTTCAGGGTTCCTTTTATCACATCCCATAGCTTTATAAGTTCCAGCTAAAGATAGAAAAAATAAAGATTTTGCTCCTACAAGCTTAGTCATTTCTTTTAAATCAGATTGAGATGCAATTAATTCATTATAATTTGGCGTATCTATTCCATAAAAATCAGGATGCATAATAGGAGGGCATGATATTCCTAAATGAACTTCTTTTGCTCCTGCTTCATAAACCATTTTAACGATTTTGCTAGCTGTTGTTCCTCTAACTATTGAATCATCAATTAGAATAACTTTTTTATTTTCTATACATGATTTATTTACACTATGTTTAAGCTTGACTCCAAATTGTCTTATTGTTTGTGAAGGTTCTATAAATGTACGACCTACATAATGACTTCTTATAATGCCTAGTTCAAATGGTATAAATGATTTTTGCGAAAAACCTATTGCAGCAGAAACACCTGAGTCAGGGATAGGTACAACCACATCTGCTGTTATGTTATTTTCATTTGCTAATTGCTCTCCTAAAGCTTTTCTATAAGTATATACAGTTTTATTTCCAACTATACTATCTGGACTTGCGAAATAAATTCTTTCAAAAATACAAGGTCTTTCGGGAACTTTCTGAAAGGGCTTAATCGATTCGATTCCATTCTCAGTGATTATAACTATCTCACCATTCTCTACGTCTCGTATATATTTTGCTCCAATCATGTCAAGGGCACAAGTTTCTGAAGCTAATACGGGAGAACCATCTTTTTCACCTAAAACTAAAGGCCTTATTCCAAATGGATCTCTTACTCCAATCAGTTTTTTGTTAGTTAGTATTACTAGAGAATAAGCACCTTTAATTTGATTGAGAGCATCTATTAACTTATTAATTAATTTTTTTTTCTTTGACCTAGCAACTAATTGTAAAATAATCTCTGTGTCAGAAGACGTTTGAAAAATAGACCCACTTTCAACTAATTTTTTTTTAATAGAATATGTATTAGTTAAGTTACCATTATGTGCACATGCAAAGCCACCAATTGCTAAATTTGCAAATAATGGTTGCAGATTTTCAGGTTTAGACTCGCCAGTTGTTGAATATCTTACGTGACCAATTGCTGTTTTTCCTGGGAGTTGAGATAAGATATTAGTATTATTAAAATTGTCTCCTACTAAACCTTGCTTGCGCACTGAATGAAAATTATTTCCGTCAAAACTAACTATTCCAGCACCTTCTTGACCTCTATGTTGAAGAGAATGAAGTCCTAAAGTGGTTAACACAGAAGCTTCCTCGGTCCCAAATATTCCAAATACTCCACATTCATCTTTATATCTGTCGGTATATTTGCAATACATTAAGAATCCTCAAAACTCATATTTTATATATCTTCTTTTTTTATTTGATCGTCTATTGGTTCAACCTGTTCAATAAAAAAATCACTTAAAGTATCCGTAGTATTTTTTAAATATTCGTAAGTATAAGCCTCTAAAATTAAATCTGGTAATTTTTTTTCTTTCCCTATTAAATAAAGAAACCCTAGATAAAATAAAACAACTATTAGCGCACCCCTAAAAATGCCAAATAAAAAGCCAAAAACTTTATCCAAAAATAATATTTCAGAAAAATTGAATTTTGGTGACAACCATTTTGAAATGAGGTGTGAAATGAATAAAGTTGTTAAAAAGGGAAAACTAAATGCAATAACGTCAATTACAATTTTTTGTGAAATATAATCTACTAGTTCTAGTTTAAACTTTTCAAATAAATTAAAAGCTACAAATAAAGAAAAAATCCAGGATATAATACTAAATGTTTCTTTTATAAAGCCTCTAAAAGTAGCGACTATACAAGAAGTAAGGATAATTATTAAAATTAATATATCAACTATATTAAAATAAATGTTGTTAAATATTTCCATTAGCTCAATTCATTCATAACATCTTTATTAATTAAATTTACTAAATCATTTAGTAGATTAATAGAGTTATAGTTCAAATTTTTTTGTATTATAGTTTTTTGTTTATTGGGTAAGTAAATTTGATTAAAGCCTAGTTTTAATGCTTCTTTAATTCTCACTTCAGGTTGAGTTACTTTTCTGATTTCACCTGAAAGACCAACTTCTCCAAAAAAAACACCAGAAAAAGACAAAGGAACATTTTTTACTGAAGAAATAATTGATGCAGCTACAGCTAAATCAGCTGCTGGTTCAAATATTCTGATACCACCAGCGATGTTCAAAAAAATATCCATGTTTGATAAGTGGATTTTACATCTTGCTTCTAGAACTGCACATAACATTGAGAGTCTAGATATATCCCAGCCAACAATAGTTCTTCTTGGAGAGGCGAGTGTTGATGGAGTTACCAAAGCCTGAACTTCTACAAGAATTGGTCTCGTTCCTTCCAAACCTGCAAAAATTGAAGTGCCAGATATATTTTTTTGTCTATCAGATAAAAATAAAGCGGAAGGATTTTTAATTTCTTTCAGCCCATCTCTTAACATTTCAAAAACACCAATCTCATTTGTAGGTCCAAATCTATTTTTTATACTTCTTAAGATTCTATATTGAAGATTATTATCCCCATCAAAATATAAAACAGTATCCACCATATGTTCCAAGACACGAGGTCCAGCGATTGAACCGTCCTTGGTAACATGTCCGATTAAGATTAGAATAGAGTTTGTTTTTTTTGCAGCAATAATTAATTCATGTGTACTTGCTCTGACCTGAGACACAGTTCCTGGTGAGCTGTCTAATTGAGGTAAATACATAGTTTGAATAGAGTCAATTACCAATATATGTCTTTTTCCAATAGAACTTGTGGTTGCTGCTATATCTGATGCATTTGTAACAGAAGCAAATTGAATATTATTGTCTTTTAAACCAAGTCTATCTGCTCTCATTTTTATTTGAGATAAACTTTCTTCACCAGAAACGTATATACATTCTTCTTTAAGTTTTGATAAATTACCAACTAGTTGTAATAACAATGTTGATTTACCAATACCAGGATCACCGCCAATTAAAGTAACTGATCCAGGTACAAACCCACCCCCAATAACTCTATCTACCTCAGACAAATTTGATGTAATTCTCGAATGATCATATGCTTCATTTTTTAAATATTCAAAACTAATAGTTTGTCCATTTGATTTAGATAAAATACCAGATGGTTTTATGTTTTTTTCTTCTATTAAGGTGTTCCACTCATTACATTGTTCACACTTACCAATCCATTTCGGATAAACTGATCCACATGATTGACAAATATATTGTTTGTTAGATTTTGCCATTAAATAAATAGCTTAGGATTTGTTGATTTAATAAAGTCTTTTATTTTTGGATTATTTGCTTTCAACATATCTTCAGGTGTTCCTGACCATGCAATAGTTTGCTTATCAATTAAAATTACTTTATCAGCTATTCGACAGACTGATGACATATCATGAGTAATTGTAATTGCACTACCACCCACTGTCTTAACAGCGGTTTTAATTAATTTGTCAATTAAGCTTCCTGTTACTGGGTCTAAACCAGAAGTAGGTTCATCAAATAATAATACTTTTGGGTCTCCGCATATAGCTCTAGCTATTGCGACCCTTTTCTGCATTCCTCCAGAAATTTCTGAGGGATAAAGGGTTAAAATTTCAGAATTTAAGCCTAATTGTTCTATTATAGATAATGCTAATTTTTTTCCATCTTTATCAGAAAGTTTGTCTTTATTTCTAATTTTGAAAACAATATTTTCCCAATTTTGCAAAGAATCAAATAATGCGCCATGTTGAAATGTAATTCCTAAATCAAGTAAAACTTTTTCTTTCGCAGACCGTTTTAAGTTAACCATTTCTAAACCGTTTATTTTAATGGAACCTTTGTCTGGTGTTAATAAACCAATGATATTTTTGAGAAGCACGGACTTACCAGATCCTGATGCGCCTATTATGGCTAGAGACTCACCTTCAAATAGTTTAAAATTAATATTATTTAAAACCATAGTATCATTAAAACCCTTAGTAAGGTTTTTAACTTCAATTATTACTTTATTATTAAATTTATTTTTCATTTTTAACCAAAAAATAAAGCTGTTATAATATATGTGCTTGTTAATATCATTACTGACGAAATTACTACAGATGCTGTTGTAGCATAACCAACTCCTTCGGCTCCTTTGGTTGCATTAAAACCAAAATAACAACTTACCATTGATATTATTAACCCAAAAATTAGAGCTTTAACTGTACCTTGAATAATATCTATCCATTGTAAATATTCTACAGTAGCATATAAATAAATGTTCGGATTAAATTCTAGTTTAAAAATTGCAATTACATATCCGCCCAAAATTCCAATTGTATTTCCTAACAGCACTAAAATTGGAATACAAATTAGTGAAGCTATAATCTTTGGGGCAATTAAATATTGCATAGGTCTTGTCCCAAGAGTACCTAAGGCATCTATTTGCTCTGTGACCCTCATTGTTGCTATTTCAGCTGCCATCTTAGCTCCAATACGTCCGGCAACCATCAGTCCTGTTAAAACAGGTCCTAATTCTCTTGTGATTGAAGTTAATACAACTCTTGCCACAGTTGTCTCAGTATTCAGTTCAGTAAAACCATTGTAAGTTTGAAGAGCCAAAACCATACCAGAAAAAAAGGTGGTGAGACCTACTACAGGTAGAGAGAAATAACCAATATCTATAATTTGATAAAATATTTTCTTGAAATACCAAGGTGGTCTGAACATCCAAAAAATGGCAGTTACAACAAAAAAAGAGAAATGACCAATGGTAGATAAAAATTTTAAAAATTTTTGACCTATAGCACCACAAATATTAAATATCGAGTTAATCAAAGTTCTTACCTGTTTTGCAAATTATTCATTAATTATATTTTCTCAATAAGCGATTGCCCATAATTGTTAAAAGTTCATAGCTGATTATATCTAACTTTGTAACTATGTTTTTTATATTAGTGTTATCTAGTAAACATAAATAGTCACCTTCTTTTAGTGACTTTTCCTTTAAGTTAGTAACATCTAAAACAAAGCTATCCATTGTAATATTGCCTAAAACCTTACATTTTTTTTTCATAATCAAGAATGAGCTATTGGGTTTTAATAATCTTAACCAACCGTCCGCATAACCAATTCCAATTGTAGCTAATTTAGATTTTCTTTTTGTTATATCAACGCCTCCATATGATATTTTTTCACCAATATCAACGTCTCTTATCTGAATTACGGGTCCATATAAATGTAAGGGTAGCTTTAAACTCCTAGAATTTAATTTAATATTATTACCAAAATTATCAATTCCGAATAATCCAATGCCAGGTCTAGTTTGATCAAGACAAAACTTTGATCCGAGCATTATTCCACCACTATTTGCTAAGCTTAATTTAATATTAGGTAAGTTTTTAGAAAATTGTAAAATTTTATCTAATTGTTTAAAGTTTTCTTTATTTTTTATTTGGTGAGCATTTGCAAGGTGGGACATTATAAAGTCCCATTCAACAAAATTTAATAATTCTTTGTTAGTTAATAACAAACTAATTTCATTTTGACTAAAACCTAATCTATTCATGCCTGTATCAATATTTAATATTGTTTTGATTTTATATCCTTGATCAACAATCGCTTTCAATCTCATTAATTGATTTAAATTATTAATTATTGGGTTTAATTTATATTTTACATAAGTTTTCTCAGTACCTTTAAAAAAACCTTCAAAAACAGCAATTTTGATATCTTCAGATTTTATTTTTTTTCTTAGTTCGATCCCTTCATCAAGGTTTGCAACATAAAAATAATTACATCCTGCTTCTATTAAAGTATTAGCTACTCTTATCATGCCCATACCATAAGCATTTGCTTTAATTACAGCCGCAGCTTTACCATTAGACGCGTTGTTTAGTGCGACCCAATTTGATTTAATATCTTCAAGAGAAATATTTAGAATACCTTGCATAACAAAAGTTTATATATTTTTAGATAATTTTACTAATAAATTTGATCTGGTAACCTATTATCTTGCACTAGATCCATAAATCTAGTGAATTTGGCCTCAAATTGTACTTGTATTATACCAGTTGGTCCATGTCTTTGTTTTGAGATGATTATTTCAGCCTTTCCTTCTGCTGAATTCCTTCTATCTTGCCATTTTATAAAACGTTCATTGAAACTTTCTTGATTTTCATTGTCTCTTTGAGTTGGTTCACTTTTATCTAGGTAATACTCTTCTCTATAAACAAACATTACTACATCTGCATCCTGCTCTATAGAACCAGATTCTCTCAAGTCTGCAAGAATAGGCCTTTTATCTTCTCTTTGTTCAACAGCTCTGCTTAGTTGAGATAAAGCAAGAATGGGTACATTTAACTCTTTAGCAATTGACTTTAAACCTCTAGTAATACTTGAGACTTCTTGAACCCTTCCTTGGGCCTCACTAGCTTTAGATCCTTGAATTAATTGTATATAGTCAATAACAATTAATGCTAATCCACTAGTTCTTTTTAATCTCCTTGCTCTTGATGCAATTTGTCCAACAGATATTGCGGGGGTATCATCGATAAAAAATGGTAAGTTATAAATATCATTCTGTGTTGAAACAAGTTTTGAGAATTCTTTTTCATCAATATCACCACTTCTTAATTTGTGAGAGTCTATTGTAGATTGTTCAGCTAATATTCTTTGAGCTAATTGTTCTGCTGACATTTCTAAAGAAAAAATTAAGATAGCGTCGTTTTGATGAGAGTTACTACTTTTAGCGGCATTAAAGCCAATGTTTGTTGCTAATGCAGTTTTCCCCATTGCAGGTCTGCCCGCTAAGACTATTAAGTCTGACTTATTTAATCCTCCTAATTGACGATTTAAACCTGAAAAACCTGTATCTATACCAGATAATTTACCTTTTCTGTTGAAAGCTTCATTTATTTGATTAGTAGCACTGGTTAAAACAGATTTAAAATCTATTGGGCCTGAATTAATTTGATCTTTCTCAGCTAAATTATATAGTTTTTCTTCAGTTTCAGATATTTCTTGGTCAGGAGGTACATCAACATTAGGATTAATTGACCTATTAATCAAATCATCAGCAATTCTTATTAAAGACCTTCTGATATAACAATTTTTTATTTCTTCAGCGTAAAATTTTGCTTTACTGAGTGATAATACACCTTCTCTCAGATCCAGAAGATAATTTTCAATATCAATGTCTTTATTTAAGTTTGTATCATTTAAATAATTTTTAAGTGTTAAGGGATCAGCTAATTTACCAGCATCGGTTAGAGATATACAAGCTTCATATATACTTGCATGTAATGGATCAAAAAAATATTGATTATTAAAATTAGTAGGAATATCTTCCAAAGTTTTATTATCGAATAATATTGAACCCAGAAGACTTTGCTCGGCCTCAAGATTTTGAGGCATTTTTTTTTCGGTATTATTTATATTATCTGAATATAGATTTTCAGAGTTAGAATAATTTTCAACTAGATTATCATCCATAACGATTTTTTCTTAATTTAGTTGAGATTTAAAAGCATTTAAATCTATATTTTGTTTCAATGTTTATAATTAATTAACTAATTAATTTTATCTTTTTTTCCTCAGTTTCGTCATTAATGTCGTTTATAGGTGTTTCTAACTTTTGCTCAGTTACATTTTTTGTCTTTGTTACATTCTCTTTTTTATCAAATCTTCTTGCATCTTTCTGAGCACGTTCAGATCTAATGTCTCCACCAGTTATTTCAGTTGTGATTATAGCTTTTCCTGATTTAGTTTGCTCTTTTGCCTCTTCTGAAGATCTAGCTATATTTAGTTTTAACTTTATAGAGATTTCTGGATGAAGTTTGATGTATATATCTTCGTATGATAAAGTTTTAATGGCTTTATTCAAATTAATCTGAGATTTATTTATTGAAAGTCCAGCTTCAGTGACTACGTTGGATATGTCTTTTGCGGATACAGAACCATATAATTGTCCAGATTCGCTTGCAGCTCTTATCAAAACTACTTCTTTAAATTTAATATTGTCAGCTAAATTTTGAGCTTCTTTTTTTCTAGTTATGTTTTCACCCTCTAACTGAGACTTCTTTTCTTCAAACATTTTAATATTTTCTTTTGAAGCAAAAACAGCTTTACCCTGAGGGAACAAAAAATTTCTCGCATACCCTGACTTAACTGAGACGAACTCTCCCATCTGCCCTAATTTTTCAACACGTTCTAACAAAATAATATTCATTCTATTCTCCTAATCTAACCGACTACATAAGGCATTAATGCTAAAAATCTCGCTCTTTTAATAGCTTTGGAGAGTTCACGTTGTTTTTTTGCTGATACAGCAGAAATTCTAGATGGTATAATTTTACCTCTTTCAGATACGTATCTCGTGAGAACTTTTAAATCTTTATAATCTATTTCAGGTGTATTAGGAGCTGAAAAGGGACATGATTTTCTTTTTTTTTGATTAGGCTTTCTTAGAGCCTCTCTTTTAATATCTAGCTGTGTCATCTAAATGTTCCCTAGGCTTATACATTACTTGGTGAAATTGTTTCCGTATTAACAACTTCGCTTTTGTAACGATCAGATTTATTATTCATTAAAGGTGAAGATTTTTCATCAACTGAACTTATTCCAATTGTTAAAAATCTTATAATATCTTCATTTAATCTCATTAGTCGTTCATATTCTACAATTGCATCAGATGAACTATCTATATTAAGAAGTACGTAATGACCTTTTCTATTTTTATTAATCTTATAAGCAAGATTTCTAAGTCCCCAATTCTCTCTTTTTTTTATTACGCCTTTATAAGATTCTATTATTTTAATAAACTCATTTATCAGTTCTTCAAACTGATTAGGGGTCAGATCTTGTCTTCCAATTATTACACTTTCGTATAAGGCCATCTTCATCTCCTTATGGCTTGTTGGGATTTACCCAGGTTAGCCAGTTAATTAAATTAACTGGCAAGGAGGACATAAAAAATATATTTTATGCTGGTAATTTAAATTATTGTGAAACATAAATGTTTATTAAAATTATGCAATAGATAAATATAAATAAATTTAATCATTTAAAGGGGCTTGAAATGAATTTTATTGTTTTTCCAGGGCAAGGGTCTCAGAAGATTAGAATGGGTAAAGAATTATCAGATAATTTTATTGAAGCAAAACAAGTTTTTGAAGAAGTAAATGATGCCCTAAATTTTGATTTAACAAGTGTTATGTGGGAGGGCACAGATGATGAAATATCCTTAACTTCAAACGCACAACCTGCATTGATGGCTTGCAGTATAGCTACCTTAAGAGTTTTAAATAAAATTACTAATAAAAAACTACCAGATTTAGCAGATTATGTTTGTGGACATTCTCTAGGAGAATATACAGCTATGACTGCTGCAGAAGTTTTTTCTCTACATCAATGTGCAATTTTATTAAGATTAAGAGGTACTGCAATGCAGGAAGCTGTTCCAATTGGGAAAGGTGCAATGGCTGCATTGATAGGTACAAATCTTGAAACAGCAAAAGAAGTTTCAGATAAAGTAAAGTCTTATGGAGTTTGCGATATAGCTAATGATAATTCAGAAGGTCAAGTTGTAATCAGTGGTGATATATTAGCAGTAGAAAATGCTATAAAACTTTCCAAGGATTTTGGTATAAAAAGGGCTGTAATTCTTCCTGTAAGCGCTCCATTTCATTGTCAACTAATGAAACCTGCTCAAACAACGATGGAAAATGCCCTTAACGATTTAATTTTTAAAACTCCTATTGTACCAATTATACCCAATGTGAATGTTTCACCTGAAACTAATCCAGATAAATTAAGGAAAAATTTAATTGATCAAGTTACTGGAACTGTTAGGTGGCGAGAGACTATGAAATTTGCTGACAAACAAGGTGTTAAAAAAGTTATAGAATTAGGAAGTGGAAAAGTTCTTTCAGGCATTGCAAAAAGAATGATTAAAAATGTTGTAACTATTAGCATTGAGAATACAGAAGATTTTGAAAATTTTTTATAAATTATAATGGAGATTTAAATGTTTGAATTGTCAGATAAGGTAGCCCTAATAACAGGTGCATCAGGTGGCATTGGTATGTCAATAGTAAAAAAAATGAAACAATGTGGAGCAAAATTAATTATTTCAGGGACACGACAAAATGTTCTTAATGATTTAGCCTCAGAATTAGGTAATGACGTTAAGACAATAATAACTGACTTAAACGATAAAGATGATGTCCTAAATTTAGCAAAAGAAGCTGAAGCAAGTTTTGGTCATATTGATATATTAATAAACAATGCTGGCATTACCGCTGATAACCTTTTTTTAAGAATGAAAGATGACGAATGGGATCAGGTTATTAACGTAAATTTATCAGCACCAATGAGATTAACAAGGCAAGTAATTAAAGGAATGTTAAAAAGAAGATATGGAAGAGTGATATTTATAAGTTCTGTTGTTGGTTATTCTGGAAATGCAGGCCAAAGTAATTATGCAGCCTCTAAATCTGCTTTAGTAGGCTTTACTAAATCAATAGCATTAGAAGTTGCTAGTCGAGGAATTACATGTAACCTGATAGCACCAGGATTTATTTCCACTCCTATGACTGACAAATTATCTGATGACCAGAAAAAAAATATAGTAGAAAATATTCCAGTTAATCGATTAGGAAAAGTTGATGATATATCAAATGGCTGTGTTTATTTAGCTAGTGATGAGGCTGGTTTTATAACTGGCACTACTTTACATATTAATGGGGGTATGAGTATGATTTAGAGTTTTTTTGGCTAACACGATAATATGCTTGGCATGAATAAATATTTATGTTACTCGAAACGCATTACAATTAAGTATTTAAATTGAATTGAAGGGGATTTTAATGAGTGATATAGCTGGTAGAGTTACAAAAATTGTAGTTGAGCATCTTGGAGTTGAAGAAGCTAAGGTAGTAGATAGTGCTAGTTTTATAGATGATTTAGGTGCTGATAGCTTAGATACTGTTGAACTAGTTATGGCTTTTGAAGAAGAGTTTGAGTGCGAAATACCAGACGATGCTGCTGAAAAAATACAGACTGTTAAAGATGCAATAGATTTTATATCCTCAAATACTTAATATAATTAAACTTTTACTCGATTAAATATTAGGAGTTTTTTATGCGTCGAGTTGTTGTTACTGGATTAGGTTTATTAACACCTCTGGGTGTCGGTGTTGAGCTTAACTGGAGAAGACTGATTTCGGGTTCAGTTGGCATAAATAAAATTAATGATTTTGAAGTATCAGACCTGCCTTGTAAAATAGCTGGACAAATTCCAACTATAAACGATGATAAAAATGGTGGATTAGATTTATATAATTGGATTGAACCAAGAGAATACAAACGTATTGATAGGTTTATAGCTTACGGAATAATATCAGCTGTCCAGGCAGTAGATGATTCTGGTTGGACACCAAAAACTGAAAATGAAAAACAAAGAACAGGAGTAATTCTAGGTTCAGGTATTGGAGGTCTTGAAACTATAGCTAAAACTACTGAATTACTTAATTCAAAAGGACCTAGAAAAGTAAGCCCATTTTTTATACCTTCTGCGCTTATAAATTTATTATCTGGTCAAGTAAGCATAAGGTATGGTTTTAAAGGTCCAAACCATTCTGTTGTAACAGCCTGCTCAACTGGTGCTCATGCTATTGGAGATGCAGCTAGAATTATAAGATATGGTGATGCAGATGTGATGGTTGCAGGAGGAGCTGAAGCTGCTTGTTGCCGCATTGGTATGGCAGGGTTTGCTGCAGCTAGAGCCTTAAGTACTAATTTTAATAATGACCCAGAATCCAGTTCCAGACCTTGGGATCAAGATAGAGATGGTTTTGTTATGGGTGAAGGTTCTGGTGTAATTATTCTAGAAGAAAGAGAACACGCCATTGCTAGAGGTGCCAAAATATATGCGGAAATAAAGGGTTATGGCTTGTCAGGAGATGCTCATCATATTACTGCACCCGCTGAAAATGGCGATGGAGGTTTCAGGGCTATGCAATCTGCTTTAAAAGACGCAAACATTAATAGTTCAGATATTGATTATGTAAATGCTCATGGAACATCAACTCCACTTGGAGATGTAATTGAATTAAAAGCTATTGATAGATTACTTAACCATAAAATAGAAAATACAAGCGTCAGCTCCACTAAATCAGCAACTGGCCATCTTTTAGGTGCGGCTGGTGCAATTGAGGCTATATACTCGATATTATCAATTAAAAATCAAATTGTACCTCCAACTAATAATTTGATAACTCCTGACAAAGAAGCATTAGGATTTGATTTAGTTCCAATCAAATCAAAAAAAAGAAATGTTAAAAACGTACTTTCAAACTCATTTGGATTTGGTGGAACAAATGCTAGCCTAGTAATCAGTTGTCCAGATTAATATTAAAAAACAAACTTTTCCTTTTAATATTTTTTATAATTTTTTTGATTTTTACTAGTTACTACTATATTGACTATAAAAAAAAACTACAAATAGTGCCTAAAAATACTTATTTTTTATTAGAAAAAAATACAAACCAAAAAAAAATTATAAAACAACTTCAGCTTAACGATATTTTTATTCAGTATGTTGATTGGAGAATTATATCATTAATACGTAAAGATATTTTTATTCCTAAAGCTGGTGAGTACTTAATTCCTAAAAACTCAAGCATACAAGATATTCAAAACATTTTTCAGAATGAAAAAACAATTACAAGGATTTTTAAACTTGTTGAAGGAACAACGAAAAAAAATTTAAAAAAAAGCTTACTTGAAAATCGATATTTGTCGGGAGAAATAAAACTTTTAAAAGAAGGGATATATAAACCAGACACGTATTATTTTAAATATGGGTATTCTAGAAATAAATTATTAGAACGTATGAAGTTAGCTCAAGATAAAATTCTAGAAAATGTTTGGAAAAATAAACCTAAAAACTTTATTTTAAAAAATAAAAAAGATTTCCTGATCTTAGCATCAATAGTTCAAAGTGAAACAAGTGATTTGAACGATAGTAGATTAGTAGCAAGTGTTTTTATTAATAGGCTTAAAAATAATATGAAACTTCAGTCTGATGTTACATTAGCATATGGTTTTAATGTTAATGGTCAAAAAATTACCAAAAATATGTTAAAATCAGATAACCCTTTTAATACGTATTTTTATAAAGGTTTACCTCCAACTCCCATATCATATCCTGGTGAAAATGCTTTAAAATCCTTAAAGTATCTAAAAAAAACAAATTATTTTTATTTCGTAAGTGATGGAAAAGGAGGTCATAGATTTTCTCAAACATATAGTTTACATAGAAAAAATATTAAGCTATGGAAAGATTATATCAATAAGGAATAATAATGAATAATAACACTCGAAAAGGTCTTGTATTAGTAATTTCTTCTCCTTCTGGGGCTGGTAAAACAACTATATGTAAAAAAATAATTCAAGAGGTTGATGGAATTGATCTTTCAGTTTCCGTAACTACACGTAAAATAAGAAAAGACGAAATTGAAGGGAAAGATTATTTTTTTACAAATGACTCAGAATTTGAAACGTTGGTTAGAAATGATGAGTTTTTAGAACATGCCAATGTTTTTGGTTTTTCATATGGAACTCCAAAAAAAGAAGTTATTTCAAAAATTGAAAAAGGAATTGATATTATAGTAGATATAGATTGGCAAGGTACAAGACAGATTCAAAATCATATACCGAATGATATTGTAAAAGTCTTTATTTTACCTCCATCTATCAAAGAGCTTGAGAACAGACTTGGCAATAGAGCAAGTGAAGATAAAAAAAATTTTCTAAAAAGAATGTCTGAAGCTAGAAAAGAAATAAGTCACTATTTAGAATATGATTTTGTTATAATAAACAAGGAAATTAATTTGGCTGTAAGCCAAATTAAATCAATTTTAATTTCGGAAAGACTACGAAGATATAGATATTTAAACTTAAAGAATATTGTCGAAAAGCTTAAATAAATTTTCACTTTTGTTCGAATGATTTTTTGGCTATTTTACAAAAATCTATAACAGTTAAATTCTCTGGCCTTAAATTTGGTGAAATACCCAGTTCTTTTAAAATTGTTTGTCCATTTATAGTTTTCAAACTAGTTTTAAGCATTTTTCTTCTTTGGCTGAAGGCCATATGCGTTATTTTTTCAACAGATTCGAAAGATACATCATATAGAGGTTTACTTAATGGTTTTAATTGTATCACGCTCGATTTAACCTTAGGTTTAGGAATAAAAGCGTCACTTGGAATATCAAACATTTTTTTACTTTTTGTTAACCAATTTGTTAAAATTGACAATCTACCATAGTTTTTAGATCCAGGTTTTGCAATTATTCTATCGGCAACTTCTTTTTGAAACATTAAAGTAAGCAAATCAAAATGATGAATATGTTTCAACCATGAAGTCAACATTTTAGTTCCTGTATTATAAGGAAGATTAGCTATCACTTGCCTAGGAGAGTTACCTAACTCCCAAATAGGATAATGAAGAGCATCATCAGTGATTATAATAAGTTTATCTTTATATATTTTTTTCACATCGGTTAACATTTTTTCTGATTGTTTATCTTTGTCAATAGTATAAAGAATAGTTGGATTTTTTTTTAAAATTGATCTGGTCAAACTCCCAGGACCTGGACCAATTTCAATTACGGTTCGAGCGATAGGTTCAGAATTTCTAACAATTTTATCAGTTAAGTTTAGATCAAATAGAAAATTTTGACCTAAGGATTTATTAATTTTAACATTATTTTTTTTCAGAGTTTCCTTGATAGTAGGCAATTCTGTATTCTTATTATCCATCTTGCTTATTTATACTCATTTGATAAGCAAGATTAATTGCTGCTATTAAACTATCGGGATTAGCAATGTTTTTGCCAGCAATATCAAATGCAGTTCCATGGTCAGGTGAAGTTCTAATGAAATCTAATCCCAAAGTTACGTTAACACCATTAAAAAAATCTAATGTTTTAATTGGAATAAGAGCTTGATCGTGATACATACAAATAGCTACATCATAATCTTTTCTTTTTTTTGACGAAAAAGCTGTATCAGCAGAAACGGGCCCCTCTAAAAAACAATCATTTTTTTTTTTGGCTTTATTAATCGCAGGAATAATTATTTTCTTTTCTTCATTTCCAATATCTCCGTTTTCACCTGCATGAGGGTTTAATCCTGTAACGAGTATTCTAGGTTTAGAAATATTAAATAAAGAAATTAAGCTTTCTTTTGCAATATTTATTGAATGTTCAATTCGACTTTTTGTTATAAGTTTTGAAATATTTTTTATAGGAACATGAATTGTCAATGGAATTGTTTTTAGGCCATTAGTAACTAGCATCATGACAGGAATTTTTTTGTATTGGGAAAGTGATGCAAGAAAATCTGTATGCCCTTGAAAGTTAAACCCAGATTGATACATAATCTCTTTATTTATAGGATTTGTTACAATCGCAGAAGCTATACTATTCATTTTAATTCGAACACAATCAACAATTGATTTTTTTATAAAAGAAGCATATTTGGTATTTGGTTTCCCAAAAAATATTTCTTCAAATAAATTTATAGGAATAATATTTAAATTATTCTCCTTGTAGTCAGAAAAATTCACTTTATCCTTAATTTCATTCAATTTGATGTTGCTATTAATATTCTTTTTACAATCTTCAATTAGATTTAAGCTACTTATAACTATAGGTCTTATGTTTTTAATAATTTTGGAGTTTTCTATTGCTTTAATTGTAATTTCACTTGAAATACTAGCGGGATCACCTGCAGATATTAGGATAACTTTTTTTAAAGAATTCATATAAATATTTATTAACTATTTAATTTTTTGATACTGGTTATATTTGCTTCCTTATAAAGACGTTTTAATAGTCTTTCACTGAAAATCAAATAATGTTTTTGCATTATTTTATTTTTTTTCTGCAAGAGTGATGCTTTTTCTAACTTTGTATTTTTGGTGTCACATAAAATATATGTATATCCATAATTACCAATAAATATTGGTTGTGATATTTTATATAATTCAATCTTCTTAATAAGATTTTGTATCCTTGAACTTAAATCTGCTATTCTTGAATGTAAAATATTTAAGCTAAGTTTGTTATTTTTTTGTTTTTTTATAATACCTAAATTTTCACAACCTTTTTGGCCATCTAATATACTTTCAAGTCTTTCATTTGTTTTGTTAAAAGCCTCATCTTTTTTTTGAAAATTTATTGGGAATTTTATTTGAGCAACGATGACATTCATTTCATTTTTGCTTAATTTTCCATTAAATCTTTTAGCTAATACTTTAATGATCTTTATTTTATCGTTGGTTGGAAAACTGATAATATCACCTTCATTCAATTTAATCTGTTTTGATTTTATATAATTAGGCAAATTTTCATAATTTTTCCATCCAACTTTACCTCTTAACTTGGCTGAACTACTTATAGAAATTTGTTTTGCTAAATCTAAAAAGTTTACACCATTATTTAAAGCAGATTTAATTTTGGTTAATAAGATCTTATTATTTTTTTTACTGATTACAATTTCTGCTAAATCGTAGAGATCTTCAGTCGTTCTGTTTTTTTTTTCTTTAAGATTGTTTTCAATTTGTTTGTCTAAAGTAATCAATTGTTTCTTAAATTTATTTTTTAAGACAATACTCCAAATTAATTGAGAATTATATTTGTCTAACAAAGCTGTTTTTGGTAATAATAGCTTATTTAGAAATTTATTTAATGTTACTTCTGAATTGTTAAATTCATTTAAAAGTAGTTGGTTAGCTTTCGGGGAAACTATTTTTATTATGTTTTTATTAATTTTAAGTCCAGCAGATAAAATTATTTTATCGTTAATTAGAGAATTTAATGATTGGTTGTAATATGATTCGAGTTTTTTGGAGTCACTTTTATTTTCAATAGAAAATGAAAGTAATTTTGCACGATTGACTACATCATTTTTCGTAATAGGTATTTTATTAACAGTTGTTAGTATATAGTTTTCACTACAAAAAGCGCTGTTAGCAATAATATTATAAACAAAAATATTTATAAATATTAATAATCTAAAGTTTAAACAATTTTTAATAATTCTATTCACTGTAAACCCTTTTTTTATTGTCTTTTACCTTCGTCTATATCACTTGTTAAATAACAACCTGCGAACAATCCAATTAAAGTAGGACCAAATCCAGATAGTAATGCTGGCAGTTTCTCTGAAGAGCCCAATGCAAAAATAAAATCTCCAATAAAATATAAACTAAAACCAACAACTAACGAGAGTGAAACAATACCAAGCTCAATTTTTCTTTCATTACTCCTTAACATCAAGGAAGCTGAAAGTAAAATCATTGATATAATCAAAAATGGTTGGCAAATTAATTTAAAAAAATATAACAAATGCTTAGAAGTGTTTAGACCATATTGTTGCATTTGCTTTAGATAAATTGGAAAATCTAATAGATATATATTTTCAGGTTCTATAGTTGTGACATTTAGATTGCTTTGATTAGATTTTATGAAAAAAGAGAGTTGATTTAGTATTTGTAATTCTGAGTTGTTTTTCGTTAATCGTACTTCAAAAAGGTTCAGTTTATTTTTAGAAAATACAGCTCGTCTTGCAGAGATTCTTTTTTTAAAAACTTGATCTTGATCATAAACAAATATATTTACATCGAACAAAGTATTTAAATCTTCATTTATTTTACCAGCATTTATCAGTAAATATGATTTTTTAGAAATTTGTTTGATCCAGAACCCTTTTGTGTCAAATGAAAATGTTTTTAAATTCTTCTGACCAAAAAAAATAGTCTGTAAACTTTCATATTTTTTGTTCAACAAAGCTGTAAAGGGATTTAAAACTATTACGGAAACAAGTCCTATTAAAAAAAAAGAAATTAATATTGGAGAAAGTATTGTCCACAGAGATATTCCGGATGTTTTTGAAACTATATAGTAGTTTTTTTTTCTCCATTGATTAAAGCAAGATATTGATCCAATTAGAACGGCAAAAGGTAAAATTTTTTGGATATTTCCAGAAATTTTTAATAAGGCCATAACTAATATGTCAAAGATATCAGCCTCAACTAGATGATCAACACCTACTTTGTTTGAGGAACGTCTAAATAGTTCAATAATGTCTATAAAAAATATCAATATCATCAATGAAAACAATGCTAACAAAAAATATTTAAATATGTCTTTTGTAAAATATTTATAAAGAATTAAAGGATGATTATTAGTTTTTATCATTCAATATCAACGTGTTAATAAAATGGACTTTTGTGTGTGTTTTCTCTTGTATACAAAAAAATAAAACATACAATTAAAATAGATATCGGAAATAAATACATAAATGGTACAAAAAAAGTGTCACTGTGTACTGCATTTTTTAAAATTATAACTAAACTTTGAAGTACAAAAACTATTCCAATTGTCATAGTTTTCTTATATGTAATTAATATTCTTGAATATTGTTCTTTGAGTATAGTTAACATAACTATTAAGGTGAAAATAATTGGCATAAATACAATAGTGTTTCTAGTATGAGCTTCTGCTAAGAATTTACCACGTTTGCTCAGATTTTTTTCTGCTTTCTGTATCAATTCAAAAAAACTATACTCGTTATATTCCACAACTCTTGTAGCAACTAATTTTTTTTTATCTTTTTGTATTGTTATATTATAATTATCAAAATTTAAGACTGTTGAACGACCTTTTTTATCGGTTGATATTCTAGTTCCTTCAATCATCATTAAATTAATAGCTTCACCAACATTCAAATTACCTCTTTTCGAAAAATATTCTACTAGGTATAGATTATCAGTTCGATCTTGAATAAATATTTCCTCTAAATTATTATTATTTTTTAACTTTCCTATAAATATTGTTTGGGTTTTGTTAATATCTATAAAAATATTGTCTCTTAAAATAAATTCTTGATTACTATTTCTAATTTCATTTTGTAATTTTTTAAAATTTCTATATGTTTCGGGAAGAATAAAATGTGATATTATAAACAATATTAATGAACATACCAAAGCTACTAAAAGAGCAGGTTTACTAATTTTCAAAGGACTAAAACCAGCTGATTTCATTACTATAATTTCTTTATCATTTTGAAGTCTCAAATAAGAGATCATACAACCAGCGAAAGTACCAAGTGGCAAAGCTATTAATAACCAGCTTGGTAAGCTGTAAACAGATAAGATAAAGAAATCAGCAAGATTAGCTCCTTTCTCAATTATTAATTTTATACTTTTGAAAGATTGACTTAACCAAATAACTCCTAAAAAAACACATGTTGAAAGAAAAACACTTTTTGATGTTTGTCGAAATATATAGCTTGTTAAAATCATAAAAAAATATTATCAGAAAAGTTAAAATTAACTATTTTAAAATATCACATTATTATACCTTATGTGGATATATACAATAATACTAATTAGATTAAAGGAAAAAATATGCTTGTTAATAATAGGTTTATAAAATTTAAATTTGAAAAACCAAATGAGAATTTAAAACTTAATCATCAAAATATAACAAATGTTTTATTTTATTCTGAGAAAAACCTTTTATTATCTAAGGGCTTATCTATTGAGAAAAATTTAGAAAAATTTTTAAAGAAAATTATTGAAAATAATTTGGCAAGCATCTGTATTGTCAGATCTGAGAAGGGAATATTTCTTTTAATCAATAGAAAGGATCATAAAAGTGATTTGACGAATAAATATTTAGAAGATCTTGGTGGGAGTATATTTAATCAAACCAAGTCTATAGGATGTTCTGAAGTTAGAATTTTTGAACATGATCAATATTTAAACAAACAGATTGCCTTAGGTATTTTATTAAGTTCATATAAATTCAATAACTATAAAAAAAATAAGTCAAAAGATATTATTGATATAAAAAATGTCACATTTATTTGTGATGAACCAAAAAAACATTCTCAAAATATACAAGAGATCAAAAATATTGCCAATGGTGTTTTTACTGCTAGAGATTTAGTATGGCAACCAGCAAACATTCTCTTTCCATCAAGCTTTGCCAATGAGTGTAAAAAACTTAAAAAAATTGGAGTTAAGGTTACTACATACAATGAGAAACAATTGGAAAAACTTGGTATGGATGCTTTATTAGCAGTTGGGCGAGGCTCAAGAAAAGATAGTCAAGTTGTAGTTATGGAATGGTCGGGTGGAAAAAAAGAAACTCCTCCTATGGCATTTATTGGTAAAGGTGTATGTTTTGATTCTGGTGGATTATCTTTAAAGCCGCCAAAGTCTATGGAGGATATGAAATGGGATATGGGTGGTGCGGCAACAGTTACAGGACTAATTGAAACTGCTGCTTTATCTAAGATTAAAAAAAATGTTATTGGGGTCATAGGACTTGTTGAAAACATGCCTGATGGAGATGCGCAAAGACCTGGAGATGTTGTGAAGTCTGTTTCAGGTCAAACGATTGAAGTTTTGAATACAGATGCAGAAGGAAGATTAGTATTGGCTGACATACTCTCTTGGACAGAAAAGAAATTTAAGCCAAAGTTTATGATAGATTTAGCTACGTTAACTGGAGCCATGATAGTTGCCTTAGGTGATATTAGAGCTGGACTGTTTTCAAATAATAAAGATGTTTCTAAAGCCATTTTTAATGCTGGTGAAATTACTGGAGAAAAGGTTTGGGAAATGCCTATGGATGATGATTATGATCAATTAATAAAAACAGAGATTGCAGATATGAAAAATATTGGAGGACCTGGAGCAGGTTCTATTACAGCAGCCTGTTTTTTAAAAAGACATGTTGAAAAAACTCCATGGGCTCATTTAGATATTGCTGGAGTAACATGGAAAAATAAATCCTCACCTTCAGTTCCATATGGTGGTGTAGGATGGGGAGTTAAAATGTTGTATCAGTTAATTAAACAACACTAGCATTATTAAGATAAATTTTTGAAATGTTTTTTTAAAAGGTCTTGCTTATTTGAGACAAAACATATAAAAATTTTTTTTTGGAGAATATAATGACAATTGAAAACACGTTATCCATAATTAAACCAGACGCTACTAAAAGAAATATAACTGGTTCTATAAATGCTAAATTTGAAGATTCTGGCCTAAATATAATAGCACAAAAACGATTGCAATTGACTAAGGGTATGGCTAAAAAATTCTATGAGGTCCATAAAGATAGACCTTTTTTCAATAATTTAGTTGATTTCATGATTTCTGGTCCTGTTATCGCTCAAGTGCTTAGAGGTGAAAACGCCGTAAAGCTGAATAGAGACATTATGGGAGCAACTAATCCAAAAGAAGCTGAAAAAGGCACTATTAGAAATGAGTTTGCAGAAAGCATAGAAGCGAATTCTGTACATGGTTCTGACAGTCTTGAAAATGCAAAATCTGAAATTGCATTTTTTTTCGCTGAAATAGAATTAGTTTACTAAATTTTAAACTAGAAAAATTGCCATTAAGGCAACAATCGCGATAATGATGACTGTACTGTAGGTAGTATATTTTAAGAAATTTTCATAAAATATTTTATGTTCCTCTGTTTCTTTATCAATTTTATTATTCATATCTAACTCCTTAAATTAATAAAATTAGTAATTAATTAACTATTCTTCCATTATACTAATCTGGCTCAATAATATTGTGTTTTAGCCTCAAATATAGTTTAACAAAAATTATAGCTCCCATCCATCAAATATAACGCTATTGTTTGACGTATTTTCGATCATTGAACCAATTAAAAATGAATTATAACCAGCTTTGTTTATATTCATCATTACTGTTTCTAAATCTTTTTTACTTACAAATATTAAAAGTCCAATTCCACAGTTGAAAGTTTTAACTAGCTCAAAAAGAGAAATATTTGCTTTACTTTGGAGCCATTTAAACAATGGTGGAAGTTCATAATTTTTCATATCAAATTTAATTGTTAGATTTTTGTTAAATGCTCTTGGAGGATTTTCAATTAAACCTCCACCAGTTATGTGGCTTATAGACTTTATTTCATGTTTTTTATTTCCGGCTAATAATGCGTTTGTATATAAAATTGTAGGCTCCATCAATATATTAGCAAGTGTTTTTGATTTATCAAATTGAGGTGCTTCAAATATGTTAATTGAATGAGTTTCTAGAACTTTTCTTACTAGTGAGTAGCCATTAGAATGAATACCACTACTAGATAAGCCAATAACATAATCACCACTTTTAACTGCGCTTTTCTTAAAAAGGTTATTTCTTTCTACAGCACCAACACAAAAACCAGCTAAGTCAAAATTGTTGTTTTCATAGTGTCCTGGCATTTCAGCGGTCTCGCCACCAATAAGAGCGCATCCTGATTGTTTGCAGCCTTCTGCTATTCCTTTAATAATTTCAATTGCTATGTCTTTGTCTAATTTACCTGTAGCATAGTAATCCATAAAAAAAAGTGGTTTGGCCCCCTGAGCTAATACATCATTTGCGCACATAGCTACCAAATCAATTCCAATATTAAAATATGACTTAGTTTCAATAGCTAATTTTAATTTAGTTCCAACGCCATCAGTACTGGAAACAAGAATAGGATCTTTAAAGCCAGTCTTTTTTAAATCAAACAACCCACCGAATCCACCTAATTCACCTGTAGCACCTTTTATTGATGTAGCTTTTGTAATATCAGAAATTTCACTAACAAGTTTATTACCCTCGTCAATATTCACACCTGAGTCTTTATATGTTATAGGGTTATTGGTCATGTTATTTGGTTCTTTGTTCACTTTGAAGCTATTTTTTGTAATATGTCACTATGACTAACACGTAATGAAAATTATTCTTAGATTTATATATTGATATATCGATGTTATAGTTACATATCAATTAAAAAAGTCAGGCAGTTATTTAATGTCATTCAACTACTTCAAAATCATTCTAACTATAATCTTTAAAATATTTTTTTTTATTTCAATATCCTTTGCTTCAATAAATGAGGATTGTCAGAATTCATCATTTTATATAAAAAACATAAGCGTAGATTTAACAAAAGAATCAATTAATGAAGCTAGATTTCAAGCTGAAAATAAAGCAAAATTATTAGGAGTAAGAAGGCTTACTAATAGATTGCTTATAAAGAAAAATAACTTAAAATTTAAGAAAAATGAAATTTCAACATTAGTTAATTATTTAAAAATTAATAAAGAAGCTAATAGTGACAAAAGATACTTAGCTAATTTTGATATTTGTTTTAATAGAAACTTAGTGATTAATTTTTTTCGTAAAAACAAGTTAAAATATTCTGAAACTTACAGAGAACCTATTTCTATTCTTCCAATATTTAAAGGTCCTAGAGGGTTTGTTATGTGGGATGAGAAAGACGGATGGTATAAAAAATGGAAAAAACACATAAAATCAGTTGACGGTTTAGTTAAAGTAAAACTTGCTCAGGGCAATTTTCAGTTAAATAGAACTATAAGTGCTAATGTTCTCCTAAACTCAGACAAAAATCTTATTAATAAAATAATTAAAAATGAAAAAACCAACGCTTTATTAGTTGTAATAGCGGAACCTATTTTAAAAACTAATGGGAAAACTTATTTGACCACCTACGCTAAACATTACAATTTTGACGGGAAATTAGTAAATACAGTTTATAGAAATATAACACCTCTTAAGAAAACTTCTTCTATATATGATGTAGATGAAAATCTAATTAAAAAAGAAATATTAAAAATGATTGGTTCAATTGAAAAAAATTGGAAACAAAACAATTTGATAGATACTAGTATATTAAATGTGGTAGATTTAGTAATTCCAATTACCTCTATAATGTCTACTAAATTAGAAAATAAATTATTATTTAATGATAAAATAGTAAGCGTACAATCAACCCAAGGTTTTTCAGAAAAAGGTTTACTTAAAATTCAGAATGAGAGTATTTTTTACAAAAATAAAACACTTAAAAGTTTTAATAATATCACAAGAAATATTTTTGATTCTTCTAGTCAGTTGAAATATGAAAAGAATATTTCTGTAAATCAGAAGGATATAAGAGTTTGGCCTATGGTTTTGAAAAAACTTGAAAAATTACCTTTTGTTATTGAAGTTAAAGTGGTTTCGATTACTAATTCAGAAGGTAGAATTATAGTAAAGTTTATGGGTAATAAGAAAACTTTTTTTCAAGCTGTTAATGAAAAAAAACTAATATTCGAAAATTTAAATTCTAGACAATATATACTTGTTAATTAATTTAGATTAAGGTTCGATAAATGTCAGATTATCTAAAAAGAATTTATCCTTATGCATTTATATTACTATTATTATTAATTGTAATTTATTTGTTTGAAGTATTAATTCCGTTTGCAGTAGCTTTTATTATTGCTTATCTAGTTAATCCATTAAAAATATTTTTTGATAAATATCTTAACACAACATTTTCAAGTTTTTTATCCGTAGTATTTTTTATATTAAGTTTTTTTTCTGTTTTAATTTTAATTTTGCCTATTATTTTTTATCAATTACAAAATTTAATAATTATTGCACCTGAATACTTGAATGAAGCCGAAAAATTTATTAAGGAAATAAATAACAAATATTTACTTAGTGAAAAAATAAAAGCTATAGATTATACCAGTTTTTTTAAGCCATTATCTAATAATCTTCTTAACTCTGGTAATCATTTAATAAATAATGGAATAGAATTTTTCAGTAGTGTGTTTAACATTATTTTAATATTTATTATAAGCTTTTATATGAGTTTAGAGTTTAATAAAATTAAACTATTTTTATATCATTTTGCAAATAAATCTCATTTTCGAGATTTCCCAATTTTAATAAAAGAAATAGACCAAGTTTTAGCAAAATTTATACGTGGTCAGGGTTTGGTATGTGTAATTTTATCTATTTTTTATGGAACAGGATTATTTTTAGTTGGTATAAAATTTGGAATTATTCTTGGTATATTTGCAGGTGTTATATCTTTTATACCTTTTGTAGGAGCTTTCTTAGGTGGTGGGTTTACTCTAATTTTAGGCTTTACTCAATTTGGAATGTCTTTTGAATTATTAACTTTATTATTAATTTTTGTTTTTGGACAATTATTTGAAAGTTATTATTTAACTCCAAAATTAGTTGGAGATGCAATAAAATTAAATCCAATTTGGATTATATTTGCGTTGTCAACAGGAGCCTTTTTAGCAGGTTTTGTTGGAGTGTTGATATCCTTACCAGTCGCTGCTGTTTTAGGTGTTCTTGTAAGGTACTATTTCATAAAAATATTTTAATGATATTAGTTATATGACTTTAAAAATAAGAAATATTAATAAATATGTTTTAAATAAACAAATGGCACTACCATTAACTTTTAAAATATCTAAGAATAGAGAAAATTTTATTATTTCAAAATGTAATGAAAAAGCTGTAAAGTTAATAGACAATTCATCTTTTTGGCAAAATAAAAGAAAAATTAATTCTATACCAGCTGCGATTATTTTTGGACCAAAAGGTTCTGGTAAAACACATTTGTCTTATATATTTAAAGAACATAATCGATGTGAATATTTATCCTCTTTATCTAGTTTTAATTTAGATAAAATAGAAGAAGGTAAAAAATTTATATTAGATGATTTTATTCCTGGTGAAAAATATCCGTCAGAATTAGTTATGCATTTTTTAAACAGAGTCACATACCAAGATGGTTCAGTTTTATTTTTGTCAAATCTATCACCCTCAAATATGGATTGGAAACTTGACGATCTTAATTCAAGAATACGCAGTTTAATTTCTAGTAAAATAAATTTGCCAGATGATGTGCTTTTATATTCCTTCATGGTTAAGTATTCAAATGATAAGAAATTATTAATAAATGATAAACAACTCATATATATATTAGAGAGATTAGAAAGAAATTTTGGGAGTGTTATTAGTGTAATTGATAAACTAGATACTTATTCTTTAGAAATGAAAGAAAAAATTAGTTATAAAATCATTAAAACCATTTTAAATGAAATTTAGTAATAGTTAAAAATTTAATTTTTTAACTTTATTATTTTTAATAGTGAAACCTAGTTTGCCTTCTAATAGTAAATCTACAAAATTTCCAAAGATCTCATATCTCCAACCTTCAAATATTTTAAGACCGTCTCTTTTACCATTTAAGATGGACTTAAGATCAGTTACATCAGCAATTAACTTTTCTGCTAATCCACTTTCTTCGGAACAATATAAGAGTAGGAGTTTTAATAAATCTAAACTTGATTTATCGGCATTACATTTTTTATTAATTTTAGAAATTTGCGGCCAAGTATTAGCGTTCATTCTTTCTGCAACTTTAATCATTTTTATAATTTCATTCAAATCACTATGAGATAAATTTTTTGGTATACCCCTAATTTTTTTAAAAAAATCAATTTTGTTAGGTTTAAATAGAGATATATTTACTAAAGTTTCATCTCTAATTAATCTATTTCTAGGAATATTTCTTCGTATACATTCTTCTTCTCGCCACTTTGCAAGAGTTTTAAGTATGTTTAATGTTTCTGGTTTAGAATATTTTATTTTAATTCTTTTCCAAGCATCTTCAGGATTTACATAATATAAATCTTTTTTGTTTAGTTGTTCAATTTCTTTACTAACCCATTCTTGTCTACCTGAATCTTCAATTAATTTATTTATTAAAGGAAATAATTTTATTAAATGTGTTACATCTGAAATTGCATAATCTAATTGACTTTTTGTAAGTGGCCTTTGTAACCAATTTGTAAATTGATTTTCTTTATTTATAGATAATCCTAAAAATCTATCTACTAATCTTTCATAACCAACCTGATCACCTAATCCACAAAACATTGCAGCTATTTGTGTGTCATAAATTGGTTTTGGAATTTCTCCAGTCAAATTTAAAAAAATTTCTATATCTTGTCGCCCGGAGTGAAAAACTTTTAAAATATTTTCATTTGTAAGTAATTCCCATATTGGTTTCATGTTTATATTTGAAAGTGGATCAATTGCAGCTGCAAAATCTTCACCTGCAATTTGAACTAATGATAATATAGGATAGTAAGTGTTGTCTCTAATAAATTCAGTGTCAATGGCTAACACTTTTTGTTTTAAACATTTATTATTAAATTCTTTTAATGTATAATCATCTGTGATTATCTGATTTTTTTTGTTCATTCTTAATAATCTAACTTAATTCTCTAAGAAAATGTTTAAATATTAATAGCACGATATTGGTAATGAGGTATAAAAATGTTTTTTAAAAATTATATTTATCTTTTGTCTGTTTTTTTAATTCTAACTACAAGCCCATCTTTTGGTATTAAACTTTTATCACATAAAGCTACTTATACACTTAATGTTGAGGATATAGAAGAAAACAGTTTTCTTGAAGGAGGGCAAGGTCAAACATATTTTGAAATAATAGAAAAATGTGATGGTTGGAATGTAAAAGAAGACTATGTTCTTGTATACGAGTTACCTGAAAAAAAAATGACTAATAGTTATTCTCGTTATTCAACATTTGAAAATTTCTTAGGAACAAAGCATAGTTTTGAATTAAATGAAAAAAGTGAATTAAATGGTAATAATTCCTATCAAGGTTTTATCGAAAAAAATAATACTAATATTTCTGGATCAGTAATTAATAATTCTATTAAACAATTATCGTTTAATAAAGATACATTATTGCCTATTGAGCATTTAAAAAAACTTATTGAAGCTGCTAAAAATGAAAAAAAAATATTTACAAAAAAAGTATTTTTTGGAAATGAGGATAAAGAATATATTAAAATAGTGTCTGCATTTATAGGTAAAAAACAAAAATCTAAATTTAAAAAATTTGACTATTTTAAAAATAAAATTATTTGGCCCATGAAAATAGCTTTTTATAAAGAGAACACCAAATCGGAAAATCCTGATTATGAAATAAGCTTGGATTTAGATGAACATGGGGTAGTACATTCATATAAAGTCGATTATGGGAATTTTAAAATTACGGCAGTGCTAAAAGATTTTAATGTCTTGCAAAAAGAAAGCTGTAAATAAAAAATTTATTATTTAATTTTAGCTTCTTTAAATAATACATGTTTACGAACTTTAGGGTCGTATTTCATAAGTTCTAATTTTTCAGGCTTTGTTCTAGGATTTTTTTTAGTAACATAAAAAAAGCCTGTGTCTGCAGAACTTAATAATTTTATCTGTAAAGTTGCTGGTTTAGCCATTAAAATCTCCATCTAATTTTTGATAATTTAGCTCTTTTTTTTATAAAGTCAAGTTATCGACGTTTTATTTTCAATCAGATTTTCTATTAGATTTCCACTTTACAGTAATACTTCCGGTTAAGGGAACAACTTCAATAATCTTAACCTTTAATTGCATTCCAATATAAAATTTACTACCGCTCCGTTCACCAATTAATGTTTGTTTAACTTGATCGTAGTTATACCAGTCATTTGGAAGTTCTCTTATTGGTAGTAATGCGTCAGCAATTCCTCCATCTATAGAGACGAAAACACCAAATTTATGTATTGATGTTATAGAGCAATTAACAATTTCATTAACTTTTTTTTTGTATAATAATGAGATATATCTATCAACAGTTTTCCTTTCAGCGACAATTGACTTTCTTTCGGTATTAGAAATATGATCACATATTGATTTAAGATCATCATTTTCAATGTGTTGAAATAATTTTTTATTCTTATTTAAAACATTATTATTAATTATTTCAATAATTTGCCTGTGTACTAATAAATCAGCATATCTTCTTATAGGTGACGTGAAATGAACATAATTTTTTAGAGCCAAACCAAAATGTGACTTGTTTTTGTTCTCGTATTTTGCTTGAGATTGACTTCTTAGAATTGATTGATTAACAGTTTCATATTCAGGAGACCCCTTACTTTCACTTAATATTTTATTCATTAATGAAGGGTGAGGTACTTTACCAATTAAAATCTTTGATAAAGGTTTTCCTATCAATTCTATCAGTGATTTATACTTTTCTTGGCTAGGTGGTTCATGAGATCGATAAATCGATTGATTGGCAACCTTATTTATTTCCTCTGCTGCAGCTACGTTTGCTAAAATCATTAATTCTTCAATAATTTTATTACTTGTAACGCCATAAATTTTTTTGACATCTTGAGGCCAACCCTCTTCATCAAATAAAATCTTCTTTTCAGGTAATTCTAGATTTAAAGCACCTCTCTTTTCTCTCAGACCTTCTAAAATTTTGTAGACATTGTGAAGAGACTTAATAACTTTTAATATATTATTTTCAAAACCTTGATTTAAGAATTTACTTTTTATAACGTCTTCCACTTCATTATATGTCAGACGTTTTTTTGAGTTAATGATAGATCTGAAAAAAGAATGGGATTTTTTTTGTCCATTATTATCTAGAATAATTTCAACTGTTAAACACGCGCGATCCAAGTCTGGTTTAAGAGAGCAAAGGTTATTTGATAATTCTTCAGGTAGCATTGGAATTACATAGTTGGGGAGATATACTGAATTCCCTCTAAGTCTTGCTTCTTTATCTAAATAAGAGTTAGCTTTGACAAAGTGAGAGACATCAGCAATAGATACTAGAATACGCCATCCATCTTTTTTACTTAATTGTTCTGCATAAACTGCATCATCAAAATCTTTTGCATCTTCTCCGTCTACTGTAACAAGTGAAATTGTTCTAAGGTCTATCCGTGAATTTGTATCGATGATATCTAGTTTTTCAATTTCATTTTTTATGTTTATATCGAAGTCATTTTTTAAGTCCTGTTCTTTTACCGCAAGATAGGAATAAACTTTAGGATCCAGGGATGAGCCAATAACTTCTATAATTTCAGCATGAGTTTGTTGAATTCTAGTCCTAAGTTTATGTCTTTTGTTGGTTTTTATCTTTTTTATTTTTAACTTTTTTAAAATTTGTCCAGAAGCAAACCTTGCTTTAACTATATCACCATTTTTAATTAAAAAATCTTTAGGTGTTATTGGTTCTATAACTTCTTTACTTTGCATTCCTCTTTCTAGAACTTGAAGAAGAAACTTACTTTTAGAATTTAATCTAACTTTTGCAAAAAAATATTTCCTTTCAATTTCAATTTTCTTAATTATTTTTGTTACTTTATATTCCTTATGTTTTAATTCCAACTCTACCAATAAATTATCATCGACAGCAAAGTTGATGTTGTTTTTATTAAATGGTATTTCTATGCTTTTTAGTGGATGATTTTTTTCCGTTAATTTGCCAACTGCATAACCATCATCATCTAATAGTGTGACTTTTAAAGATAATATTTCTTTGTTAGTTAATTCCAAGATATTAAAAGATCTTTTTTGTCATATTATAAAAGTTTACCAAAATTTACGTTTATTTTTTTTTAACAGATTTCTTTTTTGTTCTGGGAGGTTTTGCAGCTTTTGCAATAATTAACTCGATTGCTTGATCAAGATTAATCTCTTCTAATGAAATAGATTTTGGAAGAGTAGCCCTGATTTTATTATATTCAACGTAAGGTCCAAATCTTCCGGATTTAGCTAATACCTTTCCGTTGCCATCAGGATGATCTCCTAAAACCTTTCCTAGCTTTTCGCTGTTTTCACCTATTAAAACTACAGCATGATTTAAGCCTATATTTATAACAGTTTCGTCAGCTGGTATGCTTATAAAATTAATATCATATTTCAAGTAGGGACCATATCTTCCAATTCCAGCAGAAATATCTTGGCCTGTTTCTGGATGTTTGCCTATCAATCTTGGTAAAGAGAGAAATGCAAGAGCTTTTTGAAGATCAATTCCTTTAGCTTCTACTAATTTTGGAATACTAGTTCTTTTAGGTTTCTTTTCGTCACCTAATTGAAGATAAATACCGTAGGGTCCTTTTTTTATAATCGCGTTTAAACCACTTTCAGGGTCAATACCTAAAATGCCATCATCATTTGGCATAAAAGTACTATTAGCATCATTCTCCTCGTTTTGATTGCTTGCAATTTGCTTTGTGAATTTACATTCAGGATAATTTGAGCATCCTATGAAAGCACCGTATTTTCCTAGTTCCAAACCCAATTTTCCATTAGAACAAGTAGGACATTTTTTATTAGGTTCACCGTTTTGAGTTAAATCTTCTTTAGGAAAAAATAAATCAGAGAGTTCGTTTTCAAGAGCTTCAAGGATCTTATCTCTTTCTAATTCAGACATTTTATTTAAATGTGGTTTAAACCCATCCCAAAATTCTTCTAATAATTTCTTATAGTTTAATTTTCCGTCAGATACTTTATCTAACTTTTTTTCAAGATCAGCAGTGAAATCGTATTCTATATATTGACCAAAGAAATTGTTTAAAAAGGCGGTGAGTATCCTTCCTCTTTCTTGAGGTATATGTTTACCTTTTTCTTTTTCAACATAACTTCGGTTTATAAGTACTTGAAGTATAGAAGCATACGTAGAGGGTCTTCCGATACCTAACTCTTCCATTTTTTTAATAAGACTTGCATCTGTAAATCTAGGTGGAGGTTGAGTGAAATGTTGTTCTCCGTCAGCTTTTTCTAAATCAACATCTTCATTTTCAACTAATTTAGGTAATATTTTATCATCTTCTCTATCTCTATAAACAAAAAAGCCTGGAAAATATACTTGTGATCCGTTGGCTCTAAAAATAATACTCATATCTTTATTTGAAATATCAGCGGCAGTTTCGTCTAATTCAGCTGATTGCATTTGACTTGAAATTGTTCTTTTCCAAATTAATTCATAAAGTTTTAATTGTTCATTATCTAGGTATTGCGACATATTTTCTGGGTCACGTGAAATTGAAGTAGGTCTAATAGCCTCATGAGCTTCCTGGGCATTTGCCGCTTTAGATTTATATACCCGTGGTGTTTGAGGAATATAATCTTTACCATGTCGATTTGTAATTTCATTTCGTAATTCATCAATAGCTTGAGAGCTTAATTGAACGCCATCTGTTCTCATATAAGTTATCAAACCAGTTGTTTCACTACCAATGTTTATACCTTCATATAATTTTTGAGCTATTCTCATTGTTCTTGACGCACCAAAGCCTAATTTGTTTGAAGCTTCTTGCTGAAGTGTTGATGTCGTAAAAGGTGCTAAGGGATTTCTTTTAACGCGTTTAGTTTCAATTTTAGATATATTAAACGAAGATTTTCTAATTTTGTCTAATGCTTGATTAGCAGCATCTTCATTTTTAAGATCCATCTTCGCTAATTTTTTATTATCAAAAACATTCAACTTTGCTGAGAAATTTTCATTGTTATTTTTTAAAAATATAGAAGATATTGACCAATATTCTTCAACATTAAACTTTTCAATCTCAATTTCTCTTTCACATATAAGCTTCAATGCAACAGACTGTACTCTACCAGCAGATTTTGAACCTGGAAGTTTCCGCCATAGTATTGGAGAGATTGAAAAACCGATTAGATGATCTAAAGCCCTCCTAGCTAAATAAGCCTCAACTAATTCTGTATTAATTTCTCTTGGTTTTTTCATTGCGTCAAGAACAGCATTTTTAGTTATTTCGTTAAAAACAACTCTCTCAACTGGTTTTTCCATAATAGTTTTTTTTGAATTTAAAATTTCTTTTAAATGCCAACTTATAGCTTCTCCTTCTCTATCAGGATCTGTAGCCAGAATTAAACTATCAGCTGATTTCAATTCTCCAATAATTTCCTTAACAACTTTTTCTTTATCTTTATGCATCTCCCATGACATTTTAAAGTTATCATTAGGAAGTACTGCTCCATCCTTAGATGGTAAATCTCTTATATGGCCAACAGACGCAATTACTTTATAATCACTACCAAGATATTTATTAATAGTTTGTGCTTTTGCTGGAGATTCAACTATTACTAACTTCATTTATAAGGAGCCTTAAATCTATTAAACTTAAAATTCTATTATTTTAGTGCAGATAACATTACTTTTACTAAATAACAATAAATATGTTTTTATATTTTAGCTTCTGATCGATTTAGTATTCTCTTTATATTTTCTCTATGTTGTAAATAACAAATTGAAGAAATTAAAAGAGAAGCAACAAAAAATGAATTTTCAGAAGATAAAAAAAACATTAAAATTGGTACGAAAAAATATGAAACTAATGCTGACATAGAGCTTATTTTGAATAATTTTGCAATTAAAGCCCATATCAAAAGTGCTGTTAATCCAACAAATAAATTAAGAAAAAGTATAACCCCAAATCCAGTTGCTACCCCTTTTCCACCTTTAAAATATAACCAGATTGGAAAACAATGTCCTATTACTGCAGATATGGCAACTACAGCTTCAAAAGACTTAATATCATTGCTAAAGGTAAACGGTATATAATTTAAAGATAACTTAACAAGATAGATAGCAAGCGCACCCTTTATACCATCTAGAATTAATGTTAAGAGAGCTAATTTTTTGTTTCCAGTTCTCAAAACGTTTGTTGCACCAATATTTCCACTACCTATATCTCTTATATCTCCTAATCCAGATATTTTAGTGAGTATTAAACCAAATGGTATAGATCCTATAAAATATCCAAATAGGAAAAAAGTTGTCAAAAAAATTATGTAACTATGTTCTAAAGTCATTTTATAATTTTATCTTTAAACATTTGGCTGATATAGGCTGCTTGACCATTTATAAAAGTACCTAGAATTTTTCCATTGATTTTTCTAAAATCAAAAGGTGTAGGGCTGGTCTTTAAATTATTCTGATTTATCATATCAGGAAAATTCTCATCAAAAATTATAAATTCAGCAAGTTTGTCTTTTTCTAAACTTGGTTTTTTCATATTAAGAACATTTGCTGGATTAATAGTTAATAAGGATATAGCCTTATTTAAGTCAATAATTTTTTTATGTACTAACTCTAATGTCATTACAAACAACGTTTCTATTCCAGATGCACCAATTGACGCGGCTGAAAAAGGCTGTACTTTTGTATCTTTTGATCGAGCTCTATGATCAGAAGCAATAGCATCAATTGTTCCGTCTTGAATTCCTTCAATTACAGCTAACCGGTCATCTTCAATTCTTAAAGGAGGAGATAATTTAAACGCGGTATTATAACTTAATAAAGAAGTCTCATTTAAAGAAAAATAGGGAGGTGCAGTATCACAGGTGATTTTTAAACCGGCTTTTTTAGCTTCTCTAATTACATTAATTGAATCTCGTGTAGATACATGGGCGACATGATAATTAACTCCTGTTAATTTAGCCAATCTTATATCTCTTTCGATTATAATAACTTCTGCACAAGATGGGATGCCAATTAACCCTAGACGGGTAGAAATTTCACCTTCATTCATTTCACCATTAATTAATGTGGTTGATGCTTTATTTAGACCTGATAAATCTTCATCTTCTGCATGTTGAATAATAGGACGATTAATCATTGCTGCATAACTCATTAAACGTCTCATAACTAAACTATTTTTTATACTTTTGTTTCCATTTGTAAAACCGATTGCTCCCATTTCTGACATAAGGCCAATTTCGCTCATTTCTAAACCTTGATCATCTTTGGTAGCTGCACCATAGACATTCACTTTAGGAAGTTTAGAGTTCTCAGATTGTCTTTTAATGTGATCTATTATTGATGGATTATTCAATTTGGGAGTCTGATTTGGAAGAATGACCATTGATGTAATACCATTCTCCGCTGCAATTTTTTGAGTGGATACTAAATTCTCAGTTTTCCCAATGTTAACACGCATGTCTATGATGCCAGGTGTCATAGTTAATCCATCACAATCATAGATATCAATTTGATTATTTTGTTTTAAAACTTCAGTTTGGAAGTCTTTAGAAATTGAAAAAATCTTATTTTTATGAATAACAACATCTGATATTTCATTTAAATTTGTTGCGGGATTCAATAATTTGATTGATTTGAAAATCGTATATGTCATCTTTAATTTTTTAGAATTTCATTTTTTGTATTATTTAAAGCTTCAATGATAGACATTCTTACTGCAACACCCATTTCAACTTGAGTTTTAATTAAACTTCTATTTGAATCGTCCGCCAGTGCAGATGCAATTTCCACACCTCTGTTCATAGGACCAGGATGCATAATTACTGCATTAGGGCTAGCTAAAGCAAGCTTTGTTTCATCAAGGCCAAAAAACTTAAAATATTCTCTCTCTGAGGGATTTTCAGTTCCAGACATTCTTTCATTTTGCAAACGTAAAAGCATAACAACATCAGCGCCTTTTATACCCATTTTCATATCATAAAAACATTTTACACCTAAATTTTCTAAATTTGAGGGCATTAATGTAGATGGTGCAACACACCTAACGTCTGCACCCATTATTGTCAATAAATGTATATTTGATCGGGCTACTCTACTATTCGTTATATCTCCACAAATACTGATCTTTAAGCCTTCTAGATATCCTACTCTTCTTTTTATTGTGAGTGCGTCAAGCAATGCTTGAGTAGGATGTTCATGTCTTCCATCACCAGCATTAATAATGCTACAATTTAAATAATTTGCAAATAATAGTGGAGCACCACTATGAGGGTGCCTTACTATTAACAAATCTGGCTTCATAGCATTTAGTGTGCTTGCAGTATCTAGTAAACTTTCTCCTTTTTTAATGGATGAATTAATAAGGGATATATTAATTACTTCAGCTCCAAGCCTTCTTGCAGCAAGTTCAAATGATACTCTTGTACGGGTTGAGTTCTCAAAAAAAACATTAAGGACCACGTAACCTTGAAGAGTTTTTGTATTGCTGTGTTTATCTAAATTTGCAAAATAATCGGCTCTATCAATCAGATTTTGAATTTCAGACTTTTTCATTCCCTCAATGGCTAACAGATGATTTGATGATAGTTTTACAGGAGAGGAAAGAAAGCTTTCAGTTTTATTATTTAATAATTCATTCATTAAAAATATCCTATTACATCTTTTTTTGTAATCCGTCTAGTGCAGTTTGTAATATCCAACATGCTGCAAGTTGATCTGTTCTAGAACTTCTTTTCTTTCTTGTCATATCTTCATTTATCATAGGTCTTTCCACAGCCATTGTAGACATTCTTTCATCTTGAAAGAAAATTGGAAAATCATTAACCACTAAAATACTCCTTGTAAAATCTCTAACAGAATCACACCTTGGCCCTATACTTCCATCCATATTTAAAGGCCAACCCATTACTAAACCTGCAATATCGTAATGGTTAGCAATTAATATTAACTCATTTATATCAGAGCTTATTTTTTTTCGTTTAATGGTCGTTATTGGGGAAGCAACAGTTAAATCTGTATTACTCACAGCAACTCCAATGGTTTTTTTTCCTGGATCAATACCTATAAGTCTTTTTTTAGGCAAAATATTTAAGAAAAATTCATCAAGCTTGAAGATAGGCATAATTGATGCTAACAGAAATCTAAAAAAAATAAAAATTATCAATCCAATGAAGGATTAAAAATGTCCAACAAAAATACAATCGTTGATATTCCAACTGTAAACAAAATAGCTAGATTATCTCGTTTAGATATTCCAGAAGCTAGTAAACAAAGTCTGACCAATGATTTAAACAATATATTAGGTTTTGTAGCTCAATTAGAAGAAGTTGATACTTCAGACGTAAAACCCTTAGCTTCAGTAACTGGACACAGGTTACCTCTTAGAAGCGATGAAGTAACAGACGGAAACATTGAAGATTTAGTTTTAAAAAATGCTCCTGAAAGTTCCAGTGGATTTTTTGTTGTTCCAAAGGTAATTGAATAATGTCTGATTTACTTAAGTTTGATTTATTAAGCGCATCTATTGCTCTTAAGAATAAAGAATTTTCTTCATTAGAATTGACTAATGCTTATTTTGAAGCAATTGAAAAAACATCAGCTTTAGGAGCTTATTTAGAAATTATAAAAGATCATTCTATGAATATGGCTAAAGCATCAGATAAAAATATTAATAATGGAACATCAAGACCTCTTGAAGGTCTTCCGATAGGTGTAAAAGACATGTTTTGTACTAAAGACATAAAAACTACTGCATCTTCAAAAATACTTGAAAACTTTTGTCCTACTTATGAAAGTACTGTTACTCAAAATCTTTGGGATGACGGAGCGGTTATGTTAGGTAAATTATCTTGTGATGAGTTTGCAATGGGATCTAGTAATGAAACAGCAGCTAAAGGAAATGTTGTTAACCCATGGCTAAAAAATAGTAAAATGTCTCCAGGAGGATCATCTGGCGGGTCAGCTGCAGCAGTGGCTTCAAGGTCAGCACTTGCTGCTACTGGTACAGATACAGGTGGATCAATCCGGCAACCAGCAGCATTTTGCGGGGTTACTGGTTTGAAACCTACTTATGGTCGATGCTCCAGATGGGGAATAGTTGCATTTTCTTCTTCTTTAGATCAAGCAGGGCCACTGACAAGGACAGTAAGCGATGCTGCTCTCATGCTTAACTCTATGGCTGGGTATGACAAAAAAGATTCAACCTCGGCTAATTTAGAAATGCCTGATTTAATAAATTACTTAGATAAAGGTATTAAAGGAAAAAAAATAGGCATACCCAAAGAATATACTCAAGACGGTATTTCTCAGGATATTGTTAAATTTTATGAAAAATCAATCAATTGGTTAAAGGAATCTGGAGCTGAGATATTGCCTGTTTCTTTACCGCATACAAAGTACGCTTTACCTGTTTATTATATAATAGCCCCTGCAGAAGCATCTAGTAATTTAGCTAGATATGATGGTGTAAGATATGGAAAAAGAAATGAAGCTGCAAGTTTAGATGAGATGTATGAAATTACACGTGGAAATGGTTTTGGTGAAGAAGTAAAAAGAAGGATAATGATTGGAACTTATGTCTTATCGTCTGGATATTATGACGCATATTACCTTAAGGCTCAAAAAGTTAGGAGGTTGATAAAAGAAGATTTTGATAATGTTTTTGAAGAAGTTGATTATATTTTAACTCCATCAACACCAACAACATCTTTTGAACTAGGACAAAAACAAGATCCTCTGACTATGTACTTAAATGATATATTTACTGTCCCAGCAAGCTTGGCAGGATTGCCAGGGATATCCTTACCTATTGGTTTAGATAAATCAGGCCTGCCAATAGGAATACAATTAATTGCAAACTCTTTTGATGAGCCAGGTTTAATAAGTACTGCAAGAGCTCTAGAAAGAAGTGCAGAATTTAACTTTATACCTGACGGAGCTGCTACATGAGTGAAACTGGAATTTTAAAACCAGGTCATATTAATGGAGAGACTGGAACATGGGAAATGGTTATTGGTTTGGAAATACATGCGCAAATTTCGAGTAAATCTAAGTTATTTTCTGGAGCTTCTGCTTCTTTTGGAGCTGAAGCTAATTCGAATGTATCTTTAGTTGATGCAGCAATGCCAGGAATGTTACCAGTAATTAACGAGTTTTGCATTGAGCAGGCGGTTAAAACTGGATTAGCGCTAAACGCAAAAATCAACAACGTTTCGGTTTTTGACAGAAAAAATTACTTTTATGCTGACTTGCCACAGGGATATCAAATTAGTCAGTTCACAAAACCAATAGTTGGGGAAGGTGAGATTATAATTGATTTAGATAATGGTAAACAAACAACTATAGGCATTGAACGTTTACATCTTGAACAAGATGCAGGAAAATCTCTTCATGATCAGCACCCTAGCAAATCTTTTATTGATTTGAATAGAACAGGCGTAGCTTTAATGGAAATTGTATCTAAACCCGATATCAGATCTCCTCAAGAAGCAGGTGCCTACGTGAAAAAAATTAGATCTATTTTAAGATACGTTGGAGCGTGTGATGGAAACATGGAAGAAGGTTCGCTAAGGGCAGACTGCAATGTTTCAGTAAGGAAATCAGGGGAAGAGTTTGGAACAAGATGTGAAATAAAAAACTTAAATTCTATTAGATTTATAATTCAAGCAATTCAATCTGAAGCTGAAAGACAAGTCGATATTCTTGAATCAGGTGGTAAAATAAATCAGGAAACAAGACTTTTTGATACATCTACAGGAGAAACCAGATCTATGAGAAGTAAAGAAGATGCTCATGACTATAGATATTTTCCAGATCCAGATCTGTTACCTCTGGAATTTAGTGATAGTTGGGTCCAAGAAATTAAAAAAACACTTCCTGAACTCCCTGACTCACTAAAAAAAAGATTAGTCAACGATTTTGAAATAACTCCCTACGACGCTTCAATTTTAGTAGAAGAAAAAGATTATGTTGATTTTTACCAAAAGGCAGCAAAGGGCCAAGATGGAAAGTTAACAGCTAATTGGATGATTACAGAACTTTTTGGTGCATTAAAAAAAGAAAATCTAACATTGTCTAATAGTCCTATTTCTCCTGAAAATCTTGGTAAGCTAGTCTCTTTGATTTCTAAGGGTACAATTTCTGGTAAAATAGCAAAAGATGTCTTTGTAGAAATGATGACAAGTAAAAATTCTCCATCAGATATTGTAAAAGATAAAGGCCTAGAACAAGTTTCTGATGACACAGAAATTTTAAAATTAATAGATAAAGTTATTTCAGAAAATAAGGATAAAGTTAATGATTATTTAGGTGGTAAGGACAAGCTTTTTGGTTTCTTTGTAGGTCAAGTTATGAAGTTATCTCAAGGAAAAGCAAATCCAGGTATAGTAAATAATCTACTTAAGGAAAAATTAAAGTAATTTATAATTAAGCTTTAATTTTCGACTTCCAGTTAGCTAAAATAATAGCCATCAAAATTGAAATGAATCCTATACCTAATTTAAAAGTTATTTCTTCATTAAGTATAATCGATCCAAGCAAAATAGCTGTCAAAGGATTAAACCCAAGGGATATTGCGGCCTGAGTTGGAGATATTAATTGTAGTGCCTTTCCCCAGCAATACATCATTACAACTCCTCCTGGAATGATTAACATTAACAAAGCAGCAGCTTCAAATTTATTTATTTCTAAAAGACTTATAATTGCATTACCAAAAATCATGGATATTATCAAATTAAGTATTGTACCTATTAAAATGACAAAAATCATTACAGGTATATTTCCATATTTTTTTAAATACTTACCTGAAAAGACTGTAAAGCATGACGCTGATAAAACACCAATCATCATCAAAAAATCACCTTTTAAGGTGTCCTGGAAGTTGTTATCAACTCTTTCTGACATACAAAATGATACCCCTAAAATAGCAAGCAGAACAGCTAATGATTTATTGAGTGTGATTTTTTCAATATTAAAGAAATAAGCAATTATTATTGTACATAAAGGCATAGTAGCATAGAGCAACCCTGCTCTTGCAGCAGTTGTATGCTCTAGACCTAAAGCCATAAAATTTGGAAATAAAGTGATCATAGCCAAACCAAGAAAACACATAGGAATTAAGTCTGCTTTAGAAAATTTTTTGTTAATATAAACAGATATAGATAGTAAAAATAGAATTAAACCAGTCAAACCATAACGTAAAAAGCTTAATGTAAATGGGTCAATGCTATCAACAACATATCTTGTAAATACAAATGTAGACCCTCCTAACATTGCAGATAAAGAAGCAAAAAATGATCCTAGTAGTAGAGTTTTAAGAATTGTTTTATCTTTATTCATTACAGATTTTCTTATAAGTTGTTACGAGGATATGAGTTTAAAATTAACCTAATACAACTTTTAACAAATAAAGATAATATTATTATGAAAAAAAATAAATTAGGAAGAACAGGATTAAATATATCGCAGGTTATACTTGGAGGAGGTTGGGTAGGAGGGCTCTTTATTGATCCAAAGTATGAAGTTATGGAAAAAGCTATCGAATTTTCACTTAAATCAGGGATTAACTGGATTGATACAGCAGAGAGTTACAGTGACGGGCAGTCTGAGAAAAATATTGGAGACTTGTTAAGTTCACTTTCAAGTGAAAACAAGTTACATGTTTCTTCGAAAGCTAGAATAGATCCTGCAAGTGCAGAAACATTTGAATCCCAGTTGGATAGAAAATTAGATAATAGCCTTAAAAGATTAAAATTGGATAAATTAGAATTATATCAATTACATAATAAAATAACCATTCACGAAAGCACTGACACCTTAACGTCTGCTCAAATTTTAAAGACAAATAGTGTTTCTGACATCATGGAAAAAATTAAAGAAGATGGTAGGGTAGATAACATTGGACTTACTGGTTTAGGAGATACTGTCCCTATAAGAGAAGTTGTTAATAAGGGTTCTTTTGATACTGCTCAAATATATTATAATCTTTTGAATCCAACAGCTAATTTTAATGAAAAAGGGTTGTGGAATGACCACGACTTTTCAGGTTTGATATCAGATTGTCAAAAACAAAACATGGGTATAATGGGTATAAGAATTTTTGCTGCTGGTTTACTTGCAACTGATATAAGACATGGTAGAGAAATTCCTGTTACTCATGTTATTGATATAAGTGAAGAAGAAAAAAGAGTGAAAAAAATATTTGAACTTGTAGGTGAAGCTTATGTTAACAGGGCTCAATTTTCACTCAGGTATGGATTATCAACTAATAATTTGCATTGTGCTGTATTAGGTTTAGCATCATTAGATCATCTTCAAAACTCAATTCAAGCTGTTGAAATGGGCCCATTACCTAAAGATGTTTTAGATGAAATTTTAAAGCTACAAAAAACAAATTTTATTTGAGTAAGATTTAATTTAATTCAAATAGATTGAGGTATTAATGAAAATATTAATTTTGGGAATAGGTGGTATTGGTGGTTTCTTTGGAGCATATCTTCAACAAAGTGGAGCAGACGTTACTTTTTTAGTAAGACCTAAAAGAAAAGATTTACTATTAAAAAATGGTCTTAAAGTAATTAGTCCACTAGGAAATCTTAATCTAAAACCTAATTTAGTTTTAGCAAATGAGCTAAAGCCAATTTATGATATAATATTAATTTCGTGTAAAACATATGACTTAGATCAAGCTATTCTTGATTTAAGACTCACTAAAGGTAAAGGTCTTATTATCCCTTTTTTAAATGGTATGACTCACCTGATGAAATTGGATGAGGAGTTTGGAAGTGAAAAAGTTATGGGAGGTGTTGCTCATATCAGTTCAACTATAAATGAAGATGGGACAATAGAGCACTTTAGTCAGTTCAAAAAACTTACTTTTGGAAATAGGATATATAATCAAAATTATCTTTTAAAACCTTTTTTAGATGTTTGTGAAAAAACCAAATTTGACGTTGTTCTTAGTGAAAATATTACTATAGATTTGTGGAAAAAATGGATTTTTATTTCAACCGTTGCAGGAGCAACAACTCTTTTTAGCTCAACCCTAGGTGAGATTAGCAATCATGAAGTTGGTAAAAAAACTCTTATTGATTTGTATATGGAATGTAGGTCAATAGCTAAATTAAACGGTTTTAAGATTGATGATAATGAAGCAAATAGTGTTTTAGATAATATTACAGCAGAAGGTTCTCCTATTAAAGCTTCAATGCAAAGAGATGTTGAAAAAAACGCCTTTACAGAACATGAAGAGATATTTGGACACTTGATTTCTAAAGCACAAAATTATAATTTTGATAGTCGTATACTGACGTCATGTTATTTAAAAATGAAGTTATATTACGAAAAATTAATTTAGTATTATGTCCCAATTTTAAACGAAGATTTTAAGCCCCTTAAACAAGCTATAACGCTCAAGCCAGTAATTTTTCCAGTCCCTGGGTTCTCAGGTGTTTGAACATTTTGAATGGACATTTCAAAGATAGCACTGTCTGAATCAACTTGAACTTTATGGGTGTTTCTTTTCAAGTTAGGGTCAGCCCATATTTCAAGGTTTGTTTTATTTGCACCAATGCCGGCTAGACCAACTGCAGCAGCGACATTCACATTAGCAGGAAAAGCTTTTGCGCCATCAGTTGCAGACCCTTTGAATATTAATTTTGGTTCTAATAAATTATTTAATTGGATATTATTATTAATAACGAATGGAGCATTAGATAGAGCGTTAGGGGGTTTCCGTGTTGTCATTGTAACAGAATTAATATTTGATTCTGCAGCCGCTCTTAGGGCATCCAAGCCTAAAATTGCTCCTGTGGCTAAAATAATTTGGGAGTTGTTTGTCTTCGCTAATTCCTCCAGATCTAAATTATCAAGTATGCCTGAACCACTCACAGTTATCAATTTTCTTTCTTTATTAATACATTTAGTAGCAATGTCTCTAAAAGCTTCTTTTGGAGCGCAGTCAATAATAATCTCACAATTATCAACTAGAGCCTGCAAATCAAAAATTTTTATATTTTTATCTAATTTATCAATTCTTTCTTGAGCATTTGATTTGCTTCTTGATGTGATACCATATAAAGAAAAATCTTCTACTCCATTGATAAGTGCTCTAGCAACTTCTGTTCCTATCGATCCAAACCCAACAATCCCAACATTCATTTTTTAATCCTTTAGTATTTATCTTCCAATTGCATAACCTTGCATAAATCTTGGATTTGCGGCTCCTTTTAATATTTGGCCATCTTTAGAGGCAGCCGTCATTCTTCCTAAGCTCCAATCAGTATCAACTGAAACTTTATGTCCTTTTTTCTTTAGCTCATCAATAGTCGTTTTAGGGAATCTTCCTTCAATTGCTAAGTGACCTATATCAGTTTCTCTTGGATAAAAGGAGTTCGGAAAGTGAGCAGTGCTAAAACCTGGCGCATCAATCGCCTCTTGAAGATTTAATCCAAAGTGAACATGTCTCAAAAATAAGTGAAGCGACCATTGATCTTGCTGGTCGCCGCCAGGTGTTCCAAACACCATATATGGAACGCCATCTTTAAGGGCTAAGCTAGGAGATAAAGTTGTTCTTGGTCTTCTCTTTGGACCTATACAAGCAGGTGAGTTATCATCTAACCAAAACATTTGACCTCTATTGGATAAGCAAAAACCTAGTTCTGGTATAATAGGAGAACTTTGTAACCAACCTCCACTGGGTGTTCCTGCAATCATGTTACCCCATTTGTCGATTATATCAAAATGAGTGGTATCCCCTTTAGTATCTCCCAAGCTATTCGGACTAGGTTCGTCAAATCTAGCTACTGTTGGTTCGCCTATGTCAAATTTAGAGAAATATTCTGGAGTTGTGCCCTTTGGTCTTACCGTTACTTTCCCTCCAAATCCAGGAATATTTCCAGGCCTAACTTCCATAGAAGATTTTTCAGAAATTAAACGTCTACGTTCAATATTATATTCTTCACTAAGTAATATATCCATTGGTACTTTATTAAAATTTGTATCTCCATAAAAAGCCTCTCTATCTGCAAAAGCCAACTTAGTTGCTTCAACAACAAAGTGAACAAATTCTGGTGAGTTTTCGTCAAGCACATCTAAATCAAAATCTTTCAATAATGCTAATTGCTGAAGGAAAGTTGGTCCTTGTCCCCATGGGCCAGTTTTACAAACAGTAAAGTTTTTATAATCATAAGTTAATGGTTTTTCTATTGTAGCAGACCAATTAGCTATATCATCGGCAGTAAGTAAGCCTTTATGCTTACTTTCAGTTGTATCCATTACTTGATTATTTTTACAATAATTTTCAATTTCCTCTGCGACGAAACCTTTGCTCCATATATTTCTAGCTTGATTAATCTGTTCTTTTATATCTTTAGACTTTCCTTCTGCTTCTTTAATAATTTTTAAATAAGTTTCAGCCATTTTTTTATTAGTAAAAAAATCACCCTCTTTAGGCAATTTTCCGCCTGGAAGATATATTTCTGCAGAGCTAGTCCACTCATTTCTAAATAATTCCTCAACAGACTTTATGGTATTTATTATATTTGGAACTAAGTGATAACCTTTTGTTGCTATGCCAATAGAAGGTTCTAATACATCTCTTAATGTCATAGTTCCAAAATTTAATAATAATAACATCCAAGCATCAAAAGCACCTGGGACAACAGCAGGTAACAAACCGCTTCCAGGAACTATATTTAACCCAAGATCATTGAAGTTCTTTAAAGTTGCTAACTCTGGCGCCACTCCTTGACCACATATAACAATTGGATCTTTGTTATTTGGAGCTAAAATTAATGGAACCTCTCCCCCAGGACCATTTAAGTGAGGTTCTACAACTTGAAGGGTAAACCCAGTTGCAACAGCAGCATCAAATGCATTGCCTCCTTTTTCTAATATTGACATTCCTACTGCAGAAGCAATCCAATGAGTGGATGTAACTATGCCAAAATTACCAACAATTTCAGGTCTAGTAGTAAATTTATTCATAAAAAAACTCATAAAAAATATAAAAAAATTGACTCTATATTATTATCTAGCAATTATTAAACTAATCTATAAATCAAGAAATCAATAACAAATTAAACTAATATGTGGAGATAACAATGCCAATTAAAAATTTATTTAAAGTAGGTTTAGCAGGTGCTGCTTTTCTTGCTTTATCAGTAACAGGTGCCGTCGCTGCGCCAGACATTCCTTGTGGAACAGCCAAGCTTATTGTTCCTTGGGGAGCAGGCGGAGGAACTGATATTATTTTTCGTCAAATTGTAGAAAAAGTTAATAAAAATGGAGCAAAACCACAGTTACAAGTTGTAAATGTAGGTGGTCAAGGTGGAAATAAAGGTGCCAAGCAAGCTGCAAAGGCAAAGCCTGATGGTTGTACTTTATTTGCAATTCATCAAAGTGCAATTACGAGTTATTTTACCGGAAGAATTGACATAACTTGGGATGCTTTCGAGCCAGTATCTATGGTTACTTCTACTCCTTCAATAATTGGAGCTAATGTAAACACTCCTTTTAATAACTTAACTGATTTAGTTGCTGCAGCGAAGAAAGACCCTAAAAGTATTACAGCTGGCGGAACCTTTGGATCAACAAGTCAATTTGTTTTCCTATTATTAGAAGATGCTGCTGGCGTAAAGTTTAAGCACGTTTCTTATGATGGAACTAAACAAAGAATGACAGCTTTGTTAGCTGATAACATAAAGCTTGGTGAAATAAATTTAGCAGCAGCTATTAAATATATTAAAGCTGGTAAACTAAAAGCATTAGGTGTAACCAACCCTGCAAGATTGGATCAAATACCAGATATGAAAACTGCGCAAGAACAGGGTTATAATCTTGTTTATGCTGTTGAAAGAGGAGTTGTTGCTCCAAAAGGCACTTCAAAAGCTATTATTGATCATTATGCCTCAATGCTAAAAGGCGCAGCAGCAGATGCAGATTTCAAAGAGGCTATGCATAAAAAAGGTATTTTGATAACATATAAGGGAGCAAGTGATTACAGAGATCATTTTCAAGCCACTTATGACAAATGGTTGCCGATTGCTAAAAAAGTTGGTGTATATAAAAGAAAATAAATTTTAAACTCAGAGATTTAGAGAGATTATCTCTCTGAGTTTTTATTAGGATTTGAATGACTAACAATAAAACAGATATAATAATTTCTGTATTTTTACTTTGTTTCTCTGGCATCATGATAAATGACGCCTCTAATATTAGAGATCTTGGTTTTGAAGGAATGAAAGCAGACGCTTGGCCTAGAGTTGTTTTGTGGCTTTTGGTAATAATTTCCTCTGTTATGTTAGGTAAATCTTACCTTTTATTTAAAACAGAAGGGCATGTAGGCAATAATAATTTTAAGGTAAATTTTGCGAAGTTTAAAAATGCATTAATTTGTTTTGGAATGTTCATATTTTTTCTTTCAACTTTAGATTATCTAGGAATGCTTTTAGGTGGGATAGTTTTTGTTTTTGGTTTATTAACTTTTTTAGGTGGTTTTTCTCCTAATTTAATTTTTAAGCATCTTACGATTTCTATCCTAAGTATTGGTTTTATGTGGATGATTTTTACCTTTGGTTTAAGGGTGATGTTACCTGAAGGAGAAATCTTACGTGTTTGGTAGATTTAAATAATGTTTGATATAATTCTTCAAGCTGGAGCGTCTGTTTTACTTGATCCTTTAACGTTAGGATTAATGGGTATAGGAACATTAGCTGGTTTGTTAGCTGGAGCTATACCAGGCTTTACAATAGCTATGGGTGTTATCTTAACATTGCCTTTTACATTTGGTATGAGTCCTATTCAAGGCTTGGCAACAATGATGGGTGTATTTGTCGGTGGTTTATCTGGTGGTTTAATGTCTGGAATGCTCACAGGTATTCCTGGAACTCCTTCTTCAGTGGCGACAACATTTGATGGTTTTCCTATGGTGCGTTCTGGAAAACCAGGATTAGCTTTGGGATTAGGTTTATGGTCTTCTTTCTTTGGAGGAATGATAAGCGCAGTTATTTTAGTAGCACTTGCACCACAGCTTGCTTTTCTTGGCTTAGAATTTGGCCCTTGGGATTACTTTGCTCTAATTGTTTTCGCTCTTACTATTACAGTTAGTTTATCTGGCGATAATATGGTTAAGGGATTAATTGCAGGTTGTTTAGGTTTATTTGCAGCTTGTGTTGGAGAAGATGAAATAAATGGAGTGGCTAGATTTGCATTTGGCTCGGATCATATTAGACAAGGTTTTGCTTTTCTTCCAGTATTGATTGGTTTATTTGCATTTTCCCAACTTTTAAGTGACGTAGAAGATAATGTAAAAGCTAAATCACCTTTAATGGCGAAAACGGCTGACCCAGTTAGAGTAGAGCATAGAAAAGCAATTGCTTTAGTTGTTAAAAATTGGATTAATTTATTTAGATCAAGTTTTATTGGAATTTTTACTGGAATTCTTCCCGCCGCAGGTGGCTCTATTTCAAATATTCTTGCATATGATCAAGCAAAAAAAGCGGCCCCAAATAGAGATGAATTTGGAAAGGGAGCTGTAGATGGCATAATTGCTCCAGAGTCAGCTAACAATGCTACTGCAGGTGGAGCTCTCATAATGATGATGGCATTAGGCATCCCCGGTGACATTGTAACGGCGGTTATGCTTGGTGCTTTAATGATACATAATATAATTCCTGGACCTTCATTTATTCAAGATGAACCCCTTTTAGCTTATGGTGTTTTTATAGCATTTTTTGCGGCACATTTCTTTATGGTAGGTTTGCAAGCATTTTCTCTAAGGTTGTTTCTTTTAGTAACAAGAATTCCTATGTATGTTTTGGCATCCGTAATTCTTGCTTATTGTGCAATAGGAGTTTTTGCTCTTCATAATATAACTTTTGATATATGGGTAATGTTCGGTTTTGGTGTTATTGGATATTTTATGCGCAAACTAGGTTTCCCACTAGCACCAATGATACTTGGTGTCGTATTAGGAAAATTAGCCGAACTAAATATAGCTAGAGCTATCGGTACTAGTGATGATTACTTTTTATTTGTAACTAGACCTTGGTCTTTGTTTTTTATACTGATGGCAATAGTTTCCATAATATTTCCTTTTTATCAAAATGCGAATAAGGATTCAATGTTTTCAAAGCTCTATGTCCCAATATGTATGATGGTTTTATCTTTTCCATTGTTTCTAATGGGAAGCCCAGTAAGAATGATAATTGCCGCTATATTATTATTAGCTGGAAGTTATTTTGTTTATAAAAGGACTACTACACTTCAAGTTACCTAATAAATTGATCAACATAATTGCTACCGAGGCCAACTTTCTCAAAATGTTTTTTTGCGGCATCAATTCTATCAAAAACGTCAGTAGAACTTATGGTTTTTCCATTTTCATCGCAATAAAGTAAAGCTCCAGAATTGTGAAATAACGTAATCATTTCTTCACAGTCTTCATCAACTACAAGAGTATGGATTTCTCCAGGTGGTTCAAATAAATAAGATCCTTCGGTAGCTACCCAATCGTGTTCAAGATATCGCCATGACCCTTTTATAACAAATCCGTGAACTGGGGCTGGATGTCTGTGTCTAGATAGGAATCCTCCTCCAATTACTTTTGTCAAATGAACCCAGTATCCCTGACTTATATTAAAGCATAGAGGTCTAGACCATCTACCTGGAGATAATGGGACCCATAATCTTTCATCTTCTTTAGAAAAGCTATCTTGGATGAATATGTCAGCTATAGCTACTTGAGGTTTTGGTCCACTATAAGGTAAGGGAATTTTAGGTTTTTTTATATCATCCATTAACAATCTCCATAATGTGTATATTATAATAGATAATTCTCTAAAATAATCAAAAAGAAAAGGACGAAGGATGGGGGTCCTTCGTCCTTGTTTTATCAGATGACATAATAGCTACCTTGGGGGAGGAATTTGAGCTTTGTGTTATGCCACCATCTTTAATCAATATTCGAGGGAGGAGGTACGAATATTAATACTTTAAAATCTTTATGCAGCTTTCTTGTCGTCAATCTTGTTATCTTGCTCGACTGCTTTATTTAAACCCAAATTACCTGCTGGGAAGTCAACAACATCTGTTATGTTAAAGAAGTCACCATTTAATACCTGCTGTCTTGTATATCCGATATCGGCTAATGTACGATCGTCTAAGCTAATTAAAGCTTGTCTAGTTCTTGAAACAGCAATCTTGTCAAATACTGTAGTAATAAAATTATTTAGTTTGGCTAGAAATGTATTTTCCATCGTCTTTTCACTTTTCTTTCTAATATTAAGAAGGCTTTATCCTTCGTTGATAATTATATACGCCAAATAAAAAAGAAAGAGAACCTAGGTAAATGGAAAATGATTATTTCCAAAATAGAAACATTAAACATATTTAGAACATTATTGACCTTAATTAGGAGTTAATATGGCAAGAGTAGGGCAATTTGACTTATATTTAAATTTTGGCTGTTTGCAGCCTTTCTTCTTTTATTGGTATATGTATTAATGTAGAGAAAATAGATACTCCAATTCCAATCCACCATACAAGAGTATAATCCCCTGTAGCATCGTAAAGTCTTCCTCCCATCCAAACACCAAGAAAACTACCAATTTGATGAGAAAAAAACACAAGACCATAAAGTGTTCCCATGTAACGTAATCCATAAACATGTGCAATTAAACCACTAGTTAATGGAACTGTTGCTAACCAAAGTGAGCCCATGAAAAGTGAAAATAATATGACTGTTGTGGGTGTGATTGGGAGTAATATAAAAATTAAGCCAATTAGCGCTCGAAGAGCGTATACGCCTGCTAATAAATATTTTTTTGGAAATTTTTGACCTAACCAGCCAGCATATATAGTTCCAAAAATATTGCTAAATGCTATCAATCCTATAGCTAATGCGCCTAAACTTGATGTTGATGAAATTCCTATAAAATGTAATGCACTAGATGGAGTTATTGCACTGCACATTTCAGTAACCATTGCAGGAAAATGCGCAGTTAAAAAAGCTAGTTGATACCCACATGCAAAGAAGCCAAAAAATATCATTGAAAAAGTTGGATCCTTAAATGCATTACTCAAAACTTTTGATAGACTTACTTCCACCTCTTTTTTTGTTGCAACAGGTGCGTCTTTAAGGAAGGGGACCACTGACATAACTAACACAATAGTTAATGCAAAAATAATAAAAACCTGTTGCCAACTGTAGAAATTGAGAAGAGCTTGTGCAATTGGAGCTCCAAACATTTGTCCAAAAGATCCAGCTGCTGTTACTATTCCAAGAGCCATCGATCTATTTTTTTCACTTGATGCCCGTCCTACCACTGCTAGTATCATACCAAGGCCAGTACCAGCTATACCAAAGCCGATAATAAGTTCTAAGAATTGATGAGTTAATGGATTTTGTGCATAGGTGGAAAGAACCAGACCAATGACGTAACAAAATGCACCAACTATAATCATTTTCTTATCACCAAATTTTTCGCCTAAAGCGCCAAAAATTGGAGCACCAATTCCCCATCCTAGATTTTGAATAGCTATAGCCAAAGAAAACTCAACTCTTAACCATTGAAACTCATTCTCAATTGGTATTTGGAATACGCCAAAACTACCCCTGATACCGAAAGTGATAATTATGATTAATGAGCCTGCTAATAACACAGGCGTGATAAGTGAGGAGTTATAATTTTTCATAAATTAACATGTGAAGTAATTTAATTAAAGTGTCAAACCTTTGTTTTTTAATATTGTAACAGACATATCCCATAATTTTTCAGCAGAGCTTTTATTATCTGCGTATACAGAAGGTTTGTTAATTTTGCTTTTGTAAAAGTATTTACCCGTAATGTTTTTAACTTCCTTATTATTAGCTAAATGAATAATTGTTTTTGCTCCTTCTTCAACGGTTATTGCAAAAAAATTCATCAAAAATTTAATTATCAAACCGACAAAACCTTTATTATTTTTACCAAATTCAGTTTTTACAAATCCTGGATGAAGACAATTAACAGTAATATTATTTTTTGAAGTCAATTCACTCAATTTTTTTGTAAAGAGAATATTACATAGTTTTGATTTTTTATAACATATCCAACCATTATAGTTATTTGACATTTCTAGATTATTAAAGTCTATGTCTACTCCTCTATGAGCACCGCTTGCGACATTAATTATTCTACCACCATTTTTAATGACTTTATATTTCAGTAATAAGTTAGTTAGAGCAAAATATGATAAATGATTAAGAGCAAATGTTTTTTCTATTTGATCGATGCTTTCAATTCGTGAGTAAAATAGTGCACCTGCGTTATTAATAAGAATATCAAATTTTTCTTTGATTAAATCTTTAGCTAGTAATTTAATTTCGTTAATGGATGAGAGGTCAGCTTCCTTAAATCTAAAATTTTTATTTTTAGTTTCATGAATTAAGCTATCAAGAGCTTGCTGACCTTTTTTGTTGTTACTACCTATTAATACAATTTTATTTTTACTTGCTTGCCCTAATATGTAAGCCGTTCTATAGCCAAGACCACTAGTACCACCTGTAATTAAAATATTCAAAAATCTAATCCTTATATATTTGATTTTTAAGTAAAAGAAAATTTTGTAAATAATTTTTGTTATTTAATATATTCGAAATAACAGCTACTCCAGACACTCCTAAATCAAATAATTTACTAACTTTAGAAGTTGCAATGCCTCCTATAGCAACTACTGGAATGTTGGTTTTCAAAATTATATTTTTTAGACAATTCTCTCCTAATGGTTTAGATGCATCATTTTTAGAGTTTGTTTTGTATATAGGTCCAACACCAATATATTTAACACAATCTGGAATATCATCTATTTGATTTTCATTAGTAATAGATAATCCTATTTCAATTTTATGATCAATAACACTTCTAGCTTTATCTGGGTGCATATCTGATTGTCCAAGATGGAGAATATCAATTATCTCCCCAACTTTAGACGCAACATTTACATTATCGTTAATGCAAAGTTTTGTATTCGTACCATTCATAGCGTAATTAAGATCCTTCAATAATGTAATAATATTATTTTCATCTAAATTTTTAGCTCTTAATTGAAAAACATTAAGTCCATTTACAGCAAGTTCTTTAACTATCCGAACTAAAGCCTGCTCTTTGTTTTCATTACCTAGTAGATGATCTGATAAAATATTTTCAGGTCCTGCAACAAAATAGGTGCTGTAATCAGACATTTTTAATGTTAGCGTTTTCTGAAACTTCACTTGCTGATAAATTGGCCAAATTATCTAACAAATGCATTCTCAAACTACCTGGTCCTTCTGCAACTTTAGCAGCCATTTCACCTGCCAGTCCATAAATTGAAATAATAGAAGCAGTTGAAAGAAGTTTATTTTCTCCAACTGCAATAGCAGCTCCGATTAGACATGAAAGAGCACATCCGGTAGCAGTTACTTTGGTCATCATTTCATGGCCACCTGATATAGCATATGTAGTTTTTCCATCTGTGACATAGTCAGTTTCACCAGTTACAGCAACTATAATGTTATTTTTATTTGCAATAGCGTTTGCTGCATCTAAAGCTTCATTAGATGAGGATGTTGAATCTACTCCCTTACCGCCACCAGCTATACCAAAGACAGCCATTATTTCAGAACCATTTCCTCTTAATACGGTAGGTTTAAATTTCATTAATTCCTCAACATTTTTATTTCTAAAACCACTAGCCCCTGCACCTACAGGATCTAAAACCCAAGGAACACTATTTTTATTTGCTAAACTTGCCGCCTCTAATGCACATTCTTGCCAATATGGATCAAACGTACCAATATTGATTGTCAATGCACCATTAATTGCTTTACATATTTGGCTAAAATCATTTGCTTCCTCTTTTGCATGAGCCATTGCTGGAGAGGCTCCAATTGCCAAAAGAGCATTAGCTGCAATATCCATGGAAACAAAATTTGAAAAATTCCATATTAATGGAACTTTTTTTCTAATATTTTCAAGTAATTCTGCCGCTTTGATCGATGTCTTATTATTCATTATAATTCCTTTTGTTGAAAGATACTTTTATATTTTACTTAGTTTATAAAAAATTAAATACATCTTAATCATGCTTAAAATGTAATTTTAAGGTATTTATTATGTAAATTCTGAGAATTCTTATAATGCTTCTCCCTCCGCTGGTTTTAATCAGATCAGGTTATAAGGGTTTAATTCTCAGCAAGATAGTCTTGCTCCCCTGGCGTTTACATACTAACATTAGTAATTAAATTTTGCTAATTTTTTATTGTTTTAGATAGCAGACGTTAAATAAAATAAATTAGTATTTTTTTTAAGTAGGTATCAATATGGAAAGAAAATTACTAGCTGTAGTTGCCGCTGATATGGTTGGGTTTTCCAGATTAGTTGAGAATAATGAAATTGAAATTTTAAAACGTCAAAAGAAACACTTCATAGAAATAATTAAACCGACTGTTGACAAATATACAGGTAGGATCATCAAAACAACTGGTGACGGTTTTTTAGCGACGTTTGAAAGCTCAATGAGTGCTGTTGAAAGTAGTTTAATAATACAAAGTAAAATTAACAAATTAGAAAGTATGTTTAATAATGACGAAAGGATATGGTATAGATTTGGAATTAACATAGGAGATGTTGTAATTGATGAAGACGATATTTTTGGCAACAGTGTAAATATTGCTAGTAGATTAGAGTCAATTGCAGACCCAGGTGGAATATCGATAACGCATGATATTTTTAAAAATATAAAAAATTTAGAAATAGATGAAATTGAGTACATAGGTGATCAGTACTTAAAAAATATTAGCCAAAAAATAGAAGTTTATAAAATTTTAGTTAATGGCAATAAAAAAAATCTCTCCTCTAACTCAGATATCTTAACAGAGAGTGATCAAGAAATTAGATATTGTAGTTCGAAAGATAATACAATTATTGCCTATGCCAAAGTTGGCAATGGTCCTCCTTTGTTAAAAGCTCCTAATTTTATGAGTAGCCTTGAACATGATTGGCGAAGTCCAATTTGGAAACATATGTATAGATTTTTAGCAGAAAAATATACTTTAGTCAGGTTTGATCAAAGGGGGAATGGTTCTTCTGAACTAGATCCATCAGAAATATCTTTCGATAGCTTTGTTGATGATATGGAAGCAGTAGTTAATAATTCTAAAATTGAAAAGTTTCCAATTTTAGGTGTTTCACAAGGATGTGCAGTCTCTATAGCTTACGCTATTAAAAATCCAGATAAAGTTTCACATCTAATTTTGTTTGGAGGTTTTGCAAGGGGAAAAGGACAAAGAAATGACCCTAAATATGAATCAAAAAGCAAAATGGAACAGACAATGATTTTAAGTGGTTGGGAAGATGAAAATCCCGCTTTTAGACAATTTTTTACTACATCTATGATACCAGAAGGTTCTAAAGAACAAATGGACTCATTCAACAAAATAATGAAAATTACTACATCAGCAAAAAATGCAGCAAAAATTTCAAATGCTAACGACCAAATAAATATAACTGCAATATTATCTAAATTAAAAGTTCCCACTATTATTTTTCATTGTACTGATGACGCAAGGGTTCCAATTTCTGAAGGTAAATTTCTTGCGGCTAATATTAAAAATAGTAAATTTGTTCCAATCCAAAGCAAAAATCATATTCTACTTGAAACAGATGAGGGTTGGAATTTATTCAAAAAGGAAATGGATAACTTTCTCGAGAAATAAAATTTTTGGGTAATTAACTAAGATGGGAATGTTAATGGATTTTAATTTATCAGAAGAACAATTAACCTTTCAAAATTCAGTTAGAAGTCTTGCAGAAAAATATTTAAGCAAAGATAACCTTCTAAGGGCTCATGATCCTTTGTTTCCAAAAGATGTAGCAAAATTATTTGCAAAAAATGGTTTGATGGGAATAACACTTCCAGAGGAAGATGGTGGTCAGGGTGGTAAATTAATGGATGCAGTTCTTGCTATTGAACAAGTAGCATTAGTTTGTCCAAGAAGTGCAGATGTAATTCAGTCAGGAAGTTTTGGTCCTCTTAGAACTTTTGCTGAGTATGCAACAGAATTCCAAAAAGAAAAATATTTAAGCCAACTATTGCATGGAGAAATAGTGATTGGTTTAGGAATGACTGAACCAAATGCTGGATCAGCAGTGACTGATCTAACAACAAAAGCTGTTGAAGATGGGGAAGGGTTCAGAGTTTCAGGAAGTAAAGTTTTTACAAGTAATTCTCCTGATGCTGATATTTTTTTAATATATGTAAGATATCATGAGGGTGTCAATGGAATAGGATCAGTACTGATGGATACTTCAATGGAAGGTTTTTCCAAAGGCAAATCTTCAAAATATACTAATGGTGAAGAATGGTGTGCTCTGTACTTTGATAATGTTTTTATACCTAAAGAAAATGTTTTACTAGGACCAGGCGGTTTTAAAAAACAGATTGCAGGATTTAATGCCGAAAGAATTGGAAATACAGCACGATCTCTTGCTGTAGGAGAGTTTGCATATAACTTAGCTAGGGAATATGCTCTTACTAGAGAACAATTTGGAAAAAAAATATGTGAGTTTCAAGGAATTCAATGGAAGTTTTCAGATATGAAAATTCAAATAGAAGCTGGTAGGTTGTTGTTATATAGAGCTGCAATTAACGCTGACAAAGGTTTCCCATCCTCTAAAGAAACATCTATTGCAAAAGCATTTTGTAATAAAGCTGGTTTTGATATTTGTAATGAAGCAATGCAAGTAATGGGAGGAACTGGTTATTCACAAGAGACACTTGTTGAATATTGTTTTAGAAAATCTAGAGGATGGCAAATTGCAGGAGGGTCAACTGAAATGATGAAAAATAGAATAGCCGAAGATATATTTGAACGCAGATTTTCTCAAAGACCTAATAAATAATTATAAAAATATGATAGAAACTCGATTAGCCCAACATTTTTTGAATCCAAAATCTATTGCCATAGTAGGAGCATCTGCTGATCCAAAAAAAACAGGATCTAGAATTCAAAGATTTCTAGTTGCTCATGGTTACAAAGGGAAAATATACCCAGTCAATCCAAATAGAGATAATATTCTTGGTTTAAAATGTTATTCAAATTTAAAGAAAATTAACGAAAAAGTCTATCATATTTTTATTGCTCTTGATGGAGATAAAATCATTGATTCAATTAATGACGCTATTTCAATAGGCGTAAAATGTGCAACAATTTTATCAGGAGGTTTTAGCGAATTTAGTTTAAAGGGAGCAAACTTAGAAAATAAAATTTTGGATATTGCCCAAAAAGGAAATTTAAGAATTTTAGGTCCAAATAGTATTGGGATAATAAATATTTCAGATTCAGTTATTTTAAGTGCCAATGCTATGCTGGAACTCCCAAATCTTAAAAATGGTGGTTTAAGTGTCGTGTCTCAAAGTGGTAGTTTGATAGGTGCACTTTTAGCTCATGGTTCTTCTCGTGGCATTGGTTTTTCTAAATTGATTTCAGTTGGTAATGAAACTGATCTGTCTATTGGTGAAATTGGTAAAATGTTAGTCAATGACATCAATACTGATACAATAATTTTATTTTTAGAAACTTTGCGTAACAGTAACGAAATTGCTGAAATGGCACGTCTAGCTTACTCTTCGGGTAAAGCAGTTATAACTTACAAACTAGGGAAATCTGACTTAGGTAAAGAGCTTGCAAAATCTCATACTGGTGCAATTGCTGGTTCTGATGAAGCGTTTAATGCATTTATTAAATTTAATGGCATAACTAGAGTCCATATGTTTGAAACCTTAATAGAAGTTCCAAATTTATTTAAAAATAAAGTAATTGCGAAGGGCAAAAGAGTTGGAATTGCGACGACTACTGGTGGGGGTGGTGCCATGGTAGTAGAAAGTTTGTCAGACGCAAATATTGAAGTAATTGACCCAGGTTCTTCAATTTCAAAAGTAATGAAAAAACATAATATTCCTTATGATAATAATAAGTTAGTTGACTTGACAATTGCTGGCGCAAAACCTGAGATAGTTAATGATGTAATTCAAGAATTTATGAATAACGACAACTGTGATTTAGTAATTATGGTAGTTGGATCATCTGCCAAGTTTAGACCAGATCAAGCTATTGATCCTTTATTAAAATGGGCAAATAATTCTAAACCTCTTGCTGTGTACGTGGCACCAGACGCTCCTGAGGCTCTGGAATTATTAAATAAAAATGGAATAGCAAGTTTCAGGACACCAGAATCTTGTGCAGAAGGTATTAAAGCTTATTTAAACTATAATGCACCTTCAATTATTGATGATAATATTGATGATTTAAAGTTTCAAAACATTAAAAATATTTTGAAAAGGGTTAAAGTTAAAAATTTGACTGAGTTTGAAGCTTTAAAAGTTTTTGATGTTATGGATATTAATACGGTCAAGTCTCATGTAGTTTCTAATTTAACAAAAGCTATAGCATTGAGAAAGGAGATTGAGTTTCCTCTAGTTATGAAAATTCTATCTAGTGAAATTCAACATAAAACGGATACTGGTGGAGTAGAGCTGAATATAATTTCAGAAGAAGATTTAAAAATAAGATATGGAAAATTATTTAAAGTTTTTGAAAAACTAAAAATAGAAGATGATAAAAAACAATTCATTATTCAAAAAATGGAAACTGGGATAGCAGAGATTATTTTAGGTTACCGAGTTGATGAATTAGTTGGACCAATTGTAGTTGTCGGATCTGGTGGTATTTTATCAGAAGTTTATGATGATAAATCAGTTAGAATAGCGCCTGTAGATTTTAAAGAAGCAAAGGATATGATAAGCGAGGTAAAAAGTTTTATGATCTTTAACGGTTATAGGGGGCTTCCAAAAGTAAATATTGATGTTTTAGCTAGAGCAATAGTCAATATTTCTCAATTGGCTTTTGTAAATGAAATTAGAGAAGCTGAGATAAACCCAGTCATAATAAAAAAAGAAGGTATTGTAGCAGTTGACGGGCTAATAAATTTAAGTTGATATTTTTTCGGACAATTTTTAAAAACAAACAAAATATATATTTACTTGTTAAATAATTATTTTATCATAATCGGATGATAATGAGTCTCAAATGATAATTAATCATGGCGTTAGAGGATCTATTCCAAACCCAAGTAAAAATACATTAGGTTTTGGAGGCAACACTCCATGTGTTGAAGTTAAAACTTCAAAATATCAGTTAATTTTTGACTGTGGATCTGGTTTTTCAAAAGTTGATTTTTCTAATGATCTTCAGAGTATTTTATTTATTTCTCATTTTCATCATGATCATATTCAAGGCCTAGCGTTTAATAGTTATAATTCTGATAAAAATAAAAAAATTATTTTAACATCAGCTCATTCTAATTCAAAAGACACTTATAACAACCTAACTAATTATTTTAAGGATCCGTATTTTCCTGTCGATTTTATTGAAATAATAGACAAATTTGAATTTATTGAATTTGAAAAAATTGTAAATGATTTTCAAGATTTAGCTGTTAATTCAATAGATCTAAATCACCCAGGAAATTGTTCAGGATATAGTATTACTAGTGAAGAAAAGAAATTTTGTTATTTATTAGATAATGAATATGAGAGTAATCAGAAAAAGGAATTAATAGAATTTTGTAATTTTTCCGACACAATAATTTGGGATGGTATGTTTTTAGATAAAGAGTTACCAGATAAAAAAGGATGGGGGCACTCTAGCATAGAACAAGGTGTTAACTTAGCTAATGAAATTGAATTTAAAAAGTTTTTAATTTCTCATCATTCTCCCACAAGAGAAGATAACGAAATCAAACAAATTCAAAATAATTTATCCAACTTAAAGATAAAATTTGCATCTGAAAATGAGGTTATAGATTTTTAATGGAAAAAACGAAATTTAATCAACATCAAAGTGTATTTAAAGTTGGAGAATTGCCTGACAAAATGTACTTGCTTGTAAAAGGATCAGTGGGAATTTTTTTACCAACTAACAGAACTAATAATCCTAATTTTATTATTCAAGAAAATGAACTTTTTGGTGAGATGGGCGTTATTGAAAATGAATTAAGAATGGCTACTGCTAGATGTCTGGTAGAAAGTGAAATAATATCTATTACTAAAGAAGAATTCAATAAGCGTGTTAACAACTCAGATGTATTTGTTAAAGGTTCACTTAAAGCCTTATCTTACAGACTAAGATCTGTAGAAAAAAAAATGTAATTAAATTTAGACACTAAAGGAGTTTTTAATTGAGTATCAATATAGAAATCGCGGAAAAATTAATAAGTGCATTCGATAGTGAAGAGACCGGAATAATTTTATGGGATAAAAATGACAATATTCAATATAGAAATCAAAATATTTCAGAAAGATTTATAAAGTTAAATATTGATTTTGAGGTTGGTCAAAATTTCTTTGATAGAATAAAAAAATTCAAACAAAGTGATTTATTATCAAAAGAACAAGTTGTTTTGAGAGAAAATAATTATAAGTCTGCAAAATCAACTGGGAAACCTCAACAATTCGTAACAAAAGGTCCAACAGGTAGATGGGTTCAAGTTAAAGATAGTTTAACTGCTGATGGAAACATTTTAACTTTAATGACAAATGTTACTGACATTGTTGAACAAGATTTAGAAAGAAAGAGGTTGGCTAAAGCTATTGAAAATTTTCCAGGGGGAGTAATGTTCTGGGATGAAGACGATAAGTTAATAGTTTCAAACAAACATAATAAAGAATTAATGAAAAAATTTGGCATTAATTTTAAATTAGAAAAGGGGATTTCGTTTGAAGCAATGTTAAGGGCACAAGTTGAAAGCAATTTATATATTCTCCCAAAGAATATTGACAATGAAAAATATATTAAAAAACGTTTAGATGAAAGATCAAAATTAACATCAAATACAAGAGAAATTAATCTTGCAGATGGTTCATTCATATTAGCAAATGAGACTAAATTTGGAGATGGATCCTTACTTAGTGTTTACAATGACGTTACTGAATTAAAAAAACAAGAGACAGAATTTAAGCAATTAGCAAATGCTATTGAAATTATTCCAAATAATATGATGCTTTGGGATTATGATAATAAGTTAATCATGGCTAATGCCAAAGCAAGGGATGATAATGCTTCACGAGGTTTTAAACTCGTTAAAGGGGCATCTAGATTAGAAATGGTAAAAAACGCTCTTAAAAAGGGGTTTATGACTGCTCCAAATGGAGTTTCTAATAAAGATTTTATTAAAAATAGAAAAAAACAATTTGAAAATTTGAAAAGCCAAGAGGCTTATGAAGTTATAATGAATAAGAAATTTTATCTTTTGTCGTCTTCTAGATTACCTGATGGATCAACACTTCAGTTTGCCACTGATATTGATGATACAAAAAAACAAGAAAAAGAGCTTCTTCGATTGAAAGATGGAATTGAGACACTTCCTAATGGCCTTATGTTTTGGGATGGAAACGATAATCTAATAGCATTCAATCACAGCTCACAAAACTTAACAAAACATTATGGATTTGAATTAAAAATAGGTGTTAATTTTAGTCAACTTAGAAAACATATGGTTTTAAATCACCAAACACCACCTAAAGGAATAAGTGTCGAAAAGCATTTGAAAAATAGAGAAAATGCCTGGAAAAAACTAACTGGTCAGAATATTAGAGAATCAAATTTTACAGATCATACACTTCATTTTACAGATACTAGACTAAAAGATGGAAGCACAATTTGCTTATGGACGGACATTACTGACATAAAAAAACAGGAAAAAGAACTTTTAAGATTAAAAGATGGAATAGACATTTTACCAAATGGTCTTATGTTTTGGGATGCAGATGATAACTTAATAGCGCATAACGAAAGTGCTATTTTGTTCTTAAAAGATTTTGGAATAGATTTAGTTATTGGAAAATCTAGAGATGAATTAAGAGAACACATGTCTTACAATGGACATATATCCAATCCTGAACAATTGAAGCACAAAGATCATGTGCAACAATTAAAAGAAGACTGGAGAAGTTTTAAAGGAACACGCACTAGAATAAATAATTTTTCTGATGGTAGATCTTTGTTTTTTTCTGAAACAAGATTAGAAGATGGAAGCACTATTTCTCTATGGACTGACGTAACAGAAAATAAAAAACAAGAAAATGAACTTTTAAGATTAAAAGACGGTATAGAAACACTTCCTAATGGCCTAATGTTTTGGGATGAAAATAATAAATTAATAGCAAGTAATAAAGCTGCAGTTGATTTTCTAAAAGATTTTGGTTTTGATTTGAATCTAGGTGTTGATAGATTTGATCATGTTAATCATTTGGTTGATCATAATTATAGTGTTTTACAAAGTGGGTTAAACAAAAAAACACACATAAAACAAATGAAAGAAAGTTGGAAAAATTTTTCTGGCCAAAGAACAAGGGAAACAAGATTCTCTAATGGGAATGCCTTTCTCTTTACTGATACTAGGTTAGTGGATGGTAGTACAATTTCATTATGGTCTGATATAACTTCAATAAAACAAGTTGAAGAAAGTCAAAAGCAACTTATAGATGCTATTGATGTAATGCCAAATAGTATATCTTTATGGGATAAAGATAATAGATTAATAATGGCGAATAAAACGTCAATAAATGACATGAAAAAACTTAATTTTGATTTAAAGCCAGGCATATCGAGGATGGCTATGGTAAAAAATGGAGTTCAACAAGGTTTGTTTCCAATTCCTAAAGGAATGACGAGGAAAAAATTCTATGAATCAAAACAAAATGAATATGAATCTTTAAAGAATGAACAAAGAGATGAATTAGAACTTAATAACGGAAATGTTGTTTTGAATATTTCAAAAAGATTAACTGATGGAAGTACTTTACAAAATACAGTCAATATAACTGAAATAAAAAAAGGAGAAAAATCTCTAAAAATATTAAGTGATGCCATTGAGATTATTCCAAATATGTTGATGTTATGGGACAAGGACAACAAATTAGTGATGGCTAACCGTCGAGCAAGAGAGATACAAAACAAAATGGGTATAGAGCTTAAACCCGGTATATCAAGGTTTGATATGCTCGAGGCCGGTTTGAAGTCTGGATCAGTTTTGGATAGTGAAGGACTTTCAGCAAAAGAATGGGTAAAAAAGAGAAAAGAAAGAATTATAAACTTAAAAGGAAGAGAAATAGTTGAAACAAGAATTCGAGTCGATAACGTACAATTTGATATTTTGGGTTCTTTTACAAGGTTAAACGATGGTGGAACTCTTCAGGTTTGGACTGATATTTCTGATATAAGAAAGAAAGAAAGGGAAGTACAAGAAAGTCAAAAAAAAGTAAGAGAAGCAGAAGAAAAAATTTCAAATGCAATAAACAGTATGCCTCATGGAATTACTATGTGGGATAAAGATATGAAATTAATAATGTTGAATGATTATGCTGATGAAGTATGGAAAAAAGGGAATTTAGACATAAATGTAGGCACTACTTATGTTCAATATATGGATCAATCAAGAAAAAACAAATTTTTAGTATTTGATAATAAAGATGAAGAAGATACATATTATAAAAAGGCTATAAACAACAGGAATAAACTTAAAGGCGTTTTCACTACTGAAACCCCACCTTTTTATGACGGATCTATATGGCAATCTACTTCAACAAGATTACCAGATGGAGCAGTGTTTTCAATATTGTCAAATATCACAGATTTAAAACAAAGAGAAAGATCACTCAAACAATTAAGTGATGCTGTTGAAGTTACACCTAATGCTATTCTTTTATGGGATAAAGATCATAAATTAGTAATTGGCAACAAAGCCGCTCGAAAAATTCAAAAAAATTTAGATTTTGACTTAAAACCTGGGGTTTCTAGAAAAGATATGATTGATAATGTTGAGAAAAAAGGTTTGTTTGCTATTCCAGATGGTATGACAAGTAAGGATTTTCATTCACAAAGAAAAAATGCAACTAAATCATCTAAAGGTGACATGTATGAAGTAGCATTCACAAATGGACAAATCTGGCTTGTTACTGATAGCAAACTTGTTGATGGTGGCTTATTACAAGTATTCTCTGATATTACTGACATGAAGGATAAAGAAAAACAAGTAAAACTAGCCCAAAATCAAGTTAGAGAAACTGAAAGAAGAATGTCAGATGCTTTAAATAGTATGCCATATGGAATAACTATGTGGGACTCCAAAGACAACTTATCATTTGCTAATAATTTTGCGTATGAAATACAACGTGGTGCTGGAATGGAGTTTAATGAAGGAATTAACTATAACGACTATGTAAAACTTCAGAAAAAGAATAAATTTTTGAAGTTTTCTTCTGCTGAACATGAAAATACATATTATAAAAATGTTATAGAAAATCGAAAAAAAATAAAAAATGAAGTAACTTACGAAGCACCTGAATTTTACAATGGGACCTTCTGGCAAGCTACTAATAATCGTCTCAATGATGGTGGTTTATTCTCAATTTTCACAAATATTACAGAATTAAAAAAACGTGAGGAAGAGCTCAACAAAACGATTACTGAATTAGATGTTGCTAGAGAAAAAGCTAATGCCGCAAATCAAACTAAAAGTCAATTTTTGGCAAATATGAGTCATGAATTAAGAACACCCTTAAATGCAATAATTGGTTTAACAGAAATGTTAAAAGAAGATGCAGCAGATGACGGTTTAGATGATTTTGAGGAACCATTAGACAGAGTTTTTAATGCTGGAAAACATCTTTTAACTCTTATAAATGACGTTTTAGATTTATCAAAAATTGAAGCAGGTAGGGTTGAATTATTCAATGAAACGTTTGAATTAAATCAAATATTAGATGATGTTTTGAAAACTTCGTCACCACTTGCTCAAAAAAATGATAATGAGTTGGTAATGGAATTTAAAAAAGATATTGATTTTGTTACTGCTGACCAAACTAGAGTAAAACAAGTTGTGTTAAATTTAATTTCTAATGCCTGTAAATTCACAGAAAAAGGAAAAATAACAGTTGGGGTTAATAAAATAACTCAAGAAGGTGGTGACCTAATTGCAATTGACGTAAGTGACACTGGTATTGGAATGTCAGAAGAACAGATGGCCAGACTGTTTAATTCATTTGTTCAAGCAGATAGTTCTACAACAAGAAAATATGGAGGCACAGGATTAGGTCTTACAATATCAAAACAACTTGCAATCTTAATGGGAGGAGATGTTGTAGTTAATAGTGATTTGGGAAAGGGGACAACTTTTACTGCAACATTCTTAGCTGATTTTATTGGAGCCTCAGAAACTGTTAAAAACCTAAATCAACAAACAGGTTCCTTAATTCAAAATGTTGTCTCCCTAGAAAACAGTTCAGGAAAGACCGTGTTAATTATAGATGATGATCCCACTGTGAGTGAGTTAATGAAAAGGCAATTGTTAAAAGAAGGTTACAAAGTAGTAATTGCACCTAATGGTAAAGAAGGTATTCGTTTAGCAAGAGATCTTAATCCTGATGTAATTACATTAGATATACTTATGCCAGAAATGGATGGATGGTCAGTTTTAAGAACTTTAAAAGCTGATCCAAAAGTGTCAAATATCCCAGTTATTATGGCGTCAATCTTAGATGAAAAAAACAAAGGTTTTTCTCTTGGTGCTGCTGACTTTTTATCTAAGCCAGTTCAAAAAGAATATTTAATGAAATCCATAAGAAACTTAATTGGTGATAAAGAAAATTTAAAAATTTGTCTTATTGAAGATGACGATAGTTTAAGATTTACAATTAAAGAAATACTAGAAAAACAAAATGTTAAAATTATTGAGGCTGAAAATGGTAAAATTGGTATGTCAGTCTTGGAAAAAGAAGAAATAAAGCCTGATTTAATTTTGTTAGATCTTATGATGCCAGTAATGAATGGATTTGAATTTTTGAAAGTAATCAGGGAAACTGAATTAAGTTCTATTCCAATATTAGTTTTAACTGGTGCTGAATTAAGTGAAGAGGAAAGACAGTTTTTATCAGGAGAAACTCAAAGGATTCTTGAAAAAAGTGATGATACACTATCAACAATAGTTAACGAAGTAGGCAATGTGTTGAAGGCTTCTGCAGATAATGGAGATAATAAATGACAAAGATTTTGTATGTAGAAGATAACGAAGATAATGTTTACATGTTGTCAAGACGTTTAAAAAGAAAGGGTTTTGATATTGTAATTGCTGTAGATGGAGAGCAAGGTGTTGAAATGGCTTCATCTGAAAAACCAGACTTAATTTTAATGGATTTGAGTTTGCCTAAAATGGATGGATGGACTGCTACCAAGCATATAAAAGGTAATGATGAACTTAAGTCCATTCCAATTATAGCTTTATCAGCGCACGCAATGGAAGAACATAAGAAAAGAGCACTAGAAAGTGGTTGTAATGATTATGATACGAAACCAGTTGATATTGATAGATTATTGTCAAAAATTTCCAAGCAATTAGGTACTAATGATGATTAATAAAGAAGACGCTAACATTCTAATTGTTGATGATATTGAAGACAATAGATACACTTTAGAAAGAAGGCTAAAAAGGGACGGATACACAAATATATTTACAGCAGAGGGTGGTAAAACAGCCCTTGAAATGGCTGCTGACAACAAGTTTGATTTAATCCTTCTCGATTTAATGATGCCAGATATGAGTGGCCTTGAAGTACTAAAGTACTTAAAAGGCGACCCAATGCAACGATCAATTCCTGTTATAATGGTTACTGCATCTGATGAAGTGGAAACAGCTGCAGAATGCATAATAAATGGGGCAGATGACTTCATTACCAAACCCTTTAATGGAACTTTATTGAAGGCTAGAGTTGGAGCTAGTTTAGAGAAAAAAAGGTTAAGAGATACAGAAGAAAATTATTTAGATAGAGTTGAAACAGACAAAAAACGCTCTCAGCAAATCTTAAAAACAGTAATGCCTACATCTGTTGCTAACGAGTTGCAATCTTCAGGAAAAGTTAGGTCAAGAAGATACGATGATGTTGCGATTTTAATTTGTGATTTAGTTGGATTTACGTCTTTTTGTGAAAAAAACAACCCTGAATTAGTAGTGGAGACCTTACAAACTCTTGTTGAGAGCTTTGAGAATGCTTTTGAAGAATTTGGTTTAGAAAAAATTAAAACGGTAGGAGATGCTATTGTAGCAGTAGCTGGACTATCATCACATTCAATTTCTCCGGTTAAATCATGTGTTGATTGTTCTTATAAATTAAGAGAAATTGCAAATTCAGCGTCAATGCCTTGGGATTTGCATCTTGGTATTCACTCAGGTTCCTTGGTGGCAGGAACGGTCGGCACCAAAACGGTACAATTTGATATATTGGGGAAAACTGTAAACGTAGCTTTTAATATTTGTGATATGTCAGTTTCAAATCAAATTCTTATATCAAGTGATGCCTGGATGACTGCTAGAAATGAAATTAAGGTCAAGTCAATTGGTCTTAAAAGACTTAAAAGTGGTCAAGATATCGAAATGTTAGAATGCGTATGATTTACCATTCATTTTCAAATTCATGAGAAAATGAAAACATTTTTAATGGCGTTGCCTCACCTCTTGGTATTTGAGCAGTAGGATTTAATTTATGTTTATCAACACCTCTTGCAAGTTGGGTCTCAAAAAAAGGCCAAGTTTTTAGATCTCCTTTTACATTAGTAGGAGAAAATCGCATGGTAACTCCACACCTTCTTCTATTTGAATTATTTGCTTCTGAGCCATGAAGTAACGCATCATTATGAAGAGAAATTTGACCAGCTTTTAAGTTTAGTGAAACAATTTTTGATTGATCTAATTGATCAAATGAAACTTCTTGATTTAACACTAAATTTTTTGCGTCATTCTTTTTATGAACAAATTTTCCTACCTTATGACTTCCTGCAACTACTTTCATTGCTGCGTTTTCCTCGTCTGTGTCAAACACAGCAAGCCAAACTGTTACAGCATTAGACGGATTTAAGGGCCAATACTGTGCATCTTGATGCCATGGAACTACTGATCCGTCTTTAGGCTCCTTGCTAAAAAACTGTCCTCCCCATTGGACAAAGTTTGGTCCTAGAAGATCTTCAACATAATCTAATATAGTTGGGGTTCTACATAGATCATAAAATTTTTTACTAGCTTTATGCCACATGTTTGTTTTGTTTATATCAATATCACTAGGTAATTTGGAACTTAATTCGTCGTACCAATTATGAATATCTTTAACAGCGCTTTCAGAGAAAACTGGTAAGCCTGTTACATAGCCTTCATTCAAATATTGATTTCTCTCAGACTTTGAAAGCCTTCTGGCTTTCGGATCTATATCAAACATGTTTCACTTCTCCCACTGTTCATTAGCAGCTTTTTCCCATGCTTCTTTTAGTTTATTAATATTAAAATCATCTTTTTTCGCGGCATCTATTAAATGCTTTTCTTTTTTTGTCATATAATTAATTCCATTTTTTATCATAGACAAAGCATCGTCTGGAATTATCACAGCCCCATGTTGATCTGCATGAATTATTTCGCCATCGCTTATATTAAGGCCATGAACATTTATAGATGATCCATATTCAAGAACATGGACATGAGCATGACTGGGACCAATACCATTAGCAAGAACTTGGTAGTTTTTGTCTATTGCATCTAAATCTCTTAGTAAACCGCTTGTGATTGTTCCAGCTACACCAAGCCCTTTGTGAAGGGAAACATTTACTTCACCCCAAAATGAACCAGTTGGATAAGGCCAGTCTAAATCTTCAATCAGACAAACAGGAGATGCATCTGGATATACATCAGATCTCTTACTTATATATTCATAGTAATTAAGCCTTATTGATTTAACTTTTTCAGGCGAAAGAACTGGTAAAGTAGATGCTTTTATTTTTGCTGTTCTTGAAATTCCAACTATAGGCTCTAATCTTGGGTTTGCTGATACGAATGGGTATTTGGTATATCCATCAGCAGACCTTGAACCTCTATATATGTCTAAAGCGTTAGAAATGGTGGGTGTATCAAATTTTTTTAAAAATGTTATAAGTTCTTTTGTTAACAAATTAATCTCCACATAATTGAAAATTTTAATTTTTCAATCAGATTTTAAAGACAAATACTACCTTTTGACAATTAATTTATCTATATAATGCGGATTATTAATTGCGTTTAGAGCTCCATATAATCCATTATTACTATCTTCAGTTAACCAGATAGGAACATTTTTTACATAATCATGTCTACGACCTTTATTTAACAAATTAATTTCAAAATCACTTATACTCAAAATTTCTTTTAATTTAGGAGTGATACCCCCTGATAAAATTACACCACTTTGAGTACCATTTATTAAAATCACGCTAGATATAATTGTACCTAAAATACTAAATAGTAATTTTATACTTTCTTTAGCTTCATAATTTCCTGTTAAAGCTTTTTCGCCTATTTCAGGAGCTTTAAAATCATTTGGTTCTAATCCATTCTTTAAACACATAAAATTATATATTTCTTCAATACCTGAGCCACTCACAAGTCTTTCATTAGATATATGATTATATTTCATTTTCATAAATTGAAGTAGTTCTATTTCAATATTTGAATTTGGCGCAAAAGATGAATGACCTCCTTCACCTTCTATAGCAAGAGGGTTATCATGTAGTTGAAACAAGGTGCAAATGCCTAAACCGGTTCCTGGACCAGTTACTAAAAGAGGGGCTTTATTTATTGGAATACCATTTCTAATTATTTTTAATTTGTGCTTTAAAGCAAGTTTGTTATTTAGTGATTGGTCTTCTGATAAATTTTTATAAAAAGAACCAAAACATAATGATTGTGCAACAAAATCGTTTATAAAAATAAGTTTATCTAGTTTGAAATATTCAAAAACTTCAGATTGTTTAAAACTCCAGGTGTTATTTGTAAATTTGATTGAATCATGTTTAGTTGTCGATGCAACTGCGATAGACATATTTCTTACATCTAAGTTATTATCATTTTTATAAAATTCTATAGCGTCATAAATACTAACAAAATCAGAACATTTTAAATAAGCAAAATTAGACAATTCTCTAGTATTATCTGCTTGGTAAGCAAAGCGTGCATTTGTTCCACCAATATCAGCAACAAGTAAATTCATTTCATCCTCATTAAATTTTACTTAACTTTTTAATATAAATAGTAAATATTATCTCTAAATTAATTTGTTGTTTTATAAAAGAGGTAGTAACAAATGAAATACGTTTATATAATTTTTATGTTTATTTTTCTACCCTGCTCTTCCCATTCTAAAATTTTATTAGATAAAATTAGCCCAAATTTATCTAACTTATGGGGAATTTCTGTTTTAAATAATGAAGAAATATTATTTACCCAACGCTCTGGTAAAGTCTTTAGACTTAATATTTTTAAAAAAAATTTGTCTGAAGTGAAGGGAGTTCCCAAAGTTTTTAATTCAGGCCAAGGTGGTTTATTAGATATTAAAATAGAGCAAAAAAACAGAAAAATAAAAGTATATTTATGTTTTAGTAAAAAAGTAAATAAATCGCAATCCGCAACTGCTGTAAATAGTTATGATTTTATAAACGACGAACTAAAAAATAAAAAAATATTGTTTGTTTCCAATAAAGTATCAAGTAGCAGCCGTCATTTTGGTTGTAGGCTAGCAATAAAAAATGATCATATTTATGCTACTATAGGCGATAGAGGAAGTAGAAATAGTGCTCAAAATTTAAAAAATCACTCTGGAACAGTTGTGAAACTTCTTAAAAATGGAATATCTTTTGATAATAATGCCTTTGAGGGATCACTTCCTGATATTTATTCTGTAGGACATAGAAATCCTCAAGGTTTAACATTTAATTCTAATAAGTCTATACTTTGGCTGCATGAACATGGGCCGCAAGGAGGCGATGAATTAAATATTGTTTTAAAAGGAAAAAATTATGGCTGGCCCCTAATTACTTTTGGAAAAGAGTATGGAAGCGGAAAAAAAATTGGATTAGGCACTAGTAAACCAGGTTATAAAGATCCCTTAAAAGTTTGGATACCGTCTATAGCTCCCTCTGGAATGATTTTTTATAATGGTAAAATGTTTCCTGAATTTAAAAACAAATTAATTATTGGTTCTTTAAAATTTAAAAGATTACATATTTTAACTTTGAAAAATAACAATGTAGTAAATGAGAAAATATTTTTAGAAAATAAAATTGGTAGAATTCGTGACCTGGAAGAAATGTCTGATGGTTCTATAATTATAATCAATGATGAATATGAGGGTGGTGTTTATAGATTATTTAAACAATAATGTTGATTTACTCATCTATTGTATTAAATAGAAGTATCAATTAGCAAGTGTTGGAGAAATAAATGTTAAAATTTTACTATAATACCGGTCCTAATCCCATGAAAATAGCATTATGCTTAGAGGAAATGGGTCTGGAATATGAAGCGATACCTGTAGATACTAGAAAAGGTGAACAACATGCTTCTACATACTTATCAATAAATCCTAATGCAAAAGCACCTTCTCTTGTTGATGATGGTAATGTAATATTTGATAGTAATGCTATTTTATTATATTTAGCTGAAAAAACAGGAAAATTTATTACTGATAACAATCCTAAATCTAGAGCAGATCTTCTGTCTTGGTTAATGTTTGTAGCTACAGGAATTGGTCCATATTCTGGGCAATCTGTTCACTTTCAACATATGGCTCCTGAAAAAATAAAGTATGCTATAAATAGATACGTGTTTGAAGCTGAAAGACATTATGACATTCTTGATAATAGACTAGCAAATAACAAATATATGCTAGGTGATACATATACTATCGTTGATATGTGTGTATGGGGTTGGACTAGGATGTTACCTAAAGTAATAGGTGAAGGTGAACTTGAAAAAAGAGTTAATTTAAATAGGCTTATGACAGAAATAAATGAAAGGCCGGCTAGTCAAAGAGCAACAAATATAAATGTCTCAAATAATCATGATTTCAAGGTCGAAATTGATGAAGAGGCAAGTAAATATATGTTTCCCCAGAACGAAAGACTTAAATAATTTTAATTTGGCCTAATTTCATATACAGCGTTAAGCGGATGATCGATTTCTATTCGCTTAACTGTATTAAATCCAACTTCTTTACAATACTCTCTTACTTTTCCTTCAGGAAGTCCAACCGTTCCTAGGCCTGCACCGTTATTTGCTAAAGATGTGGTCATACAAAAATGTAAACTCATTGCATACAAAAAAGGAACCATTGGCCCTTTGTTATCAGCTGGATCATCTTCACATTTTATGTCCATTAGAACAAAAATTCCGTCGTCTTTAACTGCATTCCTTATTGTTTTCATCCCTTCTAGGGGGTCTGTCATATCATGAACAAGATCAAAGCATGCAACAAAATCAAACTTTTCTTCTAGGTTGTTTGAAACATCCCATTGAATAAATTTTAAATTTTTTGAAACACCAGCTTCTTCTGCATTCTTTTGACATTTTACAATATTAGGTTCAAATAAATCAAATCCAAAAAATTGACTTTGTGGAAATTTTTTAGCCAGCTCTATTGTAGATCTTCCCGATCCACAACCAAAATCTGCAAAAGTTACAGAACCTTGTTCTAATCGAGATTTTAATTCTGGCATTTCATCAATCCAATCTTTGACTAAGAAATGTCTGTATCTAGTACATCCTGTTTGGTCTATTCCGTCCCAAAAACCTTGGTCTATTTTATCATAATTAATGCCTCCACCATTTTTGAAAGCGTCTAAAAGATCATGATAAGGTAACAATGTACTATTAAGCAGTTGGATTATTCCTTTTTGTGAAAATTTACCTCCTTCTTCGACAAGTACTGGGACATATTCTGGGTTTAAAGAGATTTTTCTATTTTTTTTATTAAAATCAAGATAGCCAGATGAAAATAAACCCAGTGCCCATTCTCTTATATACCTCTCATCAAGTTTTATTCTTGACGATAATTCTTCACTTGTTGATGGACCATTATTTGCAAGATCTTCAAAAATACCTAAATCTACTCCAATTGCACATAATCGTATAGCAACTGCTCCAGATGCATCATTTATAATTTTTTTGATTAATTCTTTTTGAATTAAATTGTCATCATTCATTTTTTCTCACCTATCATTATGATATTTAATTATAAATAATTAAAAAGAAATGTAAAACTTGGTATGTTTTTTGAAGATAATTTGAGATTGTTCAAAATAATTGTATAATTTTTGAATTATTATTTAAAATATCTTCGTTAGATTAAGGTAAGTAAATGCAAGACTGGGATACACGCATAAAAAATCTTAAAACAGATATACAAGTAGCACGTGAAAAATATGTGGTTCCTTTTTTAAATGCAAAGTCTAAAACACCTCCAGCACCAAAAGAAGTTACTCAAACGCTTAATCCTGCAATAAGTGCTATGGCTAGTAACCAGGAAGCTGTGGGAGAAAAAATTTATGAAAACAAAGATCCTGTTTCATCATTAGACCTAATAGATAAAACCAATAATGCAGAGCAAAGCCAAAATGTCGGCATAACTGAAGAAATTACAAACAAAATTGATAATGCTTTAGAAAAATCTCCGACTATAGATGTTAATGAGGCGGTTGCATCAGCAGAAGCACCAACAGTCGACGTTAATGAAGCAGTTGCATCAGCAGAAGCACCAACAGTAGATGTTAATGAAGCAGTTGCATCAGCAGAAGCACCAACAGT
>ATWQ01000002.1 GCA_000421325.1 alpha proteobacterium SCGC AAA536-K22
AAGAGGGTTTACATCGAGGGATAGGATTTTCAAGATATAAAAATTCTGCAGCTTTTTGTGCGGTTGGCGTCGAATTAAAAGTGAATGATGATTTAGAAATTAAATTAATTACTGCTTGGATTTCTGTTGATGCCGGTGAAGTAGCTTATGAAGATGGTATCAAAGCACAGGTGGAAGGAGGCTTTATACAAGCTGCAAGTTGGAGTTTATATGAAGAAGTTAAATTCGATACCAAAGAAATAATTTCAATAGATTGGGATGCTTATAAAATTATTGGATTTGATAATATACCAAACATTAAAACAGATGTTCTAGATAAAGAAGGTTTACCTTATCTAGGTGTGGGTGAGGTTGTTGCAGGTCCTACAGGAGCGGCTATTTCAAATGCAATAAGTGATGCATTGGGACAAACAATTAAAACTATGCCTTTTACAAAGGAAATTATTACTAAAGAGCTACTAGAAACATAGGAGTATCATATCATGAAAGAAAAAAAAGAAATAGGCTTAGCTATTGTTGGATGTGGGACGATTGGAAGAATTAGAGCTATAATGGCTAGAGATTATCCTGGAATAGGGTGGATAGGTTTATGTGACATTAATAGTGATTTAGGAAACAAATTACTTGATGATTGTAAAGCAGATTTTTTTACTAAAGATTATAACGAATTATTAAAACGAACTGAAGTTGATGCTGTTATAATAGCCACTGATGAAAATCATCACTTTGGACCTACCATGGCTGCAATAGAAGCCAATGCTTCACTCTTTATTGAAAAACCTCTGGCAACAGATTTAATTGAATCAAGGCAAGTATTAGATTCCATTAATGCAGCTAAAATAGATGCTGTTTTAGGTTATACACAAAGGTTTAGAAGAAGATTTTTAGCTGTAAAACAAAAATTAAATGATAATAACATAGGAGACGTCACCTCTGTTGTAACTAGAGCATTTATGAATAGCATGGTGCCTATAGCAACTGTCAGGAGAACAAACGAAAGAAAAAATCTTACACCTATGGTTGTTTCAGGCACCCACAGTTTAGATATGTCTTTGTGGTTACTAGAAGGTAAAAAACCAAAAACTATTTTCGCACAATCTGTAGATAAAAAATTGCAAAGTCATGGGACTAAAGATGCCACTTTTGGTATTTTCACCATGGATGATGGAACAATTTTTAGTATGAATATAAGCTGGGCTCTACCTACAGTTTGGCCTGGTTCAGTTTATGGGTTAGAAATTGGAATAGTTGGAACTGAGGGAGTTATTGATATTGAAGATACGCATAGAGATTTAGTCCTTGCAAGTACCAAACCGCAAGGCCACGGATATAATCCTTCAGGTTTTGAACCAACTGCTCCCAGACATGTAGATTTTTTAACCTCATATCCTCCAGGAGATATTTATAATAATCAGCTATGGGGTCCTATGAGGGAAGAAACTAATTCGTGGTTTCAGAGACTTTATATTGGCTCTGATACTCCACATGCATCAGCAAATGACGGTCACAAAAAATTTAGTTATGACTATGGCAATGGACGCTTCAAGTAAAATTGGAGAAAAAATTGAAATAACAGATGATATAGAACAAGAAATATTGAAAATTCAAGATCTATAATTCTAGAGGTATGTAGTGTGAAAGCTCTAATTTTAAAAGGAACTAACGAACCATTTATTTACGAGAATGTTCCTGATCCAATTCCACAAAATGGAGAAGCTGTTGCTAAAATATTAGCCTGTGGTTCAGGTTTAACAATTCAACATGTCAAGGCAGGAAGAACTAAAGTAAAATTTCCAATTATTATAGGGCATGAAATTACAGCAGAAATTGTTGAATTACGCGGTGATTGTGGTGGATTAACAGTTGGTATGCCAGTGACTGCTTATTTTTATCTTACATGTGGTCACTGCAAATGGTGCAAACTTAATAGGGAAACTTTATGTATTAATTTTAGTGGTTACATTGGTAGGCAGATTAATGGTGGTTATGCTGAATATATTTCTCTTCCAGCTAAAAACTTTATCCCTATTCCTTTATCTATTGATTATAAAGAAACTCCTATTGAAACTGGGATAATTTGTGACGCAATTGCCACGCCTCTCAAAGTTATTAAAAAAGCAAGAATAGAAATAAATGACAAGGTAGGAGTTATTGGGGCAGGGGGTGGATTAGGTATCCATATGCTTAGGATGTTGAAGTTATATAATATAGATACTATTGCAATTGAAACAAAAAAAATTAAAGAAAAGTCTTGTCGGGACTCAGGAGCTTCAGAGTTTATAAATCCAAATTCAAACTCTAAAACTGAAGTTATTGAAAATTTTACTAAAGACAATGGTCTAGACGTTGTAATAGATTTTGTCTCTAGTAAAACCTCATTAGAGTTAGGCGCAGATCTTTTAGGAAATGGAGGTCGTCTTGTAACATTAGGTGGAAGTGGTGAGTTCTTTAATGTTGACTCTGGAAACATGTTACTAAAAGAGATTGAACTTATTGGTAGCAGGTATTGTTCTAAACAGGAGGTTATAGATAGCCTAGATCTTGTGTCACGTAATTTAATATCACCTTTAGTTACTGAAAAAGTTAAACCAAATCAAGCTAATGATTTACATGACAGAATAGAAAAAGGAGACGTAATTGGAAGAGCTGGAATTATATTTTAATATCAAGCTTTTTATAAATTTCATTTTTTTTAATTACCCAACCAATTGATTTTGAAATAATATTGAGTGCTGAAATATGTTGTTCCTTTCCTCTCATACTTCCGATACAATCTTCTACTAATATTGGTTTGTAACCTCTATTACTTGCTCCAAAAGTTGTTCCATAGACACAAGTGTCAGTATTAACACCACATATTAAAATATTTTCTTTACCTAATATCCGACTAATTAATTGATGAAGTTCTGTTTCATGAAAAGAATCAAAGTTTCTTTTACTTGTAACATGAAAATCTCCTTCATCTACAAAAGATTCTGGTAACATACTAGACAATGTTCCTTCTACTCTTTCAGGCTTTTTTCTAGCTTGAGCCTGGATATTTTGAGATAAATTGTTTGATTGACTAACGTCTATATAAGGGCTTATGAAGAAATTGTTTTTAATTTCCTCTTTTCTTCTTACAACATAGCAGTGAATGATTGGCACATTATTTCTTCTCATTTCAGTTAGAAATTCTGTAGTACTCTTAATAATATTTCTAATGTCATCTGAGGCTAGAGGGGAGGTGCCGTGCTCTTCATTTAAGTATTCGTTCTGCATATCTACAGTCAAAACACATAAATTAGAAATATTTAAATTAAGTAATGAATTCATTTTACTTTTATAACTTTCAACATCGTTTTGCAGCATTTATATTCTCCATAGATATAAATTGTTAAAAATTATCATATCACCTATGATAATATGTATAACAAAATAATTATTTAAAATGACAAATTCATCTTTCGAAAATAATATTGGTATTATAGGTTTAGGAGTTTTGGGTTCTGCAATTGCTGAAAACTTTATAAATAAAAATATATCTATTAATGGATTTGATATTAATAAAAAAGTTTTTGAAAAACTTACAAGCGATAAAATTAAAGCCTATAACTCAATTGACAAAATAAGTAGTAATTGCAATTTTTTAATAACTTCACTTCCTTCTGAAACCAGTTTAATAAATGTTTGCAAGTCATTAATTAAAAAAGATAATTTAATTATTATTGAAACCTCAACGTTACCGCTAGATTGTAAGTTAGAGGCAAGAAATATTCTCTTAGAAAAAAATATAACAATTTTTGATGCTCCTTTATCAGGAAATCGGATAGCTGCACTTGAGGGAAAACTATCCGCATACTTGAGTGGAGATTATAAAAATAAAGAAGAAATACAAAAAATTTTAGAAGTTTTTTGTCAAAAAGTTACAGATGTCGGTAACTTTGGTAATGGGACAATTATGAAGTTGATAGGTAATATATTAAATTTAGTTCATAATGCAGTTTCAGCAGAAGTTATAGGGTTAGGTATTAAATCAGGTCTAGATCCTAAGATAATTCACGATGCAATATCTGGCACATTCTCATCATCAGGAGTATTTGAGAATAGAGGTAAATTAATGGTAGAAGAGGATTATGATAAAGAAGGTATGAATTTTTCAACTCCACTTAAAGATTCTACTTTTATTACTGATTTATCAAAGAAGTACATGATGCCATTACCAATATACCAAGTTGCGCTACAATATTACTACGCGGCAGTTGCTCAAGGACACACTAATAAAGACGCTGCGTCTGTGTTAAAGGCAATTGAAAAAAATGCCAATATAAAAAGAAAATAAGTTATTTTTTTATTTTACCTTGCCATAATTTATATATTTCTGTGAAATCATGGTTGTCAAAATTTTTATCGAATTTCTTTAAAAGTTTATTTGTTAATTTTATATAATGATTACTACTGCTATTTTTATTTGAAAGTTTTTCAACCATGCTCAGGTCTTTTTTTAAGTTCTTTAAATATGAGTTGCCATCAAATTTATTAGTTAGAATGTGATTTGGGAATCTATTCTCACTAATAAAGCTTCTTGCATTTGATACATTAAAAGTTTCAATAAGATCATTTAAATTAATTCCCATTTCATCACCTAATTGACCAATTTCGCACATCATAAGGAATATACCGTGACATACTGAGTTATGAAGAAGTTTCATTGCATGGCCAGATCCAACTAGTCCGTAGAAAAATATATTATTTGATATTAAATTGAGCACAAATTTATATTCACTTAGTTCGCTTTCTTTGGCCCCAACCATTAAAGTCAAAGTTCCGTTTTTTGCACCATTTGCACCTCCAGACATTGCAGCATCAAAATATTTAACATTTTTATTATAAAGATGATTTTTAATTTTAATGCTTTGATCAGGCATAGATGTTGTTAAATCTAAAAAAATACTATTTTTTTTTATTGTATTTTTTTTAACAATATTGAAAACTTCATCATTAGATGGTACTGCAAATAAAACTAAGTCAGATAACTCTAGGATTTTATCAATTTCTAGAAAATTAACGTGTGTATTATTTTTTATAATATCATGGTTAATATCATATCCATAAATATTAAGGTTTTCATTATATAATCTATTATAAATACCTAAACCCATTTTCCCTAAGCCTACTAGGGATATAATTTGATTATTTAACATATAGTTTTTTATAGTTTTAATTTAGGGTCTAGCCAATCTCTTAATGAGTCACCTAACAAATTAAATGAAAATACTGCAATACTAACTGCTAATCCTGGGTAAATAATCATCCATGCAGCTGTTCTATAATAATCACTATTTACTCCGGATAACATTAATCCCCATGACGGTGTTGGCTCTACAACACCTAACCCTAAGTAAGATAAACTTGCTTCTAATAAAATTGCCTGACCAATAAAAGCAGTTAACATAATTAAAAAAGGAGCTGAAACATTGGGTAAAATATGTCTAAAAATTATCCTTGACGCACTGTAGCCACTTGCTTTTGCAGCATCAATATAAGGTAATGTAACTATAGTCAAAGCTTGCGCTCTAATTACTCTAGCTACTTTAGGAGTAAATGGTATCGCTATAGCAATTATTACATTTATATCTATGCCGACTACAACTGTTTTAGGGAAAATTGCTATTACAACAATGGCCAATACAACTATTGGAAAAGATAACATTAAGTCAATGAACCTTTGAATGATAAGATCAACTTTTCCGCCATAAAAAGCAGAAGTTGTTCCGATAATTGCTCCAATTGTACAACCTAACATTGCAGATAAAAATCCAATTGATAATGCTGTTCTAGCACCATAAATTAATCTTGAGAGAATATCTCGTCCAAATGCATCTGCTCCTAAAAGATGCTCCCAAGAAGGTTGCCCACCGCCTAATGCTGGTGAAGCTTCAAAATCAACATCTTCTGGGTTAAATGGAGCAACATGAGGTGCAAAAATTGCAGCAGCAAACATTATTATAATCATAATTAATCCAATAAACCCTAAAGGTTGTTGAATTATAAAATCCAAAACAGTTCTTCTTTTTTGAATTTTCAAGGGTATTTCGTTCATGACTGATACCTTATTCTTGGATCTAATGCGGCGTAAAATAAATCAATAATTAAATTAATTACAACAAACGAAGTGGCAACTGTTAACACAAGTCCTTGTAAAAGATTTAAATCATTCCTGACAACACTATCAACAAACAATTTACCTATTCCATTCAAATTAAAAACAGACTCAGTTACTACTAGGCCACCAAGTAAAAAGGCAAACTCTAGACCAATAACTGTTATAGTAGGTAGTAGTGCATTTCTCATTCCATGTTTAACAATTACAACTTTCTCATAAAGCCCTTTGGCTCTAGCAGTTCTAATATAATCTTCTGATAAGACTTCTAGAATTGAAGATCTCAACATCCTAGAAACAACAGATGTGTATCTATAACCAACAGATATTGCTGGCCAAATCATCTGATTAAAGTTTGTAAGAGGATCTACAAAAAGACTTACTGTACCAAGAGGTGGAAGTTTACCAAAACTAAGTACTAACATTATCAAAAGCATACCCAGCCAAAATGATGGGACGGCAATTCCACCAATAGTAATAATTCTTATAATATAATCAATAAATGTCCCCCTAAATAAGGCTGATAATGTTCCTAATGGAAATGCTATAATTACTGCTAAAAATGTAGATAACAAAGCTAATTCAAATGATAACCCAATTCTTGCAGAAATCTCCTCAGAGACAGGTTCTTCTGTCCATAAAGAAATACCTAAATCTCCTTTAGGAAGACCAGACATATACTTTATAAATTGAATGTGAAGAGGATCATTTAATCCTAATCTTGTTTTTTCTGCTTCTATTTGTTCTAGAGAAACTTCTCCACCCTCGGCGGTAAGCTTTAATTCAACAATATCTCCTGGAACAACCCTTAATACAAGAAACACAAGAACTGCTACAGCAAGAAGAGTAGGTATCATTAGAAGTATTCTTTTGATAGCGTATTTTAGCATTTAGGAAAAACCTTAAGAATAATAAATAAATTTTAAGGGCAGGGATTTAAATCACTGCCCTTAAACTTAATTTAGTCTAAATATACTCCACGCCAAGTATTATTCAGAATGTGAGAGTTTGCAATCACATAACCTTTAACTTTACTGTTAAGCGCTATTACCCTGTCAGTATACGTTACTGGTAGAACCCACGCATTTTCTAGAGCTTTCTTTTCAAACTGATGAACAATTGCTTTTCTTTTCGCTACATCTGTTTCACCTGCTTGACCGTCAAACAACTTATCTAAATCTCTATCTATGTATTTAGAATAATTAGAAGCAGTTCTATCAGAAGAAATGTATTTAAAATGCATTAATGTAGGATCAGGTAAAAATGATGGAGCCCAATCTATAGTTGCATCAAATCCACCTTCTCTTCTAATTTTAACAAATTTTGAAGTAGGATTAGTCATCATTTTAGGCTTTAATCCACATTTCTTCCATTCAGACATTAACCAAATAGCAATATGATCATATGGATGAGACACAGCTCTATTACTATATGTAAATTCTAAACCTTCAGCTCCAGCTTCTTTAAGCATCGCCATAGCTTTTTTTCTACTAGCATCTATATCTTTTGTAAAACCAGGGATCTTATATAGTTCTTCATCTGGTAAAGCATATGTTGAATTATATAACAGGTATCCAGAAGGTCTAGGCGCTGTAAAAGTTATTTTTGCTAATTTCTTTAAGCCTGCGTGTCTATCGATACACATATTAATAGCTTGTCTAACTTTTTTATTTTTAAAGGCTTCAGTTTTGCTGTTTAGCGAAACAACCCAAAGTGTCATAAGCGTTTTAGCTTGAAAAGACACATCATCGCCCATTTCTTTTTTAAGCATAACTCTTTCTGGGGGAGAAGTTCCTCTCCATTCAGCCATAATTTGACCACCAATTAAAGGTTCACCTAATTTTTTAATTCTATAACCTTCAGTTCCATCTAAGCAGTTGTCACCATGATGAAAACCATCGTATTTAACAGCTTTCCAGCTTTCACCTTTTGAGTGACTGGTAAATTTGTAAGGACCTGTACCATTAATATTTTTTAAATGCCACTTTGGGTCTTTAGCAATATCTTTAGCTGAGTAAATAGCGTTAAAAGGTGATGCAAAACCATCCATCATAAATGCGTCTGGTTTACTTAAATTAATCACAACAGTGTTATCATCAGGTGTTTCGATTGACGAGATAGATGAGAAAAGAGCTTTTCTTACAGAAATTACACCTTTTGGTGGATTTCTAAGTCTATCATAAGTCGCCTTTACGTCAGCAGAAGTTAAAGCTGTTCCATCATGAAACCTTATACCTTTCTTAAGCTTAAAAGTATATTTAAGACCGTCTGCAGATTGATTCCAAGTATCTGCAACATCACCTTCCAATTTTGGAAATTTATTCCAATCAAAAGTTAAAAGTGTTGAGTAATGTTGTGCCACAAAATGCATCACTGCATAGGAATTCGTTCCATGCATATCATAAGTTGGCGGTTCAGCTTTTACGCCAAACTTCATTATACCACCTGTTTTAGGACACGATGCAGCTAAAGCAGCGTTTCCAGTAAAGGTGAAAGCAGCTAGAGTTAAAACTCCAACTATGCTTTTTTTAAAATTAAGCATTATTTCCTCCTAGTTAAATTAAAAATTTATTAAAAACCCCATTAATAAATCAATTGCTTACTATAATAAATAGCATTTATTTATAGTAAAATAAGTTAGAAAAAAGTTAAATTATAATATTGCATATTAAATATCATAATAAATGATATGTTAAATAATATTTACTAATTAATCATCAATTATATGGTTTTATAAAATGACCTTCCTCAACTTTAATCAAATCAATTTTTTCAGGCTCATAGCCTATTGGCTTAACTAAACTAGGTATTTCGTCTGTCATTAAATTTAATTCTTTTTTTCGTAATTTAGGATCAGCAATTGGCACAGCTTTCATTAACTTTTTTGTATATGGATGTTTGGGGTTTTCAAAAACTTGTCCTCTAGTCCCTAACTCTACAATCTCTCCTAAATACATCACAGCAACTCTATGGCAAACCCTTTCAATTACTGCCATGTCATGGCTAATGAATAAATATGACAACCCAAATTCTTCCTGTAATTCCATCATTAAGTTAACAACTTGAGCTTGGATTGATACGTCTAGTGCAGAAACTGCTTCATCTGCAATTATTAAATTAGGTTCATGCGCCAATGCTCTAGCAATTCCAATTCTTTGTCTTTGCCCACCTGACAGTTCATGAGGATATCTAGATGCATAATCAGAAGTTAAACCAACTTTTTTTAAAATTTCAACTGACTTTTCAGATGCACCAGTCTTATCAGTTATACCATGAACTACCATGGGCTCAGCGATAGTTTCTCCTACTGTCATTCTTGGATTAAGTGAAGCGAATGGATCTTGAAAAATCATCTGCATTTGTCGACGAAAAGGTCTTAATTCATTAGAATTTAATGAAGTTAATTCCTGACCTTGATATAAAATTTTACCTCTATGAGGTTCAACTAACCTTAAAATACTTCTTCCTGTTGTAGATTTTCCACAACCACTTTCACCAACCAAGCCAAAAGTTTCTCCTTGTTGAAGAGAAAAATTTATACCCTCTACGGCATGTACTTGACCTTTAGTTGTTCCTATTCCTGATTTAATTAAGAATCTTGTAGTTAAATTCTTTACTTCTAATAATGGTACATCTGAAATTTTCACATTATCTTTAATTTCGATCAATTCACTTTTTTTAGAATTAGTAACATTATCACCTTCTGATCTTTTTATATCTATATTTGAAAATTTGGCAGGAAGAGATCTTCCCTTCATACTTCCTAATTTAGGCACAGCAGCTAGTAGAGCCTTTGTATATGGATGTTGAGGGTTATGAAAAATTTCATTTGCAGTACCTTCTTCTACTTTTTTACCCTTTAACATAACAACTACTCTGTCAGCCATTTCAGCAACAACACCCATGTCATGTGTTATAAAGACTACAGACATACCAATATCTATTTGAAGTTTTTTTATTAAGTCTAATATTTGTGCTTGTATAGTAACATCTAGAGCGGTCGTGGGCTCATCGGCTATTAATAGTGTAGGTTTGCAACTCAAAGCCATAGCAATCATTACACGTTGTCTCATGCCTCCAGAAAGTTGATGAGGGTATTGTGCAAGTTGCTTTTCTGGCTCAGGAATCCTTACTAATTTTAACATATCTAATGATATGTCATATGCTTCTTGTTCAGTTTTACCTTGGTGCTTAATAATAGCCTCAGAGATTTGCATTCCGATGGTAAAAACAGGATTAAGAGAGGTCATTGGTTCTTGAAAAATCATAGAAATATCATTGCCACGTATATCTCTCATATCGTTTTGATCTAATTTAGAAAGGTCTGATTTTTCTCCACTTTTTTTTATAAAATTCATTGATCCAGAATTGATTTTACCACCTGAATAATCTGTAAGTCTCATAAGAGACATAGCTGTTACAGATTTTCCAGAGCCAGACTCTCCTACTATGGCAAGAGTTTCTCCTTTATTTACATGCCAAGAAACTCCATCTACTGCTCTAACAGTTTGATGTTTCAAAGGGAAATGAACCTCTAGGTCTTCAATATCTACTAATCTTTCTTCCATAAGTTTTCCCCTTTGCTTAAATCAAACTATATCAAGTTTTAAATACTCTAGAACATCTTAACTCTAAATCAATTCAAAAAAATTAATTTAGAATAATGTATTTTTTTGCTTTACCCATATCTATTTCAGTTCCTAATCCAATTGTTTCCTTTATATACACTTTTCCATCCTTAATGTTCAATGGTTCTAAAACTGGATCTTCAACTAAATATTGATTAGTAATACTCAAGTCCCACTTCATTTGAGGAATTGAGGTGGCAATATTTGCTATAGCGTAGCTTGAAATACTAGTTTCTGCCACTTTGCCTGCCAGGTTAACAGAAATATTATTTTCATTTGCGAAAATTGCACAATTCATTACATCAACCATACCTCCTAATTTAATAGTTTTTAAGCTTACTCCATTAGATGTACGATTATTGATTATATCATTTATATCTTTTTTAGAATGAACTCCTTCGTCAGAACAAATTGGAATAGAACTTTTAGTTGTAATAGTGTTCATGAAATCTAAATCTTTTGATGGTATTGGTTGTTCAAAAAATTTAAGGCCACAATTTTTAGCTTCTAAAGCAAAATTGAGTGCGTCTTTACGAGTGTAACCTTCATTAGCATCAGCAGAAAATATGCAAGAGTTATCTACTGAAGAGATGATTTTAGCACATCTTTCCAAGTCATATTTATAACTTTTAGAAGATCCTACTTTTATTTTAAAACATGTAAATCCATTAGAAACTGCATTTTTAACATTTGATATTTCTTCATCCAAACTTAAGCCAGCAACCATTTGAATTATTGGAATATTATTTCTTTCTCTCAGCTTAAAAAATTGTTCAAATGATGTCTTCTCTTCTTTTAACATTAAATCTATTAAAGCCATCTCAAAGGCAGATAAAGTTCCTTTGTTTTCATAAATTGGAAGTTTTTTCAAAACATTAACATCAAAAAGGTTTTTTATCTTTATACCAATTAATTGATTTCTTATAAATTTACCGGCAGCATTCATACCCTCAACAAACTCTCCTGTCATTGTGGGGGCAGAAGATGCTTCACCCCATCCATATAAATTATTACTTGAGATTATTTTTATAAAAATATTTTGGGCATCTTGAACGGTAATTCCAGACATTTTAATAGGTTTTTTTAATGGGATATTTAAAGCAAAAACTTCTATGTCTTTAATCTCAAAACTATTTTTTAAGACTATATCTTTAATTTCTTCCATCTTTGGTTACTCCGCTATTACAAAGTTCTAGAAATTTTTCATTATCAATTTTCATTATATTTTTTAAAATTTCGTATGAATGCTCCCCTAGTAAAGGAGGTGATAAAGGAGAACTCAACCCTCTTTTTTTATTTATTGTCATTGGTGTGTTTAATGTTTTGAAAGTTCCACCTTTAGGGTGTTTAATATTTTGAACCATTTGGTTTTCTATTGTTTGTGGGTGTTTAAGTGCCTCACTAACGCTTCTTACAATTGCAGAAGGAATGTTTGCATTAATAAATAAATCATACCAATATTCCGAATTATTCTGCTTAAGTGAAACTTCTATTAATTTTTCAAGTTCTAATCTGTTAATTACTCTATGTTCATTTGTTTTAAATTTATCATTCAAATACCATTCTGGTTTTTTAATTAATTCTGAAAACTTTTTAAACTGTTTATCATTACCAACACTTAGAGCAATTTGTCCGTCTTTGGTCTTAAATAAATTATAAGGAACTATATTAGGGTGACCATTTCCAAATCTTCCAGATTCTTGATTAGATATTAAATTATTTGACGCAACGTTTGCTAATAAAAAAATACCAGTGTTATATAAGTTTACTTCTGTTAAAATACTTTCGTTTATATTTAATTTTTTGTTCTTAATAATTAGACCACTTAATATAGAAATAACTGCGTTTAGACCTGTTACTATATCAACTATTGCAACTCCTAATTTCATAGGTTGGCCGCTTTCTTCACCTGTAATTTTCATTAAACCTGATTCAGCTTGTAATAAAAAATCATAACCAGGAAGACCTCCTTGAGGACCAACATCTCCATAACCTGAAATAGAGTTTCTAACTATACTATTAGTATTTTTATTAAACCATTCGTCAGTTAAACCAACCTTATCCCAAAATCCAGGCTTAAAATTATCTATAACAACATCAGATTTTTTTATAAGTTCTGTAAGAATTTCAAAACCTTCTTTTGACTTAAAATCAAGTGCCAAACTTTTTTTATTTCTGTTTACACCTAAGAAGTACGCAGAAATATCTTTAGAAAAAGGAGGCCCCCAAGCTCTTGTATCATCTCCACCTTGTGGATTTTCAATTTTAATAATCTCAGCTCCCAGATCCCCTAAATATTGAGTGCATAGGGGACCTGCAAGAACTCTTGTAAGGTCAAGTACTTTTACTCCAGTTAATGGATAGCTTTGATTAACACTCATATCATTTTTAACTTGGTTTTACGTTGTCGTCATTATCTAATCCAGTCAAATAATCTTTAACAATTTGAGCATTTTTTTCTCTAAATTTGAAAAAGTTTGGCTTTCTTTTTTCTATAAATGCATTCATTCCTTCCATACATTCATCAGATCCCCAGACATGAGCAAGTAATTCCATACCATGTTGCCATGATGCATATAACTCGTCAGATTCTGAATTTAATGATTTTTTAGTTTGCCTAATAGTTTGACCACTATAAGTGTTAATTTGTTTTACCCAGTTCATAGTTTCGTCTAGTAATTTATCTTGACTTACGCATTTATTAGCTAAACCAACATCGACAGCTTCTTTTCCAGTAAAAGTTCTACATAGAAAAATCATTTCTCTAGCTATTCTTTCTCCTACAATTCTTGGTAAATACTGAGTTGCTCCCACAGTTGGGCATGCTCCAACTCTAGCTCCAGTTTGTCCTAATACGGCTGTGTCAGAGCAAATTACAAGGTCACACCACAAAGCTAGTTCATGACCGCCACCCATACAAAATCCATTAACCATAGCTATTACAGGTATAGGAACACCTCTTATTGCCATTGCTAGCCCAAGCATTCTATCATTCCAATGAGCTGCATTAGACCAATTTAATCTTTTCATGGCATAAAAATCACCACCTGCGGAAAAAGCTTCTTTTCCAGCTCCAGAAAATACTATGCATGTTATTGTAGTATCATTTCTTGTTTCAAGAACAGCCTCACGCATTTCATCTAAAGTTTGTTCTCTAAACGCATTTCTAACCTCAGGTCGATTAATAGTTATCCAAACAGCATTTTCTTTTCTTTCAACTATTATTTCATTGTAATCAGTTTTCATTTTAATCTCCTTTTTAATGTTTTGAAATAATTTCTATTAGGGTATTCATCATTTTTTTTGGATTTAAAAAAAATAATAATTTTCCATGATAACCTTCTGAAGGTTTTTCTATTGGGTTTAATTCTAAATTTTGAGCAATTTGATATGTTTTATCAATATTATTAACTTCGAACCCTAAATGGTGCAAACCACCAAGAGGATTTTTTGATAAAAAGCCATTAACAGGGCTTTCTTGATCTAAAGGTTCAATAAGTTCTAATTTAATATTTTTAAATTTTAATAAGCTGATTTTTACTTTTTGTTTTTTTGATACTTTGATTTCACCTCGTTCAATATTAAAATTCTTTTCATAATGTTTAATGGCTTGTTCAATACTTGGAACCACTATTCCAACGTGATCTATATTTTCAACTTCTATTTTTTGTTTCAATTTAAGCCCCTAAATTAATTTATTCGTAAGCATTGAAAGATAAAGTAGCACCAAGAATTATTAAGCAAGTATATGTGACTGGTCTGAATATTTTTTCTGGTAATATTTTAAATAACAACTGACCTGTTTTCAAACCGATAGCCAAAGGTAAAGACATTAATAAACCTAAAATTAAATAATCTTCTTCATAACCATTTACAAAATAAAAATAAGAGAAAAATGCTAGCACTGTTAAAATTACAGTACATTGAATATTAGCCTGAATTGTTTTAATACTTTCGTTTTGAGATAGAAAAAATAATCCCGTTAAAGGACCAGTTGGAACACCAAAAAAGCCAGCAAAAAAACCAATGCCACTTCCAAAAGAAACAGAGGTCAAAGAATTAATTTTACCTTTATATTTCCATCCGGTAATAAGTATTATGGTTGCCACAATTATAAAAATTCCCATAAAAAAAGTTATGTCAGGAATTTCTCTTTTAAAAAGAAAGTATAACCCTATATATACCCCTATAAAAATACCTAAACCATAATATGACACTATTTTTTTTTGAGCATTCTTAATGGCACTTGGAAGTATAAGTAATTGTCCAATCATTCCAGAAATAACTACTACATTTAGTGCTGGCAAAGGTCCCATAATTATCACAAAGCCAGGTAAAAGCAAAAGTGCACCTGCAAAACCAGTATATCCCCTAATTAAACCACCTAGAAAAGCTACCAATAAAGTAAGGATAAACTGAATAAGGGAGAAACTAGGAAGTAAGTCATATACTTCTAATAAAAAACCATTTATCACTAAATAAATCCCTAAAATTAATTACATAATTTTAAAATATATAATGAAAAAACTTAAATGAAATTTATGAATAATTTAAATCAGGAAAAATGATTTACTTAATTAGTTAAACTTTTTATCATTTTTTTTGATTTAAATTATTTGTTTTTATCATTTAAAGTTTTATTTCTAATCATCTATCGTGATAATTAATTATTTATATTTTAGAGGTAAAAATGACTATTAGAGATTGTATAGCGCCAGATAGAAATCCAAATGTTCCTGATATAGTACTTCCCGATGGATCGGTTGATACTCATGTACACATATTTGAAAAAGAGTACCCATTATTTGAAGGGCGTGGATACAATCCGCCTGATTCTACTTTAAACGATTTAAAACATCTTCATTCAAAATTAGGAGTTAGTAGGGTGGTTTATACACAACCTTCACCATATGGTGTCGATAATTCTGCAATTCTAAAAGGTATGAAAGTAATGAATGAAGAGACACCTGGAAGAGCAAAAGGTGTATGCGCCATAACTATGGATGTTACTGATAAATATTTAGAAGAGTTAAATGATCAAGGTATAACCGGTGTAAGATTAAATATGGACAATATTGGTGGTATGCCAATTGGCTTAGATCAAATTCCAGAACTTGAAGCTAGGATTAAAGGGCTTGGATGGCATATGGAATATTTATTTCCTGGAAAAGATATAGTTGATTTGGCTCCAATTTTTAAAAAATCAACAATTCCAGTATCAATAGCACATTTTGCTTATCAACCAGCAGCAAATGGCATTAACTCTGAGGGATTTAGAACATTATTAGACCTTGTAAAAGATGGTAATACTTGGATAAAAATTTCTGGTGCCAATAGAGTAAGTAAAACTGACTTACCACCTTATGATGACGTTATGCCTATGGCACGAGCTCTAGTAGAGGCAAACTCTGATAATATTATGTGGGGAACTGATTGGCCTCATCCAAACAAATACGAAGTTAATCCAAATGATGGAGATTTAGTTAATGCTTTTGGTGAATGGATAACTGATGAAGAGATGAGAAAAAAAATATTAGTAACAAATCCTGAAAAATTTTATTTATTTTAGAAAGTTCGTTTGTCATGAAAATAGCTTTAGTAACAGGTGGTGGAACTGGTATAGGCAGGGCTGCTGCTTTAGAATTAAATAAAATTGATTTTGAAGTTTATGTAATAGGAAGAAGAGAAAAAGAACTTAAAGAAACATCTTCTCTTAAGACAAATAACAACTTTGATATAATACCAATTACAGTTGATATAACTAAAGGTGAAGAAGTTAAATCGCTCTTTGAAAAAATTAAAAAAAATCATAGTCGCATTGATTTGTTATTTAATAATGCTGGAATGGGAGCACCTAGAGTTCCTATAGAAGAGCTTAGCGAAAATGACTGGAGGAAAACTGTTGATGTAAATTTAACAGGTTCATTTTTGTGTGCTCAACAAGCAATAAAACTGATGAAAATGCAAAAACCTCAGGGTGGTAGAATTATTAATAATGGATCTGTTTCAGCTCATTCTCCTAGACCTGATACAATTGCTTACACCGCAACTAAGCACGCAGTTAATGGTTTGACTAAATCAATTGCTCTTGACGGAAGAAATTTTAATATTTCATGTTCTCAATTAGATATTGGAAATGCTGATACAGCTATTGGCTCTCGATTTAAAACTGGGGTTCCACAGGCTAATGGTCAAAATATGATAGAACCAGTTTTTGAAGCTAAAGACTGTGGTAAAGCTATTGCTTATATTGCATCTTTGCCTTTAGGCACTAATATTCTTAATATGACTATCATGGCTACTAATATGCCTTTTGTTGGACGAGGTTAATTATGACGAATAACGAAGATGGAATGAAAAAAAACCTTACTAATTATGGCGATAAAGGCTTTTCCATCTTTTTAAGAAAGGCATTTATAAAAGGTCTTGGTTACTCAGACGAAATGTTAGACAAGAAAATTATAGGTATAACCAATACATTTAGTGACTATAATCCTTGTCACGGAAACGTTCCTGACCTGATAAAAAGTGTAAAAACAGGTATATTATCTAATGGAGCTATTCCCTTAGAATTCCCAACCATAACCATCCATGAATCTTTTGCAAATCCAACTTCAATGTATCTAAGAAATTTAATGTCAATAGATACAGAAGAAATGTTAAGAGCCCAACCTATGGACGCTTGTGTTCTTATTGGAGGTTGTGACAAAACAGTGCCGGCTCAAATTATGGGTGGGTTAAGTGCTGATATTCCTATTATACAGTTAGTAACAGGACCAATGCTTACTGGATCATTTAGAGGTGAAAGGGTTGGTGCTTGTACAGATTGTAGAAGATTTTGGGCAAGCTACCGAGCTGAAGAATTAAATGATGATGATATTGACGAAGTTAATAATCAGTTAGTACCTACTGTAGGCACATGCGGTGTCATGGGTACTGCAAGTACTATGGCAATTACCACTGAAGCTCTAGGATTAATGATACCTAACAGTGCTTGTGCACCAGCAGTTTCAGCTGATAGAAAAAGAATCGCAGAAAATACAGGGAAAACTGCAGTTAAAATTGCAAATGAAAATCTAAAACCATCTGTTTTTTTAACAGAAAAAAATTTTTTAAATGCCTTAATGGTTTTATCATCTATTGGAGGATCTACAAATGGTTTAGTTCATTTGACTGCAATGGCTGGAAGATTAGGTATAAAAATAGATTTAAGTAATTTTGACGATATGACAAAAAATTTACCCATGATTGTAGACTTAAAACCGTCTGGAACTGGTTACATGGAGGATCTTTATAAAGCAGGGGGATCTCAGAGAATTTTTTATGAATTAAGAGACTTTTTATATTTAGAAGCTAAGAGTGTAAATGGAACTTCTCTTGGAGAAGAGATTAAAAACTCGGCAAAATGGTCACAAAATATAATAACTGATAAAAGCAATCCAGTGTTTAATGCTGGAAGCATAGCCGTATTAAAAGGTTCTTTGGCCCCTAACTCTGCTATAATAAAGCAATCTGCAGCAACTAAAAGTTTATTAAATCATCAAGGTAGAGCTGTTGTATTTGAAGGGCTAGAAGATCTTGCTAATAGAATAGATAGAGATGATTTAGATGTAACAAAAGATGATGTTTTAGTCTTAAAAAGTATTGGCCCAAAAGGTGGACCAGGTATGCCTGAGGCAGGCTTAATACCAATACCTAAAAAATTAGCACGTCAAGGCGTGAAGGATATGGTTCGAATTTCTGATGGTAGAATGAGTGGTACTGCATCAGGCACTATTATTCTTCATGTAACACCAGAATCTTATGAAAATGGTCCTCTTGCTATTGTGCAAAATGGAGACATAATAAAATTAGATGTCCCAAACAGAAAAATTGATTTGATGATTTCTGAAAAAGAAATAACTGAAAGAATTAAGAAAAAATTAAAAAATAACATAAAGAGAAGAGGTTATAACAAAATCTATATGGAGCACGTTACACAAGCAGATAAAGGTGTAGACTTTGATTTTCTAATATAAACAAGGAGTTACAATGAAATACGAAGATATAAGTAAAGATGGTTACCCTTTAGGTTTCTTAATTAATAAAGGCGCTACAACTAATTCTGATGATTTAAATAAAACCTTCGTTTCTCATACCCGTCAAATGGCTCTTTTACAAAAAGAAACTATCGGTTACGAAGGTGATTTAAATTCCCATTCTTGGAGATTGACTTCTGATGAAGGCAAACACTTAAATGGAACTGATCTCGCACCATTTCCTCTTGGATTTTTTAACGCTTCTATACATGGGGATATTGTTGGTAGAATTTTAAAAACTGCATCTAAAGAAAATTTATCAATAGATGAAATTAAATGCGAAGTTAAAAATTCTTATTATTTAACTGGTTCTTTTGTTAAGGGTGATGGAGAAGGGCACGCAGAGCCAACTGAAATAAATTTAGACATTAAAACTTCAGAAGAACAATCTAAAATTGAGAGCTTGGTTAATAAATGTTCTCAATTATCTCCAGTTTTGACAGCTTTAAGGACACCTCTTAAAAACACATTTTCATTGATTTCCAATGGTAGAAGAAAAAACCTTTCAAGTCTAAATCAAAGTTCCTTAGATAATCCTGAAGACCCATATAATTATTATATGAAACAACCTTCACCAAGTAAAAATAATTTTTTTAGCGATAGAATGATTGTAAAAACAGGTGAAGTATCAAGTGGAAAAGTTGAACCTGTGGACGGTTATAACATTTCAAAAACGTCAAACAATGTTTCCCAAAATAGTAATTTCAATAAAATTATTAGAACTATAGTTGGTCAAAGCACTACGAAACCTTCAGACGATATTATAGAAGTAGATACCGTTTTAGGCTTACCTGGAATGACACATTTTGTAATAGGCATGGATTTTAATGGTGTTATTGCTCCTTCACCGGTTAATATAATGGGAGCAGCGATTTCTTTTTGTTTTTTAACACAAACACACAGATATATCCATCACCAAAAATTTAATATAGAAGGATTGAGAATGTCACAATATGCAACATTCAAAGAAAATTCTGATGGAACAATTGAGATGTTACCATTAGACACTCATTTATTCATGAATGGATCAGCTAGTGAAGAACATAATGAAAAGTTAATAGATATGTCAGAGAAGACTTGTTACCTTCATGCAACCTTAAGTAAAGCATTAGAACCAAATATAAATATTAATTTTAATTAAGGAGTTACTGATTATGAGAACTAAAAGAGATAACCAGCAATGGATGTTAGATTTAGCCCTTAATATGAGGGGTAGGGTTCAAAATTTCGAAAGAGACGATCCTGAAACTCCAACAAGAGCTCATAATTACAGAATGCTTCCTAAAATGTGGAGGAAAAAAGCTGAACATGATGAAGCTTTAGCAAAGACTGCTGAAAAAAATAGTTTTAAAGCAACTGCTTTAGAACATTACGATCACGCAGTTGAATCATATAGAATGGCCCAACATCCAATTTATTTTGACGACAACCCTGTTAAAATCTACTTGAGTAATAAATTAAAAGAGATGGTAGATAGAAGATCTGCATTAGCGCCTTATCCAATTGAAAGAGTGGAAGTACCCTTTGATGATGGTAAAACTATTTCATGCTTGTTGCATTTATTACCCGACAGAAGAAAGGCACCTTGCGTTATATATGTGCCTGGAATGGATCAAACGAAAGAATATTTTCCAAGAGTAATGAATAGTCTTGGGGTAAGTAGAGGAATGCATGTAATATCAATGGACGGTCCTGGTCAAGGTAACTCAAATATTCAAAAAATTAGAGCTGTAGCTGATAATTATGAAAGAGCAGGGGCAGCAGTTATAGATTATTTAGAGACCAGAGAAGAAATTGACTCTAAGAAAATTGGTATTTATGGCGTTAGTATGGGTAGTTATTGGTCTCTGAGATTAGCAAGTTATGATAATAGGCCTGCTGCATTAGCTAGTGGTGTAGCTACATTTAATCCAAATAACACTATATTTTCAGTTTCTTCTCCTAGATTTAAACAAATGTTTATGTATATGGCAGGCATGGATGATGAAGAAGAGTTTGATAAAATGGCTGAAAAAATGACTGTCAAAGGATATGCTGATAAAGTTAAATGTCCAACGTTATTGGCAACCGGTGAATTTGATCCACTATGTCCATTAGAGGACGCTGTTGAGGTTTACGAAGATTTAACTTGTAAAAAAGAATTATGGGTAATTGAAGATCAATTTCATCCATTGTGGGGTATTCCTAATTTAGGAAAGTTAGATTGTCATCATTATATAATGGATTGGCTACAAAAAGCATTATTAGAAGGTAAGACTAATGATAAAAGAATTGCTTATGTTAGTAACAAAGGTGATGGACCTTTTGGTGATTGTGAATGGGACCCAACAATTAAGCCTGGTGAAGCATACTTTTAAATTTATAATTTAAAATTCATATTAGGAAATTTTATAAAAAACTTATTGTGAAAATCTTTAACTTTTCTCAGTAGATTATTTTTTTCAAAATTTGTCATTTCATAAATTTGTACATTTTCTTTTTTTATCATATCTATAAGTTTTTTATCATCCTCTTCTGCTAACTTATATTGATAATTTATAGTTTCTTTTGATGCTTCTAAAATTAACTTTTTCTCTAGTTCGTTTAATTTATTGAAAAAATATTGATTAATAACAAATAAACAAAAACCAAAAAGATGAGAGGATAAAGTAAGGTATTTTTGAGAATTTTGAACTCCAAAATTCCAAAAGTTAGTTAAAGGGTTTTCTTGAGCATCTATTTCACTATTTGATAATGCTTTTTTAAAGTCTCTCACATCTAAAGGACAAGATTTAAAACCTAATCTATTAAAAATATTTATATGTAATTCGCTAGGAGTCGTTCTAATTTTAAGATCAGTACAGGAGTTTTCATCATTTATAAATGATCGATTTGTGCTAATATGTCTAGCACCGTTATCCCAAAAGCCTAATAGTTTTAAATTGAGATTATTTTCTAACTTTTCTGACACAAATCCATTAAACTTAATCTCAATTAAGTCCTTTACTTCTTTTTTATTTTGGAAATAAAAAGGTAAGTCTAAGAGTTGTATTTCTGGTAATAATTTTTCATAATAACTAGACCATAAATACGATACTTGTATATTGTTGTTTCTAGTCATTTCAATTAGAGATGAAGCTTTTTTTCCTGATAATGTTATGTCTTTTTCATATTCAAAATCAAAAGTTTTTGACAATATATTAATAAAAAAATCCATTGACCTTGTATGGACTGAAGCATCTCCTTGATAACCTGCAACTTTAATAACTTTTTTCATTAATAGACCCTAAAATATGTTAAATTTAATTTTATATTAAAACTAATTGGAGAACAAATTGAACAGTAAAATAATTGATCTTTCTGTTGAAATATATCAAAAATGTCCCACACTTCCTAATCATCCCCCTATGGTACTATCTGATTACCAGACACATAAAACTATAAGAGAAGCAGAAGGAATAAAATTTTCGTGTGCATCTATGTATATGTCCATGGGAGAGCATACTGGAACTCATGTAGATGCATTTTCACATTTTGACCCGGATCCTAATGCAAAATCTATCGATAAAATGCCCTTAGAGAATTTTTATACAGAAGGTATTTGTTTAGATTTATCTCATAAACCACTTAAGTCTAATATAACAATAGAAGATTTAGAAGCAGCTTTAGAAAGAGATGAATTAAGCATTAACCCAAAAGATACAGTATTATTATATATGGCTCACTATGATAGGACTTATGGCACCAATAAATTTTTAACTGATTTTCCTGGTTTGACACGAAAATCTGCTGAATGGCTGGGAAAACAAGGTATAACAAGCTTTGGAGTTGAGGCTGTAAGCCCAGGCACTCCAGGTAAAAATAATTTTGAAGTTCATAATGTCTGTAAAGAAATGGGCTTTACACATATAGAAGGTTTAACAAACTTAGATCAACTTATTGGAAAAGGTAGATTTAAGTTTATTGGGTTGCCACTTAAAATCAGGGGAGGGACTGGCAGCCCTATTAGGGCAGTAGCTGTATTTGATACTTAAGTAAATAATTTAAAAACAATTAGTTATAAAATTTAATTATAAATTGCTTTAATTAAAATATATTAAAATGATACTCAAAAGAAAAGGTAGAATTATCAAAGTTGATATTGTCGATATAACAACCAATCCGGCTACTGTTGTTGTGTCTTTATCTATTTGAACAGTAAATATATAATTTAATAAAGCGACTGGCATCGTAGACATAATCAAAATGACACCGGCCTTTACACCAGTAATATCCATAAAAAGTATTACAACTAAAGCGCTTCCTAAACCAATAAAAAAACGAGCAAGTGTATAAAAAAATCCCTTTATGAAATTTTTAACTTTTAAATTTGAAAGTGAATACCCTAATAAAATCAGTGATATAGGTATAACAATTTGACCAAGATAATCTGTTGAATTTATTAAAACTGAAGGTAAGGATAATTTGAATGTCATTACTATCAAACCCAAAAGAGTTAGTACAAAAATTGGATGATACAACATATATAAAAACCTAAAAGATCCTAGAATAGTTAAATATCCAAATGTATTTTGGGATATTGCTACTACAACATAATATGGAATAGCATACATAAGACCCGTTTCTCCGTATGTTAATATAGATAAAGGTAATGCTAAATTAGCCGAATTAGGATGTATTAAACAGCTAAAATAAGGACTAAACTTCTCTTTAAATAATTTTAAAACAATTAGAGCTAAAATTGATGAAATAAAAATTACAGATATTGCTGCAAAGAAAATTTCAAGAAGAATATTTAATTCAATATTCGTCGTAGATAAAGTATGAAAGATTAAACATGGAGATCCAATATGAGTAAGTAAAAAACCCAATGTTTTTTCGTGAATCTCTATCTTAAATTTAGATACTGCAAAACCTAAAAATATTAATAAAAAAACAGGTCCAGTTATTGATATTATTTCTTGGTACATAATTAAAAGTTGGTATGCCTTTTAATGTAGGCATACCATTTTGAAATTTAACCTTTAGTCATTTGTTTAACTAAAGATTTATAATTATTTGATTTTTCTGCTCTAATCTTTTCGTAATCTGGACCACTCATAAATTTCATGTTTTCTCCTAATCTTTTCATAAATTTTTTGAATGTTTTGTCATCTTTTAATTTTGACAGAGCATCTTGAAGGATTTTAATTCGTTCAGGCGGTGTTTTTGCAGGTGCCATCAAAATCCTGTCCATATAACCAATTTGTCCTGTAAAACCTAGTTCTTCAAATGTTGGAGGTGTCCCAAGACTTTTTTCTTTTGCTCCACATGCTAAAGTTCTAACTTTTGATCCTTGACCTTTAATTACTGATGGAAAGTGTAATACTGCCTCTACATCTCCCGCTAGCAACCCTTTAACCATAGGACCACCGCCCTTAAATGGCGTTAAGTTAGCATTTACCTTACCCCAAGACATTAATTGAGCCATTGGAACCATTGTTGCTCCCCACATACCTGAATGTCCAAGTTTTAACTTACCATTGCTTGATTTAGCCGCATCAAAAACATCCTGAACTGATTGATATTTAGATTTACTTAAAACTATCATACAAGCAGCGGCATAGTTTAATCTTCCGACAGTAACAAAATCACTTAAAGGCTTATAAGGTAACTTTTTTACATGATGCTGAAGTTGATCCACATAATTATGAGTAAACAAAAGTGTGTAACCATCTGGTTTTGCTTGAGCTACCATAGCAGTTCCAGTTTGACCACTGGCACCTGGAACTAATTTAACTATAATCGCATTTCCTAGATATTGTGGAATTATGCTTGTAAAGACTCTAGCATTTAAGTCGTGAGATCCCCCAGGGCCAAAAGGGATAACCATTGTAATTGGCTTTTCAGGATAGTCAGCTTTTGCTATCCACGAAAAGTTAATAATAGCCAATATAGCTATAAGAGTTTTTAATAAATTATTCATTTTTTCCTCCTTTCAAATGAGAAATTAACGTGATTTTACCTGCGATGAGGTAAGTGAAGTTGCGACGTCACGCAACTTTTTACTTCTCTGAAAAAGTTTCCAAGTTATTACTGGAGTAGACACAATAATAAGAGCAGCTATTGGTCTTTCAGAGAGTAAATACATTAAAACATTATCATCGCCTAAACTTAATGTTTGGCCAAATGCATATTCTAAAGATGGGGCTAAAATAAAAGCCATAACTAAAGGTGTTACGTCAAATTGAAGTTTTTTCAATATATAACCAAAAATTCCAAAAAATAACAAAAAATATAAGTCAACAGGATTATGTCTAAATACAAATGACCCTGCAAATGCAAAAATGATTGTTAAAGGAATTAAATAAGACTTTTTTATTGTTACTACTTTTGAAAATAATGGCATTGTAAAATAACCTAAAATCAAAAATAGAATATTAGCAATTAACATACATAATAAAATTGCAAACACAATACTTCCTTGCTCTGACATTAGTTCTGGTCCAGGCCTTAAGCCATGTGCAATAAAGGCCCCAAGTAAAATAGCAGTGATATTATCTCCGGGTATTCCTAGTGTTAAAAGTGGAACAAGAGTGGGGCCGTTTACCGCATTATTTGCAGCTTCTGGTGCTGCAATCCCCTCTAATTCTCCTTTTCCAAATTTTTCAGGTGTTTTTGAGGAATTTTTTGCTGCCGCGTATCCTACAAAAGCTGCAACAACCTGACCAACTCCAGGAATCATACCAATGGTTGTTCCTATGACGGTACTTCTGAGGATTGTTTTTCTTAACTTTAAAAATTCTTCCCAAGTTAATTTTTCTTCTTTTTTTAAATTTAGTTTTGTTTTTACAAATTCTTTGGCTTTAGTTTCAATATTTATTAAAATCTCTGGAATAGCAAATAATCCTATAAGCATTGGTAATAAAGGAACACCAGCTCTAAGTTCAAAAACATCAAACGTAAATCTTGATAATGCTGCTATTGGGTCTTGACCAATCATAGCTATAAATAGTCCTGCAGCTAACATAATCATATTTTTTCCTACACTTCCACTTGATGTAGAAGAAATAATTAAAATACTTAAAAATAATATAGCTGCTAATTCAGGAGGTCCTATTAATAATGCGATTAAAGCTATAGGTCCAATAAGAAGAATAGTAACAATATCACTCGAAAAATCAGCTATTACAGAGGAAAATAATGCAGTTTCAAGTGCTTTTCTGCCTTTTCCCATTTTTGTTAAGGGTGGTCCATCGAAAGTAGTTGCCACTGATGCACCCGTTCCAGGTAATGAAATTAAGATTGCCGGAATAGAACCTCCAAAAATTCCTCCTTTGTATACACCAATCAAAAAAGGTATTCCAACCAAAGGATCCATAAAAAATGATATAGGAAGTACAATAGCCATTGCCATTAAGGTCGTTAATCCAGGTAATGCACCAACAAACAAACCAATTAAAAGACCTAAAGCTATTACAAAAATAATTGTTAGAAAATTACCACTTCCTAAAAGTAAAGGAAAAGAATTAAAAAAACTTTCTAACATATATTCACCTTACATTATTAAAAAATTACCAATCCGCATTTCTAAAAATGGAAACGCCGGTAAAAAAACATGCATTATATTGACGAAAATAAAAAAAACAGTAACTGGAAAAATAAATGCAATCAAAGTCACAAATTTTAAATTTACATTTCCCATGTAATTGCTCAAAAAGAAAATGAGAAGAAAACTAGATACAACAAATCCTAAGGGCTCAAATGTTAATGAATAACCAAATAAAAAAATAATTGTAACTAAAACATTTAAAAGCATTTCTTTTGAAAATGAAGGCCAAACATTTATACTTTTATCCTCTCTTTCAAAGAATAGAGTATACAAACCAAATATAAAAAACATGAAAGATATAATACCAGGAACAATCTTTGGATCTATTTCAGAAGAAGATTGACCAAAAAGCAATAATGGCTTTTCCACTTCTGTAGGTATTTTAAGAAAAATAAAAATTCCAAATACAATACTTATAATACTAGTAACAAGATTTGGTGTAATATTTATTAATTTCATTAATTATTCCTAGGTAAAAGAACAGGTTCGCCATTTTCTGCTGACAAGTCTGCTGCCATATAAAGTTCCATAACTGTTTTAGCTTCTTCTGGCTTTACTAATACAGGCTTATTTAATGCAACTGCATTTATAAAATGCATTGTTTCTTCATGCATGGGACCAGCATGTGTATGGTTTACAGGTTCACCTGGCATAGAGGACATAGGATATCTAATACCATCTTTAACCGTACTAAGCTGAACATCCTTATGTGTATCATCAATAAATAAAGATCCATCAGTACCAATGACTTCTATCCAAGTATTAGAAAAATTTGGATAGCCTAAAGGAAGAATCCATCCAGCACCTATTGTTATAGTCATCCCATCATCTAATGTAACCATAATCCATTGATGATCAGGAGTGTTACTATTCTTAGAAAAAAGTTTACCCGAAGTTTGACTATAAACTTTTACTGGCTTTCTAGGTTGTAAACACCATAATAAAAAATCTAAATCATGTGTTGCTTCCATAGCAGCAGGAGATAGAGCTGTTCTACCAGAAATTTTTTCACCAAGCTCACGAGTAATATGTCTGCTTACAAGGCAAGTGACTGGTTCACCTATCAAATTTTCTTTTAATGTTTTATTTACATATGCATATTTTGCATTAAATCTTTGCGAATAACCAATTGTAAATTTTACATTATTTTTAATTGATACATCTATTAATTCTTCAGCTTCTTTTAATGTTGTAGCTATAGGTTTTTCTAAAAAAACGTTTTTACCCGCTTTAAGAGCAGCAAGTGCCATAGGATAGTGTGTAGTCTCTGGAGTTGCAGATATAATAATAGTATCAATATTTTTATTATTTACTAATTCTTGCCAATTTTCCGTAGCCATTTCTATATTGAGAGAATTTTTTAATTCTTTTAACCGATTAGAGTTTGTTTCAGCTATATATAATTTATCTACAAGCGGATTATCAGCACAAGCGTTAGCTCTTATGCCACCACACCATCCAGTTCCAATAACACCTACATTAATTTGATTAATCATAATTATCTCCAGTATTCACTATAAGTTAATTGACACCCAATAATTTAGCAGCATTTATACCTGTGATTTTTTTTATATCGTCTTGATTTAGGCCAGGAGTACCCAAAACATGACCAACAGGATCATCCTCAGCCATATCATAAGGGTAGTCAGTACCCATAACAATCTTATCCGCACCAAAAACATCCACCAAATATTTAAGCTGCTCATAAGTAAAGACAATTGTATCAAAATGCATTTTTTTTAAATAATAAGTAGGAGGATGCTTTAGATCATTGCCGCTACAATCAGGTCTGGCGCCCCAAGCATGATCTATTCTTCCTGCGTAAGAAGGTAAATAACCACCTCCGTGTGATGCTAAAATTTTTAGGTTTGGAAATTTTTCTAATGTTCCATCAAAAATGAGGTGATGTAGAGCAACAGTTGTATCTAAGGGATTTCCAATAACATTATTGAAATAATGATTTTTTAGACGATCACCTTGAGGGTATCCATTTGGGTGAATGAAAATAAGTGTATCTAATTTTTGCGCTGTTTCCCATACTGGATCTAGTGAAGGATCAGACAACTCATGTCCATCAACAGTTCCTAAAACCTGAAAACCTTTTAAATTAAGCTCTTTAACACCTCTTTCCATTTCTTTAACTGCAGCTTCAGTATTTTGTAATGGAAGGTGGCCTAAAGATAAAAATCTATCTGGCCTATCTGCTGCCACTTTTGATAGAGTATCGTTAATAATTTGTATAGATTTATGACCACGTTTATTTCTAATTGAATAATAAGCCTGGAAGGGGACAGGTATTAAAATTTGCATATCAATACCTTGCCTATCCATATCTTTAAGTCGTTGATCAATATTTGTTAGGTTTATTGACCTATCTTTACCTTGTTGTTTATTTTGCAGGGATGATTTTTCGTTAGTATATCTAAAAGCTGGAACAAAATTTGGATCAAACAAATCAACAATTGAATCAGCTGCTTCTTGAACATGAAGATGACAGTGAGCATCAATAGTTATGTTAGAATTATATTTTTCTTTTCTTTCAAAATGCTTCCTTGCTGCTGTTGCACCATATGGTTTGAGTTCCAAAATACTCTCCTAGATATTTACATATTTATTAATAAGTTAATTATAATAAAACATTAAATTATAAAAAAATATAGATATCATCAGATAATTTGATTTTAGTTTTTTACAATTAAGTTTAAAATATAACTTTGCTGTTTGAGGTTTTTTATGAAATTTGGATTATTTGGTAGTGCTAAACTTAGTAAAATTGAAAATGATATAGACAGTTCACTAAGTTACAATGAATGGATAGATTATAATATAGAAGCTGAGAAATTAGGTTTCGAAAGCACATTTACTGTAGAGCATCATTTTACTGGTTTGGGTCAAGTATCTGCATCGTTAAATTTGTTAACTTATTTAGCTGCCAAAACTTCTAAAATTAAATTAGGTACTGCTGTTCTTACTTTGCCTTGGCATAATCCGGTTTTATTGGCCGAACAAGTTGCAACCATGGACTTATTATCAAAAGGGAGAGTTCAACTTGGTGTTGGTAAAGGGTATAGATATAATGAATTTAAGGGCTTTAAAATAGATATGAAAGAGGCAAACGAAAGATTTAATGAGTCTATAGATATAATGGTTAAATCTTGGCAAAACAAAAAAAAATGGAGTTATACAGGTAAATTTTGGTCATTTGATGATATTATTGTAGAGCCTTCATGTCATCAATCACCTTACCCAACCCTTTGGATGGCTGCCGGAAATCATGACGCAATAAAAAATGTTGCGAAAAAAAATGCAAATTTATTACTTGATCAATTCTCACCATTAGACGAAGTTATAAAAAGAGTCCAAGTATATAAATCTGAATTAAATACAAACAAATTAAATGATGACACACATAATAGAATAGCCCTAGCTAGGGCTTTATATATAGCTAAAGATGAAAATGAAAAAATGGAAGTCATAGAAAAAAGAATGGTGGCTAGATCAAAGGTTGATCAATTGTCACAAAGACCTGATGGTAAAAATGAGTCTAGTATAATGTCGTTTAAAGGACCTGATGAAGCCCTAAACGGCGCTTTAATTGGTACAGAAGAAGAAATACATGATCGTCTAAACAAATTAAAAGAAAATGGAGTAGGGTATATTTTATTAGTTGACGCTGGTGGTGGTATAGAACATCTTAGGCTGTTTGCAAAAAAAATAATGCCTACTTATCATTAACAAATATTTTCAGAATAATAATTTCATTTTATTTTAAACAATTTACAAGCATTACTACCAGTAATAAGAGTAATATCATCTTTAGTTAATCCTTCTGTACCCATAACATGTTCAATTGGGTCATCTTCAGCCATATCATATGGATAGTCCGTTCCCATTATAATGTGATCAGATCCAAATTTTTCTATTAAATATTTAAGTTGATCAAATGAAAAAACAACTGTGTCAAAATACATTCTTTTTAAGTAATCAGAAGGTTTATATTTTAAGTTAGAACCACTGCAGTCTGGTCTTGCTCCCCAAGCATGATCTATTCTTCCTGAATAGGCTGGAAGATATCCTCCACCATGAGCAACAAAAATTTTTAAATCAGGATTTTTTTCCATAGTTCCATCAAAAATTAAATGATGAAGTGCTACAGTAGTATCCATAGGATTTCCGATAATATTTATGAAATAATGGTTTTTTAACCTTTCACCTTCGGGATAACCGTTAGGGTGTAAAAAAATAGGTACATTTAGTTTAGTTGCAGTTTCCCATATTGGGTCATATGATGGATGTGATAACTCCTTTCCGTCCTGAAACGTTATAATTTGAAAACCTCTTATATCCAACTCATTTACACAGCGAACCATTTCAAGAGCAGCTAAATCACCATTCTGCATCGGTAAATGTCCTAAAGCAACAAATCTATCTTTTCGTGCATTAGCTGTTTCAGAAAGTTTATTATTAATAGTCTCTATTGCTTTATAAGCTGCATTACTTTTAATATTACAATAATGCTGAAAGGGAACAGGAATAAGAACTTGAGTATCAATACCCTGAGAGTCCATTTTTTTTAACCTTGTTTCAACATCTGTTAAGTCCATAAATCTATCTTTGATTTGTTGGACATTTTGATTTGTTGTTACTGCGTTAGAATGTCTGAAAGCTGGAACGTCTAATTGATCAAAAAGACCTTGAACAATGTCCGCTGCTTCTTGCACGTGTAAATGACAATGTGCATCTACAGTTTTAGATGAAGGCCTTACTTTGTATCCAGGTTCTCCATGAATTCTACCTGAAGTTGAGCCGTAAGGTTTAATAGACATCTTTTTCTCCATAAGAATAATTTATTACTTATATTATAATTTAAATTATTATAATTCAACTAGTTAGATAACTTATTTAATTCTTAATTTGATCTATTTCCTTATTATTTTGTCAAGAGGGCTTTATTAACAATAATATATATTTGTCGCATAATATATATTATGTAACTTAAATATCTATAATTAAGCCATCATAAGCTGGAAAGATATTTGGAGGACATAATTTAGTAACAACATCATGATCTGACTCTGGACTTAAATGAGTTAAATAAGAAATATCAGGTTTTAATTTAGCAATCCAATCAAAAGATAAATCAAAATGAGCATGAGCTAAGTGCGGACTTTCACGAAGCCCAGTGATAATAAGCACCTTGAGGTTATATAAATAATTAAAACTTTCAGATGGAAAATCAACCACGTCTGTACAATATGCAAAAACATCATTAAAAATAAATCCAAGAGTGTCTATAACTCCATGATTTTGTCTAATCGATTTAATTTTAATGTCATTAATTGTAAACTCATCAAAATATTCAATATGTTTTAATTCTAAAGGTGGATTGAAATATGATTGAGAAGATTCTGATTTTTCAAATAAATAGTTAAATCTAGTTGATAAAAAATTAGATGTTTCTAGATTAGTATAAATCTTAATTTTTTCTCTATTATAAAAATAAAATGGTCTTAATTCATCCAATCCCGATATGTGATCAGAATGTTGATGAGTGATAAAAACAGCATCTAATTTTTTTATATTGTGTTCAATAAGTTGATTTTTAATATCAGGACCAGCATCAACTAAAATAGTTGTATTATCATTTTGAATTAAAATGGAACATCGTTGTCTTTTATTTTTAGGATTTGAAGGGTCACAATTGCCCCAACCTAATTTTCCTAAAGCTGGAATACCAACAGATGTCCCTGTACCTAGGACGGTAATTTTAATATTCTTATTCATTAAAACATCTTATCAAAAATTTTATAGGAGTTCATATTTAATTGAGCAACAAATTTGTTAAAATCAATTTTTCTAATATTTGACAAAAATTTTGCTGTTATTTGACAATTCTTTGGTTCATTTATTGTTCCTCTCAACGGGGTTGGTGAAAGGTAAGGTGCATCAGTTTCAACTAATATTTTATCTTTTGGAACTAACATTGCCACTTCTTGAATTAATTTAGCAGAATTAAAAGTAACAATCCCTGAAAATGAAATATAAAAACCTAAATCAACGCCACATAAAGCTAGTTTTTTTCCTGAGCTAAAGCAATGAAGTATAGCCTTAAAAGAACCCTTTTTATATTCACTTGTTAATATTTTTATCATATCTTCATCAGCGTCTCTGGAATGAATAATAAGAGGCAAGCCTATATCCCTTGCAACATTAATCTGAGTAATAAAAGAATTTTTTTGTTTATTTATAGTTTCTTTGCCATAATGATAATCTAAACCACACTCCCCTATTCCAACACACTTATTTTTTTTGGATATATTATGAATTAAATCATAATTAGAATTATTACTATCCTTCAAAACTTCGTTAGGGTGAACTCCTACAGTAAAAAAAACCTCATCGTTATTATTAGATAAATCTATTATTTTATCTATTTTGTTTAAGTTTGTTGAAATTGAAATAATTCTCTTAACATTATTCTTCTTTGCGTTGTCTAAAACTTCGTCTAATCTGTCATAAAGATCAGGAAAATCCAAGTGTGCGTGGGTATCTATTAAATAATCAGTCATTCTTCATAATCGAGCCAGTTAAATTCTTGGAAACAAAGGATTGGGTGTAGAAATTTTAATTCCTCCACTAAAAAATAATTCAATAGATTTTATATCTCTTTCCACTAGTGGAATATCAATATGATCCAAAATAGCTTTTGAAGTATTTGGTATGAATGGTTGAAGCATTATAGAAATCTGCCTTATAGTCTCTGTAAGTGTGTATAAAACAACCTCCATTCTTTGATAATCATTTTTTTTGAGTGACCAAGGCGCTTGTTCATCAACATATTTATTTGCATCTGATATAACCATCCAAATATTTTTTAAAAATTGATCAAACTTTTGTTCATCCATTAAATTTCTATAATCATGCAAAGAATTTTTAATTGAATTAATTAATTTTAAATCTTCATCTTTAAAAATATCTGGTTTAATTGGTACAACCTCATGACAATTTTTAAATATCATAGAAGTAACTCTTTGAAATAAATTGCCAAAGCTGTTTGCTAAATCACTATTAATTCGGTTAATAAGTTGAGAATGAGAAAAATCACCATCATTACCAAAAGGAACTTCCCTCATTAAAAAGTATCTGATTTGATCAACTCCATATTTTTTTACTAAGTCAAATGGATCGATTACGTTACCCAAAGATTTTGATATTTTATTTCCTTCATTAGTCCACCATCCATGTGCAAAAATTTTCTTTGGTATTGGTAAGTTAGCAGCCATTAAAAAAGCAGGCCAATAAACTGCATGAAATCTGATTATGTCTTTACCAACCATATGAAGATCCGCTGGCCAAAATCTTGAAAATGTTTCATTGTTTGTATTTGAATAATTACAGGCAGACAAGTAATTAGTTAGAGCATCAAGCCATACATACATAATATGATCATCATCGTTTGGAACTTTTACACCCCAAGTAAAACTTGTCCTACTAACTGAAAGGTCTTTTAAGCCTCCTTTTACAAAGCTTATAACTTCATTTCTTCTAGAATTTGGTGAAATAAAACTCTTATTTTGTTCATAAAAAGTAAGAAGTTCATCTTCCCATTTTGATAAATTAAAGAAATAAGATGGCTCTTCAACCCATTCAACTGGAGAGCCTGATGGCGCCTTCCCATCTATAATTTCAGATTCTGAATAAAATGCTTCATCTCTTACTGAATACCAACCTGAATATTTATCTAGGTATATCGAACCATTTTCAAGTAATGTATTCCATATTTTTTTACATGAATCCAAATGTCTTTTTTCTGTGGTCCTTATAAAATCATCATTTGAAAAATTCATGCATTCTAGAAGGTTTTGAAAATTCTTAGATACATCGTCAACAAATGCCTTAGGCATAACACCTTTACTTTTGGCTGCTAATTCCACTTTTTGTCCATGTTCATCAGTACCAGTTAAGAAAAAAACATCAAAACCGTCTAATCTCTTAAATCTAGCCATAACATCACAAGCTAGTGTTGTATAAGCATGACCAATATGTGGTACGTCATTGACATAATAAATTGGAGTAGTGATATAATAATTAGGAACCATAAAACAACCTTAAAAAAATCTATATACCACAAAAATCTTTAAATGAATCAATTAAAATATCTGATTTATTTAAATTTAACAAATTAGCAAAGTGCATATTTTTGTATATTTGTGAGTTTAAGTCTAAGAGTTTATGAGAGTTACTATTTTTAGAAATTTTATTAATTAATTCTTTTTCTTTGTTTAATGTAGCATCTAAATATTTTTGATATTGAAGAAAAAAAACTGTTTTTTTAATAAGATCATTTATAATTAAATTCACAACGCTTAACGTAAAGTCATTATCTTTTGAATTTAATGCAACCAGAACAGGCTCACTTAAGTTTAAAAAAGATTTAGTTTTAATTAAATCATCAAGAATATTTTCATATAAATTGTATATATCATTTTTGATAATTTTATATGCATTTTTGGGAGAACCAAAAGAAACATTTTTTAAAAACAAAATTTCTTGCTCAGATTTATCTTCATAATTTTGACAGATAAAATTATCAAATTCTTTTTTAGACAATGAATTTATATAAAAAAAAGCACATCTAGATTTTATAGTTTCAAGTATATTAACAGGAGTGTCAGAAATAATAAAAATATATGAATTTTTTGGTAATTCTTCTATGGTTTTTAATAGAAAGTTTAATGAATTTAAACTTAAATCTTCAATAGTGTTAATAACAGCAATCTTAACTTTTGAAATTGAAAAAGTACTATAAAAAAAAGATTTTAATTTTCTTACATTTTCTATTGGTATTTTTTTCCCATCATTATTCTCTTCTTTACTTAAATAAAAAAAATCCGGGTGTGAATTATTTTCGAATAAATGATAAGATTTATTAATATTTATCTTATCTAAACAAAATTTATTATTTTGAAATACTTCAAAGCTAATTTTATCATTTATTTCAAAATGACATAACATAAATTTACATAATTTAAATATGAAGTTTTTTTTACCTAGACCTTTTGATCCTCCTATTATGAAAGCATTTATTGTATTCGTGGAAATTGTTGTAATTATTTGTTTTTTTGTTACATCATTTATGAAATTTTCATTTTCAAATCTTTTAATCATTTATGTTAAGTAATTCTGAAACGTGATAATTAATATTATCTGATATAACATCTTTAGTTTGACTAGCATCAATTTTTATTATTCTTTTTGGAAATTTATTATACAAAAAATTGAACCCATCAAGTATTTTTTGGTGATAATCTAAACCTAGTTTTTCAAATCTATTTTCATTTTTATTATTTCTATTTTTTGTTCTTTCTAGTCCAACCATTGGATTTAGATCTAAAAATAATGTTAAATCTGGATATAAGTTATAGCAATAAGTTTCATGCAAATTAAGTAGTTTTTTTCTATTAATTTGTCCAACTAATCCTTGATAGACAATTGTTGAGTCTACATATCTATCACATAATACAATTTCTCCATTTCGTATTGCAGGGCCAATTAATTTATTTATATGTTCTCTTCTAAGAGCATTAAATATTAATGCCTCAGAATAAGCGTCCCATGCATTTTTATCTCCAGAAACTAAAAACTTTCTAATATACTCACCTTCTTTAGTGCCACCGGGTTCCCTGGTAGATATCACTTTATTTTTTTTTTTTACAAGAAATTGTTTAAGTAAGTTTATTTGAGTGCTTTTTCCAACGCCTTCTCCACCTTCAAAAGAAATAAATAAACCTTTCTTCATACTTGCATTGAAGTTGTTATTACTAATCAACAATGTCTCCATAGAGCAAAAACTTTAAGATTGATTTAACTCTAATTAACGAAGACATTTTTTTGATATCTTCAGAAGAAATCATATCCTGTTTGATAGTTTTTTTACCTGGAATTGTAATATATATATTTCCAACAACATCACCTTTACGTATTGGAGCGGCTATTGGATCCATCCATTCAACTTTAATTTTTGTTTTATTAAATTCTAGTGGTGAAACAATTTTTGTAAATGGTTTAAGAGCTACTAATTTTACTTCTGATTGTTTTCCAAGCCAAACATTCGCTTTTACAAGAGTATTCTTTTTATTAAATAAAGACAATAATGCTGTTTCTCTAAAAACTATATTAAAAAGTCTTTTACTTTCAAAGGTTCTCTTTTTTTTACTATTAAGACCATTAATTACAATAGTTACTCTTCTATCATTCCTTTTTACAGAACCAATTAAACCATAACCTGATTCATTTGTATGACCAGTTTTCAAACCATCTGCTCCGTTCATGGTATATAAAAGTGGGTTTCTGTTAGATTGTTTTATGTTATTATAAGTAAAAATTTTTTCTTCAAATAATTTGTATAATTTTGGAAAATCTTCAATAATTTTTTTGGTAAGAATAATAAGATCTCTTGATGAAGTTTGCAGATCCGGATGAGGCCAGCCAGTTGAATTTGTAAAATAAGTATTAGTCATTCCCATTATTTTAGCATAACTATTCATTTCTCTTGCAAACGCTTCCTCATCACCAGATATACCTTCCGCTAATACAACTGCTGCATCATTTCCAGATTGAACAATTAAACCTAGTAATAAATCTTTAATTGAAACGTTACTATTTAGTTCTAGAAATGACCTTGATCCTCCCATTCTCCAAGCCTTATCTGATACTAAAAAGGTGTCTAACATATTTAATGAATTATCTTTAATTCTATCAAACACGATGTAGGCTGTCATCACTTTCGCCATAGAAGCTGGCTTCATAAGATCGTCTGAATTCTTTTCAAACAAAACCTCATTAGCTTCATGATCATAAATTATAACTTGTTTAGCAGGCGTTGTAATGTCTAGTATATTTGAAAATGAATGGTTAGATTTTATTATCACAAAACATAAAAAAACATTAAATAAAAGAAAAAATCTATTAAATAATTTAAACATTAATTACCTCTATTAACCTATTCGATAATAATTTTAGCACCTTGCATACCTTTTTGTAATAACAAAGAATGAAGTTCGTCAACTTTTTCAACACTTGTAAAAGGCCCGGCTTTTACTTGATAAATAGTTTTATTCATTTTTAATTTTTTATATATTTTTACTTTTTCTAAATATGAAACTTTTTCTTTCATAATTTTAGCATTTTGAGCTGAGCTAAATGATGCTAATTTTATATATATTTTATATTCTTTTTTTAAATTATTAAGATCATATTTTATTGTTTTTTTAATAGACTTATATCTTTTTTTTGTTCCATCAATTTTAACATTAGTTATTTTGGGAGTATTAACTTTAGGAACTTCAGCTTTGGGTAAGTCTATAATTTCTGGAAAAGAGCCTTTTTTGGCTAATTTTTCAAGAAGTATACTTTTTTCTTTAAGTATCATAACTCTAACAAGGCCCGTTCCATTTCTTTTTAGATCTAATATATCTGCGGCTTTAGAGGATAAATCAATAATTCTATCGTTAACAAAAGGTCCCCTATCATTAATTCTCAAAACAATTGATTTGTTATTTTGTAAATTAGTTACTTTTACTGCACTTGGTAAAGGTAAAGTTTTATGCGCAGCAGTTAGTGCATATTGATTATAAATTTCACCATTAGCTGTTAGCTTCCCATGAAATTTTGGCCCGTACCATGATGCAATACCAGTTTTATTGTAGGATAAATTTTTCTTTGGAAAATAAAACTTCCCTTTTACGTTATACTTATTACCTATTTTATATATTGGCTTTGCTGCTATATTTTCTTTCTCTTTAGGAATTAAATACTTTTTACCTAAATTTGCGGCCACTTCTACTCCAGATGTGCAGCCTTGAATAATAAAAAATAAAAATAAAATAAAGATTTTTTTAAATTTTAAAATATAGTTTATTTGTAAAACAAGTTGTTTAGTAAAACATAAATTAATTTTCATTTATAGAGTCCGATAATTTACCCACAGCTATTGCAAAATAATTTGATCTATTCCAATTCAAAAGAGAATCAAAATTTTTATAAACTAAATATCCGTAATTTCCATAATTATCAGGAATAATAAGACGAGCTTTTATTTTAACCTTCGGCAATTGATCTTTATTTTTGTTCAATATACCATTTGAAGACCATTTATCTAATAAAAAATATTTGCTTTCTTTTAATTTTTTATTGTAATTACCAATATAAACTTTCCTACCCCAGGTAATTTTATCAGACCATCCAACCTTATTTAAATAATTAGCTGCAGATGCAAAAACATCCGGTTTAGATGTCCAAATATTTTTACTACCGTCCTTATCCCAGTCATTTGCGTAATTAATAAAACTAGATGGCATAAATTGGCATTGTCCCATTGCACCCGCCCATGATCCAGTCATTTTACTTAATGTTATATGGCCATCATTTATAATTTTAAGAGCATTAAACAATTCTTTTTTAAAATACTCGTGCCTTCTTCCCTCAAATGCTAATGTTGACAATGCAGAAACAACTGAAAAACCACCAGTCAATCTTCCAAAATCTGTTTCGATTCCCCATAAAGCGACTAAAAAACGAGGTTGAACTCCATAATGTTTGCTAATTACATTTAATAATTCTTTATTTTTCTTATACCTACTATTTGCTTTTTTTATTCTAGATGAAGTTACTACTCTGGCAAGATATTGATCTAGGGTTAATTTAAACTCAGGTTGAGACCTATCTAATTCAATAACTCTAGGAATGAATGAAACTTTACTCTTATAATCCTTAATAACTTTTACAGAGACACCTTTTTTTTCAGCCTCTTTTGATATTCCTTTTACAAAGTTATTAAATGTATCATTTGACAAAGCCTGTGAAGAAAATGAATTTAAAAATGTAATTATAAATATATAAACTTTAAACGTTCTAATAGTTATCATTGACCTACCCTTCAACTATTATTGATTATATATTAATTTTAAAATACAAGGAAAAAAAATTTATAAAATCTCAAAATTTAATTAAGAAATTTAGTAATATAAGTTCATCACTTATTATAAAAATTACTTGCTATCAGAATAAAGCTAGTTTAAAAAATCGTTAACTGGATGGGTGACTGAGCGGTTGAAAGTACCGGTCTTGAAAACCGGCGAAGGTGAAAGCCTTCCGTGGGTTCGAATCCCACCCCATCCGCCATTAAATACTCATAAGTTATTGATTTAATTGATATTAATAATAGTTAAATACACTTACCCACCACTCTACCCACCACAAAATCTCAGATCAAAACAGACCTTGCCAACAAGATGCATAAAACGTGCTTTTGGTCACGCTAGTTAAAGCCCTGATTACTTTTCTTGCATCTATGACGACAGTTGAACTCTAAGAATTCGTGTGTAAGCCTTAATCGTATCGCAGACCAACTGCAGTGGCGTTTATACCCTACCAGTGTAAAATATCTCAGGGGCCCGACACATATTTGGAAGTAATTCATCTGTTTTGATAGTGTATGCTCTGCGGGTTGCGGGTAGCACTTCACATGTCGTAGGCCTTGGGCCATGTTTTTGGAGAAAGTTTTGTGGTTGATAGATATGAATATTAGATTCATTTTACTATCTTAGAATTTGATAGACATTGTTAGGTGTCATTCTGCTAGAAATTTTTTACATGATCTAAGACATGAGGCAATATCAAGAATGTTTGAAAAAGGATTGAATGTACCAGAGGTTGCGTCAATTAGTGGTCATAAAACAGTGAGACAGTTGTTTAGATATGCTCAAGTTAATGGCAGGTTATGAGCTTGAGGAACTTTTTTCAAAAAATATTATATATTTTTTCTTTACCTTACTATTGGGGTAAGGTTTAAGTATTTTGTTATCTTTAAATCAACTAAAAGCATACTTATATCACGATGGCTTAATCTTTCTCAACTGCAACGGCGTCCTTAGCAGACCCAATATAACCATGTCCAGAGACAGATATTAGTGGGGTAAAGAGTTTTAATGCGAAACTATAGTAGTCAATTTAAGTGATTTTTAATGCGATATGCTGCCCTACCAGCAATCCAAGTACCCTCGATTACTGGTGCTTGACCCTTCGTCCAATCCACTAAAACTAGATCTGCCCGGCTTCCAATTGTTATACTCCCACGATCGTTAAGTCTCATTGCACGAGCTGGGCCGCTGGATAGTAAGGACCAAAGGGTAGCTCTGTCAGCACGCTTTTCGCGATCTAGCCTGTCAATCGCTGCTAACATGGCTGGATAAAAATAATCAGATGCAAGCGCATCGCATAGACCTGCTTCAACCATGTCAGCAGCACCGATAGACCCAATATGACTGCCACCTCGCGCAGCATTTGGAGCACCAAGGATAATCAAGTCCTCATGATTTCGTGCAGCTTCCACAGCTTCCATCACCATTGGAAACTCCGCAATTGACGAACCTAGATTACGAAAATATGCCCTTGTGTCTGCCCGAGTGTCGTCGTGACTAAGCATTGGTGCTCCTGCAGTAGATGCCCTGCTTGCAACTTCAGAAATTTTATTAGGCACCTCACTCCTACGTTCCCAAACCTTTCCTAACATGGCGATATAGTCTTCTTGACTTAGGCCAGCACGTTGAGCCTTAGATAAGATCCGCTGCTTCATTCGGTCGTCGTCGAGGGAAGCAATCGAAAATTCAGGCGAAAGTTCAAATTCTCTTTCCTGAACAGGAACATCATAAGCGCGCATTGTCATTGATGTATGATCGTTGAATCCAACAGAGGGTAGCAATGGCCCCTTAAGTGCCAACTCGATGACATCCAGAGCTTCAAAAGCGAAGGTTTCCCACCGTAATTGAACTCGATTTTCAACGGTTAATCGTAGCGCAAGATCCCGTATTGACTGTATTAGTTCTCGTCCACGCGCCACATTGCGCAACCCGGGCTCCCAACCTAGTGTAATCGCATGATAGGCTGTAGTGATTCCGTTTGCCGCCAATTGTCGGTCCGTATCAATTAGCGCGACCTCTTTCGGAAAATAGACCCCTGGACGTGGCATAAGTTGACGCTCGAATGCATCGCCATGCACATCGATTATTGCAGGCGCAACGATTTTGTCATGTGCACTTATTTCTAAGCCTTGCACCGCCCCACCAATTTCAACAATTACTCCATCGGCCACTGTAACGGTTGTGTTCACAATTTCTCCAGGAAGATATACTTCTGCCCCAACAAAAGTCTGGGTCATGCTTGACGCTCCAAAATTAGATGCCAATGCCACGAACCTGGCTTTTCATGCTCTCTATCCTCCATCCAGAGCACTTCAAAACCCTGAAACAGGCAAAGCATTTCAGTAGCTTCACAGTAGTAGTGAGGATGGATTTTATCAGAACTGTTTTCATCGAAAACCCATGTGTTACGAGAAATTTCACGAGGTCCATTAAGGTTTTTTTGATCTATCCTTAGTCTACGTTTGGACAACATTGTGAGCAAAAACGTTCCTCCTCGTTTAAGCACACGGCGGACCTCGCTTATCGTATTTAAAACTACTGTCTCGTCACCGTGATAAATTACGTTCCAACTCAGTACATGGTCAAAACAAGCATCAGCAAATGGCAATCGATCCATGCGACCTATCTTAGTTTCAATATTTGGGTCAGCATTATTTATTTCAGACAGGCCTCCAGGTGCTGCATCGAGAGCCGTTACGTCAAATCCTGCAGAACTTAATGCTAGAGTATGTCGACCAACCCCAGAACCGAGATCAAGTATGGCTGAGCCTGCCTTCAAACTTTTAGCCCAACGTTTTACGTCCGGTTCAGGCGTAAGCCATTTTGAACCTTCCTCAATATTGTCCCAAATTTTATTCCAATATTGATCTGCGGTATCTGTCTTTAACTCAGTATTATCGTTCATTTTTCATCACCAATTTGCGTAAGTAGGTGCTCAACTGCTCGACCACCAGGACAAGTGCAAAGATCATCCCGATGATCACCATGGCCCGGTCATATGCCATCCAGTTCATCAGGCTTTGTAGTTCAAGACCGATTCCCCCAGCCCCGACGAGACCAAGAACGACCGAGGATCGGATCGCCTTTTCAAAGGCAAACAGCGAAGTTGTTATCAGACCCGGTGTCGCCGCCGGCACAACAGCCGCAAAGACGATGTCGAATCGGCGCGCACCGCTTGCCGACAGCGCTTCTGCGGAACTGCGATCGACATCTTCCATCTCCTCGGCAAAAAAGCGCCCACAGAAGCCAATAGTATCCACCATGATAGTCAGCGTTCCCGCGAAGGCTCCAAGCCCGACGACCATCACAAAGATGATGGCCCACACCAAATCAGGAACGGTGCGAAACAGCGAGATCAGCATTTTCACTGACCATTGCAGCAAATTTGACCGGCGCGACTCGAACATCAGTCCGCGTGACGCAAACAGCGCCAGAATGAAGCCGATGACCAGGCCTAGAAGTGTTCCCACAAAAGCCATCTGGAAGGTTTCAATCAGGGCCAACCAGTATCGATGAAATTGATCGAAGGTCAGGCGGTGCTCATCGATCGGCGGAAACGCCTCGCGAAGGAAACGCAGCAAATATTCTGATGACCCAAGAAGCTGTGTGATCGAGAAACCAGACCCATCGAAGCACCAGGCAGACACCAGAAGAAACAGGATTATCGCCAAAATTCCGGAGATCGGTCTGTTGCCAAAACGTGGAGGTACAGCGGCTCTACGCATATTCAGCTTTCAGCGCTTGCAGATCGACACTACCGGTGGGACAGTCAATGCTGATCTTACCGGATTTCATTGCCATCATCCGGTCTGCAAAGTCAACTGCATGCGAAATATTGTGTGTTGAAAAAATCAGGCTGACGCCGGCCTCCCGACACAACTCGGAAAACAGTCCCATGACCTCTTCGCCGGCAATCGGATCAAGACTGGCGGCAGGCTCATCGGCAATAATTAGGTCAGGTTCCTGCATCAAGGCACGGGCGATGGCTACGCGCTGTGACTGTCCACCTGACAACGTGTCCGCACGGCGATGCGCCAGATCTGCGAGATTGACCCGCTCGAGGCATTCCATAGCGCGCTCACGGTGGGCACTGCCAGCGATGATATGAGACCAAAGAGTGATCCCCGAGATCATGCTGCCAAATGTCTGGGTGTTTCGACCAAGTGCGCCATGAACAACGTTGGACAACACTGAAAGGCGTGGCACCAGATTGTGCTCCTGAAAGACAACACCGACACGACAGCGGGACGACCGCAACTCGGATGGCTTCAGGTTCTGTATTTCGCGGCCGAACAGCGATATCCGCCCGGCTGTAATCGGTTCGAGACTCAAGAGGCAGCGGATCAATGTTGACTTGCCAGCCCCATTCGAGCCGATCAGAGACAGCGACTCCCCTGCTTCCAATGCAAAAGACACGCCTTTCAGTATAGACATGGTCCCGTATCTCATGGCTATGTCCTCAGCGGTGACGATGGCTACCATCTAGATCTCCAAATGCGCTGAAGGCACAGCACTTGCCGTGCCCGCGCTTTGTTTGCGAAGAGGGTTTACTCCTGAATACCAAATTCAGGCAAGCCAGCGGTGATGTACATGTCGCGGACCATGTCGTAATCGGAGTCGTCGACTGGAAGAAGACGGGTGCCTTCGTACTTGTCGTTGGCCATCTCGCCCTTATCGTCCAGCCCGGCCAGGATGCCAGCAACCATCATGGCTTCATTGGCAACGATGGCGTTCTTGATTTCGTCACGCTCTGTTTGGGTTAGGTGACCGGCACCCATGATCATGTCGTAAGGCAGGTCACCAGAACGTGCAAGAACCTTATAATCGCCATTGCCGTTCTCCTCCTTGCTACGGTCATACTTGATCCAGGAGGAGACTTTCACACCAATCGCAGCTGTATCACCACGAACAAGGCCGGTATGCTGCAGGTTCTTCTTAGTGTGAACAACCTTGATGTCCTTCACCGGGTTGAGGCCATGATCCATCAGCACCTGCATCGGGCAGAAATGACCAGAGGTCGAACCCGGGTTGGCGAAGGAAACGGCCTTACCCTTGAGGTCGGATACGCGGTTAATGCCGTCAGCGTTCTTCACGACGATGCCGCAATAGTAGTCCGGGCGCGCAAGACCAATCATGGCTTCAGCGTTGGTAAGCTTGTTGATAGCGACATATTCAGCCGGACCAGTGATGGCGAAGTCTAGCTTCTTGGAGCGAAGCGCTTCAGCGGTTGCAGTCTGACTGGTGACCGGGAAAAACTCGAAGCTGTGTCCTGTGGCCTTTTCAAGGGCTTCCTTGAATGGTCCCCACTCGGAGATCAGCGCATCCATGCCTTGAATATCTGTAACAGCGATTTTGTAATCTTTTGCGCTGGCGGTAGAGAAAACGCCGGCGGTGAGCACAACGGCGAGCGTTGCTAAAAAAAGTTTAAGCGTTGAAAAAAGTTTAAACATGAAGAAAGCCCCTTTCATAGGCATGCAAGTTAATATATTTAAATTATCAACATCCGCATATTACACTTTTGTGACCCGCCTATTACATTTTTGTGAAAGGGTATTTCATCTGGGTTGCAAGGGTACAAAATGCCAAAAGTATGCTCGGATTCTGCGTCAACCAAATTTGGGTATTAAGATGGATTGGCAGGCTCGTAATCCAAAACTGCGCTTGACGTATCGGTTACGCGGTGACCGGTAATGGGAGAACTCACCAGCGAATATTACCAAACCTGATCGAAGGTTAGGCTACTGTCCTTATTTTACAGGACGAAGAAAGTGGTACCCTGTTCAGACGAAATAATACACCATCCGCCATTATAAATCCACTAACCTACTTATATTACTATCCTAAGGGTATCCTTCACTGACAGGATTGCCAAAGGTCATATTTTAAATAGAAAGTCCCAACCAGTAACAAGCACCATTAAGTTTAAAAATGCTATTATAGCAGGAGCGACGTAACCTTCAGCAGATGTTTTTACGCCGTCAACAGAACCCCAATAACTATGGATAGTTTGAAAGCAAACAACAGCGCCAATACATGCCTGCACAAAACCATAGACAAACAGTAACCAAGCGCCTTCAATAGAAGTGAGTAAAGCTATAGCTAGGGTGACCGCAAAACCAGCAGCAAAAGTGCCAACAAGTCTTGTCATAATTGCGCTACCTTCACCAAAGCCATATTTCTCAATATACTTGCGTGTTTGGAAAATACATTGATAAGCATAAATCAAATTTCCAAATATTATTAGTGCTATGAGTGAATAAATTAGCATTTTGGTAAAGCCCTCTAAACTCTCAATTGGGGAACAGATTTTCCATAAAATTAATACCCATCTAAAGCACAACGAGTAAATAAGAACAAAAAAACATTGCAGGTTAAGTACCTATTTTTAATATAAGCTTATTTAATTATTTGTAAATAAGTTGGTTTAGATTGTTAGATTGGTTTAAAAGTTACAATATATGTGTGAGTAATAATGGCTAAGGAAAAAATTGAACATAAATTTGCAGTGATCTTTGCGATTGATGTTGTTGGATATACTACAATCCGTTTTAAGTATTATATAAAATGAAAGTTTTTCAAAAATTAGATGATTTTTTGGACTTTGCCTGGGTACAGATTTCTCGGGGAAAAGTTGACAAAAAATCGCCCGCAAGGCACCCTACTTTTGTGACATCAAGTGTCGATGGTTTACCAAATGCTCGTACTTTAGTGATGAGACGAAGCGATAGGAAAAATAATCAGATAGAGTTCCACACGGACACCGCTTCTTCAAAAATGTTGGCCCTCGAGAAGAACCCTCGTGCTGGAATTCACATTTGGCTTCCAAAAGTCCAACTACAAATTCAGATGGATGTTTTTGTTGAAGTTAAGGTTGGCGACATTACTATTCCATACTGGAAAAATGTTCCAACTAACTCTAGGGTTTCTTATGGCACTATTCCCAGCCCTGGTAACGTTCTTGAAAACCCCTTTGCCTATGATCATGCACCAGATCAGAAACGTTTCGCCGTTTTGGTATGTGATATACAATCAATTCAGCTATTGCTTTTAGGAGTTAAACATATTCGTGCTTATTACAAAAAGACGACTAATTGGCAAGGAGAATGGCTCTCTCCTTAAATTGTAACCTTAATAATTACAATACTATAGATTAATTATAAAATTATCTAATTCATTCAATTAATTATATTTTTTTAAAAAATTTATGTTCTCATCTAACACTTTGTAAAAACACTCTGATCCAGGATAAAGTAAACCAAAGTGTCCACCATCAATCTTAACAAAATATTTTGGAGCATTGATTAATTTATAACATTTTCCCATAACTATTGGATTTGCCCTCCAAACTTCATCATCGAACGTATGTATTACTAAAGTTGGAATGAAATGTCTTCTTTTACAAACTTTAATTAACTTTTAACTGGTATATATTTAACATATTAAATAGTATTTATTTATCATGAATGTGGAATGGAAAAAATATGATGTTTTAGTAATTGGATCCGGAGGTGCTGGTTCACATGCAGCACATGCCGCGTCTAATAAAGGTGCATCTGTATTAGTTGTTTCAAAAGATCCGTTAGGAGTATCAGATACAAAAATTTCTGAAGGTTTGGCCACTGTAAGAGAGTCAGGCTCCAATGATGATAGTGTTGAAACCTTATCGGAAAACATAAAGATGGCAGGTGCCGATCTATCAATTGAAAGTTTAACTAATGCATTTTCTCAAGATAGTAAGCTAGCTTATGATAAATATAGAGAAAATGGTCTTAGACCTACAATTTCTTTAAAATCACAAACTCCAAAACCCCTCCCTTTACCTCTAGGAGGCCATACAAGAAGGAGAACAGTTGGGCATAATAATAGTGGAATTGCTTTTGCCCATGCTAATTGGAATGCAATTGTAAGCAAAGGTGAAATAGACTACAAAGAAGATTGTTGGATAATTGATATTATAGTTGATAAAAAAACTGTTATTGGTGCAGTTGCTTATGATGCTCAAAAAGGAATAATTCTAGCTATTCAATGTCCGTCTGTAATTATTGCTGCAGGTGGGTTATCAACATTATATTTTCCTAAAACAGATACTTTAAGAGGAAATACAGGTGATAGTTATGCCCTTGCTGTAAGAGCTGGTGCAGATATGGTTGATATGGAACAAATTCAATTTTTACCTTTTTGCCTAACTTCTCCACCATCATATGAGGGATTATTGGCGGGTGAACCAGTAACAGCAAGTTTTCTAGGTGTGTTAAGAGATAAAAACAAAAACATAATTCTAGATAGTGTTTTTTTAAGAACTCGAGCTCAATGTTCTGAAGCAATCATGAAATCTGTAGAAAAAGGTAATGGAACAATTAATGGTGGTGCTTTCTTAGATATGAGCGCTAATAAAAGAGCTCCAAAATCTGGACCTTATTTTATGGAATATCTTAAAACGAGTCTTCCTTCGGCATACAATAATGTAAGACAAGCCCTAAGTAAACCTGCCTCTCAATGTGATGAACTTTGGGAAGTTAGGCCAGGAGCGCATTATATGATGGGAGGTTTAAGAGTTAATGAATTTGGTGCATCTGTAGCAGGAGAGCTTTATGGAAAAGTTGACTTAGGAGTTTCAGGGCTTTTTGCGGCTGGTCAATCAATGGGAGGTTTATTTGGAGCAAATAGATTAGGTTCAACTTCACTTACTGAAGGAGCCGTGTTTGGATTAAGATCTGGGGAAGCTGCAGCTAAAAATTCAATTTACAATCCATTAAAACTTCAAAGTAATGACAAGTTTTTAAAAAAAATTTCTGAAATAGATAATATTTTGGTAACAAAGGGTAAATATTCGTCATCTTCTATTAAAAAAGACATCCAAAAAGCATGTTGGAAAAATTTAGGCCCAATAAGAGATAAAAAAAGATTAAATAAAATAAGAAAACTTATAGAACTTTGGAAAAAGAAAATTAAAAATATACAAATTGAAGATACTTTAATTTGGAACCAGTCATTTATAGAATATATAGAAGTGAAGAATATGATTGATACAGCAGAAATAATGCTTTTTGCAGCAGAAGAAAGAAATGGAAGCATTGGAGGACATGTTAGAATTGATTGTAAAAATATTTCAATGTTTTCAAAACCCTACTCTACGGTAGTCAATATTAACAATGACAAATCTTTTAATGTAAAAAGAGTATATAGAAACCGAACACCATTAAAAAGAATGCTTTTTTATAAAGTAGAGGAAATAAAAAGATTATTAGAAGCTAAAACTATTCGTTTTTTACCTTTGTCAATTAAAGATAAAATTCTTGAAAAAAAGTATAAAAATATTATGGAAAACAATGATGAAATGTCTTCTATTTATCCTGGAAGTCCAGAAGCAGCAATAGGAGAGAAAACAACCTTATGAAACAAAATTCAAAAGATATTTTAGATGTTAAAATAGTTACACATAAAGATGGTAAAGATAAGGTTGTAGAATTCCAATATAGAAAATCTTCTATTAATGAAAAAACAATGGCATTGGATGTTCTTTTACAGGCTCAAGATACAATTCTTCCAAATCTTGCATTCCGTTATGGATGCAGAGCAAGGAATTGTGGTGTTTGTACTATAGACATAAATAATTTGCCTAGGATTGCTTGTAGATCCGTTGTAAGGAATGGTGATGTTTTGAAGGCTATGAATACTTTGCCAGTGTTATCTGATTTAGTGGTAAAGAGAGATAATATATCAAGACAATTGAGAGGTAAATTAAAGACAAATACTACAAAAAATGATCTCAATGTTGAAGCGCCTAAAGAATATCACGAATTAACTGCGTGTATAGAATGTTACGCATGTTTAGAAAAATGTCCCATGCATGAAAAAAATAGTCATGATTTGAAACCTAATTATGAAAAAGAATATAAGTGGGGAAACCCTTTTACACTTTTAAAATTACAAACTGTTATACTTGATCCATTAACATCTAAAGATGACGTTAAGTATTCAATTAATAGCGCAATTGACTTTGGTTTAGAGGAATGTTTGGATTGTCCTGGATGTAAGTGTGGAGTTGGGATAGACTTAAAAGGAAAGGTTATTAAGCCACTTGTTGAAAAATCAGGTTTGTTGAGATAATTATTTTTTCAAAATATCTTTCAATTCATCAAAATTTTCAACTATAATATCATGATTGGAATTTGGGTTAGGATCAGGGGGGCCCTCTTCCCCCCATTCATCTACTCTTTTTACAAAAGCCGTTTGAAATCCAACTTTTTTAGCCGCATCAAGATCAAAATTATGACAAGCAACCATCATACATTCGCTTACATTAAGTTGAAGATATTTAGCTACTGATAAGTAGGCTTCAGGCAATATCTTATACTTACCTATTCCCTCGCAAGAAAAAATTGCATCCCATGAAATATTATTATATTTGGCATTATCAATTATTATCTTATAACTAAGTATAGTAAAAGAAACAGTAATAAATTGTTTTTTAAATTCAATTAAATTACGTGGAAAGTCTTCCCAGCATTTAAAGGAATGTGGTGTGTTGTAAGATATGTTAAATATATCTTCTTCATTAAATTTTTCTAAATTATATTCTTTTACAATTTCTTTTAAAGAAAATTCATGTGCATCATCAAAGTTATATTCTGGTATTTTGTTTTCCCCAAGATTGAGCATTGCTTTTAAGCTTCTTCTTCTTAGTTCGTTAGCTAAAAATGACCAGTCCTTGCTATAATTATATTTTTTACCCACTAAGGAAAACGCTTTTTTGAAACCTGTATGCCAATCTAACACAGTTCCGCCTGTATCAAAGGTTAACGCCTTAATATTTTTAAACTTAGCGCACATTAAATTCTCCAACTTTTGGTCATTTTCCCTTTATCTTTGAAGTCATTAATTTAAAAGGTTTTTCTACTAAGTATAATCGTTGTATCCTAAGCGAGCAATAATTTTCATTTTAAGAATATCAACTATTCCATCTGCGGTAATAAATTCAACTATCTAATTCATTCAATTAATTATATTTTTTTAGAAAATCTATGTTCTCTTCTACTACTTTGTAAAAGCACTCTGATCCAGGATAAAGTAAACCAAAGTGTCCACCATCAATCTTAACAAAATATTTTGGAGCATTGATTAATTTATAACATTTTCCCATAACTTCTGGATTTGCTCTCCAAACTTCATCATCCATTGCATGTATTACTAAAGTTGGACATTTAATAAATTTTACAAGATAAGATGGAAAAGGTTTTATAGGTGTTTTTAAAGTGACAACTGTTATCCAGTTTTTCCAATTTGAATTAGGCATCCCTCCAAATTCTATAAACCATTTATAAGCTTGAGGAAAATTTAAAAATGATGGTTGTACTTCTGGAAATGGTGACACCATAGGTAACGGTCCAATGACATCCCTTTCAAACTCACTTAGATTTGAATTATAATAAATATTTTTTAATTTTTTTAAATATTCATCTCCTTGATCGTATTCAAAAAACTGATCGCCAATTGCTGTTGTTTGAATAATTAAAGAAGAAACTCTTCTGTCAACAACAGATACTAGCATCGCAACCCAACTAGAAAAACTATCTCCCCAAACATTTATTTTATTACTATCTATATTTGAATTTTTTTCTACAAAAGATATAGCGTCTCTATATCCTCTTGCTTGTCTCCAGAGTTCAATTTCCACTCTGGGATTTCCATCACTTGAACCTATGCTGGGATGATCATAAACTAAAACAGCAAAACCTGATTTGCTTATTTCGAAAGCATAATCAATAATAGCCATATTATATGTAGCAGAAGAACCATGGGTCATAATTAATACTGGCAAATTTACATTTTCTTCTGGAGTAATTAACCTTCCCCTTAAAGTTATTCCATCTGACTTGAATTCTATATTTTCAATATTTAAATTTGATTTGTCGTTATTCATTGAGTTTACACATCTTTGAGAATTAAAATTACCTGTTCCTAAGTTATTAACATTCAAAAACTTGATATTAAATAGAATTAAATGTAGTTCAAACAAAATTACAAGCAACCAACTCCACCAACCCATCCTTGAAACCTAGTCCACGCTCCATGGACTTCGGTCAATGGGAAGATTATACACTGACTATTAACTTTTCTTACTTAGACAAGGTTAAATAAAAAATTGTTTACAAAAAAGGTATAACTTTCAAATGTCAACTTTCTAGACAGGATTTAAATTTTTAATTATTATTTTACAAAAAAAATATAAAAGTGATTTTAAAATGAAAATATCTAAATTGCATGAAAATATTGGCGTTTCTGTCGAAGAAATTGATTTAAAAAATATTAATCACAAAGATCTTGAAAGAATTAAAATTCTATGGATGGAGAATTTAATAATACTTTTTCCCAATCAAAACATATCTGACGAAGACCACATTATTTTTGGAAAAAAATTTGGTGAGCTTGAAATCCACCCTTCTTTATCACACAGATCTTCAAAAAACTCACAAATTTATAGAGTATCAAATGTTGACGAAGAAGGTAAAATTATCCCAGATAAACAAACATCCTGGCAATATTTAAAACAATCATGGTTATGGCATACTGACAGCTCTTTTCGAAAAATTCCAAGTAACGGATCTATTTTACATGGTATCAATACTACCAAAAAAGGTGGAAACACTCTTTTTGCTAATATGTATAAGGCCTATAATGACCTTGATAGTTCATTAAAAGAAGAAATCAAAAAATTAAAAGTTGTTCATGACCATGATTATATTATTAATCTTTCTAAGGAATTAAGTAAAAAAAGGGATAAAGGAAATTATGATGAATTATTTCCGGTTGTTCATCCGTTAGTCAGGAGGCATCCTGTAACTAATAAGCCAAGTCTTTTTTTATCTCCACACACCATGGTAAAAATAGAGAATTATGATGAAGTAAAAGGTAGAAAGTTATTAGACAAATTAATTAAACATTCTATCCAAACAAAATATGTCTATAAACATGTTTGGTCTGATCATGATATTTTGATGTGGGATAATAGGTGTACAATGCATTCTGTAGAGCCATTTAATAATAATACTGTTAAAAGAATAATGCACAGAGTTACATTAGTAGGCGATCATGAACCTAAAATGGCTTCATTAAATTAAATGTCTTCTAATCTATTAAATATTCTATTTTACAATCCAACCATTCAATTTATTGTTCTAAAAAAACATATTTATCGTCAAGGTGAGTGCATCATCATCAGATAATTGTCCAAATGCAGATGTGGCTGTGCGTGCATTATAAAACTGGCTGGTCAATTTTACACTGGTGACATCATTGATCCGTCGAGACGCTTCAAAAGAAACAAATGACTGATCCGTTTTACGATCCACTGATACCAAAAATAGGATATTGCTGTCTGCAATGTCATTAAATACCAGCCTTATACCAGCAACACCAAATTGATTGGCTGCGGCCTGTGGACGATCGTCATGTTGAATTTCACCAATCAAGCCAATATCCCATATTTTTTCAAATGGTCCGTAATAAGTATATTCAATACCCACAACAGCCGCTGCAAAATCATGCACGCCAATTAAGCTGCTTTGGGTGCCATGAAGGCTTTCCCATTTGAGCAATGTCACATTACCCGTATATTGGGCTTCAAATCCAATTGATTTTTGTAAAGCGTAATAGGGGTTTAATGCGCTGCCATCACTGCTGATAGACAAAATGGGATCACGGGCGGTACCGTAAAAAACACTACCTGCTAGATCCCAATCTCCGGCAAAGCTGGATAAGCGTGCCGCAAAATCATCTGCATCCTTGTCATCTTTACGCGCATATTGTGCAGAAATGACTGGAACTCCACTACTAGGATGTGCGTCACTATCGTTAAAAGTTTTTTCTCGAAAACCAGAAATATACCAAAGTTGCAGGTCACCAATATCTAAATAGCGCTCAGCAGATATAGATGGTGCCCCAAGTTTACCTGATTTCGTATCATTTGCTGCGGCATCGGACTGGTTAATAACATCAACAACATTTTTGCTTTCTGCTTTGCCCCAAAATTCCTGACGATTTCCAACAAAAACATCAAATCCAGCAAAGGGAGTACGAATATAAGCCTGTCGAGCTTCAGTGATCCGGCGACCACTATCTTTTTTATCCCCACGGAAAATGAATTCACCTACAATTCGACTTTCGTCAAAATCATGAAAGGCATCAATCTTCAATTCCGCCGATCGCCCTTCTGACGACGTACCATCAGCATGATCTGGGTAAAAATCCAGCCGTGATGATAACGTGCCATTAACTTCGCCACCAAAAGCCGTTTGTGCTAACAAAAGGACAATGGCAAAGATACCAGCAAAAGATGTGATCATCGAGTTCGTTTCAATGCAGATTTTTCAAAATCACGTTCGGTCATGCCGGTTTGTAATTTCCAATCGGCAAACACAAGTTCCGTTTTCTTGCCTGTCTGGTGATTAATCATAACCAAACGATTAGACCGCCAGAACTTATCTAGATATTGATTATAATCGTCATAGGTCAAGGTTTTCAAAAGTGCGTCTTTGCGGTCATAGAAATCAATTTTATGAACGCGGTATTCAGCCTTATCCATCCAAACAATCTGTCGCTTATAACCACTTTTACGATCAACCGGATCATATTCAACAACAAAACAGTCAAGACCATTCAACTCTTCATCACGCAGATAATTATAGGTGTATTTTTCAACTTCCTGACTGGCGATATCTTCATACGAAAATTCACTACCCATAAAAGGACCTGCCTTATTTGACGAGGCGATACGTTTAACGCGTTTCAGAGCTGGTAAATATAGCCATTGGTCATCAGAGTCAGCCTTCTTTGTGTGCGAAAGGAAAGCTGTGCCACGTACATCACCCGGACTATCAAATATCACCAGAGACTTATCACCTTCGTTATCACCCTCAAACGTTCTATTACGGATCGCACGTTCAGTTGATTGACCATATTTGTCCATTAGGATCATTGTTATGTGTGCGGTTGAATCACCAAACCCCTTATCGCGGCTATCGGCTTCAATCGCAATCTCTAGTCCTTTTTCAGGCGAGGCAAATGCCCCTGTTGTCATAGCGGCAGAGGCGATAGCGACAAACATGGTTGCAGTAGCAAGTTTCATTTTGGTCTCCTTGGACAACATTATAAGCTTAAGCATTTTGTGGAGCTTCTTTAGCGCCGATTACAGGTGTGGTTTCTTTTTTATCCTTGTCAAGGGCAATCAGCAATGCAGGGAGTAATGTCATATCAGCAATTAAAGCTATAACAAGGGCTATGCCCGTTAACATTGCCATATTGCTGTTTATGCCAAAGGTTGATTGCGCAAGAATAGCAAAACCAGCTGTTAGTATCAGGGTTGTGACAACAAGTGCCGTTCCAACACCTTTGAAAGCGGAAATGACAGCATCATGCGCAGACAGTTTTAATTCGCGACGAGCAATTTGATATTTGCTAAGAAAATGAACGCTATCGTCAACTACAACGCCAAGCGCCATACCGGCAACAACAGCGACAGCCATATTGACCTGCCCGACAAGCAACCCCCAAAGGCCAAAGGCAAGTGCCGCAGGCAGCAAATTAGGTATCAAGCTGATAATTCCAAGCCGGACGTCACGTAAGGCGATTAGAATAACACCACTAATCAGAAAAACGGCAACAAGGGTTCCCAGCAGCATACTTTGAATATTTCGTTCAGAAATATAAGCAAACATTACTGTAGGTCCAACAGCTGTCAGGTTGAAATCAAGCTCATCCGCAAGGTAGCTCTCAGCCTTTGCAATCCAGGCACGAAGTTCATTCGTGGTCATATCGTCAATTGTGACAATAACCTGTGTTGATGATTTGCTTATATCAAGTTGATTGTTCAAATCTAAACCGAATGGCAAGGATAGTTCATATAAAAGCAGATATTGGGCGGCAAGTTCCCTAGTATCAGGCACCCTGTAAAAAGCCGGATCACCAGCGTTCAGATCACGATTAAGACGCTTAAAAGTGTCCGAAATAGATTGGACATGTGTTACCACAGGCTCGTTATGCGCCCAAGCGGTAAAATTAGATACTTTTTCAATAAAAACTGGATCGCTAACACCATTGGATTCGCCAGCAGGTAAACTAAATTGCACCTGATTGACACCTGTTAGATTGCGACTGATCCAGTCGGTATCCTGACGATACTGGACTGTGTCGTCAAAATATTTAACAAAGTCGTCATTGATTTCATTGAGTGGAATAAGGGACAGAATACTAACTGAGATAATAACACTGGCAGTTAGAACCGACTTATAACGCGAAGCGACATAAACACCAAGCTTTCCCATTTTATCATCAAGCTTTGCCAAAGTGGCTTTTGATTTCAGAGGCACAAAGCTGATGAGAATAGGTAATAGAACGATTGAAAATATCCAAGCAGCCATAACGCCTATTGCTGTTATATTACCCAGATCGTGAAACGGTGGGGAATCTGAAAAATTCATTGACAGAAAACCGAGAGCCGTTGTCAGACTAGTTAGGAAAATAGGTTTCCCATTGACTCGTATACTGTAAAGCAAACTGTCGCGTTGACTGTGCCCTGCCCGCATCCGGTTGAACATACTTACCAACAAATGGATTGAGTCGGCGACAGCAAGGGTCGTGATAATCGTTGGTGCACTGGCCGATGGTGGCGTCAAGCCAATGCCCATCCACCCTCCAGCGCCCATAGCCACCATGATACTTGGCACAACAACGAACAGCACCAAAAAAGTTGCCATTATCGATCTAAGCAATAAATAAGCAACAATCAAAATAACCAAATACATCGCCGGCACTAATGTTGCCATGTCCAGCATTGATGATTCCAGAAACGCGTTATTAAGAAAAATAACACCTCCCAAACGAATTTTGACATTATGTTTGGCTTCGATCTCGGCAGCCATTTTGCGTGCAGCGGCCGCTACAATGGCAACCTCGTCAGCGCTTTTACCTGGCATCTGAATGGTTGCATTTACCGATGTGGCCCGATGTTGCTTATCATGAATTTTTCCTGCCAGAGTTGGCTCGGTCGTGCTAACATTATCAATCAAAGCTTGCTGTTTAGCGCTCATTGACATTCCATCAGAATATAAATCCCTGACAATCAAATCATCACCTTCAACCTCGGTATGCTGATAATTTGACAGGCTATCAACTCGGATGGAAAAAGGAAGTTGCCACGCAATGTCGGTCAACTCCTCAACAGCGGCCAGCACCTCAGGCGCGTTAGCTTTGCCTGAAATTGGATCAACGGCAAAGTTAACATTATCAATCTTGGTATAGGTCTGCTGGATTTGCTCAAATGCTTTAAGTTGAGGATTTTCTTTACCAAAGAACACTCTGTAATCATTGTCAAAGTAAAGAAATTGGGCGCCTGCGGCAGCAATCAAAGTAACAGCCGTGATAAGACCTAAAACAAGGAATCTGTATTTAAGAATCCACTCTCCATAAGAACTTTTTTTCTGTGACATTGAAGTACCCCTTTTAAAAAGAAAAGCTAAGATGAAAGCATTTATAAAAAAAAAGATATTAAATAGGTTAAAACTTATGTTTATAACAAAAAATTATTTTATAAAATGTTAATCAAATTTACTTATTAAACTAATATTTTATTAAATTCTTAAATTGATTTAGATACACATATCCTTGATAAAAAGACTTGGATACCAAACTTTATAAAAATAGCTAAATAAATTAGGTTTGCTTAATAAATAGACAGATATTGATAGATTTCTAACCTTAAAGTGCTCCAATATATTTTTAAACTACCACCAAATTTTATAGCTGATTTTAAAGTTTTTGCTTGGTATGAGGTGGAGCTATTTCGTAAAAACTTATTTGAGTTGTAAAGAAGTTGGTATTCTTGGAAATACGGCTACAGAGTTCCCACAAATTCCCTCGAAAAAATGTTAACAAACAAAGACGACAGTTTTTTTTTAAGTTGTCAAACTGATATGGTTTGGTTCAAATTTTATATTTTTCTTTTTTCGTGTAACTAATATATATGAATATATATATGTAATTATTATCTAACTATATTAAAATTATACGTACCACTTAAATAACCCTAACCATGCTTGAGCATTTGAGGTGTTTACATTATATTTAGATTGGGTTCCCGTCTTTTTTCAACTATATCTAAAAAGCTACCAAATGATTCAACTTCTTTAGCGTTAAATACATCGGTTAAAAGTTTATTATTTTGTTCATTAGGCGTTAATACTATTCCAAATTTTACAGAGTAATCAACCCATTTTCCCTTTCTCAATTTAAATACTTGTCTCCGAACAGTTTCAATGCTTAAACCTGTTAAATCAGAGACAAGTGTGTACGTTAAAACTGATTTAAAATTAAAACCTTTTTTACCAAATTTTTCCCATAATTTTATTACATTATCGCCATAATTTCTTTTATAATCAAACTCTGGGGATTTCTTTAGGATTAAAGCATAATGCCAACATATAACCTGAAAAATTAAATAACCATTAGCATTTCCAAATAACTTCAATGCTTTTCTTGATCTGTTAATCTGAAAAAAAAGGTATTTGTCCCAAATTGATAGTAAGTTTATTTTTAGAGGATTTTCCATTTTCATAATAAGTACCGGCCCCAACTTAGTCTTTAATAAAAAAATATATAAATTATACCATTTTTTTTAATAGGGAGCGGCCACCTAACAAAATTCTTTTTAAATTCAAAATTTCAAAATGTCAAGTTTAAATAATATATATAAATAATTTAATGATTTAGCCTAAAGTAAAACTTAAAAACTTCACCAAACCATCAATGAACCCTGTCCAGGCTCCATTAGATAATGTCAATTCGTTTAATTATGACTAAATTAATTGCAAAACATCTTAAATATATAATTTTTTAATGAAAATATTGGCTGTTAAAATAGAATTATGTCTCAACTATCTAAATTTTGAAAGGAAGTCTTATGAGCATTTTAGTACGTTTTTCACCACCATCCATGACAGCAGAACAATATGACGCAATAGTTGAAAGACTTTATAAGGAGGGTGTTCATCCTGACCCTGGACTTGAATTAGAATTATGTTTTGGATCAGAAGATAAAATGAAAGTTTCTCTACTCTTTGACTCTAAAGAACATTTTGAATCATTTGGTGCTAAAATAGGTCCAGTTTTATCAGAAATGGGAATGGACCCAGGTGAGCCTGAAGTGATAGAATTACATAAAGTAATTAGACGAAAAAGTTAATTGCACAAATAAAATTAGATCAAGTTAAATTAATTACTCTTCATTGAACCCTGGTCCATACTACATGGACTAAGGTCAATGGGCTGAGAATCCCTTGACCATTGTTGATTAAGAAAAGGGGTGGTACCCCCCTACTTTACAAATATTTTGTCGGACAATTTGTATGACAAGATTAACAATCCCTTATTTTATTGATTTAAACCAATAACTTATAGATTACTTTGGATGACATCACGTCCACCATTCAATTTTTAATATTTGTTTTCTAAGATTATTATTTAAGACCGCGCTTATTGAGTATATGATTGATATAAGATTTTAATGAAATATTCTTTTTGAAGCATTTTTTAATATTAAGCTCCCTACTTTGAATTATAGCCTTTGGAAACCCAATTACTCTCATAGCTTTTTTTAATTCTAATAAAGTTTCTTTTATTAAAATTTCTCCATTAATTTTATCTGATTTCATACGTATTGATGCTACACAATCTGCAATACTTTCTTTTATCATATATTGAACACTGTTCTGTGGAGGTGGTCTTTTATCCAAATCGCCCGTCTAATGATGAGCGCATTCATGATAATCTATAAACAATTGAAGAGAATATGGTGATTTTTGATAATTAAACCTATAAATTATTGGTAAACTATTAACATCTTTTTTAGCAACTCCTGCAGTAATTTTTCCTCTTTTAGAATTAAGATTTTGAAAAAGAACTTTTTCACCCTTATTATTAAAGCATAAGGGTGGTTGAGAAATTTTGTGTTTTATTTTTAATGCTCGTGAATATGCTTGATGTTGAAAATTAAGAATTATCATAAATAAAAATATTAAGATTTTCATAATTTTATTATTATGATTTCTCTAAGTCATTTATATTCAACCTTGCCTGCCAAACAATAACACATTCTTTATAAAGCCCTGTAGCTTTCCGACGGGCTCTATAAGCTGGGTGAATACGACAACCTTCTGATAATATATTCAATAGTTTATTTTTTTTGTTTAGAGTGTTGATTTTATTCATTTATTAGACCTAAATCCAAACTGTTTTAATAACTAGAAGCTAAAACCACGAGCTGATACTGGCCATAAGTCTATAACTTTTCCATCTTCAATTACAACATACCAATCATGAAGATTACACGTTGGATCACAATGCCCAGGAATTAAAAAAACCTTGTCATTGATATTTAGTAAATTATTTGGATCATATATTACTCCATGTTCGTCAGAACATTTAAGATAATCAAATTCTTTATTTACTATTTTTGGCAAACCACTATCAACCGACATAGATTTCAAACCAGCATCAACTATAGCGTGATTTTCTAATGCATTGGACATTACACCAGTTAATACAAATAATGAGTTGTCAAAGTTGTTAGTATTATTTATCTCATGATTATGTTTTAAAGATGAATAGTGCGCATCCATAAAAGCATATGACCCTACTTGTATTTCGTCATAGACATCTTCGTTAACTTCTAAATCAAAACATCCAGTACCAACGCCAGTAATAATTGGAGAATATTGTTTGAAAGTTGATTTTAATTTTTTAATTTTGTTGCTTGTATTATGAACTTGTTTCTTTCTCAAATTAAAATCTTCGATGTGTTGAATCGAACCATTATAGGCTTGAAAACCAACAAAATTTAAATTCTTCTTTTTGTTAATTAAATTTAAGAGATCATAAATCTGATCAAATGTATTAACACCACACCTATTTGCTCCACAGTCATATTCTATATATATATCGATATGAGCATTATTTTTTTCAGCAGAGTTTTGAATATTTTTAATGTTATCTGCGTTATCAACACAGCAACCTAATCGTATCTCTTTTGAAGCCATTTTGGTTAACCTATCGATCTTATACAAGTTGGTAACTTGATTGGTTATTAGAACATCTTGTATACCGCCTCTTATAAAGATTTCTGCTTCACTAACTTTTTGACAACAAATACCATGAGCACCACCAAAGTTGATTTGATAATTTGCAACATTGATTGATTTATGCATTTTAGCATGAGGTCTAAGCTTAACATTATTTTCAACAATAAAATTTTTCATCTTCAAAATATTACTTTGAAAAACTTTTAAATCTATGACTAATGCAGGAGTTTGTATGTCTTTAATATCCATACCTATACTTGCAGGAATATTAAATCCGACCTCATACTTTTCTAAATTCATAAAAATCTCTAACACTCTTAATAATGACAGTAGTATAATTAATAAATTTGTATTATCTATATAATATATCATTTAACAATATTTGGATTGAATATGAAATTTTTACATACAATGATTAGAGTAACCAATATTGAGGAGTCATTAGACTTTTTTTGTAACAAACTGGGCTTAGTTGAAATTAGAAGAAAAGATGTTCCTGAGGGAAAATTTACATTAATTTTTCTTGCCGCTACTGAAGATGAAAAAAATGCAAATGAAACTCGTTCTCCAGAGATTGAATTAACATATAATTGGGAACCAGAAAAATACGATAATGGAAGAAATTTTGGCCACCTTGCCCTTTCAGTTAAAAATATATACGAGACATGTCAAAAATTAATGGATAAAGGTGTAACCATTAACAGACCACCACGAGAAGGAAGAATGGCTTTTATTAAATCGCCAGATAATATTTCTATAGAATTGCTTCAACAAGGCAATAATCTTGAAATCAAAGAACCTTGGTCAAGTATGAAAAATATTGGAACATGGTAATAACCATCACTAAATGAGTTAATAAATCCTAAATAATTTTAATATTTTGTTAACTTTTTAACATAAAATAGGAGTGATTTTTAAATGTATAGATCTATAATTCTTCTAGGGATATTATTACTGATCTCAAGTTGTAATAAGCACACCAAAATCTCTAGTAATGTAAGCAAAGTACTAATTCCTATTACCTATCAAGAAAAACCATTTGAAATTAAATGGAAAATAGAAAGAAATTCTATCACTAAAATTCCATTAAAAACAAAAAAACAAATAAAAACTATTTGTAAAAACCATAATAAAGTAGTTTTAATTAAGATTAAAACTTATGCTGATGACACAGCTAAAGGTACTTTTGATTGTCGAATTTAGACTAGGCACATAACAATTCTAACTGAGTTATAATATCTACAACTATATTTATTTTTTCGTCCCGTGTTTTTAGATTTTTTTGAACAAAAAGTTTCTGATCAGGTCTAATTTTTATTAAACCAGATTTGTCATTTATCCATTTAAATAGTTTGTCTGTATCTTTGAAATAATTATTTTTAAAACCGATTAACATACCTTTGGGTCCGGCATCTATAATTTTTATTTTATTTTTAAGGCATTTATTTTTTATCATCAAAGTAGCCAATAAATTATTAACTTCCATAGGTGGAGGTCCAAATCTATCAAAAAGCTCTTCAGTAAAATTATTTATATCTTCTGTATTTAATAATTCGCCTGCCTTCCTATAAAGAGACATTCTGGTAGACAGGTCATAAACATATGTTTCTGGAATAAGAACCGGTAGCCCTAGAGATATTGAAGGAGACCAGGTTTCTTCAATGGACTTACCACCCTCTTTATATGAACTTACAGCATCTTTTAGCATATCTTGATATAATTCAACCCCTACCTCTTTAATCTGGCCAGATTGTTCATCACCAAGTAGATTACCTGCCCCTCTAATATCCATATCATAACTTGCAAGAGAAAAACCTGCTCCAAGATTATCAAGTGTTTTAATCACATCTAGTCTCTGCTGAGATTTCTTTTGTAAAATTTTACCTTTATCAATTGTAAAATAAGAATAGGCACGAGTTTTACTGCGACCAACTCTACCTCTAAGTTGATATAATTGAGAAAGTCCAAACATGTCAGCTTTATGGATAATCATTGTATTCGCGTTTGGTATATCAATTCCAGATTCAATAATGTTAGTAGATATCAGAATGTCTGTAATACCGTCTGAAAATAAATTAATTGATTTATCTAATTCATCTATCTTCATTTGCCCATGTGCAACACTAATTGATAAATTAGGAACCATTTTATTAATTCTATCATACAAGCTATCAATGTCCTTAACTCTGGGACAGACAATAAACGTCTGTCCTCCTCTGTTTTTTTCTCTATTTAGAGCATCTAATAATACAACTTTATCCCACTCTAAAACAAAGGTTCTTATTGATAATCTATTAACAGGAGGGGTGGTGATTAAGCTTAATTGTTTAAGACCAGACAAAGATAATTGAAGGGTTCTGGGAATAGGTGTTGCTGACAGTGTCAATACATGAATATTTCCTTGTAGTTCTTTGATTTTCTCTTTTTGAGCAACTCCAAAATGTTGTTCTTCATCAATAATTAGTAAACCTAAATTATTAAAATCTACGTCATTAGAAAGTAAAGCATGTGTTCCAATTATAATATTAACTTCACCTGTTTTAAGATCATTTTTAATTTTGCTTCTGTCTTTTAAACTAGTCATTCGCGATAAAGAAGAGATGTTTAATGAGGACGTTTTAAATCTTTCAGAAAAACTTTTGTAATGTTGTTTTACTAAAATTGTAGTTGGAGCAACTAAAGCTACTTGGTAACCAGAATTTGCCAAAATAAATGAGGTTCTTAATGCAACTTCAGTTTTACCAAAACCTACATCACCACAAATCAATCTGTCCATTAATTTGCCAGTTTCCAGATCTAAAATCACATCATTGATAGCCCTTTCTTGATCATCAGTTAATTGAAAAGGAAATTTTTTTGAAAAATTTTCATAATCTTCGGTTACAAATAGCTTTTCTGTAGATATTATTTCTCTTTGAGCTGCTACTCTTATTAATTTCTCAGCCATATCCTTAATTTTCTTTTTGACATTTGCCTTTCTATTTTGCCAATTAGCAGCGCCAAGTTTATCAAGATCTCGTGAAAAATTTGAATCACCAACCCTACTCAACAAATTCATATTTTCAACAGGAAGATATAACTTGTCTCCTCCACTATAAATTAACCTCAGGCAATCATGATCCACACCACTGGAAGTAATCTTTTCCAATCCATCATATAGGCCTATTCCGTGATCAATGTGAGCGATTAAGTCACCAGTATCAATGGTATTTACATCCTTTAGAAAATTTTCAGTTTTTCTTCTCCATGATTTCTTCTTTTTTTCTGGCACTCCAAAAATATCACGATCAAAAATAATTAAATGATTAAGAACTTCAAAACTTTCCATATATGGTGAATATGTAAAATTAAAATTTGTTGATAGTTCATTATAAATTAAGTCTTTGATTTCAATAATATTAAATTTGATATTACTATTATTTAAATCTTCTTCAAAAAAATGAATTAAGTTGTTAATTCTGGATTTTTCTTCAGTAATTATTATAATTTTTTTATTATCTAAAATTTCTTTTATACAAAATTTAACAAAATTATTTATTTTATTTGTATCTTCTGAATTTATGTAATTAGAAATTATTAATGGTTTAGTGTACAAATTAATTTCATAATTATCTTTATTTTTAATTTGATCAAATTCATTTAAATTAATTGTTTTGAATGATTTTAAATGATCTTTTACATTTTTTGTTGTTAAGTACAAATCTTCAATTGTAATTAAATTATATTCGGAATTTTCTATTTCTCTTTCTTCACTGAAATGTTTAATTTCTAATTCTCTTTCGTCAATTAATTTAAAAAAATTTTTAGTCAATAAGAAGGTAATCTCTTGATCTTTTGGTAGAAAATCAAAAATTGAAGCCAAAGGATCTTTATGAAGTAATGGTAAAAAATGTTCTATTCCATTAAATTTAATACCTGATGAAACTTTTTCATAAATAGAATTATTAATGCTTTGATTACCATCTAAGCTTCTAAATTTTTTTCTAAAGTTTTCTATATTTTCTTCACTTAATAAAAATTCATTAGAAGAATAAATATTAATGTTTTCAACGTGAGTACTAGATCTTTGTGTTAGTGGATCCATTACTTTGATTGTTTCAATAGTTTCACCAAAGAAATCGATTCTAAAAGCTTTTGAGTATCCAATCGGAAAAACGTCTAAAATACTTCCTCTTAAACTAAATTCACCTAACTCTCTAACAGTTTGAACTCTTTTGTATCCAGCATTAATTAAAAAATCAGTTAATTTGTTTAAAGAATATTCAATTTTATTAGTTAGGGAAGTAAAATTTTTTTTATAAAAATCGCATGGAGCAGTTTTAGTTATTAAAGAGTTAATAGTTGTTAAAAAAATAATTTTTTCTTTATTTTTTTTTAAAAAACAAAGTTTTGAAAAAGATTTTACACGCTCACTTGTGATACTAAAATTTGGTGATGAAATGTCATATGGAAGACAATCCCAAGCTGGAATTTTGAAAATATTAATATTTGTAAAATTTTGTGATAAAAAGTTATAGATATTGGATAGTTCTAAATCATTTTTTGCAATGTAAAAAATGTTATTATTTTTTAAGAGTGCTGATATTAAAAATGGAATTGAACTATCTCGAACACCATTAATATTATTAATTTTCTCTAATTCATACTCAAAATTAAACAATTTAAAAACCCTTAAATTCTCTAATTAAATTAATAATATAATTTTCTTTATCGGAATTAGTCTTTTCAACATCTATTGATAAACGCCATATTCGTGGATCCCCAGACTCAAGTAGTTTTTGATATGATTTGAGATTTTCATCACTTAACTTGTGTAAATAACTCTCTGCAAAATTACCAAGTAAAATGTCAGTTTCACGTGTTCCAGTATACTTGGATCTATAAATTAGTTTTTTTATAAAAACACTTCTATTATTCAATTTTTTCTCGTTATATATAAAGTAGATTTATTTAAATGTTATTATAAATAAAGGATTTTAATTTCTTGTCTAATTTAATTATAAAAAGGCCTGAAAATATTTTTGGATTATTTTCCTCATTACTTAATATAAACGGTGTAGGGGAAAAAAAATTACGGTTATTGGAAAAAAAAATTGGTCCTTATATAATTAATCTTCTATTTTATCTACCGATAAAATCTATTAACCGATTTAAAAACACATCACTTAAAAATATAAATCATGGTGAAATAATAACATGTGAAGTTGAGGTGATTGAAATTAATATGCAACCCTATAAATTTAGAAATAAAAATAATATTTCACGAATAATAACTTTCGGTTTGGATGAAGAGAAAAGTATAAGATTAGATATTATTTATTTTGGTAAAAACACTCAGTATTTAAAAAATATTTATAAAGTAGGAAATAAGATTATTATAAGTGGAAAATTTGAAAGTTTTAATGGTTTAGGACAGATAGTTCATCCTGATTATGTTTTGACTGATAATCAAAGGGGTCAAATACCAAAAATTGAACCTGTTTATCCTCTATTTCTTGGAGTTAATCAAAAATTTATCTATAAAATTATAAATCAATCGATAAAAAAAATTCCTAATATACCAGAATGGTTGTCTGATAAAGTCGTAGAGGAATATAAATTTTCAAATTGGCAAGATTCAATTACTAAATTACATAATCCTGAAAATATTGCAGATGCCGAACTTAATAGTATTTACCGAAAGCGACTTGCTTTTGATGAGTTACTTGCAAATCAAATATCTATGTTATTAATCAAAAATAAAATTTCTAAAATCAATAGAAACTTATCATCAAAAAATAACTCTCAAATTATAGAAAAATTTTATAAAAGCTTACCATTTAAGTTAACAAAAAATCAAATTGAAGTTGTTAACGAAATTAAAAAAGATATTCATGATGACAAAACTATGGTTAGAATGCTTCAAGGTGATGTTGGATCAGGTAAAACAATTGTAGCATTAATTTCAATGTTGCACGCTATATCTGATGGATCTCAATCTGTACTTTTAGTACCTACAGAAATATTAGCTTTACAACATTATAACACTGTAAAAAATCTTCTTACTCCAATTAACATGGAAGTTGTCTTATTATTAGGTGAATCTAGATCAATACATAGCAAAAAAGAAAGAATGGAAATTATTAATAATATAGCTGAAGGTAATGTTAAGGTTATTATTGGCACACATGCATTAATATCAAAAAAAATAACATACAAGAATTTATCACTAGCTGTCATAGATGAGCAACATAGATTTGGGGTTAAACAAAGATATGAAATTACTCAGAAAAGCACAAATGTTAATATATTAGTTATGACGGCTACGCCTATTCCAAGATCTTTAGCATTAACGGCTTATGGTGACATGGATATATCAATTATAAATGAAAAACCAATCGGTAGGCAACCTATAAAAACCTACGTATTACCACAAAGTAAGATAAATGAAGTTTTATTATCTATGGAAAGAGCAATTAAAAATGGAGCTTTAATATATTGGGTTTGTCCTTTAATTGAAGAATCAGAAAATATAGATTTAATTGCTGTAAATGAAAGATTTGATTTTTTAATAAATTATTTTCCAAATATTGAAATTTCATTAGTTCATGGAAAGCAAAATCAAATTGAAAGAGAAAAAGCTATCAATAATTTTAAAATTGGGAAAAGTAAAGTTCTTGTTGCTACTACTGTTATTGAAGTTGGAGTCGATATTCCTGACGCAACAATTATGGTTATTGAATGTGCTGAAAGATTTGGATTATCCCAAATTCATCAATTAAGAGGAAGAGTTGGAAGAAGCAACAAAGAATCCTCGTGCATATTATTATATAAATCCCAACTTAATCCAATTGCACACTCAAGGTTAAAAATATTGAAAGAGACTGATGATGGTTTTAAAATTTCGGAAAATGACTTGATATTGAGGGGGCCAGGAGAAGTGCTTGGCAGCAAACAGTCAGGAAATATTGATTTCAAATTTATAGACTTACATTTACATAGTGATTTAATACCTGTAGCAAGAGATGAGGCTGTTAATTTATTAAAAAATGACAATGACCATAAAAAAATAAATACTCTTCTATCTATTTTTGAAAATAATGAAGCTATTAAATTATTAAAAGGTGGATAAATATTTACTAATTATTTCTTGCTAATTTTAGGGGTAACTATTCCTCCAGAGATAACCATTTTAACTGCGTCTTCTACTTTCATGTTCATATAAATTAAGTCTTTCTTTCGTAAAAATAAAAGAAATCCACTAGTTGGATTAGGAGTGGTTGGGATAAAAACATTTATTAATGTTTCTTTATTTAAAGTTTGAACTTCACCTTTTGTTTCACCTGTGACAAAACCAATAACCCAAATACCTTTTCTTGGATATTCAACCAATACCACATCTCTAAAACTTTCTGAATTAGTAGACATAACAGTTTCCATGATTTGTTTAATGGCACTATATATAGTCCTTACTACAGGCATCTTATCAAGAACTCTTTCACCAGTTTTCAATAAAGTTCTTCCGATAAATCCAGGAGTGATTGCCCCAATAAGTGTTATTACAACAATACTAATTATTAGTCCTAATCCTGGTATTTGATGAGGTAATTGTTTTGTAAAATCTAGACTATCAGGCAACAAACCTGCTACTTGAGCGTCAATGAAAGTAATAATAATCCATGTTACGTAAATCGTAATTAAGATAGGAGAAGTAACTAAAATTCCAGCAAGAAAATATCTTCTAAATCTTGCAAAAATACCTAATTTTTCTTCAGACAATTATATCTCCTAATGATATATTAAGTATAATTGATTAAATATGTAATTTATTAACATAAAAAAAGAATATATAATGAAAAAAATATCAAAAAAAAAATTAACTGAATTAAATAAACTTGTATCTATAGATAAAATAAGAAAGGTTATTCAAATATTGAGAGATCCTGATGGTGGATGTCCATGGGATTTAAAACAGGATTATAATTCATTGGCACCATATTCAATTGAAGAAGCGTATGAACTTGTCAATGCAATCGAAAAAAATGATGTGAAAGAAATTAAAAATGAGTTAGGAGATTTGTTATTACAAGTTATTCTTTTATCTCAAATTGCATCTGATCAAGGTGATTTTGATTTTGATGATGTTACAAATGAAATTTCCCAAAAAATAATTAGAAGACATCCTCAAATTTTTGATACAAATTATAAAATGAATGATTTACCTCAAGATAGTTGGGAAAGAATTAAAAATTTAGAAAAAAGCAATGAAAAAAGTTCAGTAAAAAATACATTAGATCAAATTGAAAATAATATGCCTACTATTATTAGATCAATAAAAATCCAAAAAAAGGCTGCTTCGCTTAATTTTGATTGGATTAATAAAGATCAAGTTCTTAAAAAAGTTGATGAAGAATTAAATGAATTAAAAGAAGCTTTAAAAGAAAAAAATAAGAAAAATATTGAAGATGAATTAGGTGACTTATTTTTTACGTTAATAAGCTTGTCTAGACATTTAAATCTTGATCCAGATCAAACATTAAGAAAAGCTAATCAAAAATTTATAAATAGATTTAATGAAATGGAAAACATTCTTGAAGATAAAAAATTAAAATGGCATAGTTTGAAACTAATTGATTTTAAAAACTTATGGAATAATGCAAAAAAAAAATTAAAAGAGGTTTAAATGAGTTCTAATTTACCAAAAACAATTTTTATTACAGGTGCAACATCTGGTTTTGGAAAAGCTACAGCTAAATTATTTAATGAAAAAGGATGGCAAACCATTATTACCGGACGAAGAGCAGATCGACTTGAAGAACTTGCAGAAGAATTAGGACAAAATTCATTACCCCTTTCCTTTGATGTTAGTGACAGACAATCTGTTCAAACTGCAGTCAAAAATCTTCCCCCAAACTTTAATAAAATATCTGTGTTATGTAATAACGCTGGTCTAGCTCTTGGGTTAGAAGGTGCCGACAATGCTAATCTTGATGATTGGGATGAAATGATTGATACTAACATTAAGGGTTTAGTTTATGCAACAAGATCTATTTTGCCATTAATGATTGATAATGGAGAAGGTCATATTATTAATCTTGGTTCGGTTGCAGGTTCTTACCCCTACCCTGGTGGTAATGTTTATGGTGGTACCAAAGCATTTGTAAGTCAATTTTCATTAAATTTAAGAGCTGATCTAGTTGGAAAAGGAATTAATGTGACTTCACTTGAACCTGGTCTTGCTGAAACTGAGTTTTCAATTGTTAGATTTAAAGGTGATAGAGAAAAAGCCTCTCAAGTATATAAAAATACCAAAGTTATAAAACCAGAAGACATAGCTGAAACAATTTTTTGGATTTCTACAAGACCAAAGAATATTAATATAAACAGAATTGAAATAATGGCTGGAGATCAAGCTTTTAATCCTTTTAATGTTGTAAAAAAGAATTAGGTAACATCACTTAAATAAGGATGGTGTCTGGGTATTGCTATTTCTTTTATACGATCCCATATCTCATTGTTGGAAGCGGCTAATATTGGACCATTTGCGTTTAAATTAAAATTTTCTTTATTTTTTATCATATATACATATCCGCCAGCCTCTCTTGTAATCAAATCTAATGGTGAATGATCCCAAGGTGTAACTCTTCCATAAAACAAAAATTGAGTTTCATTATTCGCCAACATGATAGTTTCTATGCCAGCGCTTCCAATAAAAAATCTCTTTGTATTATTCCTTAAATTGTCCAAAATAGATTTTCTGTAGGGATCTGGAATTCCTTTAGTCCCACCTGAACCTAAAATCAATTTTGGTGTTATTTGATTTATTGATAATTTAGTAATTTTATTAGTATCAATTTTTACCGAATACGCACCAAAACCTTTAAATGCATAAACATAAATTTTTTTTAATGGGTAATAAATAAATGTGGCAATTGGAATTGAAAAGCTTACTAGTGAAATCATGGAACAAAAAGTATCTTTTCCATTAATATAATTTTTGGTTCCGTCTATTGGGTCAACAACCCATACTAGTGGTTCGTTCAATAAGGTAATATATTGTTTGTTATTTAAATATGAAGATTCTTCACCTATAAATTTTTTAACATTAAGAAACCCTAATAATTTTTTACAAATTAATTCCTCACTTTTTTTATCAGCAATACTAACAAAATCATCATCAGAAGTTTTAGTAGAAATATCATTTGAATTAAGATTATTAAAATATTTTAATATAATCTCTTGATTAACTTTTTTTAATAAATTTTTGATATAATTTACTATTTCATCCCTTATTTTTTTATCGTTTATGAAGTTATTAGTCATGATTAGTTTGTTTTATTGAATTTATTTTTATATGTGGAAAATTTGACTTAAAATGTTCTAATTTTTGAATAGAAATTTTTGATTTAACTTTATTCCCTGTAAAATTAGCATCACAATATATATCATTATAAACAAAAGAATTTTTGTGTAACCAAGAAGAAATTTTTAAAGAGTCAGTAGGTATAAAAAACAAAATATCAGGAAAATTTTTATCAACTAATTTTTCTAAATAATTTATTAAATTTTTTGTACCGTCTTTAGTTAATGCACATGTTTTAACAAATTTATTTTTAAATTTAATGTCAATATTATCAATATTAGAATTTATATCAGATTTATTAAAAATATTAATAATCTTGCTCTTTAACACTTCCTCAGTAAAACCAATCTTTTTTAATGTATCAAAAACTAGTTTTGCTTCATTTTCTATATTTGGATTGGATAAATCATGAACTAATAATAAATAATCTGAAGAAAAAAGCTCTTCTAAAGATGAATTGAAAGAATCTATTAATTCTGTGGGTAATGCTGAAATAAATCCCACAGTGTCGGACAAGATAATTTTTTTCTTGTTTGATAGATTAACTAAACTCATTTTTGTATCTAAAGTCGCAAAAACCATATCCTTTACTAATACTTTAGAAGAAGTTAGATTGTTAAAAATCGTTGATTTACCAGAATTTGTATAACCTACGAGGGAAAATATTAAATTATTATCATTTTTTCTTGGTTTGCGTTGAATTTCTCTTGTTTGCCTAACTTTAGATAATAATTTTTTTAATTGTTTGATTTTGGTATTGATCATTCTTTTGTCTAATTCTATTTGACTTTCTCCAGGCCCCCCTACTTTACTTAATCCACCTCTTTGCCTTTCTAAATGTGTCCAAGATCTTACTAATCTGGTTCTTTCAAAACTTAAATTAGCAAGTTCAACTTGTAATTTTCCTTCCTTGGTAGCCGCACGAAGACCAAAAATTTCTATAATAAGTTGCGTTCTATCAATAATTTTTTTATCAAAAAATCTCTCCAAATTTCTATGTTGAATTGGAGATAAAGAACAATCTATTATTATAAGATCAACTTCGTCTAAGTTAAAATTATATTTAATTTGATCAGTTACTGTTTTACTAAATAATAAAGATGGTTTTGGAATATTTATATTAATAATTTTTTCAAAGACAATCGAACCATCCAACGCTTGAACAAGACTTCTTGTTTCAGAAGATCTAGAAATAAAATTTTTCTGATTAAAAATTTCATTTTGACAGAACTTATAATTTTTAAAAATAGGAAAAAGTAAAAAGGTTTTATATTTATTCATTAATTTTTAATTATTTAGTAAAGTTTTTAAAATATAATTTTCTTAATTCAACTGATATTTCACCAACTTCACCGTTATTAATTTTTACATTATCAATTTCAATTATTGGAGTAACAAAAGAAGAAGCACTAGATAGAAAAACTTCTTTAGATTTATAAAGTTCTTCTTTTCTAAACTTTTTTTCTTTAACAATTAAATCATTCAAATCAGCAAATTTTGCAATTGATTTTCTTGTTATACCTGACAAGATTTTTCCATCAATTGCTCTAGTAATAATTTCATTATCATTATTAATAATCCATATATTAGAACTAGATCCTTCTGTTACATAACCTTCAGAATCAATGAAAATTCCTTCAAAAGCACCCTTATTATTTGCCTTTGTTTTAGCTAATACATTTGGTAATAATTGAGTTGTTTTAATATCTGGTCTTGCCCATCTATTATCGTTTAAAGTAATTGCTTTAACGCCAATTGCTTCATCAGAAAGGTTATTTTGTTTTTTTGTTATTATTATAGATAGCAAAGGTTTAATATTCATGTCTTTATAACTATGGTTTCGTTCAGCTATTCCACGTGAAACTTGTATATAGACACTTCCAAAAGAGACTCTATTTATTTTTATTAAATTTTTAATAATTATTTTTAAAGATTGTTTTGAAAAAGAAAATTTTATATTTATAGAATTTAGCGAATCAAATAATCTATTTAAGTGACCTTCAAAATCATAAAATATTCCTTCATTAAATAAAACAACTTCATAAACAGAATCTCCAAAATGATATCCTCTATCATTTATATTAACTTTTGAATTTTCATAATTTTGATAAATTCCATCTACATACGATATATTATACATTAAAAAAAATCCAAGTTAACAGAAAGTAATTCTTCAACTTTCTTCATAGATTTTACTGGAACGAACATAACGACTATATCCCCTGCTTTAATTATAGTATCTCCCCTTGGTGAAACTATACTATTATCCTCTTTTACAACGGCTCCCAAAGCAACATCTTTAGGTAATTTAGTATCCTTAAGGGGTTTGCCTATTATTGAAGAAGATTTCAATGCTTCAAATGATATAACCTCACCAAACTCTTCAATTATAGAATGTACATGCTCTATTTGACCACTTCTAACTTCTTGCAATATTGAAGATGCTGTTAAATTGGGTGGACTAACTACACCCTCAAGATCTAATGAATTAAAAAGTGGAATAAAAACAGGCAAATTAATTAAAGCTACAGTGTGTGAAGCTCCTGATCTTTTTGATAATAACGAAGAAAGTATATTTACTTCATCATTATTGGTAGCTGCAATATATGTTTCACCTTGACCCAACCTTGCTTCTAAAATTATTTCGGGGTCTAAGGAATCTCCTGAAATTATAGTTGCATATTCAAGCATTTCTGCAGCGTGTCTTGCCTTATCTTTATCTAGCTCTAATATAGTTAAATTAGTTTCAGGTGATAATTTGTGTATTTCTTCAGCAACTCTAATTCCGATAGCACCTGCTCCGGATATTGTTACTTTTTCAGCAGTAGTTTCAGCATGACCAAAGGCAATTAAGGTTCTATTAATTTGATCTGTAGGACAAGCAAGATAAACTCTATCGCCAGATAAAATTATATCATCTCCTCCCCTTGGTATAACTAACTTAGTACCTCTAATAATAGCCATAACTGTAACAGTTAATTCAGGAAATAAATCAACTAAATTTCTTAAGGGTGTATTAAGAATTGGGCAATCATTTTTACAAGAAACCCCTAACATAGTTACAGTAGAGCTAGCAAATTCAGCAACATCAAATGCTCCAGGAGTTCTCCATTGATTAACAATAGCTGTCGCCACTTCATCTTCAGGAGAAATTATTTTATTTACTCCAACATTTTTTAATAAATAATCTGAGTATTTAGGATCAAGATATGTTTTTGATCTTATTCGAATGATCATGGTAGGAGTTCCAAAAATAGATTTAGCAACATGACATGCTGCAATATTAATCTCATCTGATTGAGTGACAGCAATTATCATTTCAGTATCTTTAATTCCAGCATCCTCAAGAACATTTGGATAAGAAGCCAGTCCTAATACTCCTTGAACATCATATAATTCAGTAACTTTTTGAATAGCATCTGGATTTGAGTCAATTACAGTAATATCAAAACCTTCATTTGAGAGATGCTCTGTAATTGACATACCAACTCTACCAGCACCACATATTATAATTTTTTGTTTCATCAAATCACCAAAATATAATTGAGTTAATTATATATATTAATATTTATATTCAATTCTTTTAATTTTCTGTGTAATGCAGATCTATCCATTCCGATGTAAGTAGACGTTTTAGCAATATTACCTTTAAATCTTTTTAATTGCTCTTTAAGGTAATTTTCTTCGAAATTCTTTCTTGCATCTTTAAGTGATAAATTAAAATTATTAATAATATTATCATGTTTTTTTATTTCATTATAACCTAATATTTCTGGAGGTAAATGTGATGGCTTGATTATAAGATTTTCCTGATTGCCATACATAATTATTAACCACTCTATTATATTTTTTAATTGCCTAACATTGCCTGGCCAATCATAATTCTGTAAAACAACTAATGTTTCTGGAGAAAGGTGTAAATAATTACTTCCTAATTCTTTTGAGATAAATTTAAGAAAGTATTCAACTAAATCATTAATATCTTCTCCACGTTTATTTAAAGAAGGAACTTCAATCGGGGCTACAGACAACCTATAAAACAAATCTTCTCTTAAAATTCCTTCCTCCATAGATTTCAATAAATTTTTGTTACTTGCTGAAATTACTCTTACATCAACATTAATTTTTTTATTTGAACCAATTTTATAAAAACTTTGATCTTGTATTGCTTGAACCAACTTTCCTTGTGTTTGGACTGGCAAGTCACAAATTTCATCAAAAAAAAGTGTGCCATTATTAGCCTGCTCAAACAAACCAACACTATATTGACGAGATTGATTATCATTTAGTTTTTCACTCCAACCAAATAATACTTGCTCTACCCTTTCAGGAGAAAGTGTTGCACATGAAGCGATTATAAAAGGAAATGAATTTCTATTTGATTTTTTATGTATCCATCTTGCAATCAACTCTTTTCCAGAACCTGATGGTCCAGAGATTAGGACTCTACTATTAGTCTGTGAGAATTTATTCAATTGTTGTTTTACATTTTTGAAAACACTTGAACCTCCTACTAATTTCATTCGCTCATTTTCTTTTAGTTCAAAGTCCAAAACTTTAATTTTTAAATTACGTTCTTTAATTGCCTTATCAACTAAAAGTATCAATCTCTCAGATTTGAATGGTTTTTCTATAAAGTCATAAGCTCCATTTTTGGCTGCTTTCATTGCAGTTTCAATATTTCCATGACCAGACATCATTATCACTGGTAAAAAAGAATCATTCAATTTACTCCAAGAAAGTAATTCTAAACCAGAATTTGTATTATTATTCATCCATATATCAGTTATTAATAATGTAATGTTTTGATTTTTAAGAATTTCAACAGCTATTTCATAACTATTTGCAGTTATTGCATTATAACCTTCATCTTTAAGAATTTCAGCTACCATTTCACAAATATCAATCTCGTCATCGACAATAAGAACAGAAATTTTATTTTTTACCATTTACTATTTCTCATAATTAATTTTTTGAAATTAAAGGAAATTTTAATAAGATAGATGTACCTTTTGATGCTTTTAGTGATTTTATTAATATTGTACCATTATGATCATCTATGATTTTTTTTGTAATTGCTAATCCAAGTCCTGTACCACCAACCTTAGTTGTAAAATATGGTTCTGTAATTTCTGAAATCATAGTTTTATCAATACCAGTTCCGTTATCATTGACAACAATAGAAGCATAATTATTTTCTATATTAAAAAAAATTGATATTCGAGCATTTTCTATATTATTTGAAGTAATATTTTCGTATGAGTTTTTTATAAGATTACCACATGCTTGCCTTATTTGTTTTTCATCACCCATAATTAAAGCATTATCTAATACATCATCAATTTCAATCAAAACCTTGTCAAATGATGACATCATGGGATTAACGTAATCTAAAATTACTTTATTTATATTGATCATTTTTAATGTTGGTGAAGGCATTCTGGCAAAAGAGGAAAATTCATCTACTAAATGATGAATATCATCAACTTGACGCGTTATCATATTTAAAGATTGCTCAAAAACTTTTATGTCTATTTTTTTATTGCTACTCAATCGATTCTTTAATCTTTCAGCAGCTAAGCGAATAGGCGTTAAAGGATTTTTTATTTCATGAGCAATTCGTCGTGCAATGTCTGACCAAGCACCCATTTTTTGAGCAGCTATTAAACTAGTGACATCGTCAAAAGTTAAAACATAGCCCAAAATTAAATTATCAGACTTTTGTACTACCAATCTTGTTATTAAATTTAAAACCTTATCATCTCTTACAATATAAACTTTATCCTCAACTACATTTTTTTTTGAGATCAAAAGACTATTAATTACGTTTGTAAATTCAGGAACCAAATCTAAAATAGGCTTTCCAAAATCTTTCTCAATTGATATTTTTAATAAATTTGTTGCTGTAACATTAGGAAGATTAATCTTAAGATTTTTATCTAACCCTATGACCCCAGAGTAAACACCTGATAAAACTGACTCAGAAAACTTTCTTCTTTTATCAAGTTGATCATTTGCATGCTCCAAATCAACTCTATTAGATTTAAGGTCTGAAATCATTAAATTAAAAGCTTGTGCAAGTCTTTTAATTTCATTAATGTTTATTTTGGATAAAACATTATCAGCTATTTTATAATCTAAATTGCCACCACCTACTTCTTCTGCACCTTTTATAAGAGAACTAATTGGTTCAAATAATTTATTAGCTATATTCAATCCAATTATTAAAGAGGTGAATAATAAAATTACCGTTATTAATAAAAATATAACTATAAATGAAATTTTAATATCAAATTGTTTAATTTCTATTGATTGATAGTCAGAAGCAGCAATTGACGTACTTTCAATGGCATTTAAAACTCTTTGATCAACAAATCTAGTTATAAGTAAATAAGCGTCAATATATTGGGTTAATTTTATAAATGCTCTCATTTTATTAGAATCATCTTCTTTAACAATTAAAATTTCATCTTTATTCGCAGAAATATAAAATTTGGGTGAAATTTCTGTATAGGTATATTCAAAAACAAATTCTGAAAATGCCAATACATTCCCAATAGAGTCAATAATAACAGCTTCTGACAAATTATGTTTACGAGTGTATTTATCTAGAAAATTATTAAATTTACTTTTGTCCGATGATAAAATTGCAGAGTTTGCATTTATTAAATTAACAAGCTCTAAAATATCTCCCCTCATTGCGCTTTGATGTTCATCAAGGTATTGATTAGCAACTTCTACAGATTGTGAGATAGCAGTGGAAATTTTCTTATTGAACCAACCACTTAGAGCTGAATCAAAAATAAATATTGAAAAAAAGGCTATAAATAACGTTGGAGTCAGAGCTATTGCGGAAAAAATAAATAATATTTTTTTTTGTAATTCTTGACCAGCTTTCTCTAGTTTAATTTGGTTAACTATTAAATAAATATTTTTTAAAAAGATAAAAAAAATAAAAGATATTATTGAAAATAAAAAAAATAAAGAAATTATGAAAATATTAACATGATCATTTACAAATTTAAATTGATATAATGAATCATATATGAATATACAAATCAATAGAGAAGGTAAAAAAGCAAGAAAAAATAATTTTTGTTTAAAAATATTTAATATATTTATCTTCATCCTATAACCTTGTTTATAGAATATATTATAATATATATATATAATTTATTACAAACCTTTAAACTTTTCTTTTCTTAACAACTGAAATATTATAGGCATTAATTTTTGATCTTAAGGTATTTCTATTAAATCCAAGACATTTAGACGTCTTTATTTGATTGCCTCTAAATAATTTTAAAGTTGTCTCAATTAAAGGTTTTTCAATTTTTGAAATAAAATTCTCATGTAAATTATTAAGTGATATATTTTCGTCAAAATCTTTAAAATATCTATTTAAATAATTCTTAAAATATAACTCTAAATTTTCTTCATATTTACTATCAACAGTAGGTCTGTCTTCAGATAAAACTTGCTGTATAAGATTAGTTGATATGTTATCAGTAGATGATAACAAACATAACCTTTCAATAACATTCTCTAATTCTCTTATATTACCCGGCCATGAATATTCTTTTAATAGATTTAAACCTTCATGCGGAATAGATCTATTTATCAATTTGTTTTGAAAATTTCTTTTTAAAAAATGCGATGATAAGTCAGGTATGTCTTCAAATCTTTCTTTAAGAGAAGGCATTTTAATAGGAATCACATTTAATCTATAATAAAGATCTTTTCGAAATAAACCTTTTTCAACATCATTGTAAATATTATTTTTAGAAGAGACAAAAATTCTTGGTTTTATGAAGTGAGGATTATTTAATGAAAGATGACTTAAATCTATTTCTAAAAAATTCAAAAAATTTTTTTGTTGATGTAATGATGAATCAGTTATACTTTTTATATAAATCGTACTCCCACTAAGTTCATCAAATGATTTAAAGTCTTTTAAATTATAATCTTGTAAATTTTTAATTAAATTTTCAAATTTGTAATCATCAAAGAATTGCATATTCAAATTCAAAAATAGCTTATTATTAGATAAACTTAAATCGTGTATTGATTTAGCTATTAGTTTTTTACCTGTTCCGCTTTCACCCAATATTAAAACAGTTAAATCTGTATTTACAATACGAGATATTATTTTATATATTTCCTGCATCGCGACTGATTTACCAATAACTGGACCAGAGTCGTAGATAGTTTTAGAGGAATTATAAGAAGTTGAGCTGTTAGTTTCTAATTTTTGTGGAAGAAACGTATTTGATACTAAATTTAAAAGCTCATCCAAATCAAATGGTTTTGGAAGATATTCAAATGCTCCTTTTTTCTCCGCTCTTACTGCAGTTAATAAAGTTGTTCTAGCAGACATTACAATTATTTTTAGATTTGGTTTGATTTTTTGTAATTTTGGCAAAACATCTAACGCATCACCATCCGGTAATCCTACATCAGTTATTAATATATCAGCAAAATCTGACTCAACTAATCTCCACATTCCAGCAGCTGTACCACTTGATTTAACGTTATAGCCAGCTCTACTTAATGCTGTAGAGATAACTACTCTAATACTTCTATCATCATCTACTACTATTATATTTTTAACATTTTTAATTTCCATAATTTAAACTCCTTTAAATCATTATTTTATTAACGGAAAATTAATACAAAAATTGGTAAACCCTGGTTCTGATGTAACATTTATTACAGCACTCATTTCTTCTAAACCACTTGCAACAATTGATAAACCTAGCCCTTTACCATCCTTCTTAGATGAAATAAATGGATCAAAAATATTTGACAACATATGGCTTGGAATGCCAATGCCATAGTCAATAACTTCAATTTGTAATGGTAAAGTAGTAGGACTGTCTTCTTTTGTAAAAGATGTAATTTTAGTCGAATTAAAACTAGTTTTTATTTTAATTTTACCATTAAAGGAGCTCGCCTCAGAAGAATTTTTTAATAAATTTAATATAATTTGAATTAAAAGATTTTTATTAGCAAATAATTTAGGAAGTGATGGATCATAATCATCTATGTAATCAACCTGAGCGCCAAAACTATTTTGAGCAACTTTTCTGCAATGATTGAGTATTTCATGAATATTTATATATTCACATTCTAATTTCAAATTATTATTACTTATATGCTCCATTCTATCTAATAATGAAATAATTCTCTCACTTTCAATTGTAATTAATTGAGTTAATTCTGATAAGTTAGAATTATTTTTTAAATCACTTTCTATTAATTGAGAGGCTCCTTTAATTCCAGCTAAAGGATTTTTTAATTCATGCATTAACATATCAACCATAGTTGAAAATGATTTAGAAATTTTAGTATTAATTCTTTGAGATTGAAACATTTCAGATAGTGCTAATTGACTAATTTGTACAATTATCTGGTTACTATCAAACGAAAGAGGAACCACATGAACCCTAACTTTTCTATTTGGAAAATTAATAGTACTAAAATCCAAGCTCTCTTCAGTTAAACCAGATTTAGTTTTTCTAACTCGTTTTAATAGACTTAATATTGGAGAATCGTTTGGAATAAAATCATTTATAAACTTACCGATAATTAGATTTGAACTTATACCAAAAAATTCTTCTCCAATAGAATTTATATAATCAATTTTATTTTCTTTATTAACTAAAAAAACTGGAGTTCTTAATTCATTTAAAATAATATTAAACATGTTTTACCTTAAATTTTAAATATTAAACAAAAAAACGATTATAAATTATACATAATTAATATAAATTATAATTAATCATAATTATATGCCTGCTTATTAAGCAATTACGGAGAATGTTGTGAAAAAAATTACTAGTAATTTAGTAATAATATTACTTGCTGGTGGAATTGGAAGTAGATTAAAACAAAAAAAAAATAGTAAACAAATGATCAGTTATAACAATGAAACAATTTTAGAAAAAAATATTATTAGTTTTAAAAAATTTTTAAAAAATACTCCAATTCAAGTTGTTTCAAATAGCAAAGATTTATCAAAAGTAAGTGAAATTAACAAAAAATTCAATATATTTCCTCCAATTATAGGAGGTAATGAAAGGCAAGAGAGTGTTTTCAACGCTTTAGAGTTATTAAAAAAAATCAACCCTAAATACGTTTTAATACATGATGTAGCCAGACCTCTAATCTCACGGGAAGTGATTAAAAAATTACTAAAATACTGTGAAAAAGAGGTTGTATGCGTAGTCCCTACACTGAATGTTACCGATGCCATAAGAACAGTATCAAAAAATCTAATTACAAATGTTGTAAGCAAAAAAAGTAAAGTATTGGTTCAAACACCTCAATTATGTAATTATAATCTTTTAATGGATGCACACTTAAAGAGTAAAAGTTTTTACGAGGACGAGAGTTCTTTATTTTTAAATAATGGAATGAAGGTTATTGCAACTGAAGGTGACCCACTAACCTTTAAAATAACCTATAAAAAAGATTTAAAATTATTGGAGCCACATTTGTGTGATAATAATACCAAATATGTAACAAAAGTTGGAAATGGCTTTGATATTCATAGATTTGATATTACTAAAAATAAAAACTTTATCAAGTTAGGTGGAGTTAAAATACATGATATAAGACCATTAATTGGTCATTCAGATGGTGATGTCCTCCTACATGCTATAACCGATAGCATTTTAGGAATAATAAACAAAGGTGATATTGGAGAATTATTCCCTCCATCAGATGATAAATGGAAAGATGCAGATAGTTCACATTTTCTAAAACTTGCATCTATTATGTTAAAAAAAGAAAAAGGAAAAATCAATAATATTGATACAGTAATAATATGCGAAAAACCAAAAATATTAAACTATTCAAAAGTAATTACTGAAAATGTTGCAAAAATTTTAAATATTAATCCTCTGAGAATTAGTATTAAAGGAAAAACATCTGAAAGTGTTGGCTTTATTGGGCGACAAGAAGGAATTGCTGCTATGGCCACAACATCTGTACAAATAATTGAAAAGATTTTTGATGATCAATAACAAAAAATTTTTGATTTTTTTTGTCAAAACTTGCTGAGGTTTATCCAATTGGTTGTGTAAAATATGCACCTGGAACACTAGCCTCCATAGTAGCGATAATTTTTGGGTACTATATTTTAATATTTTTTAATATTAAATTTTTCTTATTGTTTGTTTTTTTTTTTATAATTTTAAGCTACTTTCTTTGCGAAGCGCACATAAGAGTATATAACAAAAAAGATCCGAAAGAAATTGTAGTTGACGAATTTGGAGGTCAATTTATTGCTCTATTAGGCATAATAGACTCAAATAATATTAACCATATTTTAATATCTTTATTACTATCATTTTTTTTGTTCAGGTTTTTTGATATTACAAAATTAGGACCTATAAAAAGATTTGAAAAATTACCTGATGGATTTGGTATTTTAGCTGACGATTTAGTTGCAGGTTTATTTGCATTTTTAATCCAAGCGGCTATTTTAACTTCATTAGACAAACCTTTAATTATAAAAACTTTATGAGTAAAAAATGTGGCAAAAAATAAATAATCAATCTGAAATTTTATTTCACAACTGTCTAGAAAAAAAATTAACAGTTACTACTGCAGAAAGTTGTACAGGCGGTATGATTGCATCATCAATTGTTTCAATAAGTGGTTCAAGTGCTATCTTTAAATCTTCTGTCGTTACATATTCAAACGAAATGAAAAGTAAAATTTTAAACATGTCTTTGAAGTCAATTAATGAAAATGGAGCAGTAAGTAAAGTAATTGCTTATGCCATGGCTTCTAATGTATTAAATCTTATGAATTCAGACATTTCAATTGCAACTACAGGAATAGCGGGACCAGGTGGAGGAAGTAAAAATAAACCAGTTGGACTTGTCTATATTGGAATTGGTACAAAACAAAATACAGTTACTAAAAGATATCTATTTAAAGGAAATAGACTTAAAGTTAGGCAAGAAACAACTTTAGAAGCACTAAAACTCGCAAACGAGATTATTGAAACCTTTAAAAGCTAATTATACAGCTCATTTGCTCTTTTTTCAAATGCCCCTACCATTTTACGAACAGCTTCTGAAAACAACGTTTCCATTAATGTTTGTAGAAAAATAGATTTAAATTTAAAATCAACCATGAACTGAACTTCACAGCCATTTTTGTTATCTTTAAAAACCCAATAATTTTCAAGGTATTCAAATGGCCCATCTTTATAATTTACAATTATCTTTTTATTAAAGTTATCTAGAGAAATTTCAGACGAATATATTTCTTTATATATTTTAAAACCAATAATTAAGTCAGCTTCAAAATTATTTTTACAATTATTCTTAACTCTTGCACCTAAGCACCAAGGTAAAAATTCTGGATATCTTTTAACATCAGAAACTAATTTGAATAAATTTGATGGAGTATGTTTTATTATCTTTCGCTCTTCGTGCTTCATTTAATTATTTCTTTTTATTCCATTATACAAGTGAACCCTTGCTTTTTTAAGTTTTTCAAAGTCTTCACTTGCATGAAAACTACTTCTTGTTAATGGAGAAGAGGAAACAACAAGAAATCCTTTTGAAAGCGCTACTTTTTCGTATTTTTTAAATTCAATGGGATCGACATACTTTTCGACTTTATGATGTTTGATAGTTGGTTGGAGATATTGTCCAATAGTTAAAAAATCAATATTTGCTGATCTCATATCGTCCATTACTTGATAAACTTCGTTTTCATTCTCACCGAGGCCTACCATTATTCCAGATTTAGTAAAAATATTAGGATTAGTTTCTTTTACTTTTGCCAGTAAATTCAATGAATGAAAGTATCTCGCTCCCGGCCGAACTGTTGTATATAATCTTGGAACAGTTTCAAGATTATGGTTGAAAACATCAGGTTTTGCATAAATAACTTTTTCTAATGCACCATCTTTTCTTAAAAAATCAGGTGTTAATATTTCTATTGATGTATGTGGAGATAATTTTCTTATATCTTTTATTGTATTTACAAAATGATCGGCACCACCGTCATATAAATCATCCCTATCAACAGATGTAATTACAACGTGACTTAAGCTTAATCTTGCAACTGACTTAGCCACCCTGATAGGCTCTGACAAATCAAGTCCCTTTGGCTTGCCAGTGGCAACATTACAAAAAGAACAAGCTCTGGTACAAGTATCACCCATAATCATCATTGTAGCATGTTTTTTTGACCAACAATTACCTATGTTAGGACAGCTAGCTTCTTCGCATACCGTTGTAATATTAAGGTCATCTAATAGTCCCTTAGTTTCATCAAAAATTTTTCCCAAGGGAGCCCTTACTCTAAGCCAATTTGGCTTTGGTGGTGAGACATTATCAGGCTTATGTATTTTTTCTGGATGTCTAATTTTCTTTATTTCATTCATGGACTTTATCATTAAATATTTTATAAATTTATTTTAATAATGAATAGCTTGATTGTATGCATCGAGAACAGACTCGTGCATACTTTCAGAAAGAGTTGGGTGTGGAAAGATAGTATGCATTAACTCCTTTTCAGTAGTTTCTAATTTTTTGGCTATTGAAAACCCTTGTATTAACTCAGTAACTTCTGGTCCAACCATATGAGCTCCAATTAACTCACCGGTATCTTTGTTAAATATTGTTTTTATCATTCCTTCAGAGTCCCCTAAAGCAATAGCTTTACCGTTACCAACAAATGGGAATTTACCAACCTTAATATTAAGGTTTTGAAACTTTGCATTTTTTTCTGTTAATCCTATAGACGCTACCTGTGGTCTACAATATGTACAGCCAGGTATTGAAGTTTTATCTATAGGTATTAGATCTTTATGGCCTGCAATTTTTTCTACGCACAAAATACCCTCATGACTTGCCTTGTGAGCCAACCATGGTCCAGCAGTTACATCTCCAATAGCATAGATACCTTTTTCATCTGTTTCCATCCATTCGTTCGTTAAAATATGACCTTTATCAAAGTTAACATTATAATTATCTAAACCTAAATTTTCAGTATTTGGTACGATACCAATAGCTAAAATTAATTTTTCCGCATTAATTTTTTCAACTTTACCATTTACAGAAATGTCAGCAGACACAGATTTATTTAGGATTTCAACAGATTTTAAAATTGCATTTGTTTTAATAACTACACCTCTTTTTTTAAAGTTATTATCTACAATTTTAGATATATCTTCGTCCTCATTTGGTAAAATTGACGGCAGAGCCTCTACAACGGTAACATCAACTCCTAAATCATTATAAAAAGATGCAAACTCCATTCCTATAGCGCCAGAACCAATAATAATTAGTGAGGTAGGTAATTTTGGAGGTGTCATTGCAGTCTTGTAATCCCAAACATTCACACCATCAGAAGATATAAACGGTAAATTTCTAGATCTTGCCCCTGTTGCGATAATAATATTTTTTGCTTTTTTACTAATAGTCTCTGTTTTAGTTTTTATCATTATTGTTTTTGAATCAATTGAGCCATTTTCTATATTTCCAAATCCCTCGTAAACAAAAACTTTATTTTTTTTTAGAAGGTGGCTTATACCTTCTGATAATTGTGCAGCTACTTTCCTTGATCGTTTTGTTATATTATTTATATCCATTTTTATATCAGAAACCGTAAAACCAAATTCGCTAACATTATCTAGCATATGTCTAATTTCACTCGCCCTTAATAGAGCTTTAGTAGGAATACAACCCCAATTTAAACAAATACCGCCCAAATGTTTGTCTTCAACTAATGCAACAGACATACCTAGTTGTGATGCTTTGATTGCGGCAACATAACCTCCGGGGCCACCCCCAATAACAATAAGATCATAATCATTTTTTGTCATGTTTATTCCTATAAAAGCATTAATGATGGATTTTCGATAAATTTTTTAAATTCTGATAAAAGCTCCGCTCCAACAGCACCATCAACTACCCGATGATCACACGACAATGTAACAGTCATTATAGTAGCTATTATTATCTGTTCATTAATCACAGTGGGTCGCTTTTCTCCAGCCCCAACCGCAAGAATACATCCTTGTGGTGGATTTATAACTGCTGAAAATTCTTTAATACCATACATACCAAGATTAGAAATTGAGAAGGATCCCCCTATATAATCTTCGTGTAATAATTTTCCGTTTTTAGCTTTATCTGCTAAATTCTTCATTTCTTCAGATATTTGTAGCAAACCCTTCGATTGGACGTCTTTAATAATTGGTGTAATTAATCCACCCTTAATGGCAACAGCAACTGATATGTCTGTTGTATGAAAATATTTAGTATTTTCATTTTCCCAACTAGCATTTGCTTTAGGCACTTTCATTAGAGCCGCACTAGAAGCCTTTATAATCATATCATTCACAGAAATTTTATATTGTTCCTTGGCTTTAGAATTTAAGGCACTTCTAATTTTCAAGAGCTCATCTATATTACAATCAAGAGAAAGATAAAAAATGTGGAGCTTCGTTTTTGGATTTAACAAGCCTTTCTGCAATTGTTTTTCGCATTGCACTATTTTTAACGAGTTCAAAGTTATCTATAGAAGTTTTGTTTAGATTTTTGACATTTTTATTATTATTATAATTTTCAACATCTACCTTTAGTATCCTACCGTTGGGACCTGAACCTAACAATGAGTTTAAATCTATATCTCTTTGTTTAGCTATCCTTTTTGCTAAAGGTGTAATAAATATTCTATCTTTAATTACATCTAAAATTTTTTCTTTTATTTCACTTTTAAAAGTAGGTTTAGAAACGTTGACTATATTATCTTCCAATATTTTTTCGTCTATAATTTTTTTGTCTATAGACTTCTTTTCAATTATTTCTTCTTCTACTTTATTAGGTAAATCTGTTAATTCTTCACCCTCCAAAAGCAAAATGGCAATTGGAACGTTAACCTTTATAGATTCTTGACCTTCATCAACTAAAATTTTACCAATCACTCCTTCGTCTATTGCTTCGACCTCCATAGTAGCTTTGTCTGTTTCTATTTCAGCAATTAAATCACCAGATTCAACTTTATCACCTTCTTTAACCAACCATTTTGATAAGGTACCCTCCTCCATAGTTGGACTCAGTGCTGGCATTAAGATATCTATACTCATCTCATATCCTTAGTCTTTATAACAAACTTCGCCACATGCATTTACAATGTCATCAACTTGAGGTAGTGCAAGTTTTTCTAAATTGGCAGCATAAGGCATTGGTACATCTTTACCAGTAACTCTTTTAACCGGCGCATCAAGCCAATCAAAAGCGTTTTCGTTAATAAGAGCTGAAATTTCTGCGCCAATGCCTGCAAAAGGAAAACCTTCCTCACAAGTAACCACCCTATTAGTTTTTTTAACAGAATTAATTATTGTATCCAAGTCTAAGGGACGTAATGACCTTAAATTTACAACTTCAGCATTGATACCTTTTTCATGTAAAATTTCTGCTGCCTCAAGAGACTTTCCTACCATTATAGAAAACGCAATAATAGTAACATCTGAGCCTTCTTTTTCAACATTAGCTTTTCCTATTGATAATAAAAAATCTTCATTGTCTGGGCAATTAAAAGATTGGCCGTACATAACTTCATTCTCAAGAAAAATTACTGGATCTGGATCTCTTATAGCAGATTTTAATAATCCTTTAGCATCTTTACTAGACCATGGTGAAACAACTTTTAAACCAGGACAATGAGCATACCAACTAGCATAACATTGGCTATGCTGGGCTGCAACCCGTGAAGCTGCACCATTAGGTCCTCTGAAAACAATTGGACAACCCATCTGTCCACCTGACATATAAAGTGTTTTGGCTGCCGAGTTAATTATTTGGTCCATTGCCTGCATTGCAAAATTAAAAGTCATAAATTCAACGATTGGTTTTAAATTTCCAAATGCAGCACCGATACCTATACCAGCAAAACCATGCTCTGTTATAGGAGTGTCGTAGACACGTTTATCACCAAACTCATCAAGTAAACCCTGGGTTACTTTGTATGCACCCTGATATTCAGCAACTTCTTCTCCCATTACGAAAACATTTTTGTCAGATCTCATTTCTTCTGCCATTGCGTTTCTTAAAGCTTCTCTTACAGTAATAATACTTGAATTGGGCTCGAGGGTAATTGGTTTCACCATTTTTAACTCAGGCGCAATTTTTTCTTTTTCTAGATATGGTTTGTCAGCAATATTTTTTATTGAAGCATGTGGTAATTCAGTTGAATCAATTAATAATGCTATTGGAGTATTAACTTTAACACCCTCAGTTCCGGCTGGAACAAGCAATTGACCTATTTTTCCATCATCAACCGCTTCTACTTCCATTGTAGCTTTATCTGTTTCTATTTCAGCAATTAAATCACCTGATGAAATTGAGTCTCCTTCATTTACAAGCCATTTGGCTAAAGTTCCCTCTTCCATAGTGGGACTAAGAGCAGGCATTAAAATTTCAATTGTCATTTAATCACCATTAATTAATAGTTATATCCGTATATAATTCAGCTTCAGAAGGTTCTGGTGAATCTTGAGCAAATTTTGCAGCATCTGCAATTTTAGATTTTATTTTCACATCAATATCTTTAAGAGCTTTATCTTCAACACCCATTTTATTCAATAAAATTTTAATATTTTCAATTGGATCAGACGTTTTTCTAATTTTCTCGACTTCGTCTCTAGTTCTATATTTAGCTGGATCTGACATAGAATGTCCTCTATACCTATAAGTCTTCATTTCTAAAATATAAGGACCTTTGCCTGATCGACAATACTCAATGGCTCTAATTGCAGCATCTCTTACAGCAATAATATCCATACCATCAACAATTTCTGATTTAATGCCATATGCTTTTCCTCTATCTGATAAATTATCACCTGCTGAAGATCTATTTACAGATGTACCCATACCATACTTATTATTTTCTATTACAAAAATAACAGGAAGCTTCCAAAGTGAGGCTATATTATAAGATTCATAAACTTGCCCTTGGTTTGCTGCTCCATCTCCAAAATATGTTATAGATACATTTTTATTTCCATTATATTTATGTGCAAAAGCCAAACCTGCTCCAATGGGAACTTGAGCTGCTACAATTCCATGCCCACCAAAAAAACCTTTTTCACGGCTAAACATGTGCATTGATCCACCTTTACCCTTTGAATAACCGTCTTCTCTACCAGTTAACTCAGCCATAACACCTTTAGGATCCATATCACATGCTATCATATGACCATGATCTCTGTACGATGTAACAATACTATCACCTTCTATTTGTGCTGACTGGATACCAACAACCACCGCTTCTTGACCTATATATAAATGGCAAAAACCACCTATCTTGCCCATACCATATAATTGACCTGCTTTTTCTTCAAACCTTCTAATAAGAAGCATTTTCTGATACATGTCTATTAATAATTCTAAATCATAATTCATTTTTGATTCATTTAATGTTTTTGTTGACGTATTTTTTTTCATATAAACCTGTGTTATTAATAACAAAATTTTAATAATTTAAGTATCTTCTAACAAAATATTAAGATTATTCCTAATAATATCTTAATCTATTTAGTAATATCAATCACTATTTGGTCAGATTCAATAAGGCCTAATGATTTATGTGCAATTTCTGAAATTATATCAGAGTCTAAATTATTATCACGAAGAAGATTTATTTCTGAAGAGGTTTTTATTTTATCATTAAGTAAAATGTTATATTCCTTTTTAGCCACTGATATTTGATTATTTAATAAAAAAATTTTCCAAACTGATCTGTCTCCAAAAAAGATATGCGAAATAAAAAAAACAAATATTAATAAAGAAAAAAATGTCATTAAATTTAGAAGAAAATTTTTTCTGCTTAAATATCTATTCATATTACAAATATCCTAAATATTAAAATAATTGAAAAAATTATTGCCATAATAATAAGCGTCATCGCCCATCATTTCTTCTATTCTTAAAAGCTGATTATATTTGGCAGTTCTATCACTTCTTGATAATGATCCTGTTTTAATTTGACCAGCATTTAAAGCAACACTTAAGTCACTTATAAAAACATCTTCTGTTTCACCAGATCTATGAGAAACAATAACTCCAAAATTAGAATCCTTAGCTAATTCCATTGTTTCAAGAGTTTCTGAAAGTGTGCCAATTTGATTAAGTTTAATTAAAATTGCATTTGCCGAATTGTTTTTTATTCCTTTTAACAGTCTTTCTTTATTTGTAACAAAAAGATCATCACCTACGATTTGTACTTTTTTACCAATTCGCTTTGTGAGTTCTTTAAAACCATCCCAATCATTTTCATCAAATGGATCTTCAATAGAAACAATAGGAAATTTATTACAAATATTTTCCCAAAATATAACTAATTCATCAGAAGAGTATTTTTTATTTTCACCTTTTAAAGTGTAAAAATTATCCTTAAATAATTCACTTGCTGCAGCATCTATAGCAATAAAGATTTCTTCACCTAGTTTATACCCACTTTTTTCAACAGATTCTGAAATATAAGTTAGTGCTTCTTCAAGATTATTTATATTTGGAGCAAAGCCACCTTCATCTCCTACAGAAGTAGAAAACCCCTTTTGAGTTAAAATTTTTTTTAAATTAAGGAAAATTTCTGTACCTGACCTTAGAGCATCAGAAAATTTAGAAAAACCAATTGGCATTATCATACATTCTTGAAAATCTAATCCATTATTGGCGTGAGCACCCCCATTAATAATATTCATCATTGGAACAGGTAGAGTGTAGGCTCTCATTCCACCAATATATTTCCATAAAGGTAATTTCAAAGAGTTAGCCGCGGCCCTAGCAACAGCCATCGAAAAGCCGAGTATAGCATTAGCACCTAATTTATTTTTGTTAGCTGTACCGTCAAGCTCAATTAAATCACGATCTATATTTCTTTGTTGAAATGGATTTCTTCCAGAAAAGGTATTGAAAATTTCAACATTTACATTTTCAATAGCTTTTAGAACACTCATTCCATTAAAAAACTTTGAATTATCGTCTCTAAGCTCGTATGCTTCATATTCACCAGTTGAAGCTCCAGACGGGACAGCTGCTCTACCTAAACTGCCGTCAGATAATTTAACGTCAACTTCTAATGTTGGATTACCCCTACTATCTAAAATTTGTCTAGCTAAAATGTCAGAAATATAAACCATTATGACTCCAATGTAACAGTAATGTACTACACTTTTATTATTTTATCTATTTCGATCAATTGACTAAGTAACATCTCAAGTTCATTTAATTTAACCATGTTAGCTCCATCGCTAGGTGCTTTTTCTGGATTTTCATGAGCTTCAATAAATAATCCAGAAATACCAACGGAAACAGCCGCCCTTGACAAAACTGGTACAAATTCTCTTTGTCCACCTGATGTTAAACCTAATCCTCCTGGTTGTTGAACAGAATGTGTTGCATCAAATATAATTGGAAAACCAAATTCAGTCATTTGAGGAATTGCTCGCATATCTGAAACGAGTGTATTATAGCCAAAAGAAGTACCTCTTTCGGTTAACATTACATTTTTGTTTCCAACATCTAAAACTTTATTTAAAACATTTTCCATATCCCAAGGTGCTAAAAATTGTCCTTTTTTTATATTTATAGTTTTTCCTGTTTCTGCTGCAGCAGTTAATAAATCAGTCTGTCTGCATAAAAAAGCAGGTATTTGAACTACATCAACAACGTTTGCTATTTCTTTACATTGATAACTTTCGTGAACATCTGTCAAGATTGGTATATTAAATTCTTTTTTTACATCTGATAAAATAGTTAAGCCTTTTTCTATACCAATACCTCTATGCGAGTTTTTGCTAGATCTATTAGCCTTATCAAATGAAGATTTATAAACGAAATTAACACTTAATTTTTTACAAATTTCGTTAATTATACCCGCATGATTAATTGCATGGTCTTTTGACTCAATGGAACATGGTCCTGCAATTAAGAAAAAAGGATGTATATTAGAAACTTCAAATCCTGATATATTAATAATATTTTGTTTCATAATCTAACAACACCTAGATAGTAGACATTATAACAATCGAGATTGTTTTAAACTTGCATTAATAAAAGAAGAAAATAGTGGATGAGGATCAAAAGGTTTAGATTTTAACTCTGGATGAAATTGCACGCCTATAAACCAAGGGTGAGAAGAAATTTCTAATATTTCAGGAAGCAAGTTGTTAGGAGACATTCCTGAGAAAGTTAAGCCATTATTTTTAAATTCTAAATTGAATTTATTATTCACTTCATATCTATGACGATGACGTTCTGAAATCGTATTTTTTTTATAAATCGATTTTACAAAGCTATTTTCAATTAATTTACAATCGTACGCGCCTAACCTCATAGTACCACCTAGATTAGAATTTTTATTTCTTTTTTCTAGACCAGTCTTAGTTTGCCATTCGGTTAAAAGGCCAATCAAAGATAAATGATTTTTACCAAATTCAGATGAAGTTGCGTTGTCTAATTTTAGTACATTTCTAGCAAATTCAAGAACTGCCATTTGCATTCCAAAGCAAATTCCAAAAAAAGGGATATTATTCAATCTTGCAAACTTAATTGCATTAATTTTTCCTTCAGAACCTCTTTTGCCAAAACCACCTGGAACAATAATTCCATTTATATCCTTAAACATATTTTTAACATCTGTATTTTCACGTTCAATTAATTCTGAATCAATCCATTTAATGGTTATTTTAACTTTGTTGGCTAAACCACCATGATTAATGGCCTCAATCAAAGATTTATAAGCATCAATCATAGATGTATATTTACCTACAACACCAATATTAATATTACCTTCAGACGAATTTTGTATTTTATTAATTTTAATCCAACGGCTTAAATCTGGTTTTTTTGACAGATCAAGTTGAAAATGCTTGCAAACTTGATAATCAAGTCCTTGTTTGTGATATGCGATAGGTACATCGTATATTGAAGAAGAATCCAATGCTTCTATTACCGTTTCAGGCTTCAAATTACAAAAAAGTGCAATTTTTGATTTTTGTTCTGTAGGAATAATGTTTTCAGTTCTGCAAAGAAGTATATCTGGTTGAATACCCATACCCTGTAACTCTTTCACAGAATGTTGAGTTGGTTTAGTTTTTAGTTCACCTGCTGTCTTAATATAAGGCAACAGTGTAACGTGTAGAAAACAAGTTTTAGATAATCCTAGCTCATTTCCTAATTGTCTAATAGCTTCTATAAACGGTAGTGACTCAATATCACCTACAGTACCTCCAATTTCGCAAAGAATAAAATCTTCATCATTGATATCAGATAAAATATATTCTTTAATGGCGTCAGTCACATGCGGTATTACCTGAATGGTGGCCCCTAAATAATCACCTTTTCTTTCCTTAGAAATTACATTTGAATAAATTTTGCCAGTTGTAATGTTATCCGATTTCTTTGCATTAACACCAGTAAATCTTTCGTAGTGTCCCAAGTCCAAGTCTGTTTCCGCACCATCATCGGTAACATAACATTCTCCATGTTGATACGGACTCATTGTTCCAGGATCAACATTTAAATAAGGGTCTAATTTTCTTAACTTTATTTTATAACCTCTAGCTTGAAGAACTGCACCAAGTGAAGCTGAAGCTAAGCCTTTACCCAAAGAAGATACAACACCTCCAGTTATAAAAATAAACTTTGCTGATGTACTATTCATTTTAAGCCTAATAAATTAACTAGTTACCAAGAGGAACAGTCGGCTCCGTTGTTGAGCTTTTTTCTATGGACTTTTCAACTTCATTAGCAATTGAAGGTGCATTATTCGAAGATAATAATGCTAAAATTATTGAAGTTAAGAAAAAACAAGCACCTAGAATTGCTGTCAATTTAGTCATGAAATTTGCAGTACCTCTAGCTGTCATGAAACCTCCACCAGCTCCGCCGCTAGATCCACCTATTCCTAATCCTCCACCTTCGCTTTTCTGAAGTAAAACTGCGCATATAATACAAATAGCTAATATAATATGAATTATTAGAATAACAGTTATCATTATTAATCCTCAATATTATGAATTTTATCTAAATATTTAACGGCTGAACTGTAAATTGCAAGAAAATCTTTTATTTTCAGACTAGCGCCCCCAACTAGAACACCACAGACATTATTAACTGACAAAATTTCTTCGATGTTATTTTCATTTACAGAGCCACCATATAAAACTTTAACATTTTTTTTCGTTTTTGAATTTACTATTTCAATAATATTTTTATGCATTTCTTTAATTTCAGTTTTGTGAGGAATTTTCCCAGTTCCAATAGACCATATTGGTTCATATGCTATAATTATCTCCTCAAATTTTTCTGGTAAGCATTCAATAATTTGTTTTTTAATAAAATTAATGGCTTTTCCATTCTCACGTACACTTAGATTTTCTCCTACACAAATTATGGGCTTTAAGTTAGTTTCAATTGCCAATTCGGCGCATTTTTGAATATGTTGATTAGTTTCTTTATTATATATTCTTCTTTCTGAATGTCCAAGTATGACATATTCACAACCAAACTCTTTTAATGAAGCAGCTGACACTTCTCCGGTATATGCCCCAAAAGATAGATTGTGACAATTTTGTCCACCAATTGAAATTGGAAGATTATTGATAAGTTCATTTAAAAAATTGATATAGATAGTAGGTGGAAAAATACACACATTAACATCATCAGAAAATTTATAATCTCTTAAATGTTCAATAAAAAAATTTATAGATTTTTTATCTAAATTCATTTTCCAATTAGCTGCAATAAACATATATTAAATTATCCTCCAGTTAATTAAATAAAAAATTAAATTATTTATAAAAATACCTAAATAGTATATTAATTTAAAAAATTAACAATCAAACTAGGTGTTAAAATGTTAAGAGCTCTTCGCAATCAAACAAAGTCTATATTTTTCAAGTGCTTTCTCGTCTTATTAATCTGTGGATTTGCATTATGGGGAGTTGGAGATTTAACTGGAGGAGCTGGAGAAAAAAAAGTGTTAACAGTTGATAGTGAATACGTAACAGTTGAAAAGGTTATCAATGAGTTAAATAGAATAAGATATTCATTACCTGAGAGACCAACTTTACAAGAAGCTATTAAAAAAGGGATGCATAGAAGTGTAATACAAAGATTAGAAAAAGAAATGCTATTAAACTCTGAAGCTAAATCTTTAAAACTAAGTGTTCCATTGTCTGCAAAAACTAAAGCTATAAGTCAAGAAAAAGCATTCAAAGATCCACTTGGTAAATTTTCTCAAAATAAGTTTTTACAATCTTTAAACAATGCTGGCTTGTCAGAGGCAAAATATTTAGAAATGATTAAAAGCGAAGCTAATCTTAAACAGATATCAATGCCATATTCATTTAATGAAACTTACGATGATAAGGTGATTAAAAAATTAATGGATTGGCAAAATGAAACTAGAGATATTAATTATGAGATTTTTGAAATGTTTGAAAAAAATGACATTTCAAAGCCTGAAGATAATATTTTAAAAATTTTTTATAATGATAATAAAGAAAATTATAAAATACCAGCTACAAGAAACATTAAATTCTTAGAAATTAATCCTATCGTCTTTGAAGATCAAGTTGAGATAAATCAAAAACAAATCAACGAAAAATACGAAATTGAAAAATCTAATTATTTCATTGAAGAAAAGAGAGAAATTCTTCAAATAACAACACAAGATAAAGATAAAGCATCCAAATTTATGGATTTGATTAATAAAGGCAATAATTTTAATGATCTTGCAAAAAAATATTTTGAATTATCCAAAAATGATATGAATATTGGTATTCTAGAAAAATCAGACTTACCATTAAACAGCGCAGATCTGATTTTCAAAGCTAAATTAAATGAAGTTCTGGGTCCAATAAAAACAAAATTTGGTTTAAATATATATAAAATTATAAATATAGCAGAAAAAACAGAAGTTAATTACGATGATGCCATTAGAGATGTTAAAGAAAAAATGCTAAAAGAATTATCTGTTGAAATTCTTTTTGAAAAATTAGATGAAATTGAAGATTTAATTGCAGAAGGTAGTAGCTTAGATGAAATTTCTAAATCTAGATTATTCAACAAGAAAATTTCTGTTAAAAAAATGAATAATGTTTCTAGGAATGGATTAATTTATTCCTATTCTAACAGGAATGAATTTATAAATAAAAACAATGTTTTTCTTAAAAATATTTGGAGTGCTGATGTAAATGAATTAAGTGAAATTTTTAATTCTAATGAAGACACCTATAATATAATTGAAGTTGTAAACGAGAACTTAGAAGAACTTCCGCCTTTTGAAAAGATCAAAACCAAAGTTTATGATGAGTGGTTAATTGAAGAGATAGTTTTGAAATCTAAACAGAAAGCTAAACAATCAATTGTGAAGAATAATAATAATTTACTATCAAAAATTAATATTGATAGAAGCAGCAAATCCATCAATAAAATTAATGATACTTTTTTAATAAATGAAATTTTTAACATTCAAAATAAAGAGATTAATTATTTACAATCTAAAAAATTTATAGTTGCAGTCAAAATTTTGAATGTTAAAACCAAAAAATATGACATAAATAAAAAAATTAAAAATAATTTGCATTTATCTTTATCACAAAGCTTTTTTAATGATTTTTCAATTTTTTATCTACAAAACTTAGCTATAAAACACAAATTAAAAAGAAATATTACAGAAATAGATAAATTTCTTAGTAATCAAGAAATAATTAATTAGTCTAAATTTTTTTTTATTAAATTTGAGCCCTGCTTTATAAGAGACTTAATTAACATAATATTTTGATTAATTTCATCATGAAAGCCGACAGACTTTTCTTTGTATTCTTTATTAATTAAGTTGATTGCACCTTTAATTGTAAAACCTTGCTCATAAAGTAGTTTTTTTATCATTAATAAATATTCAATATCTAATGAAGAATAGTATCTTCTTCCACTTGAACTTTTTTTTGGTTTTATCATAAAAAATTTTTTTTCCCAAAATCTCAATACATGAGCTTGAACACCAATAATGTTTGCAGTTTTTGAAATAGTATGAAAGTTATCTTTTTGGTTCATAACATAAAAGCTTAAGAATTACTTAAATTTTGATTTTAAAATATTTGAAGAATTAAAAGTAACGACATTTCTTGCTTTTATAGGAACTTCAACTCCTGTTTTAGGATTTCTTCCAATTCTAAGGCTTTTATGTCTTACTGAGAAAGTTCCAAAAGAAGAAATTTTAACATCTTCTCCCTTCTCTAGTTCACTCAATATTAATTCAAAAATTTCTTCAATTACATTAGATGAATCAGATAATGATAATCCAACATTATCACTGATAGCTTCTATAATATCATTTCTTGTCCAAGTTTTTTTCATTTTAAGATAATAATAGAATTTAGATAATATTAAAGTTTTTTTTTTAATTTATGGCTTTCCAATTCTAATTACTGAAGCACCCCAACTTAATCCACCACCAATTGCCTGTAATCCTAAAAGATTACCATTTTTTATTTTTTTTAGAAGATACTGCATGATCTAAAGCTAGAGGTATTGATGCAGCAGATGTATTACCGTGATCTTTAACAGTAGAAATAATTTTTTTTGAATTCATTTTCAATTTATCAGCTACTCCTAATATAATTCTTTGGTTAGCCTGATGTGGTACCAACCAATCTAATTCATTAATTTCTTTATTAGAAAGTGATAATGCTTCTTCTAAAGAAAGAGATAGTTTATCAATTGCATGTTTAAATACATCTTTACCAGACATTTCAATAAAACCAGTCATTTGATTACTAGAAACACCCCCATTAGTTTTTAATAGATCATAAAAATTGCCGTCTGAATGAATTACATTTGACAATATTCCCCAATTATCCAATTTTTTATCTATATTATCAAACTTTTGTAGTATCACAGCTCCAGCACCATCACCAAACAATACAGAAGTGGTCCTATCATTCCAATTAAGAAGTTTTGACATTGAATCAGCTCCAACAACTAAACAATTACTATAATAATTATCTATCATCATGGATTTCGCTATTGACAAAGCAAAAACAAAACCTGCACAGACCGCCTGCACGTCAAAAGAAACCGCATTTATTCCTATTTTTTTTTGAACAAGAGTAGCTGTTGCAGGAAATGTATTATCTGGTGTCGTAGTTGCAACAATAATTAAATCTATATCTTCTTTTTTTATTTTAGCATTTTTAATAGCATTGAATGATGCATTTACAGCCATATCAGAAGTTGATTCATCTTTAGAGACAAAATGACGAAATTTTATACCTGAGCGTTTTGACACCCACTCATCAGACGTGTTGACAAATTTAGAAAGTTCTTCATTTGAACATTTATTTTTAGGTAAATATGAACCAACCCCTGTTAATAAGATTTTATAAGAAATAATAGTTTCTCCATTGATATTAAAATTTAGATGATTAATTCTATTTTACTTATTTTCTTCTTTAAATCAGAAATAAAATTATATTTTACCATATCTATAGCAACACAAATTGCATTAGCAAAACCAAAAGCGTCTGTTCCACCATGACTTTTCACTGCAACACCATTTAAACCTAAAAATACAGCTCCATTATATTTTCGGGGATCCATTTGTAATTTAAAATCATTTATTGCACTTTTAGCAAATAAATAGCCTATTTTAGAGCTTAAAGAACTTGATAATGCTTTTTTTAAGTAAGATGTCACTAATAATGCAGTTCCTTCTGCAGTTTTTAAAGATACATTCCCACTAAAACCGTCAGCAATAATCACATCTGAAATACCTTGCGCTATCTTATCACCTTCAATAAAGCCAGTATAATTAATTTGATCCTTTAATTTAGTTAAAATTTGTGAGGCTTCTTTTATATAATCGAGGCCTTTTTGCTCTTCTTCACCAATATTTAAGAGAGAAATTGTAGGATTATTAACTCCCATTACTATATTAGCAAATGCTTGTCCCATAAAAGCAAATTGAACCAAGTTTTTGGCATCACATTCAATATTTGCACCTAAGTCAAGCATACAGCTTTCACCTCTAATAGTTGGAAAGTAAGCTGCAATTGCTGGCCTGGTTATACCTTCAATTGGCCTAAGAAACAATTTTGTCATTGCCATTAATGCGCCTGTATTTCCAGCAGAAACTATAGCATCAGTTTGACCGGTTTTCACTGATTGAATAGCTAAACCCATAGAAGAATTTTTACCTTTTCGAACAGCAATACTTGGTTTTTGATTTGCACCAATAATTTCGTCTGTATGAATGATTTGAGAATCTTTAAGTGTTTTTATAGAGCTTACTAATGGAAATAATTTATTCTTATTTCCAAAAAAAGAAAATTTTACATCAGGATATCTTATTTTTGATTGAGCCGCACCATCTACTATTATTTGAGGAGCATTATCACCCCCCATAGCATCCAATGATAAGTGAATTGAATTTGTCAAAAATAACTCCAATAAAAATTAAATATAAATTTTAAGATATATAAAAAATATTATATTAATAACACACAATTAAAGCAAAGTAATATAAGTATTATATGTACAACGTAAATTAAATCTCAAACTTAGGAAAGTTAAATTCATTTAATAAAAAGTATTGATCATTTTTATTTTCAAAAAGAAAAAAAACTTTTTGACAGTATTTACTTAACAAATAAGGGGACTTACCAAAGTCAACAACATTTCTATATACATTTTTAGTTATATGTTTCTCTAATTTATTAAAATCTTTAATTTTCAGACAATTACAGTAAGCTTCTTGACGTCCCATATATGAATTAATCATTTGCTTTATTTTAATGTGCACTCCTGCATCTCCTGCACCTAACTCTCTTAAACTTAAATCTAAGTCTAAAAAAATTTTATCAAATAAATTTTGTGATAAATCTTTTCCCGCATTACCACATTTATAGAGATGGAATGTTAGCATTATTGAAAATAAAACTAATAAATCATACCTGCCGTCAATGGTGTCAGGCACTAAAAGCTTTTCATAAAAATCTTTACTTCGAGACACATTTACAATTTTATAATAAAAACTATCAATTAAATCTCTTTTTTTAGATTGAGAACTTGTATAAGAATTGAAAAACATTTACTTAATTAAACAGTTAAAATTATGTTATATATCAAAAAATTATATCTGGAAATATATATGTATTATTTAAAAATTTTTATTTGCATTATGTCATTTGTATTAACATCATGTTCTTCTACCATTCAAAACAATGGCTTGTCTGAAGTAAAATTTAACGAAATTAAAATTGAAATTGGGAAAACTTCTAAAAAAGATTTAACTAGAAAATATGGCCCCCCTATTTTTCAAAGTTTATTTAATGATAATATAATATACTATGTTTCGCACAAAACGGGTTATAAATTACTAGATAAATTTAAGACTGTAAAATTATCAATTTATGAAATTTATTTAGATAAAAAAAATATTGTTGAAAATTTCCAAGAATATTCTGAAAAAGATGCTTTAGATATTGAAATTTCAGATAAGGAGACAGGAGAAGACAAAGATGCTGTATTTATCTTGAAAGAAATTTTGAACAATATGAGAAAAAAAAACGTCCAAAATTAAAAATGTAAATATGATTTCTTTTTATAGGAATGATTATAATTTTTTAATTTAATATAATCTTCATGAAAATCTTGGAAAAAACCTATATGCGTTAAATCTATACCTTTTTCATTAGATATATTTTTTAAGGCTTTTTCATAATTGGGTCTGCAAGAAAATAATAACTCATAATCATCACCACCATATAATGCAGCATCTAAAAGAAGATCTTTTTTAAGATTAATAAAAGATGGTAAAGGAACTTTTTCAATATCAAGTACAATTGTTAAATTTGAATTTTTAGCTAAATGACATGCATCTTGAACTAAACCGTCTGAAATATCAATCATAGAATTAGCTATTTTATTTATAGCAAGACCTAAATTAACTCGTGGTTCCGGAAGTAAATATTTTTTCTTAGCTGAATCAAATTTTTTTGACTTGGAATAAAAATTATCTAATCCAATTTTTGAAAGACCTAAAACTCCTGAAACAAACAATAAATCGCCTGATTTAGCTCCATCTCTTGTAACTGATTTTTTATTTAATGTTTCACCAAAAATTGTTATGGTAATATTTATGTCTTTTAATGACGAAGTTAAGTCGCCTCCTATCAATTCTATACCAAACAATTCTTGATCTTCACAAAGACCTTTTGCAAACTTTTCTATAAAGTTTTTAGCCTTTTTTTTAGGAATACTTATAGATAAATTATAAAAAATTGGTTTTGCACCCATAGCGGCCATGTCGGACAAATTCACCCTTAAACTTTTTTTAGCTATGTCTTTTGGATTTTCATGACCAAAAAAATGTATTCCTTCAGCTAATGTGTCAGTGCTTATTACAAGATCATAATTAGATTTTTGTTTAAAAATTGCAGCATCATCTTTTAAATTCCTTGCAATATTACTTGTGAGGGGTTTTAAGTATTTTTCTATGTAATCAAATTCATTCATTTGGAATATAATTATAACTTTATTTAGATATATTTTCTAATATGCCATTGGCAAAATTTGGATTACCACCAAAAGATTGAATAATACTAATATATTCATTAATAATGGTGATTTTTTTAAATCTTTTATCAAAACACAACTCATAAGTAGCTAATCTAAGAACAGATTTCTCAGTTTCACTTAATCTATTAAAACCCCAGTTTTTTGACAAATGTTTACAAATTATATTATCAATACTTAATATATTTTTGTATACACCTTTAGTAATTGAATTAAATAAGTCTGTATCAATTTGCTTTATACCTAGTTCAATCAAAATAGATGGCAAATAATTATCAATATAAGATTTGATTAAATAATCAATATCTTTTTGTACAAAGGACGCACCATAAAGAACTTGAGTTGAACATATTCTAGACGCAGTTTTTTTTATAATTGAATTATGCCTGACATTATCTTTAATATTAAGTTGCGTCTTATTCATAAGAAATATTATTTTTATGGTTAATTAAAGACAAACATGCCAAAGCTGCACCAGCTCCTTTGTTCAATCTTAAAGGATCTGATCTTTCAATTGCTTGCTCTTTATTCTCAACAGTTAAAATTCCATTTCCTATTGGTAACGAGTAAGTAATTGACAAATCACTTAAAGCTCTAGCTGACTCATTAGAAACAATTTCAAAATGATATGTTTCACCTCTGATAATACAACCTAAGGCAACATAACCATCAAATAAAATTTCTTTTGAAGATTTTTCAGAATAGATTTTAATGGAAGGAGCAATTTCTAATGCACCAGGAACATTAATGATTTTATATTCAACAGAATTTGATTTAAGCACCTTTATAGCCCCTTTTATCAAATTTTGAGTTATATTCTTATAATATGGCGAACAGACCAAAAGAACCTTTTTATTTGTTAACATATAATTAACCTAATTTTTTCCAACTTTTGATACTTAAACCAAACCCATCCAAACCAATCGCAGTAGCCTTTGTATTAGATAAAATCATCATGTTTTTAACACCTAAATCTAATAAAATTTGAGCTCCAACACCATAATCTCTAATGTTTTTTAAATTTTTAGTCTGATTATTCGTATTTCTAAAAAATTTCTTAGATAAGGACTCAGATGATAAATCTCTTATAAGTATAATTATTCCATTTTTGTTGTTTGAAATAGTTTCCATTGCAATAGACAACTCAGACCCAGTCCTATAACTTGATTGATCTCCAAGAACATCCGACAATAAATCTAATGCATGTACTCTAACTAAAATAGTATCTTTTTTATTGATTGTTCCCTTAACCAAAGCGATATGCTCAGAATTATCTATTATATTTTTGAATATTATTACTCTCCAAACACCTCCAAATTTACTTTCTAATATAGATTCTGAAACTCTTCTAATGTAAAATTCATTTTTACGTCTATAGGAAATTAAATCTGAAATAGAAGCAATTTTAATTTTATGTTTTTGTGAAAATTTTAGAAGATCTGGCAATCTTGCCATCTCTCCATTATCTTTCATTATTTCACAAATAACACCTGAAGGATTTGAGTGAGCTAGTTTGGCTATATCCACTACAGCTTCTGTATGACCTGCTCTTATTAACGTTCCACCATCTTTTGCAATAAGAGGAAAAACGTGGCCAGGGGTTGTAATTTCATTTTTTGAGGCATTTAAATTAATTGCCGTTTTAATTGTTAAAGATCTATCACCAGCTGAAATTCCAGTAGTAACACCGTCACTTGCTTCTATAGATACTGTGAAAGCTGTTTCAAACCTACCTTCATTTCTTCGCTCCATTAGAGATAAGCCTAATTTTTCAGACTGAGAACGAGTTAAAGATAAACAAATTAGTCCTCTACCGTATTTTGCCATAAAATTTATAGCTTCAGGTGTTGCATAATCACCTAAAACACATAAATCTCCTTCATTTTCTCTATCTTCATCATCTACAAGTATAAAAATCTTACCCTCTGAAGCATCTTTTATAACTTCTTCAATTTTAGATAAACCCATTTCAACTCCAAGAAAACAAATTAAGATATTTATGTATTTACATAGTTACTTTTTAGCATTAAGTCTTTCTAAATATCTAGCTAAAATATCAATTTCAATATTAACCACTGTGCCAATCTTAAAGTTTAAAAAACTTGTATAAGCCCACGTATGAGGAATTATGTTCACAGAAAATGTATCAGAAAACACTTCATTAACTGTTAAAGAAACACCATCAATAGAAACAGATCCTTTTGGTGAAAAATATTTCATGAATTTATCTTGTACATAAAATGATATTTTATAAGATCCATTAATTTTTTCGATAGATTTAATTATACTAGTGGTATCCACATGACCATAAACAAAATGCCCACCTAATTCATCTCCAACTTTTAGAGATTTTTCTAGATTAACAATTGTTCCAATTTTCCAATTAAGAAAATTTGTCTTAGCAGCAGTTTCATCGCTTACGTCAAAAAACAATATATTATTAGATTTTTTTTTTAATGTTAAACATATGCCTGAGCAAGCTATTGAAGCACCAATTATTAGTTTATCAAAATCAAAAGGAGACTCTAATTGTGATAACTTTTGAACAGAAATTGATAATTCCCAATCATTAGGATGGCTAATGTTCTCAACTTTCCCAATATGACTAACAATACCCGTAAACATTTTAAATCCTCATTTATTTAATTTTCTTATTTCTAACACATCATCATCAAAGGTTCTTAAATAAGATAATTTATAATTATGAACATTATTCATAGAATTAATATTTAAATTATCAATCAATGGAATTCCATCATTTCCAATGGTTTTACCTGAACGAAATATAAGAAGTTTATCAATCAAACCAAGAGATAATAATATAGTATTTATTTTTGAACCAGCTTCAATTAATAGATTGTTTATACCTCTTTTAGCTAGATCCTGAAAAATAAAATTAAAAAAACTTTCATTACAAAGATTTTTTTCAATTTTTATTTTTTTAATTTTTATATTGTGACTTAAATGATTTACCATATCTAATAAAGAATAAACAAAAATATCGTTATAAGGTGACGAATTATATATTTTATATTCAGAAGTAACTTTAAAAAATCTATCTAAAATTACCTTTTTAGGACTTCTGTTTTCTAAACCATTTAATCTACAGTTCATTTCTGGATCATCAGCAAGAATAGTCGAACTTGTTGTCATAATTGCATCATTTTGTGATCTAATCAAATGTACATAACTCCTACTTAGATCATTTGTAATCCATTTAGATTGATAATTATTAAGAGCAATTTTTCCATCTAAAGAACAAGCAATTTTTAAGGTAACAAAAGGTTTATTATTAAATATTCTTGAAAAAAAACCATCATAAAGATCTATACATTCTTCATTCATATAATTTTCATAAACTCTAATATTATTCTTTTTTAGAATTTCAATTCCTTTATGCAAAGTTCTTGGATCAGGATCAATGCAACTAACAAAAACTTCAGAAATACCTGAATTAGATATTAATTCCGCACATGACATCCCAGTTGAATTTTTATGAGCACATGGTTCTAAGGTCACATACATAGTTGATCCAGATAAACATTGCTTTTCCTCTACATTATTGATGGCATTCTCTTCAGCGTGAGGTCTTCCAGAATTTGAAGTTCTACCAGTAGATAATAAAATACCATTTTTGACTATAACACAACCTACAGGTGGATTTTTGCCAGTTATTCCTTTGGATCTTGTTGCAAGTAAAATTGCATAATTCATCCATTTATTATTGTTAAATGACATTTAATAAGCTTAATAAATTAATCTTTAATCTCTGTTTCGACAAATTTGCCAAAATCACTTGCTTCTCTAAAATTTCTATAAACCGAAGCATATCTGATATAAGCTACATTATCAATTTCTGCTAAGGCATTCATTACTAATTCGCCTATAAACTTAGATTGTATTTCATTATCGCCACTAGACTCTAATTGCCTAACAATTCCATTAACTGCTCGTTCAATGGCATCATCATTTGTTTGACGTTTTCTAAGAGCCATTAGCATTGATTTTAATAATTTATCCCTATCAAAAGCAAATTTTTTACCATTTCTTTTTACTACAATTAAATCTCTTAATTGAATTCTTTCAAAAGTTGTAAACCTTGAACCACAACTAGTGCAAGACCTTCTTCTTCTAATTGTAGCTCCATCTTCACTTGCACGAGAATCTTTTACTTGCGTATCTTCTTTTCCACAAAAAGGACATCTCATAATATTCTCCTTGAATTAGTAGATTGGAAATTTTTTACATAAATCTTTTACTTTATCATGTGTTATTTTTTGTTGCTCTTCACTTGCGCTATTCTCCTTAAATCCATCTAAAACATCTGCAATATAATTTCCTATTAATTTAAACTCATTTATTTTGAAACCTCTAGTTGTTGCGGCAGCAGAACCAAATCTAATCCCAGATGTAATGGTTGGTGGTAAGGGATCAAACGGAATACCATTTTTATTACAAGTTAAACCGGCTTTTTCCAAGGCTATCTCTGCATTAGATCCGGTTATATTTTTATCTTTCAAACTTAGTAAGACTATATGGTTATCTGTTCCCCCTGAAACTATATCATATCCCCTTTCTATTAAAGTACTAGAAAGGCACTGAGCATTCAGAATGATATTTTTAGCATAAATTTTAAACTCATCTGAGAGAGCTTCTCCAAAACCTGCAGCTTTACCCGCTATCACATGCATCAAAGGACCTCCTTGAAGACCAGGAAAGACTGCAGAATTAATTTTTTTAAAAAGGTCTTCATTATTAGTTAAAATCATACCTCCTCTTCCAGATCTAAGGGTTTTGTGCGTTGTTGTTGTAACTATATCTGCAAAATCAATGGGGTTAGGATGGACTCCTCCAGCCACTAAACCAGAAAAATGAGCCATATCCACTAATAAAAATGCATTAATTTTATTAGCAATTTCTCTAAATTTTTTAAAATCAATGATTCTAGAATATGCCGAACCACCTGCTATAATTAATTTTGGATTATGTTCAATTGATAGTTTTTCAATCTCTTCAAAATCTATAAGGGCGTCTTCTTTTCGAACTCCATATTGAATTGCGTTAAACCACTTGCCCGAAATATTTGGTTTTGCACCATGTGTAAGATGTCCACCAGCATCTAGGCTCATGCCAAGTATAGTATCACCTGGTTTTAATATACTAAGAAAAACAGCTTGATTAGCTTGGGCTCCGGAATGGGGTTGAACATTTACAAATTTAGCATTAAAAAGTTTCTTTGCCCTATCAATTGCAAGTTTTTCGACTTGGTCTACAAAATCACATCCACCATAATATCTTTTACCAGGTAAACCTTCTGCATATTTGTTCGTTAGAACAGATCCTTGAGCTTGTAAGACTGATTTGGAAACAATATTTTCAGAGGCTATCAATTCAATTTGATTTTGTTGCCTGTTAAGTTCTTGATCAATAAATTTTGATAAAGCTGGATCATAGCTACTTATGTTATCATGAAAAAAACCGTCTTTATAAAACATTTATCATTCCTTAATCTCAATTAATTAAATTTTATCTACTCTTATACTATGTCTTCCTGCCTCAAAATCTGTATTTAAAAATTCATTTACAATATCAATAGCCAAGTTGTCTTCCAGTACCCGACCACCTAATGCAAGTACGTTAGCATTATTATGTTTTCTACTTTTGGACGCCATTTCAATACTAGTACATAACGCTGCTCTTATATGAGTAAATCTATTTGCTGCCATAGATATACCTATACCAGTACCACAAAATGATATTCCTTGTGAATTAGAATACGTTTTTAATTTATCTGATAAAATTTTTGCATAATCAGGATAATCAACTGCATCAAGAGAAAAACATCCTAAGTCTTCTATAGTATAATTGTTTTTAATTAAAAAAACTTTAACTAATTCTTTCAGTTTATAGCCACCATGATCAGAAGCCAAAAAAATTGTTTTTAACATAAAATAACACCAATGATTTCCAAATAAAGATTTACCTTAGATAAACGCAAACTTCAATTTGAAAATAAATAAAAAGAAATTATAATTCGCAACTAAATATTTTTTATAAAATTTTCTAATAAACCATACTCTACAATCCAAAAAATGCATGTTGATGGCAAAAAAGAAATTAAAAAAGATAAAATAAATTTAAGTTTTATGTTGGTTTTTATAGGAGCTGAGTTTGCATTTCCCTCCTCAGGATTTTCAACAACTTTTACCCCAAAAGGAAGTGACATAAAAAAAACAATTAGCCACATCATTAGATGAACTAGAATGAAAGATACGATACTCATTTAAAACACTATACTCTATTAATGTGGACTTTGACTATTGGCCTTTTGGAAAAAGTTGACTTAAACTCACGCCTAACTAACTTTGAAATTTGACTAATTAGCTCTTCATCTAAAATTTCTGGATCGCAAGAAAGATTTTCAATAAAATCCTCTATTTTTAAAGATATATCAATTAAAACATTATCTACAATACTATTATCAGACACCCCAATTTGAGAAATTTGAGGGGTAATTACAAGATACCCATCTTTATCAATTACAATAGAAATAGTAACAAATCCATTCCATAAAGAGTGTCTTCTAGTAATAAACCTCTCATTATTAATTGGTATTATTTCGCCTGCATCATATACGTGTGTAACAAAATCAAATCTAGAAACAATATTTGGTGCATTCCCATTTAATTTTATTACTTCGCCATTTTTGGGTTTTATAACAAGGGGTACTTGACAATTATTCGCCAAATCTGAATGCGCCTCGATATGTTCTCTGGTACCATGAACTGGAATAGAAATCTTTGGCTTGATAAATGAGTACATCTCTATTAATTCGTCTCTAGAGGGATGTCCTGATACATGAACATTTTTATCATCATCCGTAACTATATTTATGCCTCTTTCTAAAAACCTATTCTGAACTTTTAAAATTGCATTTTCATTTCCTGGTATTTTTCTACTGGAAAAGATTATAGTGTCACCTTTTATAAGTTTTATAAATTTATCATTATCTTTAGAAATTCTAGAAAGTGCTGAGTTTGGTTCACCTTGTGAACCTGTAGAGATTATTAAAACATTAGACCTAGGAATAAGGTTAAAGTCTTTTAAAGATAATAATTCTGGAATATTTTTTAAATAGCCAACCTCTTTTGCTGCATCAATAGCTCTTAAAAGAGCTCTACCTACCACTAAAACAGATCTATCAGTTTTTAATGCTATGTCTAAAAGTGACTTTATTCGACTTATGTTTGATGAAAAACAAGTTACAAGAACTGTATCATTACAATTCTTAATTGTATCTAATAAACCGTCATATGCAAAGTTTTCAGAGGGAGTTTTTCCATCAACCAACGCGTTAGTTGAATCACATACCATTGCTAATATCCCATTTTCTCCTATAGAACGAAAATTATCTATATTAGTTTTTTCATTTAGATTAATTGAGTTTTCTAATTTCCAATCACCTGTATGAAAAATGTCTCCCTGTTTTGTGGAAATTAAAATTGAAACTGGGTCTGGAATTGAGTGTGAAGTTTGAATAGCCTTGATTTGAAAAGGGCCAATTATTAGTTGTTTATCAATAGTAAGTGTGTTTAATTCTAATTTTTTTTCTTTATTATTTTCTTTTAATTTTCTTTTTAATAAAGCCATTGTAAATGATGTACCCCATATTGGACAATTAATATCATCTGCAAAATAAGGTATTGCTCCAATATGATCTTCATGACCATGAGTTAAGAATATTCCTAAAAACTTGTCACCTAAAGATTTGATAAATTTAAAGTCTGGTAATAATACATCTATACCTAAATCTGTTTCGTCAGGAAATGAAATACCTAAATCTATTAAAATCCATTTATCTTCATAATGATACAAATTTGCATTCATACCTATTTCTTCAGATCCCCCAACAGGTAAAAATAATAAATCAGATTTCTTCCAATGCATTTAATTACTTTCTAGTTACTTAAATTGATTTGTTTTTTAAATATAATTCAACTAATCCAATTAGAGTTAAGTCATCAATTATCAGATCTATTGACCTTAGAGAGTCTTTAAATAAATGACTTAATCCGCCAGTGGCTATAATTTTATAATCAGAAAATTCATCTATAGATTTAATTTTATTTATCAAACCTTCAATCATAGAGACATAACCCCAAAATATTCCAGATTCCATAGCATTTATAGTATTTTTACCAATAATTTTATCAATGTCAGTCAATGGTTTTAAAGAAATCCTCGGGAGTCTTGCTGCAGCTAGATATAGGGCTTCCAGTGATAAATTTACACCTGGAGCGATAATTCCTCCATTATAACTTCCATCTTTACCAACTAAATCAAAAGTCGTGGCTGTTCCTAAATCGATTACTATTGCCGGAGATAACTCTAACTTCTTAGTTGCAAATGAATTAACCAAGCGGTCAGCACCTGCTTCGTTTGGGTTATCAATGTTAATTTTAATTCCAATATCAAAGTCATTTTCTCCAACAACAAATGACTTAACCTTAAAATATTTTTTTATTAAAGATTTTATATTTAAAAGAGTTTCAGGAACTACTGATGCAATGCATACTCCAGTAATATCTTTTAATTCAAACTTAGATAAATTTAACATTTGTAAAAGCCAAGGATAGTATATATCTGCAGTTCTTTTAGAATTATTATTAATTCGCCAACAACCTTTTTGGTGTATATTTTTGTTATAAGAATATAGGGCAAATACTGTATTTGTATTTCCACAATCAATAGCTAATATCATGACAAATTATCAAATGGAAAGGTGACAGATTCTACAGAATAATAATCACAAATACTAGATCCAACTTTAACTTGCAAGCTACCTCTTTCACCTAACCCTAAGAAGATACCTTTTATTTGAATGTTAGACGAATTAAGTGTCAAGTTGATAACCTTTTCTTTATTTCTAATATTAGAATTTATTTTCTCTTTAAAATAAAAAAAATCTTTATCTTGCCAAGTAGAATAATTATGAAAAATTTTATTTAATATTTTATAAGAAATATGTTCCAGAGACATTTTATTTAAAATATGGTCACTCAGTTTAGTTGTTTTCCATTTAGTTACGTTTTTCGGAGTTTTCAAAATATTTAAACCTATACCAAAAATGATAAAATTATCAAAAGCCTCTAACAAAACTCCAGAAATTTTTTTATTGTTAACTAATACATCATTTGGCCATTTTAATTCAATATTATTACGATTTACACCAAAATCAACTAAAGTTTCTAATATTGAATATCCTATTAATAACGATAATTGATGCCAAACTTTCTTATCCTTTTTGGGTCTAAAGATAGATGATAAAAATAGATTGCCTTCTAAAGATTCCCATTTATTCTTATTCCTGCCTCTTCCATTAGTTTGTACATAAGATAAATATGAAGTTCCTTCAAGTGATCCATTTATAGCTTCTTTTCTAGCTACATCATTTGTACTAGAACAAGTTTTTAAAATATTTAAACTTATATTAATCAAAAAAATTCCTTTTTTTTAATAATCAATCTTTAATTGCTAGAAGAAAGATAAGATGAATAATATTTAAAAAATTTATTATGCTTTATTCTTATATTATTTCCAAATTTTGGAATTAGAACATAATTAAATATAGATAACGATATCCCAAATAAACAAATTAAATTTGTTTGATCTATAAACCAGTCATGTGTTTGATTTTCATGACTTAAAGCAAAATCTGAGTTAAAATTTAATACTAAATTCCAAAAATACTCAGGGATTGGACCAGAGAATAGATTGTTTAAGAACCAGCCAGAAAAAATTAAACATGTTGCTAGCAAAAGAAGAATTATTTTTGTTAGAAACATATTTTCGTTAATTTTATTATACAAATGTATATTACAATTATTTTGACACCAAAACACAATTAATATGTTCTTAAATAAAGTATAAGAAAATAAAAAAAAATAAAAAAGACAGATAATTATAGAAAAAAACATAAACGTTTCATTCAATGTTTGGAGTGAAGAAATAATTAATTTTTTAGAGTAAAAACTGGAGAAAAAAGGAACGCCTATTAATGATAATGAAGCAGTTAAAGTTAATAAAAACGTAAAAGGAGTTTTAATTAATAGTAATCCCATTTTATCTATTTGATGTTCACCATTAAGTTTTGTTATTATAATACCATAACTTAAAAAAAGCATTGTTACCGATAATGTAGAAGTCAATAAATAAAAAAATGCCCCATTATATACTTTTAAACCAATCATAAAAACTATTATGCTAAATTGAGAAGAAGCAACGTATACGGTTAAACTTTTTAAATTTTTAGACTTAAATATCAAAATAGTAAAAATTATTATAAAAATAAATCCAAGCAAAGTAATTACATTTAAAAAATTTGAATATGTCTCAGTCAGTGGTAAAAATCTCAAGATCAAATAAATCCCAGAAGGTAAAAATATTCCTGAATATATTAAAGCCGATATAGAGGAATTAATTTTTAAAAAGTGATAACTTGAACTTCCTATAAAAAACTGTCTGCACCTAAATAAGAAAGATAAAAATAAAACACATAAAATTAATTCAAAAACTGTAAGTTCTAGATCAAGCAACATTAATTTATTATTTTGTCCAAGATAACTACTTTCAAAAATAACGTCAAAATCAATCGAATTTGTATACGAGTAGAGGAAAAACAAACATAAAAAAATGCCTAAGTCTGATACTCTATTATAAAGAAAAACATTGTCGTTACCTTTTAAATCTTCTTTTTTTTGAAAAAGGTTAGTTAAAAAATAACATGATACCATTATTATTTGCCAACCTAAAAATAATTGAATTAAATTATTAGACGATACTAAAGTTAAAGAACCAAATATTGATAGAGATGAATATTTAATTATTTTTAAATCAACTTTATTATCTTTATAAAAATTTATTGAGTAAATTATGAATATGGTGGCGACTAAAGTTATAATAATTAGTAATCCGGAAACAAATAAATCTAATCTTAAAGACCAATCTATTAAAAGTTTTTCTAATTTTAAAATTGGATAATAATATAGAGGTAGATCATTTTCAAAGTCTAGTAACTTTAGAAATAAATATGTACTTAGTACAAATGATGAACTCATTAAAGCAGTATGCAAAATATATAACAATTTTACATTTTTAATTTTATCCGAGAACTGAAAAATTAAAAAGCTCAGTAAAGGGAAAATAAATATTAATATTTCCATATATTAATTCTAACATTTTAATATCAAAATATTTAAATAAAAAATCCTAATTATTTCAAATGTATAATGGAATTAATTAAATAGTTATCCACCAAAATCGTCAAGCATAATATCTTCCTTATCAACACCTAGGTCAAGAAGCATATTAGTTACGCATTGATTCATGATTGGAGGACCACACATATAATACTCACAGTCCTCTGGCGCTGGATGGTCTTTTAGATATTGTTCAAATAAAACATTATGTATAAAACCAGTATGCCCTTTCCACTTATCTTCAGGCATTGCGTCTGATAGGGCGACATGCCAACTAAAATTAGAATTTTCTTTATCTAATTTATCAAAATCTTCTACGTAAAACATTTCTTTCTTTGACCTGGCACCATACCAAAAGGTAACTTTGCGATTTGTCTTAATTCTATTAAACTGATCAAAAAGGTGACTACGCATCGGAGCCATACCAGCTCCACCTCCAATAAAAACCATTTCTTTATCAGTTTCTCTAGCATAAAACTCACCAAAAGGACCAGATATCACTACTTCGTCACCTGCCTTTAAATTAAAGATGTAAGAGGACATTTTACCTGCTGGAATACCCGAAGATCCAGGTGGAGGAGATGCTATTCTAACATTAAGCATAACTATACCTTTTTCAGCAGGACAATTAGCCATAGAATAAGCTCTTTCAATTGGTTCATTACTTTCAGCATTGAAATCCCAAATTTTAAACCTGTCCCAATCTTCATGATATTGTTTGTCCACTTCAAAGTCCTTGTAAGACAATGAATATTTTGGGGCCTCTATTTGTATATAACCACCAGCACGAAAGTTTACATCTTCACCTTCTGGTAACTCTAATATTAATTCCTTGATAAAAGTTGCAACGTTATCGTTGCTTCTAACCTTACATCTCCATTTTCTTACACCAAAAACTTCTTCCGGAACTTCGATTTGCATATCTTGTTTAACCGCAACTTGGCAAGATAGTCTGTCACCACAAGATGCTTCTCGTTTGTTTATATGGCCAAGTTCAGTTGGGAGTATTGATCCACCACCTGCGTGAACTTTAACCCTACATTGAGCACATGTTCCACCACCACCACAGGCTGAAGGTACGAAAAGTTTTTCAGCGGCTAAAGTTTGTAATAATTTACCCCCCGCTGGAACTGTCACAGTTTTTTCACCATTAATAGTGATGCTAACATCACCAGAAGAAACTAATTTACTTCGGGCTAGTACAATTATTGAAACTAAAGTCAATACTATCATTGTAAAAAGAGTTATACCGAGAATAAAAGTGTCCATTTATTTTAATCCTTAAAGTTTAACACCAGAAAAACACATAAAAGCCATAGCCATTAATCCAGCAGTGATAAATGTGATACCTAAGCCTTGTAGACCATCAGGAATATCACTATATTTTAATTTTTCCCTTACACCAGCCATTGTAGCGATAGCTAAGGCCCATCCAAAACCAGAAGCAATTCCATAAGTTGTTGCCTCTGAAAAATTATAATCTCTTTCAACCATAAATAATGAGCCACCTAATATTGCACAATTAACTGTTATTAATGGTAAGAAAATACCTAATGCATTGTATAATGGCGGAAAATATTTGTCTAAAATCATCTCTAAAATTTGAACTAAAGCTGCTATAACACCAATGTAAGATATCAATCCTAAAAATGTCAAATCAACATTAGGAAATCCAGCCCAAGCAAGAGCTCCAGGCTTAAGTAAATAAGATAATATTATATTATTAGCTGGAACAGTTATGGATTGAACTATCATTACTGAAATTCCTAAACCTATAGCCGTAGAAATTTTTTTTATAGCTGGAACAGTTATGGATTGAACTATCATTACTGAAATTCCTAAACCTATAGCCGTAGAAATTTTTTTTTGATACAGCAATAAATGTACACATACCAAGAAAAAAAGATAGTGCTAGGTTTTCAACAAATATCGCTTTTACAGCTAATGAAATCAAAGCTTCCATTAATGGACCTCTAGTGATTGTATCTTATACTCACGAGCTTCAACTTGCGATTTTTTCCATGACCGCACACCCCAAATTAAAAAACCTATTATAAAAAAAGCGGATGGAGGCAATAATAATAGACCATTTGGAACATACCATCCACCATTATTCACTGGATCTAAAATAGTAATACCAAATAAAGTACCTGATCCAAAAAGTTCTCTAACTACCCCTACGCACATTAATAGTAAGCTATAACCTAATCCATTTCCAACACCATCAACAAATGAATTAAAAGGAGTGTTTTTCATAGCAAAAGCTTCTGCTCTTCCCATAACAATACAGTTTGTTATTATTAAACCTACAAAAACAGATAAAGTTTTTGATATCTCATAAGCATAAGCTTTTATTATTTGGTCAACAAGAATAACAAGAGAGGCTATTATAACCATCTGGACTATAATTCTAATAGAATTTGGTATATAATTTCTAAGAAATGAAATAAACAATGAAGAAAATCCAGTAACAGCAATAACAGCTAGGGACATAACAAAAGCAACATTTAGAGAAGAAGTTACTGCTAAAGCAGAGCAAATACCCAAAACCTGAAGCGTTATTGGATTATTATCAACTAGAGGATCGACTAGTAATTGTTTTCTAGTCTGAGACATCAAGCCGCTCCATTTTTAAAATTGCTAAGAAATTTCTTAAAACCATCTTCACCCATCCAAAACTTTACCAGATTATCTACACCATTTGAAGTAAGTGTAGCACCTGCTAATGCGTCAATATGATGTTCTTTATATTTTTTAGTCTTGGCAACTTGAATCATTAATTCACCATTTTTATTATTTAATTTTTTGCCCTTCCATTGAGCTTTCCATTTTGGATTATCAACTTCAGCCCCCAAACCAGGTGTTTCAGCATGTTGATAAAATTGAAGACCAAAAATGTCATTAAGATTATTTTCTAATGCTATAAACCCATATAATGTGGACCACAAACCATATCCATGGATAGGAAGAATAACTTTATCTAGAGATCCATCATCTTTTTTTAGAAGATAAATAGTAGCATAATTAGTCCTTCTTCCTATAGATGCAGGATCATTTTTTAGAGAAATACTAAGTAATGGATCTTGAGAAGCTTTTTTATCATCAAAAATGGATGGGTCAAATTTATCAGTAAATTTACCAGTATTAAGGTCAACTACTAATGGTTGAAATGAAGAAAATGTTTTATTTACATCAATACCTTCATGATAAACACCTGCAACTTGTAAAATATTTTTTTGCTTATCTATTGCTTTATTAACTTCTTGTATAGACTTAAGATTTACAGCGGCAAATGATACAACCATAGAACAAACAAAGCATAGAGCGGTTGCAACTATTACTGTTTTAACAATACCGTCAACTGGCATGTTTTTAAATTTTGTAAATATGTTATTCGAATTAGACACTATATTTAGCCCTTCGTTTTATATTAGCCATTACTACAAAATGATCAATCAAAGGAGCAAATATATTTCCAAATAAAATTGCTAGCATCATACCCTCTGGAAACGCTGGATTTAAAACTCTTATCATTACAACCATAAAGCCAATTAAAGCTCCATAAATATAACGACCCATATTAGTATGACTAGCTGAGACTGGCTCAGTTACCATAAATACTAGTCCAAAAGCGTAACTTCCAATAACTAAATGCCAGTACCAAGGCATACTAAACATGGGATTTGTGTCAGAACCAACCCAATTTAAAAATGAAGAAAAAATTATCATTCCTAATAAACAACCAACTATCATTCTATAATTAGCTATTTTGGTCATTAAAAGAAAAATTAGGCCCATTCCAATTGCTAAAGTTGAAGTTTCTCCCAAAGATCCCTGAATGTTGCCTAAAAATGCATCCATCCAAGTTATGCCATAATTACTAAGACTCTCATATCCTTCTGAAGCAGAAATACCCAAGGATGTTGCAGCTGAATAACCATCAACTGGTGTCCAAATTGAATCACCAGACATATAAGCTGGATATGCAAAATATAAAAAAGCACGACCTGTAAGAGCGGGATTGAGAAAATTTTTCCCAGTTCCTCCAAATACTTCTTTTCCAACAACAACACCAAAAGCTATTCCTAAAGCAACTTGCCATAAAGGAGTAGAGGCAGGCAAAGTTAGTGCAAAAAGCATGGAAGAAACTAAAAAGCCCTCATTAACTTCATGTCCTCTTATAGTAGCAAACGTAACTTCGCATATACCACCAGCTATTAAAGTTGTTAGATAGATAGGAAGAAAATATAATAATCCATGGGTTATATTTGATAGAAGACTTTGTGGATCAAGACCAAGTCCAGTCATTTGTAAAAGAGAAATTCTCCAACCTGTTTCACCAATTGAACCGAGGGAGGCTAAAGCGCTATTAGTCTGAAAACCCGTATTATATAAAGCCCACAATACGCAAGGGATAGTCGAAATAACTACATAAGTCATTACTCGTTTCATGTCGACAAAACTCCTAGCATGTGGAGCTACTTTAGTAACAGTATTACTTGTAAAAAATATTGTCTCAATCATTTCAAAGATTGGATAATATTTTTCATATTTTCCGCCTCTTTCAAAATGAGGTTCGATAGAATTAAAATAACTACGTATTGACATCAATTATCCTTCTTTCTCAATTTTTTGAAGACTATCTCTTAGAGCAACTCCATACTCATATTTGGCAGGACACGCAAATGTACACAAAGCCACATCTTCTTCGTCTAGTTCTAATGCACCAAGAGACTGAGCAACGTCAGTATCCATGACCAACAATGATCTCAATAATTGTGTTGGCAAAATATCTTGAGGCATCAAAGTTTCAAAAACACCTGTAGGCACCATGGCCCTTCTGCCACCGTTTAGATTTGATGTTAAAGCAAATAACTTAAAAAAGCTAAATGCTGATAGTAAAACAGGCATTACTGAAAATTTACTAGGTTGTGGTTTGATCCAACCAAAAAAATGTTTTTCTTTATCTTCTTTTATAATTGTAATTTGACGAGAATATTTACCTAAAAAAGCTAAATCGTCAACAGCATGGAATCCAGATAAAATAGAACCTGAAATTACTCTACAATCATCAGTTTTTGGATATTCGCCTTCAAGGATGTCATCCAATGATGCACCCAAAACTGTTTTAATTAATCTTGGATTGTTAGCAAGCGGACCAGCAATCGAAATTACACGAGTAATATCAATGAAACCAGTTAAAAATAACTTTCCAATAGTAATTACGTCTTGATATCCAATTGACCATACAGTCTTGTCAGAGTTAGGAGGATCAAGAAAGTGCATGTGAGTTCCAGTCAAACCAGCAGGATGCGGGCCAGCAAATTCGTATGTTTCAAACTCGTTAAATTGAATGTCACTATTTTCCTTTTTACAAATAAATACTTTACCATCAGTTAGCAAAGAAATGTTTTTAACACCTTCTTCAAAAGCTTTTAAATCATTATGAATTATTAATTCTGCATCTGGGCATAATGGTTCTGTATCCATAGCCGTAACAAAAATTGAAGAAGGCTTTGCATCGCTTGCCGGTACTTTTGAATAAGGTCTGGTTAGGAATGAAGTCCATAAACCACTGTCAAATAGACATTTTTTTTACATATTCACTTTTAGATTTTTCTTTAGAATGTAATTTTGTAATTTCAATTCCCTTGTCGGCAATATCTTCAACATCGATCACAACGCTAAGTAAAGCTCTTTTATCACCTCTGTTAATATCTTGAACTCTACCCTTGCAAGGAGAGACATAAAGGATATCTTGCTGATCTTTGTGACAAAAAAGAGGAGTGCCTCGTTTTACTTGATCTCCAACATTTATAAGCATTTTTGGCTTTAGACCATTATATTCAGGGCCAACAATAGCAACGGAACGTGGATTTTTTGTTTCATCTATTACTTGTCTTGGAATTCCTAATACGGGGATATCTAAACCTTTTTTTAAATTAAATTTTTTCATTAAAAAAATTTTTACCTACCAAATTACGATCAAGAATAGTTAAATAATATGTTAACTGATAAAGTTTATATATAATAAATTTAGAAAAAAACAACCGTATATGTATGTTTTTTTTTATATTCATTCTAAATTAAATATACATATAAAATTATGACTTAAATATTATCATTTATTTAACTTAGAAAGAGATTATAAATGAACTAATTAACCAAATAAGACAATGCAATAATGGCTATAATATAAATTTAAAGAAAAGTAATTATAAATGAAATATACAAAACTTATTATTTTCCTGATAATCAGCACTTTAATTTTATCTTGCTCTGAAGATAAAAAATATAATATCGAACTTAAAGGTAATACAATGGGCACGTATTATCTCCTTAGTTTAGTTGATGTTCCTAAAAACCTTTCTAAAAAAGAAATAGAAATTGAGATAAAAAACACATTACTTAAAGCAAATAAAATTTTATCTAATTGGGATAAATCATCAGAAATTAGTAAGTTAAATAATAACAAGACAATAAAGCCAATACAGATCTCTAATGAACTTTTTGATGTTGTAAGTGAAGCTAACTCTATTAATACCAAAAGTAATGGTTATTTCGATATAACCCTTGATCCATTGATAGAATTATGGGGGTTTGGATATTCAAAAGGCAAGATTATTGACAGAGTTCCAAGCAAAAATAAGATAAGAGATACTTTAACTTTAGTTAATCAAAATTTACTTTTAGAAATCAATTCAAATAATCAATTAATTAAAAAAAATAAAAATGTTAGATTAAATTTGTCAGCTATTGGAAAAGGGTATGGAATAGATCTTATTGGAAAAAAATTAGATTATCTAAATATTAATAATTATATAATTGATATCGGGGGTGATATATTTGCTAAAGGCCATAATAAAAATAATAAAGATTGGGTAGTTGGAATAGAAAACCCAAAATTAAATGAAAAGCTCATCAAAGAGATTGTTAATGTTTCAAATAAAGGAGTGGCTACTTCAGGAGAATACAAAAATTACTTTTCAAAAGATGGAACAAAATATTCACATATTATTAACCCTAAAAATGGAATGCCTATTACTCACTCAACAAAATCAGTTACAGTAGTTGATAAAAATGCAATGAGCGCTGATGGATGGGCAACCGCATTAATTGCGATGGGAAGTAAAGTTGGATTAAAAGTAGCAGAAAAAGAAAAAATTGCTGTTATGTTTATTGATCAAGTAGAAGACAAATTGTTGAAAATTAAAAGTAGCGAATTTAAATTTTTTAAATAAGAAAAAATTGTGTTTTATCTAACAATCATGTAAGGAGCATTATGGAGATTTTTTTTATTACATTTATTTTTCTTTCTATAATCATAGTTCTAATGTCACTTGGGGTTATGTTAATGGGAAAAAACATTAAAGGTAGTTGTGGTGGCCTTAATGCAATCTCTGGTTCAGACAAATGTTCAATATGTAATAAAGATATAGATCCTAACAATCCTCTAGTTGATCAGCTTAATTGCAAAAGAACCAACTAATTTTTTTATTCACTCATTGGTATAAGTACTAATATTAAAAATGATACAGAAGATATTAGACCATATAGCCAAGATTTAAAAATCCAATTTTTTTTTCCTTTTTTTATCCAATTTTCTCTAAAAGCTCGGCCAGAAAAAATAAGAACTATTAATAAAATCAAACCTTGCATGGAGCTATATGATAAATCTAAAAACATAAATTATAACCAGTTGACAAAATTAATAATAAAATTTTGTAATATTAAGACTTAATTAAGCTGAATTCTTTTTTTTTCAAACATGTAAATTCCTATAAAAATCAAAATCAAAGAAATTAGATGATAAAGTTTAAATAACTCTCCAAGAAGAATAACAGCTAAAATAGATGCAAAAACAGGAACTAAGTTAGTATAAAGACCTGATCTAGCTGGACCAATTTTTTCAACACCTTTCATAAAAAATATCTGTGCTAAAAATGATGGAAAAATTATAATAATACTAAGTACTATGACACCCTTAATTCCTGGTAAAATCAAAGTGTTACTAAAAGCTTCGTAAAATAAGCCTGGTAAAGATCCTAAAAAAGCTACATAAGAAAAAAAAGTAAGTAAAGCAAGTGCTCCTATTTTTGGTTTTTTTCTGAGCCCAACAGCATAAACAGCATATAAAGTACAAGCAAATATCATTACAATGTCTCCTTTATTAAGTTGTAATTTTAATAATGCATAGGGATTACCTGAACTTACAACTAACAAAACTGCAAAAAATGTAATTAATACTCCAAACAATTGGGGTAAGTTTATCTGTTCTTTTAACCAAAATCTTGAAATTATAATTATGAATGCTGGCATTGTGCCTTGAACCAGGCCTAAGTTAATAGCTATAGTATCATGTGCAGCAATGTAATAAAAAGAGTTGAAGCTAGTAAAACCAAACAAGCCCATAATTACCAGCCACTTCAGTCTATTTTTTAAAATTTTCCAAGCGGCTATCAATTCTTTTCTGCATAAAAAGGTCAATATTATGGAAACAAAAAACCATCTTACACTTACTACTAATAGGGGAGAAACCTCATCTACAGCTGCTCTACCCGCAATTGTATTGAATGCCCAAAATAATGAAGTTAATGTTAAAAGAAAATGTGCATTAGTAAAGATGTTCATAAAACAATCTTGTTGAAAAGTTAAAATATAAATATTGAATATAAGGCAATTAGTTGTTATTTTGTTAATACAAGTCTTTTACAGTTTATACAATTTTAAAATTTTGGGAGAAAAAATGTCAGAAACTCAATACCTTGCTGCTAAAACAATTGATGAAGCGGTTAATGCTCATTCTAAAGCAAATGGATCTGCTAGATTTTTAGCTGGAGGCACAGATTTACTAGTCCAAATTAAAAGTGGAATTAAAAAACCAAACCTAGTTATTGACGTAAAAAAAATAGTTGAGCTTAATACAATAGATGAAGTTTCAGAAAATGAATTTATTGTTGGTGCTTCAGTTTCTGGTGCAAATTTGAATAGAAACCCAAAATTTTCTAAACTTTGGCCGGGTGTTCTTGAAGCCTTTAGACTTATAGGATCTGAACAAATACAAGGAAGAGCTTCTTTGGGTGGTAATCTTTGTAACGGATCTCCTGCTGGAGACAGTGTCCCTGCGTTGATTGCTGCTGGTTGTAAAGCTCTAATTGCTGGGCCTAATGGCAAAAGAGAAGTACCAATCGAAGATTTCCATACTGGACCTGGAAAGACTGTTTTAGAAAATGGTGAAATGTTAGTTAGCCTCAAGTTTCCAAAACGAGAAAGTAATTCTTCTGATGCATATTTAAGAATGACCCCAAGAACTGAAATGGATATTGCAGTTGTCGGTTGTGGTGTAAGTATTTCTATAGAAAATAATTTATGTACTTCTGCAAGAGTGTCTATGGGTGCAGTTGCACCTACTCCTCTACTTATAAATGAAGCAACTAATATAATGGTTGGATCCAATCTTAATTCTGAAATTCTAGAGAAAGTTTCAAGACTTTGTATGGATGCCTGCAACCCGATTGACGATAAGAGGGGTACAATTGAATATAGAACAAAAGTGGCGGGTGTATTATTTAAAAGAACTGCATTAATTGCAATTGATAGAATTAAAGGAAATTAAAACCATGAGTAAAATACAAATTTCAACTAAAATTAATGATGAAAATGTCGAATATTTATGTGAACCGCACGACACTATGCTTGATGTTTTAAGAAACCAATTGGAGTTAACAGGTTCTAAGGAAAGTTGTGGCTCAGGTGATTGTGGGTCTTGTAGTATTATTTTAGATGGTGAACTTGTTTGTTCGTGCTTAATGTTAGCCGCTGAAGCCGAAGGAAGTAAGCTAGAAACTATCGAAGGTATGTCAGAAGGTGGAAAACTTCATGCTTTACAACAAAAATTTTTAGAAAAAGCAGCATTACAATGCGGTATTTGTACACCTGGTTTTCTGATGGCTTCAAAAGCTCTGCTAGATCATAATCCATCACCGACTGAAACTGAGGTAAGATTTTGGTTGGCTGGAAATTTATGTAGATGCACCGGTTATGATAAAATTGTAAAAGCTGTTCTTGAAGTAGCCGATGATATGAAGGAGAGTGCATAATGAACGAAATTAGTAATAAATGGATTGGAAAAAATACAGTTAGACCTGATGGTGCAGAAAAAGTTACTGGTAGAGCTCAATATTCTTCAGACACTACAATGCCAGGAATGGTATGGGGACACGTGTTAAGAAGCCCTCACCCGCATGCAAAAATTAAATCTATAAACACTAAAAAAGCTGAGGCTCTTGACGGTGTAAAAGCTGTAATTACTTCTAAGGATATTGTTGATTTTCCTTTAGATAAACCAGTTATTCTTGGTATACAGGATATGCGCTGGATGTGTAGAAATGTAATGGCTAGAGATAAAGTATTGTTTCATGGTCATCCACTAGCAGCTGTGGCAGCAACTACAGAAGCAATTGCTGAAAAAGCATGTGAACTTATTGAAGTTGATTATGAAATTTTACCTTGGGCTATTGAAATTGAAGACGCTATTAAGCCTGATGCTCCAATTCTGCATGATCATATAAAATTTAATGACAAACCATCTAATATAGCAGGTACACTAGAGCACCAAAAAGGTGATATAGATGAAGGTTTTGCTAAAGCCGACGTAATTATAGAACGTGATTTTAAAACTGAGGCTGTACATCAAGGTTATCTCGAAACACATTCTTGTCTTGTTAGTGTTGCAGCTGATGGTAGAGCCACTATCTGGAGCTCCAGTCAAGGTCAATTTATGGTAAGAGCCATGACCTCTTTTTTAACAGGTATTCCGCAAAGTAACATAAGAGCTATACCTGCAGAAATCGGTGGTGGTTTTGGTGGAAAAACAATAGTCTATTTAGAACCTCTTGCGACTGTTTTGTCACAAAAAACTGGTCGTCCTGTTAAAATTGTTATGAACAGAGAAGATACAATGCGTGCATCTGGTCCTACTTCAGGGTCAAAAAGCAAAATCAAAATTGGAGCCACTAAAGATGGAAAAATTATAGCTGCTCAAGGTATATACTATCTTCAAGCAGGTGCATTTCCTGGATCTCCTATAAGAGGCGCCGTCGGCTGTTCATTAGCTCCATATGATATACCTAATGCACATACATTTGGATATGATGTAGTTTCAAATAGATGTAAAGTTGCAGCATACAGAGCACCTGGAGCTCCAATTGGTGCATATGGTGTAGAATGCGTATTGGATGAAATTGCAGAATCTTTAAAAATGTGTCCACTAGAATTGAGAAAGTTAAATGCCGCAAAAGAAGGAACTAAAGCAGTTCATGGCCCTACATATCCAACAATGGGTTATATGGAAACTCTAGATGCAGCAATTAAACATCCTCATTATAATGCACCCTTAGGTAAACATCAAGGACGAGGCGTTGCTAGTGGATTTTGGTTTAATGCAGGTGGAGAGTCTAGTGCTCAACTTAATATAACTGAAGATGGCAATGTGGTTGTTACTACTGGTCATCCTGATGTAGGGGGATCTAGAGCTTCAATTGCAAATATAACAGCTGAACTATTAGGAATTAATCATGACAGAGTTTCAGTTTTAATTGGGGACACAGCAACCATTGGATATAGTAATTTGACTGGTGGAAGTAGAGTATTGTTTGCTTCTGCAATGGTCGTTACAGAATCTGCTAAAATAGTGATTAAGCAACTTAAGCAAAGAGCTGCTAAAATTTGGGGAATTGACGAGGAAGCTATTGATTGGGAAAATGGTGAAGCACGTCCAGCAGGTGACAACGCTGGTAATTTTGAACCTTTATCTTTAGTAGAATTAGCTGGCAAAGCTACTGCTACAGGAGGACCAATAGGTGCTGGATATCAAGTTAACACAGAGGGAGCTGAAGGAGGATTTGCCACTCACATTTGTGATGTTGAAGTTGATATGGATTTAGGCATAGTAAGGGTAAAGAAATATACATCAATACAAGATGTTGGAAAGGCAATCCACCCAGATTATGTCGAAGGGCAACTTCAAGGTGGTTGTGCACAAGGAATAGGATGGGCTTTAAGCGAGGAATACATTTACAACAAAGAAGGACATCTAGATAATACAGGATTTCTTGACTATAGAATGCCTGTTTGTTCTGATTTACCAATGTTGGATACAGTTTTAATCGAAGTTCCAAACCCAAAGCATCCTCAAGGTGTTAGAGGAGTTGGTGAAGTCCCATTAGTTCCACCTTTGGCTGCTATCTCAAACGCTGTGTATCAAGCCATAGGAAAAAGATCTTATAGTTTACCAATGTCACCTCCAAAGGTTTTAAAAATAATCGAAAGTAGTTAATTTTAATTATAGTTTTATAATTTAAATTTATGGAACAAAATAATAAAACTATAATTATTTTTGCATATTTGGCTGCCTTTTTAGGAGTATGTGGTCATGCAAGCTCAGAATTTTTTGTGAAATTATCTGGAATATCAGGTGTTGAAGTTTCTGTTTGGAGATTTGGATTAGGAGGTTTGGCACTCTTAATTTTATGCATAATAAATCCTACTTCTAGAAACTTAATTAAACCGTTAAAAGAAAGATTCTATCCCATTGTAATTCTTTCAATTTTTGGAATGGCTTTTGGGCAATTTTTATTTCATTGGGCATTAGATTTTGCATCTGTTGTACAAGTTGCAACTATGGTAACAATAATGCCGATAGGAGTAGTATTTGTAGCAAGAATTATTGAAGGAACAAAAATAACACCTCCTAAAATTATTAGTGGTATTGGAGCTTTTTTAGGATGTATATTTTTGTTAACCGATGGTTATCTAGATCAACTTAGTGGAGAAAGTAATAGTTTAATTGGAATATATTTGTCAATTGGATGTGCATTTATTGGAGCAATTTATCTTGTGATGGTTAAGCCATATGTCCAATTATACGGGCCTGTGCGCATGACAACTTACACATTTGCACTTGGTTTTATAGCATTATATCCCTCGATTGGCATAATTTGGGGCATATGGGTCAACCCACTAGATCTTTTTAACAGACCTGATATTGAGTATATTTCAATTATAACGCTTGGTATTTGGAATACTTGCATTGCCTTTATATTATGGCTTTGGGGACTTTCTAAAATACCTGACGTAGCACGAGGTAACTACTTGTTCTTTTTGAAGCCAGTGATAGCGCTTTGCCTTGCTTTTTTTATACTAAAAGATGATATCAGCATTAATCAGTTAATAGCAATATTTGTAATAACTGGCTTTGTCATGTTAGAGATTTTCTATACACCCATCTCTAATATAATTAAAATTAATGATAATTAAAAATAATACACTTTCTTCAATTTATTATATGATTTTTGCCTCTATGTTTATTGGGGGAACTACTATAATTGCAAAAATATTAGGTACAGATTTATTTGGGAAACCATTAAATCCAATGCAAATCAGTCATTCTAGATTTTTTTTTGCATTTATTTTAATTTTTATATTTTTTTTAAAAACAAAATCAAAAATAATTAAACCTAACTATAAAATTCATTTAAGCAGATCTTTTTGCGGATGGATTGGAATAACTATTTTATTTGGAGCGTCTAGTGTAATACCTGTGTCAGATGCAACAGCTTTAATATTTATCAATCCAATTTTTACAATGTTTTTAGCTATACCTTTTTTAGGAGAAGAAGTTAAACCCACAAAGTGGTTCGCAGTGGCTATTACTTTTCTTGGAGCAATTGTTTTAATTAGACCAGAAAACAACCTTTTAGAAATACAACTTGTAAATATTATGTTAATTCTTGGTGCATTAGCTTTAGGTCTGGAGTCTATTTTTATTAAAATTCTTACAACAAGTGAGAAACCTAAACAAATACTACTAGTAAACAATGGAATTGGATTGATAATTTCATCAATACCAGTTTATTTTATCTGGATTTCACCAAACATAAAACAAATTTTAGCAATGTTTTTTGTTGGTGCACTTATGCTTTGCGCACAAATATGTTTTATTCAAGCAATGAAAAAAAGTGAAGCTCATTTTGTAGCGCCTTTTTTTTATTTCACTTTAATTTTTGTCTGTATTTATGATTTTTTTATTTTTCAAATTAAACCCGATAAAATCAGTATTATAGGAACCACTCTGATAATTGTTGGAGGAATATTATTATATTTAAGTCAAATGAGGTCTAAGTTGAATTAAATATAATAGTAAATTGTTTTTTATATTGTTATAAAATTAGTTTTTTAAAATATGAAGGGTAATCAATAGTATGAATATTGCACTTATTGGACTTGGTTCGATGGGCTATAATTTAGCAAAAAATATGGTGTCCAAAAATTATCAAGTTAATGCCTTTGAAAAAAATATGTTAATTGTTGAAAATATTAAAAATGACAAAATTCCAAATTTATATTTGCTAAACTCTATCCAAGATCTAGTTGATAAGACCCCTTCTCCAAGAATAATAATGCTAAGCCTTCCAGCAGATAAAATTGATAAATGCATAAATGACTTAATAGATCACTTAAACCCTACAGATATAATTGCAGACCTTGGAAATTCTTTGTATTTGAAGTCTATTGAAAGAGAAAAGCTTTTAAGTAGGTTTAATATTAGTTTTTTAGGGATTGGTGTCTCAGGGGGGCCTAGAGGAGCAAAGAATGGACCAGCAATCATGGCTGGTGGTTCAAAAAATGCATGGGAAAAGGTAAAAAATATTTTTGAAGATATAAGTGCTAAAAATGATAATGAAAGTGCCTGTTGTTATTTTGGAAGCTCAGGATCTGGTCACTTTGTGAAATTAGTTCATAATGGGATTGAATATGCGCTAATGGAAGGATTGGCAGAAATAAGTAATGTTTTAGAATTTGCTTATGATATGGACAATAATCAAAGGGCTAAAAGATTTAAAAAAGTTTTACAAACTCAGTCTTCGTCTTTTCTTTTAGAAATTACCTCTGAGATTTTAAACGCCAAAAATAGTAACAACGAATATTTTATTAATGAAGCAGATCATAAAATAGGACAAAATGGAACGGGTATTTGGACTATTAACGCAGCCTTGGAACTTGGTGTGAGCATTCCATCAATTTATGAAGCTGTTTCCACAAGGTCAATTTCAGATAGTTTTGATTATAAATTCAAAGTAAATAAAAATAACCAAATACTGATCGAAAAAGTTGATGATAGAGAATTAGCCCTTGAAGAAATCATATTTTTTAATTTTGTATGTTCCCTATATCAAGGCCTAAGTCTTATAAAAAAATCTAATGTTTGGGATTTTTTTGATTATAATATAGAAGATGTTTTTAAGTCTTGGAGTGCAGGATGTATTTTACAAGGTAATTATCTTAATTTTATATCCCAAAGATATAAAACTGACAAAACTTTAAATTTTGAATTTTTATTTAATTTAATCGAAGAAAAATGTTCGAATAAATTAAGATCAATAAGAGAATTCAATTCAAATGCAATAAAATTTGGTCTTCCTTGCCCAGTCCTGTCTTCAAATCTTGCATATTACGATTTAATTTTTTCAAAACATAAAATTGGAGAAACAATACAATTGCAAAGAAGTTTCTTTGGACTTCATCCCCTTAAAGATAAAAAAAATAACGATAAGATAAAGCCTTATTGGACTAAATTATGAATGATCAATTTATTACTTTTTTGATAATGGGCGTTGCCGGTTCTGGGAAAACGACTATTGCACAAAAACTTACTGAAGAAATCAATGCTTTTTTAATAGAAGCAGATGATTATCACAGTAAAAATAATATAAAAAAAATGAGTTCAGGCATCCCCTTAAATGATGAAGATAGATATGATTGGCTTGTTAAAATTAGAGAAGAAATTATTAAAAGGCAAAAAACGCAAAACCTTGTTGTAACTTGCTCAGCTCTTAAAGAAAAATATAGGTCAATACTTAACGTTAAGAACTATTATTTAGTTTATTTAAAAATTAACAAAGAAACAGCTAGAAAAAGAATTAATAACAGGCGAGATCATTTTATGCCAGACAGTTTGGTTGAAAGCCAATTCTCAATTTTAGAAGAACCTAAAAAAGCTATAACTTTGGATCAATCACTTAACCCAGACGAAATGGTAAATCAATTAATGTTAATTTTTAAAGATAGTAAACTTTAATATGAATAATAGAATACATAATTACAGCGATATACCTGATGAAATTGAATTAGAAGATGAATTTAAAAACATATTCAATAAGATGGAATATTCAAATCAAAATATTTTTATTACAGGGAAAGCTGGTACTGGTAAAACAACATTATTAGAATACTTTCGAATTAATTCAAAAAAAAATTTTGTTATACTTGCTTCTACAGGAATATCAGCAATTAAAGCTAAAGGTAAAACTATACATTCTTTTTTTTTATTTCCACCTAGAATATTAATAAATGAAAAAATCAAAAGATTAAGAAGCAATATAATTAAAAACGTTGACACTATTCTTATTGATGAATGTTCTATGATTAGATGTGACCTTCTTGATGCTATAGACCAATCACTTAGACTTAATAGAAATAGTGACGAAAGTTTTGGTGGAGTTCAAATAATACTTTTGGGCGACATCCATCAACTTCCACCAGTAATAAGAGAAAATGAACGAGATATTTTTGATAGTTTTTATCCTAATGGACACTATTTTTTCCATGCTAATTGCTATCAAAACAGCAATATAAGTACTTACGAATTAACAAAAATCTATAGGCAAAAAGATGCTGAGTTTATTAACATTCTTAATAAGATTAGGTCTGGAAATGTAACTGAGGCTGATCTCTTACCGTTAAATGACAAAGTCGTAAATCAAGATTCTAATATTCTTTATGAAACTATAATATTATCACCAACCAATCGAAAGGTTGACACTATTAATAGTGTAAATCTTCAAAATATAAATAGCGAAACATTTTCTTATCAATCATCAGAAACTGGAGAATTTAGAGAGAAACCCGCTGACGAGATTCTTGAATTAAAAGTTGGCGCTCAAGTAATGTTAATTAAAAACGATATTAAATCTCCTAAAAGATGGGTCAATGGTTCTATTGGGATAGTTACTGATTTAACAGCTAACAGTATTCATTTAAAAATAAAGAATAAGGTTCATAAAATAACTCAAGACACTTGGGAAAAGTTTGATTATTTAATTAAGGATGGTGAAGTTTTACACGAGGTTGTAGCAACTTTTACTCAGTACCCTATTAAATTAGCCTGGGCAGTTACAATTCATAAAAGCCAAGGACAAACTTTTGAAAAAGTTATAATTGATTTAGATAGAGGCTCTTTTGCTCCTGGTCAAACCTACGTAGCTTTAAGTAGAGTGACATCTTTAGAAGGCTTGTTTTTAACTAGACCAATAACTATTTCAGATATACTTTTTAACAATAAACTAAGTCTATCTCTTTTTAATTAATCTTCATTTTTCTTTGTTCACGTAAAGCTATCAAAATACCAGAAAAAGCTATAAAAAACATCCCAATCAAATTCAAAAGAGTTGGCCATACTCCAAAAAATATTTTCCCCCAAATAGCTGCAAAAACTAAATATGAGTAATCCATTGGCGCCAACCAACTGCTCTCTGCTGTCTGATATGCTTTTGCAAGAAGAATATTACCAGTAATATTTAGGATTGAACATGAAAAGCAAAAAGTAAAAATAATTAAAGTTAAAGATGGCCAACCTATAAAAACAAATGGACTAATCTCTTTAAGAAAATTATTTTGAAATATTAATTCAAAAAATAGTATCCCTAGTAAAGCTGATATAAAAAACATTACACCTACTGCTAAAGTAAGAGACATAACAGACTCTTTCCTGCAATACTTTCTAATTAAAATAATATTACAAGCAAAGAAAAAACCTGCCATAATAGGTAAAAATTGTAAGTATGTAAAATTTTTAGACCACGGCTCTAAAATAAGCAATGCACCAAAACTTCCTAGTATGAGAGCAAAAAGTCTCCAAACGCCAACTCTCTCATTAAGAAATATAACAGCTAAAAAAGATACAAATAATGGGAATGTATAAAGTCCAGCAGCCATTTGTGCGAAACTTAATTTTGGAGACGCTGCAAAAAAACAAAACATGCAGGTTGTCATTGTCAATGCTCTTAAGTAAACTGGTTTCCATTTAATTGGAAACAAAATGTCAATTCCATTAGTCAGTTTGGCAATTAAAAATAATAAAATAATATTTCCAATTGACCTTATAAATTGAAGCTGCCAAAAGCTTGTTTCACTAGCCATGTATTTAATTAAACTATCTTGTAAAGATAAAATTATAACACCAACAATTAACATTGTAAGAGAGGAAACAGGATTATCATTTACCTGTGGATTAAAAAAGTTAAATTTCAATACATTAAAACCATAGTATACCTTAAAAATAGGATTTTTTATATAAACTCTCTATTTCATTTTTGTAAAAAGTTGAAATCACATGCCTCTTCATCTTAAGTGTTGGTGTTAGTTGACTGTTTTCAATACTAAAAAATTTATCACACAAAATAAATTTTCTAATTTTTTTATTTTGAGATAATTGTTGATTTACAATATTAATAATATTTTGAAAATCTGTTTTCAAATTATTAACATTATTTTTATTAGCTACTAGCAAACTTTCATTTGGAACAAGTATAGATATTAAAAAAGGTCGATTATGGCCATAGACTAAAGCTTGCTCAATTTCATCGTAGGATATTAAGAGATTTTCTATTGGAACAGGTGCAATATTTTCTCCACCTGAGTTTACAATCATCTCATTTATTCTTCCTGATATTTTAAGGTATCCATCTTCATCTAATGATCCCAAATCACCAGTATGTAACCAACCATCAATGATTGTCTTATTGGTATTTTTTTTATCCTTCCAATACCCTTTCATAAGAGAATCTCCTTTAACAAGAATTTCGTTCTCCTTCGATAATTTAACATTAATACCTTTAATTACCGGGCCAACAGACTTAATTTTTATGTTATTTATTGGATTACACGATATAAGAGGTGAACACTCAGTTTGCCCATAACCTTGTAAAATATTAATTCCAAGAGATTGAAAAAACAAACCAACTTGCTCATTTAAAGCAGCTCCACCTGATATAAAAGCTTTTAAATTACCACCAAATTTTTTTTGAATTTTTTTTCTTACTAGTCTATCTAATACAAAATCTTGTAATTTTTCTTTGAAATTAAAATCAAATTTTTGAAATTTTTTTGTTCCCAATTCTATCGTTTTGTAAAACAGTTTTTGAGTGATCTTGCTTTGAGTGGATAATTGGATATTTATTTTTTTGTGTAACACCTCATAAAGTCTTGGTACAGCTGTCATTAAAGTAGGTTTGACACTTAGTAAATCATTAACAATTTGATCACGATTTTCATTAAAATAAATTTCTGCACCAATCAAAATAGGTAAGAAAAAACCAGCAGTATGTTCATAGGCATGTGAAAGTGGAATAATAGATAAAAACTTATGGTCTTTAACTTCTATTTCTTTAACGAGTTCATTTGCACCTAAAATATTTGATATAATAGACTTGTGAGTTAGCATTACTCCTTTTGGCTTACTACTCGTACCAGATGTGTATATGATTGAAACCACATCATCTTCTTTGATTTTGTGAAGAGTATCTTTTTTAAAGGTTGCCCTTTTAGAACTTTCAGATCCTGCATCAATTAAACTGTCAAAAGTAAGAATATTTTTATTTAATTTTGAGCTTTCAACTTCATCAATACAAATTATTTGCTTTATTTTATCTAATTTTGGTAAGATTTTTTCAATAGTTAATAGTAATTTCGAATTAACAAAAACAACAGAAGATTCAGAGTGAGATAAGAGATAAAATATTTCATCTTCGTTGCTTGTAGTATAACCAGGAACAGTAATTGCACCTAAAGATATGATAGCTAAATCAGTCACACACCATTTATACGAATTTTCAGCTATAATTGATATCTTATCATTTTTTTTAACACCTATTTCATGCAAACCAACACTTAAGTTTTGAACAAGATCACTGGCTTTATTCCAAGAAACATGATGCCATTCACCACCTTTTTTAAAACCGAACAATTTTTTATCTTTATATAATAATGAGTTTTCAAAAAAAATTTGAGATAATGTGTTCATTTAAATTAACCTTAATTATATAAAATTATCTTTAATCATATTTTTAATTAAATAAACAATAGTTTTTATAAATATATCTATGTTTTTTTTTAATTTTTGTGATTAAAATATTTTACTTTAATTTAAAAGGCGCATTAGTCATTAAAAAGAAAATAATATTATCCATAATCATTTTATTTTTTTTGATAACAATTTTTTTCATGATTCATAAAGATAATATAAATTTAAAAAGTAGTTTCAAACCCAATTTAATGGGAAATGACATAGAACAATATTTAAAAAACAAAGAAGATCAATTTTCTGACCTCAAAAAAAATGTTAAAAAAAGAATAATATGGTCTGAAAAAAAGAATACTAAAACTAATGTTTCAGTTGTATATATTCATGGCTTTTCTGCTTCATCAGAAGAAGTACGCCCTCTTCCAGATTTGATAGCAAAAGATATAAAGGCAAACATCTTTTACACGAGATTAACAGGCCATGGAAGAAGTTCAAATGCAATGGGTCTTTCATCTATATCAAACTGGATTAATGATCTTCATGAGGCACTTGAGATTGGAAGTAGAATTGGTCAAAAAGTAATTTTAATATCTACATCAACTGGAGGCACATTGAGTGCTATCTCAGCATTAAATGAGAGTTTTTCAAAAAAAATATTAGGGTATATATTTATCTCTCCAAACTTTGGTATTAATCATAAATTTGCGAGTTTGATTTCATGGCCCTATTCTGAATATTGGTTACAATTAGTTATAGGGAAAACAAGACATATTAAACCTAGAAACGAATTAGATAAGAAGTTTTGGACATTATCATATCCAACTAAGGCTCTTATACCTATGGCTAGATTAGTACAAAAAATCAATAATCTAGATTTTAGTAAAGTAAACAACCCTGCTTTATTTTATTTTTCAATGGACGACGAGATTGTTGATTCTAAAAAAACTGTTAGATTCATTAAGAATTGGGGAGGCAACTCAAAAACAGTGAATGTAAAAATGTCAAAGTTTGATGACAAATACTCACACGTAATCGCTGGAGATATTTTATCGCCAGGGCAAACAGAGTTTGCAAGAAAAGAAATGGTTAAGTGGATAAAAAGTTTATCAAATTAAGAAAATTTAAGTTTTTGACAATATTTCTTCAACTAATTTTTGTACTCTAAACGCCTCATTAATTGTAGCTAAACTATTAGGTTTATTCTTTATATTAAGAACCAGATCATCAAGTTGAGCCTTTAAACTCACGGCCCTTGGATCTTTAGGTTCTTCCCTAAGAGGAATAAAATTATCACCATTTGATACTGAGTCTTTATAGAATTCTGATACTTTTCTGCTTTTTTGAGAACCTTTAACTATGAATTCCTGTCTATCTGGTTGCTTGCCACCGACACTTGCAAATATATTAACTGGTAAACCATCTTCATTTTCTAATTTGGCAAATACAGAAGTTTCACATAATTCTTGGTCTGTTGGGTAAGAAGTATTAGCCCAAATTAGTTTAAGAGGGCCTAAAACCCGTTCAGTAAAAAATATAAAGTGAGATATTACCTCTCTTGTCATACCACCCTCTTTTTTAAATCTAAGCCAATCAGCTTCTTTTTGCCATTCACGTGGCCAAGAAGAATAAGTAACAATAATATCAACACCAAGCATGTCTCCCATTTCACCACTATTTTTACTTACTAATAAATCAGTTAGAGCAATACCTGCAGCTTGAGTAAAATTTACAGCCATGGGAACATCATAATTTTGAAGTTTTTTAATAAAATTTCTACTGTCTTGAATGTTTATGCCAAATGGTTTTTCAAGAAAAAGGGCTTTTCCCAATTCAACAGTTTTAATAGCGTATATTTCCCTTACAGTTGGGGGACATGCTAAATAAACTAAGTCAGCGTTTTCAATCGCTTCATTAGCATTTTTCATAATTTTAGATTTATGATCCAGTTTTATTGCATTTTCACAAGCATACCGGTTTGGATCCCATAAGTAATCTGGGCTAAATTCTTCGTGTAACCTCATATGTTTCATCATACGAGTACCCATTATACCTAAACCAATGATGGCCACACTAGTTGTCATTTATTTACCTTTTTAATTGTTATATTATAATTATTTAAGTGGAAATGTTGAAGTGGCATGGCATAAAATATCATCTTTATTTTTTTCAGAAAATACTTTTGTTTCTCCAATTGCGATAGTACTTCCAAATCTTTGAACCACACTTTCAATAATGAAATAATCTCCAAACGCAGGACGAATAAAGTTATTATTTTGTGACAGTGTTCCTCTCTGTGATTTTAAAGAGGTGTTCATAGCAATTGACATTGTTGTATCGATAACAGACATAAGAACCTGTCCGCTTAGAGCGCCCGTAACAAACTGATAATCTTTGGAGTTGTCAAGCCTAGCAACCACCCTACCCACACCTATTTCTAAAAAAGATAATTTAAGCTGTTTAACGTAAGGAGCAAAGATAAAATCATAGATTTTTTCTACATTATCCATTGTAATAGTATCAGTTGGTAATTCTTTATTCATATATTTACACTTAAATTAAATTGAAATAAATTGTAATAAAAAAATACAAAAAATATATTATACTAGTGTTTGTCTAGTCATGCATTATAGGAGTTTATTTTGTCTAATGAAAAACATCTCTGTGACAAACCAGAGAAATTAGTTTTTCATGGTAACTTTGAAACAAAAAGCGAAATGTCTAATGTTTTACTATTATTACCAAAAACAAAAGGACCGTTTGGTACAAAAAAGTTTAAAAAATTAATTAAAGATGATTTCAATTTACTAGAATATGATGATGTTTTAAGCGAGAAATCAGGTTTTTTTAAAACTTCTGGTGTTATATCTCTTGAAGACAAGGCTTTAGCCATAAATATTGCTTTGGAAAAATGGAAGGGAATTAAATTTCATATTATCTGTCATTCTACTGGATGCGGTTTGGGAACGTTTTTAGCAAAGAATAATATTAAAAACTGTGAGAGTCTTATTTTAATTAGCCCTTGGAATAAAGAAGATGAAGAGTTTTCTGCATTACAAAAAAAACGAGTGAAAAATTTAGAAAACTTACAAACTATTCTGTACCTTAAAAGTGAGTATAATCTTTTATATTCCGATGAATATATTCTTAAATATAAGCTAGAATTTGATAACCACATACTTAATCAGAAAAATAAAAGTGTTGATGTTGTTAATACAGAAAAGCGATTAAAATCAATTATTGATTGTAATATTGGATACGAACTCCATAAACTTAAACTGCCAAAGTTGTTTATCAATGCTTTCGATGATAAATTAATGAAAGTGTATCACGGTAGAGAACTTCAGAAGCTCTGCATTAACTCAGAATTAATTACTCTTAATAGTGGAGGTCATATGCTAACAGAAACGCAAACAGATGAGTTAATTGTATATATAAAGAAATTTTTAAATTCATTAGGTAAATAATATGAGTATAGATCAAAAGATATCAAATAATATTCATAGTCACATTTCTATTGATGGATTAGTAATAGCAAAATTCTCTAGATCAGTTTTTGAAGAAATGCAGCTTGGAAAAATAACCGCTGCAAATTGTACCTGTAGTGTCTGGGAAAACTTTAATGAGACCATCGACAAATTAACAGTTTGGAATGATCATTTTAGAAAGAACAGCGATATTATTTGTCATGTTAAATCCTCAACTGACATTATCAAAGCACATAAGGATGGAAAAGTTGGAATTATTCTTGGATGGCAAAATACAAGTGCTATAGAAGACGATATAAATAAGCTTGAGATTTTTTATGATTTGGGAATTAGAGTAGCCCAACTGACATACAATACACAAAATTTAGTTGGCTCAGGTTGTTGGGAAACAAATGATGGAGGTTTATCAGATTTTGGTAAAGATGTAGTTAGCGAGATGAATAGACTTGGCATTTTAATTGATCTGTCGCATGTAGGCCCAATTACAAGTTCAGATACAATCAAATTTTCAAAATCACCTGTAGCATATACTCATTGTTGTCCAGCAATCAAAAAACATCCTCGAAATAAAACAGATAATCAACTAAAAGAAATTGCTAATAAAGGTGGAATGATAGGTTTTGCAAGTTATACCCCTTTTTTACCAAAAGGTCATGATAGTAATATTGATGATTGTGTTGAAGCTATGGAATATCTTATTAATATTGTTGGAGAAGATAGTGTCGGGATAGGTACAGATTGGGTTCAAGATCAGGACGTAACATTTTTTGAGTATTTACAAAAAGACAAAGGAACAGGTCGATTTGTTACAACCCCTTATAAAGTTGTGCCCCCTATGCCTAAGGGAATATCAAAATTAAGTCAATTTCAAAATTTCGTACCAGCAATGGATCGCGCTGGATGGTCAACAAAACGTATTGAAAAAATACTGGGAAAAAATTGGTTTTTATTTTTTAAACAAATATGGAATTAAAAAATTGAACAAGTAACTTTTGATTTCATATGTGATTTGTAAAATTAAATATAGGATAAAAGTGGTGATCCCTACGAGATTCGAATCGGTAATTTACTGCATCTATGATTAACTCATCTTCGCTAATCAAAGTTCACCATATCTTTGTGTAATATAAGATAAGTTCAGTCAAGCTCAGATAGTCCAAGATGTGTCACCAAATTGTCACTAAAGTGACATTTATTCTCGTACGAGTAGATTTTGTCACCTTGTTTATATGAGGTGAAACGTCATAATCGGATATATATTTTAATTGCGATTTAAGATACATAATGAAGCGAAAATGAAATCATATATACTTCTAATATTATCAAAAGTGATAAGTTAAGTCGTTAATACATTTTTTCATAAGTCATCTTAAAATCAAAGCTGAATCAATTGTAGGAAATTTATTGATTATGTTTCAGAAATGATTCAGTTACACTGATGCCAGCAGCATCATAGGCATCATAAATTTCGTCTGCTCCAGAAGATTTTAATAAATCTGGGTTACCCTGAGATCTTGTGGGTACTATTATTCTTCCTTTAAAACCATATTTTCTAGCCTGTTTTACCGACCAATTTTGAGCATGAAATTCAGGCAATGCTAGAATAATAGTTGTTAACTTACCAAACCTTAATTTAGACCAAAAACCAGGGTCTTCTGCATCAGCAAATGACACTCTTTTTCCCTGTTTAAGAAGATCTAAAGAAAGGTCAGTGTCTGCATCGAAACCAACCACTTTAATATTATTTTTAGATAAATTCTCAAATATTGCATTGCCAATGCGCCCCATACCTACAATCATTACTTGAGCTTCACCACAAGTATGAGGTTGTTCATCTGGATGATGTTTTTCTCTTTCAAAATTTACTAGATATTTTTCTAATATTACATAAATTTCATGGATATATTTATTTAAAATAGACCCAATGATAAAACTTAAACTGACAGAACAAACTAAAACTGCAAATAAACTATTATCAACAATTCCAATTTTAAGCCAGTGCGCTAATAAAATTAAAGAAAATTCAGAATATGTTAAAAGTGAAATTGAAATTAGGAAGGAGGAATAAGCTCTTAAATTCACAAAAATTAATAAGAAGAAAAGTATAACTAATTTTATAATTAGAAATAATATTATTAGTAATGACTCCGAGACAATTTCAAAACTTAAATTTAATTTCATTCCCAATGAAATAAAAAAAGCCAATAATAAAATCTCTCTTAAACTCCAAATTTTTTCAGCTAAATTTTGTGATCTTTTATAATTAGAAAGTAACATTCCTAAAATAAGGGCTCCTATTTCTCCAGTTAAACCTAACTTTTCAAAAAGATAACCTCCTAATAATAAAGCAATTAATACTGAGGCTAACAATTCTAATTCTTCACTTGTTTCTAATTTAATTAAAAACTTTTTTAAAACAGGGATAATCAAAGGAATAAAAAGTAGGTATAGTGTATTAAATGATAAATTATTACTACTAGTATACAGTAACAAAGTTAATGCTAAAATATCTTGAAATATGAGTATTAAGATAGAAATTCTACCATGAAATGAATTAATTTCTTGTCTATCTTCTAATGATTTAGATGCAATAATTGTACTTGAAAATGTTAAAGCTATACATAATAAAACCTTAACTTCTAAATTAACGTTTAAGTTTATTAAAAAGAAATAAACAAAACTTACTACTGCAGCATGAATAAAAAAAACCTTTAAAAAGGTGAAATTTAAAAAAGCAGAAGGTTTAACTTTAAGCCCAATAGAAAAAAGTAATAACTCAACACCAATTTTTGAAGGAAAATCTAGTAAACCATTTACATCTGCAAAATTAAAATATTTGAATAAAAAACCAGAGAAGATAAAACCAATTAAAATTGGTAAAGATAAAAACTTAAAAATTTGACCACAAATTAATGCGCCACTCATCCAAAATAAAAATAATTCCATTTAAGTTTTATATAAAAATAAAAAAATAATTAAATTACAACAAAAAAATAGAAAGTTATTTTGTCATAAAGCTAAATTAGAGCTTAATTATTAGGCATTATTTTAAAAATTAGAACGGATTATGATGAAATATAAATTTTTGATTTATAATCATATTTTGCCGAAATGTATTTATTAAAAAACTATTCTCATGGTCTACAAAATTAAAAATATTGATGAAGCTTTTATTAGTCATAATTCAGTTAGAACCAATTATAGAAAGTATTATAATTGGTTTAACAATCAAAACTATTCTAATTTAACAAAAAAAAAATCAGAAGCTTTTAAATTTTTTAAAGATACTGGAATTACATTTAAGGTTTATTCTGAGAACACAGATAACGAAAATCTGATACCATTTGATATTATACCAAGAATAATAAATAGAAGAGAATGGGATAAAATTGTTAAGGGTATAACTCAAAGAGTTATTGCGATTAACTTATTTCTTAATGATATATATACAAATCAAGAAATTATTAATTCAGGCATAATTCCCATTAGTTTATTAAAAAATAATTCTGCATTTTTTCCTGAAATGATGGGGCTTACTCCCCCCAATAAAATATTTAATCATATATCCGGAATTGACTTAATAAAAACCGAGAAAAATAATTTTTATGTTTTAGAAGATAATGTGAGAGTTCCATCAGGAGTTTCTTATATGATTGAAAATAGAGATATAATGATGAAATTATTTCCTGATTTATTTTCCAAATACGCTGTAACTGATAATAGAGATTACCCTGGTAAATTATCCAAAATTTTAAAAAATTGTTCACCTTTGAAGCGAAAAAAAAGAACCTAATATAGCTATTCTTACACCAGGCGTTCACAATTCTGCCTTTTTTGAGCATGCTTTCTTAGCTGATCAATTAGGTGCAGAATTGGTTGAGGGTAAAGATTTAAGAGTTCTTGATAAATTTTTAAAAATGAAAACCATTGGAGGATGGGAAAAAATTGATATTTTGTACAGAAGAGTGGATGACGAGTATTTAGATCCCCTAACATTCAAAGAAGATAGTTTTCTGGGCGTGCCTGGTTTAATGGAAGTCTATAGAAACAAAAATATCACAATTGCAAATGCTCCAGGAACTGGAATAGCTGATGATAAAGCTATATATTCTTATATTCCAGAAATAATAAATTTTTACCTTGGTGAAAAAGCTATATTAAAGAATGTTAAAACTTTTAAATGCGGTAACCGAAATGATTTAAAATACGTATTAGATTTTATCGGTGATTTAGTAGTAAAGGAGGTACATGGATCTGGGGGATACGGCATGTTAATTGGTCCATTATCCAATAAAAGTGAAATTTCTGAATTTAAAAATAAAATTTTAAAAAACCCAAATAATTATATCGCACAACCAACATTATCTTTGTCTACTTGCCCAATCTTTACCAAAAAAGGGTTATCCCCGAGACATGTTGATTTGAGACCATTTGCTTTATTATCAAATGACGGTGTATCTGTAACAAATGGCGGTCTTACAAGAGTAGCATTAAAAAAAGATTCTTTAGTAGTTAATTCTAGCCAAGGCGGTGGTACTAAAGATACTTGGGTATTAGGTGAATAATGTTAGGAAGTACTGCAGATTCTTTATTTTGGATGTTTAGATATATTGAAAGGGCCGAGAATACTCTTTGTTTAATAGAAAGTGGTTTTCAACTTCATCTCATTTCTTCCAAAAATCTAAAAAACGAGTGGGATGCAATTCTTAAAACTAGTTCGATTAGGCAATTTTTTGTAAAAAATAATACACAACTTGATAGTCTGAAAATTATAAACTTTATGTTTAAAGATGAAAAAAACTCTAATAATATTTATCAGTTAATCTCAAAAGCAAGAGAAAACGCAAGAAGATCTAGAGTTGCTATCACTCTTGAAGTTTGGGAGTCGGTCAATACTTGCTGGCTATACTTAAATGAACAGACTAAAAAAAATGTGACTGAGAATAAAGTCCAAACTCTTATAAAAAATATTAGAGAAAAAATTGCCCTTATTTATGGTTTTTTACAGAAAACTATGTTGAAAGACGAAATCATGAGTTTTTGTAGTTTAGGCACATATATCGAAAAATTTAATAATACTGCAAGAATATTGAATACAAGACAATATTTACTTGTTGAAGAAAAGTTATATGGATTGGAAAATTACAATAATTTTCAATTAGAGATGATTTTAAGATCTATTTCATCTTACAGATCCTTTATGTGGAAAAATCAAAATACAATAAACTCTAAAAAAGTATCAAATTTTCTAATATCGGACAAAGATATGCCAAGGTCATTAATCTTTTCTATTCAAGAAACTCTAAGATGTATAAAAGTCATACATAATAGGAATATTTATAAGAGCAAATGCTATAAAACAGCCCAACAAATTCAAAAAAAAATAAAATCAAGAAGAATGTTTTCTAATAATTATTCATTTTTAAATGATCTAATAGAATTAAATATGAAATTAGCTAATGAAATAGAGGAAGAATTTAATTTTCACTAAAATTTATGATTTTAAAAATTCAGCAAAAAATAAATTATGATATTAATGGTACAGTAAATTTTGGCTATAATAAGTTAATACTAACTCCACAGAATGACTACAATCAAATAATTAAATTTTGGGATATTAGTATTGAAGGAGGTAAGAAAGAACTTAGTTCATCTGATCATTTTGGTAACTTGGTCGATTTAGTAAGCATAGAAAGCAATTCCACAAAAATTAAATATGATATTGTTGGAGAGATTGAAACCAAAAATACAAGCGGAATTACTAAAACTTCTAAACAGGACTTACCACTTTGGTGTTATACTTCTGATACTAAGCTTACGAAGCCAGGCAATCATATATTCAGCTTTTATAAAAAAAATCCTATAGATTTCAGTAATATAATCAAAAGTCTTCATGCTCTATCTAATAAGATTAGATCAAGTATAAAATATAAAAGTGGAACAACTGATTATAAAACTAACGCTGAAGAGGCATTCAGGAATAAAGTAGGCGTTTGTCAAGATCACACTCATATATTTTTATCTATCCTGCGATTAAACAACTTACCATGCAAGTATGTGAGTGGTTTTTTTCTACCAAAAAATAAAAATCAAAATCTTGCCATGCATGCCTGGGCTGAGGTTTTTGTTGAAGATTTAGGATGGATAGGTTTTGATATATCCAACGGTGTTTCCCCGGATGATAGTTACGTTGTTATAGCAAAAGGTTTCGATTATAATAACATTGCACCAGTTAGAGGTGTTATTAATGGTTTATTTGTTGAAAATCAAAATTTAGAATTAAGTATTGAAAAATTGGATCAATAAGTTGGACAAAAAATGACTTACTGTGTTGGATTAAAATTAAATCGTGGCCTAGTGTTCATATCAGATACCTTAACTAATGCTGGTATTGACAATATAAATACTAATAAAAAAATGTTTAATTGGCACAAAAAGAATGAAAAATGCATTGTCTTACTTACATCTGGTAATCTAGCTACATCTCAAGCTACTATAAATCTAATAAATGAGGGTATTGAAGACTTTGAAAATAATGAAAATAACATTCTAAAAGCAAATTCAATGTTTCAAGTAGCAAGAATTATAGGAAAAATTTTAAGAAATATTGCAAGTGAATACGCATCTGATGGACAAGTTGGTGAAAATCCTTATTCATCTACGTTTATACTTGGCGGGCAATTTAAGGGACAAAGCCATAAGTTATTTTTAATTTATCCAGAGGGTAATTTTATTGAAGCATCAGAAGATCAACCTTTTTTTCAAATTGGCGAGACTAAATATGGAAAACCTATTTTAGTACGAGCATTGGAACAAGATGCAACTTTTGGAGATTCCATAAAACTTTTATTGGTATCTTTTGATAGTACTATGAAAGCTAATGTTTCTGTTGGAATGCCAATAGATATTTGCACTATTAAAAAAGACCAATATAAACTTAACAAACAAATTAGAATAGAAAAGAATGACCCATATTTTCAGGAAATTTCTAATGGTTGGGGACAGTCTCTCAAAAAAAGTATTAAAGAACTTCCATCATTTAATTTTTAGACATTATAGTAATTTAATTTTTACTTTTAATGTTTCATTCTAGAGTTTTGTCAACGACACTTTTTACCTCTAATATTTATTGCTTGAGGATTAATTTCTATAAATTAATTAATTGTATAATACATATTCTCGTAGGAATTTGTCACCAAAATGTCGCCATAGAAAAATTAAACTGAGAAACTCAATAAAATCAATGGGTAAAGTGGTGATCCCTACGAGATTCGAACTCGTATTGCCGCCGTGAAAGGGCGGTGTCCTAACCATTAGACGAAGGGACCATTGATAACTCTATTAACTTTAATTTAAATAAAAATCAAGTAACATCTGAATAAATAATATCGTCAAGCATGAGCTCGATAGATTTGGTATTATTCCAAGTATCAATGGTTAATGTGCCTAAAAAATTAAAATTAACATTTTCAAAATTATCAAACACTTTATTTAAAACATTGTTAACAAGATTAAATTTTTTTACTTTTAATTTTTTTGACGATCCATCACTTATATAAAAGGATGCATGTTCATTATTTGAGCCAAACCTTCTGAAAGAGGTAATTTTGGCATTTGGTATAATAAATTTTGGCTCTTCCATTCCTGGACCCCATGGCCCTAATCTTTCTAGCCAATTTGCCAATTCTAAAGTACAAGCAGAAATTGGTATTACCGAGGTTGCAATATATGAAACCTTAGGAATTTTCGAGTTCATTAAGGTATTTACCTTTTCATTTATATATTTTCTAAAATTGTCTATCTTATTAGGGTTAATTGTAAATCCAGCAGCCATGTCGTGACCACCTCCAGAATTAATTATATTTAAATTTAAAGCTTCTAAAATTATTTCACCTAAAGGTATACCGTAAATTGATCTACCAGACCCTTTGCCAACTCCATTTTTATTAATAGAAATTATACACACAGGCCTATTGTATGTTTCTTTCATTCTACCAGCAACTATACCAATTATTCCTTCATGAAAATCATCTCCATGAATTACCAAAGCACTTGGAACCTCATTATCATTTTCTGAAATTATTTTTTCTATCTGCCCTATAATTTTACTTTCTAATTCAGCAGTTAAAAATCTACGCTTTTTATTTAAATCATCTAATTTACCAGCTATATTAAGAGCCTTGTTTTCATCGGTTTCTTTTAATAGATGAACACCTAATTCGCTATTTCCAATTCTGCCACCAGCATTAATTCTAGGACCTAATGAAAACCCTAGAGCTTGAGTATTAGGCACACTATTTAAACTGCTAATATCTGAGAGAGCCTTAATACCAGCGTTTTCTCTTTTTTTCATTATTGAAAGCCCTTGCTTTACAAATGCCCTATTTAATTTAATTAAAGGTACAACGTCACAAACAGTTCCTAATGCAACAAGATCTAAAAATTGAAACAAATCAGGTTCTTTTTTATTTTTAAAAAACCCTTTCTTTCTAAGTTCTCTGTTAAGACCAATTAGAAAAATAAATGTTACTCCTGCCGCACATAAGTCTTCATATCCTTTATGGGTGTCAACTCTTTTGGGGTTAATGATTGCGTACGCGGGAGGTAACGTTATATCTGGGATATGATGATCAATAACTATAAGATCAATATTTACTGAACTCATCGCCTGCAAAGGTTCAAATGACGAAATACCACAGTCAACAGTTATAATTAATTCCGAACCTTTTTCATGCAGAGCTTTTAAGGCTTTTTCATTTGGACCATAGCCTTCTAAAAATCTATCTGGTATATGTATAAATGTTTTACAACCGCACTGCTCAAGATAACTTGATATCATAGCAGCAGAAGTTGCTCCATCTACATCATAATCTCCAAAAACTCCAATAGGACGAGAGTTTGAAACTTCATTTGCCAGCCTTTTGACCCCTTTTTCAAGATCTTTAAATAAAAAAGGTTCAGGTAGAAGATTTTTTAGTTTTGGAGTAAAATAATTATCAAAATCATCTAAGTTTATTTCTTTAAAAATTAAATAGGGTGAAATAAAATTTGGTAAATTATATTTTTGAAATAAATAATCTACAAACCTTCTAGTAAAATCATCTAAAACTATAACATTCCAATCAGCATTATTTACTGAAGACTTAGAATTATATAATATAGTTTTGGACAAATTAAAAAACTTATTAAAATTTCACGAATAAATGTTTAAACATACAGGTTTAGTTATAACACCATCTAATTTTATTATCGACCTTAAGGCGTCATCTAACACTGTATTACTAGCCTTGTGAGTAATAATTACTAATTCTGCTGTTTTATCTTTTTTGTTTGATTTTTGGATAACACTCTCAATTGATATGTTATAATCTTTAAAGACAGTTGTTAAATCAGCAAGAATACCAGACTTATCAACAACATTTAACCTCAAGTAAAACTTAAATTTTTCTTTATAAGGCATTGTTTGAAAATTATTTTTTATATCGTATGCTTTTCTTCCAAAAGAAAACAATTTGGTTCCATTGGCAAAATCAACTATGTCTGCTAAAACAGCCGAAGCCGTAGGTTCACCTCCTGCACCAGCGCCTGTAATCATAACAGAACCAGCTAAACTTGATTCAATTTGAACCGCATTAATTACGCCAGAAACATTTGAAAGACCATAGTTTTTGCCTATTAACCATGGTTTAACTGAACAAAACAATTCTTCAACACCATTAATATTTTTTGAAATTGAAGAGTTTCCTAATAATTTAATCTTAAATCCTAATTCATTACAGTATTTTATGTCATTAAGAGTGATATCACGAATTCCTTGTATGGATAAGTTTTCCAAACTTGGCATTTTGCCATACGCCAATGCAGACAATATTATTGTTTTGTGCGCCGCATCTATTCCATCAATGTCAAAAGCAGGGTTTGCTTCTGCATAACCTTTATTTTGAGCATCAGTTAAAACTTCTTCAAACCCTTTTTCAGCTTCTTCCATCTCAGATAAAATATAGTTTGCAGTACCATTTAGAATACCTGTTAATTTTGTAATATCATTTACAATTAAACCTTCTCTTATAAGCTTTAAAATAGGAATGCCTCCAGCAACAGAAGCTTCAAAAGAAAAAAACAAATTATTTTTTTCTGCTAATTCTGCAAGTTCTTTTCCATATTTAGCTATCAACGCTTTATTAGCTGTAATTAAGGATTTATTATTTTGTAATGCTGAAAAACATAGTTTTTTAGCAATACCTTCATCACCCCCTATTAATTCAACAATTACATCAACATCCTGAGAAGAAGCCATTTCAAGTGGGTCGTCAAAAAATCTAATTCCACTAACATCAACTTTTCTTTTTTTCTTTTTTGATTTGGCTGAAACAGCTACTAATTCAAATTTAAAAAGGTTTTTTTGTACCCTGAAACCTTTAATAAGTTGATAAGCAACCTCTTCCCCAACATTTCCAAGACCTGCAATTCCAATTTTCAAAAGGCTCATAAGTTTAATCCTTAATTATTTTTTATAAATACTTATATGCTATATTTTAAATAAAAAAAAGGTGTGCAAAGCACACCTCTTCAATAAAATTTGATAAAAAATTATCTTTTAGAAAACTGGAAGCTTTTTCTTGCTTTTGCTCTTCCATATTTTTTACGTTCTACTACCCTAGAATCTCTTGTAAGCATTCCTGCAGTTTTTAGTGGCTTTCTTAAATCAGGCTCAAATAGGCTAAGTGCTCTGCTTAACCCATGCCTTACTGCCCCTGCCTGCCCTGAAAGACCTCCACCTTTGACAGTAGCAATAACATCAAATTGATCTTTTCGCTCTGTTATATCAAAGACAAAATTTAATTGCATTTGTAGAACAGGTCTAGCAAAATAATTAATCATTTCTTTGCCATTGATTACAATTTTTCCAGTACCTCTTTTAACCCAAACTCTTGCAGTAGACTCTTTTCTTCTACCAGTAGCGTAAGATCTTCCAAGTGTATCCATTTTTGGTTCATTTTGGACAACTTGATTTACTTCACTTTCGTTTAATTTCGACAAATCACTTAAATTATTAATTTCTTTATTTTCTTCAGTCATAATTCAACCTTTAACTATTTTTTCTGTTCATAGATTTTACATCTAAAACTTTAGGAGATTGTGCTTCGTGTGGATGATCGTTTCCTGCATAGATGTACAACTGCCTCATAACTTGACGACCAAGAGGACCACGAGCAATCATTCTTTCTACGGCTTTACGAATAACTCTATCAGGAAATCTACCATCTAAAATCTTATCAGCTTTCCTCTCCTTGATACCACCTGGATACCCAGTATGCCAATAATAGGTTTTTTGAGTTCTTTTATTTCCTGTTAAGACAACTTTTTCACAGTTAATAACTATTATATTGTCTCCGCAAGCCATGTGTGGAGTAAAACCCACTTTATGTTTGCCTCTCAATCTATTTGCTATAATAACAGCTAAACGTCCTAGGACTAAACCATCTGCATCAACAACAAACCAATCTTTTGTAATATCTTTAGGCTTTGCCGAATACGTACCTTTTAAGGCCATTTTATTTCCTTTGTATGATTTAAATTAATTACAAATAATTAAGAGCTTTTTAACTCTTTTAATTTTAACAGTCAATTAAAAAATTTTTAATATTATCTAATATTTTCAGTTACTTAACATAATGAGTACTATGGTACCACATGAAATATGCAATTAAAGAATTCTAGATTAAATTAATAAAAAATATTATATTCATTCTTTTATGTTATTTATTAATTTAAAATTAATAAGATAATGGATTTTTTATGGATTATGATAGTAAATTTAAAAATATTTTAAAAAATATTACAGATGGAAATAAATTAAATTTCGAACAAAGCAGGATAGCTTTTAAGATTATAATGTCTGGAGAAGCGACTGATGCTCAAATTTCTTCATTTTTAACTGCTATAAAAATGCAAAATCATAATCCAACAGTTATTGCTGCAGGAGCAGAAATACTAAGGGAAAAATGCTTAAAAATAAAATCAAATGAAGATACTATAGATGTAGTTGGAACTGGTGGCGATAATTTAGGAACATTGAACATTTCTACAGCAGTATCATTTGTATTAGCTGGAACGGGAGTTCCAGTTGCTAAACATGGGAATTATTCTGCCACCTCTAAGTCTGGTGCTGCTAACGTTCTAAAATCTTTATCAGTAAATATTGACTGTGGAATTGATATGGTACAAAAGTGCTTGGATAATGTAGGTATTTGTTTCTTACTGGCACCAAAACATCATTCTGCGATGAAATATGTTGGTAAAATAAGACATGAAATTGGAATTAGAACTGTATTTAATTTACTTGGGCCATTGTCTAATCCTGCTTTAGTAAAGAAACAATTATTAGGTGTATATGATAAATCATTAATTTTGCCGTTTGCAGAATCTTTAAAAACACTTGGATCAACTCATGCTTGGATAGTTCATGGAAGTGATGGATTGGACGAAGTAACGATTACAGGAAAAACGTACTGTGCTGAATTAAAAAATGGATTAATTAGAGAATTTTCAATTAATCCGTCAGATATAGATATTCCTTCAGCTAAATTAACAGATATTATTGGCGGTGAGCCTGAAGAAAATGCGAAAGAAATAAATGAACTATTTAATGGTAAAAAAAGTACTTTTAGAAATGTAGTTATACTAAATTCAGCATCAGCTTTAGTCGCTACAGGACATGCTAATTCTCTTGAAGAAGGCGCAGGCAAGTCTATTATTTCCTTAGATAGTGGAGAAGCTTTACATAAGCTAGAAGAGTTAATTAAAATAACAAATAGTTAAGGTTTTAAGACACTAATGATTACAAAATTACAAGAAATTATAAATTACAAAAAAGAAGAGTTTTCTCATAGAAAAAATCAGATAACTGATTTTGAATTAAATTCAATGATTGATAAACAGAAAAAACCAAGAGGTTTTATTGACAAACTCAATGATCCAAAAAAATTTAACCTAATTGCAGAAATTAAAAAAGCTTCTCCAAGCAAAGGACTTATTCGAAATGATTTTGATCCTTTACATTTAGCAAAATGTTATAAAGACGGAAATGCTTCATGCTTATCTGTTTTAACTGATGAAAAATACTTTCAAGGAGATAACAAATACATAAATATTATAAAAAAAGAAGTTGATTTACCAATATTAAGAAAAGACTTTATAATAGATCCTTGGCAAATAAAAGAGTCTAGATCATTAGGAGCAGATTGTATATTGTTGATAATGGCAGCTCTTACTTTAAATGAAGCAATTATTTTAGAACAAGAAGCAAAAAATTTTGGAATGGATGTTTTAGTGGAAACTCATACAAAAGAAGAAATAGAAATGGCTAATAAACTTGAAACTGTATTAGTTGGTATAAATAATAGAAATCTTAAAACTATGGAAGTTGATATAAACAATACATTAAAGTTAAAAAGTTTTATTAACTCTGATAAAATTATTGTAGCGGAAAGTGGTCTTAAGGACAATTCAGATTTAAAATTACTAAAAGAAAATGGAATACAAAACTTTTTGATTGGAGAGAGCTTAATGAAAGAAACAGACTTAACTTTTGCAACCAAAAAAATATTGGGATTAATAAATTGAATAAAAATAAACTCACCCATTTAGATGATGATGGCAATCCATCTATGGTTAATATTAACAAAAAAGAAAAGACTGAAAGAATTGCTATTGCTGTTGGAAAAATAACAATGCATGCAGAAACTCTTCAAAAAATACTAGACATAAAGATCAAAAAGGGAGACGTTCTTAATATAGCTAAAGTGGCTGGTATAATGGCGGCTAAAAAAACTGATCAGTTAATTCCATTATGTCACACTATACCTCTATCTTATGTAAATGTTGATTTAGAACCTGATGAAAAGAATTCATGTATAAATATAAAAGCTGAAGCATCTCTAGTTGGTAAAACTGGTGTGGAAATGGAAGCTTTTACAGCAGTTTCATTAGCTTCACTTACAATTTATGATATGTGCAAAAGTATTGACAGAGAAATGGTTATATCAGACATAAAACTTATACATAAATCTGGTGGAAAATCCGGAGAATTTAATGCAAAAGTCTAATTTGTTATCATTAGACAAAGCTATAAAAAAAATAAAACTTAGTTTTAATAAAATAAGCTCTGAAGATATTTTTCTCCAAAATGCTCTAGGTAGATGCTTATCAAAACCAATCGTAAGTAATGTAGACAATCCAAAATATGATGTATCTGCCATGGATGGATATGCCATAAATTATAATAATTACGTTAAAATAAATAAAAAAGTTACAAAGAAGCTCAAAGTAATTGGAGAGTCTTCTGCTGGAAATCCATTTCCAAAAAAAATAGAAAACTTGGAAACAGTAAGGATTTTCACTGGGGCAAAATTACCATTAGGTAGTGATTCAATAATTATTCAAGAGGATATTAACAATTCATCTAATAAAAATTTTGTTGAAACTACAATCAACATCAAAAAAAATCAATACGTTAGAAAAAAGGGATTAGATTTTAAAAAAAATGAAATTCTTTTTGATGAAGGAACAATAATTAAGTCACGCCATATTGGATCTATTGCTATGACTGGTCAAACTTGGCTGACTGTTTCAAGAAAGCCTGTTGTATCAATATTATCTACTGGCAACGAAATTTTAAGAGTAGGTGAACAACAGAAAAAAGATAAAATACCAAATGGTAATAGTCTCATGCTAGCTTCAATGGTAAAAGAATTTGGAGGAATTCCAAAAATTTTACCTGTTGCTAGTGATAATGAGCTAGATATTTATAATATTTTAAATAGTTCTACTGATTGTGATTTAATTATTACTACAGGTGGAGTTTCAGTTGGTAAATATGACCTTATTCAAAAGGCATTAGAAAATTTTAGTAGAAACAAAACTGAATTTTGGAAAATTGCCATGAGACCAGGCAAGCCATTATTATTTTCAAAAATAAACAAAACACCCTTAATAGGACTTCCTGGAAATCCAGTTTCATCAGGAGTTTGCTGTCTAATTTTTGTTAATATCGCTATTAGGTCAATGTTAGGAGATACTAACGAATTTCCAATATTTGAAAATGCTATTTTAAATGGAGAGTTATCTCAAAACGATCAACGATTTGATTTCGTAAGAGCGAACATTAATTACAGAAGTGGAAACGCTTACGTAACCCCCATTACTAAACAAGATAGTTCTATGATAACTAAATTTTCTTATTCAGATTGTCTAATAACAAGAGAACCGTTTGATAAAATAAAAAGTGACGGCGATATAGTTAAAATTTTTAAATTTCCAAATAATATTTAACATAATCTCAAATAAATAAACTTGCTATATTTTTATTTTGTGTTAGAACAAACGGTGAACAATGGAGATTGTTATTTTAACAAAAAAACAAAATCAGCTTTTATCTTTTCTTATAAAGCGTATAGAAGAAGAAGGTATATCGCCTTCATATGAAGAAATTTGCATAGAACTTTCTTTGAAATCTAAATCTGGTATTCACAGGATTGTTAAATCATTAGAGGAAAGAGGATACGTTGAACGCTTACAAAATAAAGCCAGAGCAATAGCACCAAAAAAACATACTAACGGTCAACCCTATATAAGTAATGTAATAAATCTTACTAATAAATTTTTAGAAAAAAAATCTAATGAACAAAATGATACTCCAACATTAAATGGTCAAAGCATTCCTCTTTTAGGAAAAATTGCTGCAGGTACCCCGTTAGAGGCAATTTCTAATTATGATCAACTTATTGAAGTACCTTCTTCATACATATCATCAAACAATTGCTTCGCTCTAACTGTTGAGGGTGATTCAATGATTGACGAAGGTATTTATGACGGAGACACTATAATAATTAATAAACAACCAGAAATTAAAAATGGTGATATAATTGTAGCTTTAATTGATAAAGAAGAAGCTACACTTAAAAAATTTAGGAAAAAAGGTGATAGTATCGCACTTGAACCTGCTAATAAAAATTATAAAACTCAAATTTATGGTCCTGATAGAATTACTATTCAAGGTAAGATGAGTGCACTTATAAGAAGGTATTAAATATCACTTTATATTTACTCTGATTTATGTGACTAGTTAACAACTTATTAAAGTAAGAGAATTGTTTTGAAAATTGTAACTAGATTTGCCCCATCACCTACAGGTTATTTACACATTGGTGGTGCAAGAACCGCTATATTTAATTATTTATTTGCCAAAAAACATAATGGTAAATATTTAGTCAGAATAGAGGATACAGACAAGAAAAGATCAACTAATGAGGCAGTCGATGCTATCCATGATGGGCTTAATTGGCTTGGTGTTAATTCTTCTGAAAAAATAATATATCAATCTAAAAATTTGGAATCCCATGTTAAAGTTGCTTATGAGCTTCTAGAAAAGGGTTTTGCTTATAAATGCTTTTTAAATCCTGAGGAATTAAATCATTTAAGAACTAAGAGCCGAGAAAATGGAATTCCTATAAAATCTCCATGGAGAAATAACAATAGTATAAGTGAAAACAAAGAATTTGTTATAAGACTAAAGATGCCTCTAAACGGAACAACAACTATAAATGATTATGTTCAGGGAAAAGTTTCAGTAAAAAACGAAATACTTGATGATATGATAATTCTTAGATCTGATAAAACACCAACTTATATGTTATCTTCAGTAGTTGATGATAACAAAATGGGTATAACTCATATAATCAGAGGAGATGATCACTTCAACAATGCATTTAGACAAATCCAAATTATTAATTTTTTAAAATGGGACAAGCCTCTTTATGCACATATTCCATTAATACATGGGACAGACGGTTCTAAGTTATCAAAAAGACATGGAGCAACAAACCTAATTGATTATCACAATATGGGCTACACGAGTGAGGCAATGTTCTCATATTTACTTCAATTAGGATGGACAACTCGTGATGATGAAGATGATTATGAATTTAATAAAGTTGTAAAGCTATTTGCTTTAGAAAATATTAATAAATCTCCAGCTAAATTCGATATAAAAAAGCTTAATAATATTAACTCAAGATACCTTAATAATATGGACACAAATAATATATACAAATTAATAATTGAAAGGTTTGAACTAATTTTAAATATCCATCAGGAAAGAAGGTTAAAATCACTGTTACCTGAACTTTTAAAAAGAGTTGATGTATATGTAGATTTAAAAGATGACTTTGAGTGGATAATTGAAGATAACTTTCTATGTAAAGATGAGAACAAGTTAAAACAATTAAAAGAAAACAATTTAATGATTAACGAAATTGGTGATTTATTAAAAAATTGTGAGTGGACAAAAGAAACTATTGATCATTGTTTAAAAACATATATTCAGGAAAAATCTATTAAATTTAAAGATGTTGGACCAATTATTAGAATTGCTCTAACAGGAAAAACTAATTCTCCAGATTTAGTATCAATAATTTATGAACTAGGTTGTACAATTTCATTAAATCGACTAAATTATAATTATTAATTTAGTAATTAAACGTTCTCAAGCTAAATAATTTTAATAGGTATTAAACATGTCAAATGATTCATTTTCAGAAATAAACAAGATAGTATTTAATGGTAAAGAATTAGAATTAAAAACGTTATCTGGAACAGTTGGACCATCTGTGGTTGATATAAGATCACTTTACAGTGATTTAGGCATATTTACTTATGATCCTGGTTATGGGTCAACAGGATCATGTGAATCAGAAATTACATATATTGATGGTGAGCAAGGGGTTTTATTACATAGAGGTTACCCAATAGATCAACTTGCTAATAAAAGTAGTTTTTTAGAAGTTGCTTACTTGTTGCTAAATGGTGAATTACCCAAGAAACCTGAAAAAGAAGAATTTGAAAACGCAATTACTTTCCACACTATGGTTCACGAACAATTAATCAACTTCTATAGAGGATTTAGACGTGACGCCCATCCTATGGCTATTATGGTAGGCGTTGTTGGTGCTTTATCTGCTTTTTATCCAGACTCTACTAATATTAATGACCCTTATGAGAGATTGGTATCTTCTAGAAGATTAATAGCAAAAATTCCAACTATAGCAGCTATGGCTTATAAATATTCACTAGGCCAACCATTTAACTATCCTCAAAACAACTTATCTTATGCAGAAAACTTTCTTCATATGTGCTTTTCAGTGCCTGCTGAGAAATATAAAATAAATCCTATTATAGCAAATGCTATGGATAAAATTTTAATTTTGCATGCTGATCATGAGCAAAATGCTTCAACTTCAACTGTTAGGATATCTGGTTCATCTGGCGCAAATCCTTTCGCATGTATTGCGGCAGGGATAGCTTCTCTTTGGGGCCCTGCACATGGTGGAGCAAATGAAGCCGTTTTAAAAATGTTATCAGAGATTGGTACTGTTGATAGAATTGGAGAATTCGTTAAAAAAGCTAAGGATAAAAATGATCCGTTTAGATTGTTTGGATTTGGTCATAGGGTATATAAGAATTATGACCCTAGAGCTGCAGTAATGAGAATTTCTTGTCATGAAGTATTAGATTTATTAGGCGTCAAAAACGACTCATTATTAGAAATTGCAATGGAGTTAGAGAAAATTGCACTAAATGATGAATACTTTATAGAAAAAAAACTCTATCCAAATGTAGACTTTTATTCTGGCATAATTCTTAAAGCAATGGGATTTCCTACAGATATGTTTACTGTTTTGTTTGCTGTTGCTAGAACTGTTGGATGGGTTGCACAGTGGAATGAAATGATAACTGATCCAGTACAAAGAATTGGAAGACCAAGACAACTATATACAGGTCAGAAAGAAAGAAATTTTGTAGATTTAAATGAAAGATAATTAATAATTATAATTATTGATTATCTTGTTAATTTCTTTACTTGAATTAATTGAAAAGTTAATCCTACCTGGCTTATCATAAATCATATTTTTTAAAATCATACTAGAATAATCTTTGAAATCTTTTTTCTTTTTATCAATAGTCTCAATGTACTCTATTAAAAGGTTAGTTATTCTATGATTAGTGAATTTTTCTTGAAAAAGGAATGGAATGATATTTTTACTTAACAAAAAATTTGGAAGTATTACATTTTGGAAATTAACCAACAACCTTCCTATAAAAGCGCTAAAAAAATCTGTTTTATATACTGCTATAGTCGGGACTTTAAATAAAGCTAACTCAAGCGTAATTGTACCACTACATGCAACCGCTAAATCAGCTTGTTTTAGTAATTCATAATTTTCTTCAAGAACAACTACCCTAGCATTACCAGAAACATTGTATTTTTTAATTTTTGAAATTATATAATTATATCTCAATTCAGTTGTCGGAATTATCCAGTTTACATTTCTTAATTTTACATTTGAGTTTTTAATTAAAGAAATAAATTCAGGTAATATATACTTCACCTCACCATCTCTGCTTCCTGGCAATAATAAACAATTAATATTTTTAGAATTATGAAAATATTTTTTTTTATTTGTTTTGGAATTAATATTATCTTTATATTTTAAAAAATTTTCAATAATGGGATTACCAACATAACTACATTTAATGTTAAATTGTTCAAAAATATCTTCTTCGCTTTTAAATAAGCAGAACAAACCATCATGAAGATTTTTCCATTTTTTAATCCTTGATTCTCCATAGGCCCATATTGTTGGAGGCACAAAATGTATTAAAGGACATTTATAAGTATTGTCAGAAAAAGTTTTTTTTAACTTTTTTGCTAATGCAAGAGAAAAACCTTTTGTATCTATTGTGATGACCGCTTTTGGTTTTTCTTTTAGAATAAAATAGACAATTTCATTCAGATATTTGTTTAATTTTTTAAAATTGTAAATAGTGTTTATAAAACCTATTATGTTAAATTCATTCATCTGATACATAGACTTTAGACCTTGCTTATTCATATGAGCGCCACCTACTCCAGAAAAAAACAATTCTTTATTATTTTTTTTCAAACCTTTCATTATATGAGAACCTATCAAATCACCTGAAGTTTCACCTGCTAAAATAAATATTTTATTATTATTAATTGAAGACATAGACTTACTATTTTTTATTTATAATTTTATATTGCATAGATACAAAATTTATTTTTTTTAATATAAGCAACCACTTTGTTTAATTCTACAATCAAAGTACCAGTTGAAGAAACAACAATAGAGCTAAGTCCTGACAGTTGACATTTTTTGATTGTCTCTAAGCCAATTACTGGTAAATCTAAATTAAGGTTCTGACCTATTTTAGGTATTTTAATTAAAACAGGACCAAAATCTTCATGATTTTTATTTTGATTATATAAAACTCCAACTCTATCAATCATAGAATTAGTCCCTTCTAATCCCTCAATAGCATAAACAAGTTCATTATTAACCACAACTGACTGACCAACATCAAATTTTGAAATTGTATTAAGAAGCTTTGCACCAAATTTAGCATTTTTAAGTACGAAATCTTTGAATTTCTGAGAAAAAGAATCTTCCATATAAAAACCTTTAGAAAAAAAACAATCTTTTAATATTGAATTAATTGGAAGTATTTTAAATCCATTATTATTAAAAAATTCTTCTATATAATTTAAAGCTGCATTGTCACCTACAGATATGATTTGATTTATCAACTCATTAGCTTTTTCATTAGAAATATTATTTAAATTTGATGGTCTATTTATTTTACCTGCCATTACGATATCTGTAATATTATTATTTTTTAGAATAGTTAACCAATGAAGTGGCTCCAATAAAGATACGGTTGCAGACTGATTCTCAAATAAATTTTGATAAGAATATCCTTCAATACACAATACAAATGCATCTTTGTTTTGTCTTGCTATTTGTATAGGAAAGTTACCACCGCCTGCAATTATAGCAATTTTCATTAAAGTTTGTCCATTTTTGGATGAACCAAGGGTCGATTAGAATTTTCAGAAAGAAAGTCTAATATCTCTTTTACAAAAAAATTATTATTATAAGTTTCATTAACCTCAGATAATCTTTCATTAAAAGTACCTTCTGGAGCAAAAAGAAGCCGGTAAACGTTTCTTAATGTTTTAATTTCTTCTTTTTTAAAAGATCTTCTTTTTAAACCTACTAAATTTAAACCACTAAGGTATCCTCTACTACCCACAACTGATGTAAATGGAATAACATCGCCATCTATAGTAGTACCAGCACCAACAATAGCATGTTGTCCGATTCTACAAAATTGATGGACAGCACTTTGACCTCCTAAATATACATAATCTGAAATTTCAACATGACCTCCAATAACCGCATTATTTACAAAAACAACATTATTTCCAACTATACAATCATGCGCAACATGAGAGCCAACCATAAAAAACCCATTGTCACCTATAGTTGTCTTTTTGATGCCTATATTTGTTCCAGGATGTATTGTTACATGTTCTCTAAAAATGTTATTTTCACCTATTGTAAGTTCAGTCATTTCACCGTCATATTTCAAATGTTGGGGGTTTGAACCGATAGCTGAAAAAGGATAGATTTCATTATTATCGCCAATAGTAGTATTTCCAACAATAATTACATGAGAATGAATTTTAGTATTCTTACCAATTTTTACATTAGGTCCAATTATAGAATAGGGACCAACACTAACATTATCTTCAATTTTACAACCTTTATGAATTATAGATGTTGGATGAAAGTAATTGCTCATTTAGCTTTTTCCTTATCAACTAACATCGCGGAGAATTCTGAAGAAGCTACCATTTTTTCTTCAACAAAGGCTTCTCCATGAAACTTATATAGTGTTCTTTTACTAATAACCAAATTGATTTTAAGAAACAACTCACATCCAGGCGTTACAGGTTTTCTAAATTTAGCTTTATCAATACCAGTAAAAAAAACAAGATTATTATTAGATAAAGATTTATTTTCGTAAGAAACTAAGCAAGCAGCAGTTTGAGCCATTGCTTCTAAAATTAGGACTCCAGGCATCACTGGATGTTTAGGAAAATGTCCAGGAAAATATGGTTCATTAAATGTAACAGCTTTTATACCAGTTATAGTCTTATTTAGGTCAATATTAGTTATTTTATCTATTAAAAGAAAAGGATGTCTATGAGGAATAAGATTGATTATATCATTATGTAAAAGAGTTAACACATTTCCATTATCATCTTTAAGAATCATTTTAATTATTCTTTCTTTTTTTTAAATCTAATCTCTGTGCTGCTATCATTCTTTTCCAGGCCTTTATATCCTGAGCTGGACTCCCACCAATATAGCTTCCCTTTGGAAAATTATTAAAGACCTTTGAAGCACCTGCAATAACTGAATCTTCACCAATAGTAACGTTGTCTTTAATGCTAACATCTCCACCAATAGTAACATTTTTTTTCAAAACTACTGATCCAGATAAACCAACTTGACCAGCTAAAATACAAAAATCATCAATTTTTGAATTATGACCAATATGAACTTGATTATCGATCATAACATATTTACCTATTTGAGTGTCATCAATTAATCCTCTATCTATAGTACAACCTGCACCAATATTAGTTCCTTCACCAATAAAGACGCCTCCAATATGAGGTGTTAGCTGTGTTTTTGTTTTATTAGGTATAAAGCCAAAACCTGATTTCCCTACAACAGTATTAGATGATATCATTACCTTGTCATTTATTATTGTACATTCAATTACTGATCCAACACCTAAAAAACACTCTTTACCTATTTTACAGTTATAAGAAATACTTACTCTTTCCGATATATAAGTATTATCTTCAATAATAACGCCTTCATCAATAAAAGAATACGGACCAATATACACGTTATTACCAATTTTTGCTGTTTTGTGAATAAATGCTAAGGGATGAATGCTGTAACGTTTATTTTTAAAATTAGATTTGCCGAAATATTTTTCTAAAATCGTTGAGAAGCCTTTCTTGGGATTTTTGTAAGGAATTTTGATAACTTCATCACTAAGTAAATGTAAATTTATTTTTTCAACAATACAAATGCCAGAAAAAACATTTTTTAAATAATCTTTTTTATTAGTATAAAAAGATAATTTATTTTTTTTTAAATTTGTGAATGAGACAAAATCATCAATAAATAAATTCTCAATATTTTGATTTATATTTTTATTTACATTTAAAAAATTTTCTTCAGTTACATCAAGTGTATTTAAAATATCAATTAACTTAATTTTATTTTTAATTTTAAAGAAGAAGTTATTCATAAACAGCCTACAGAATTTAATTAGATGGACTTATTGTAATCTTCAAGGATTTTGTTTTCTTATTAAAAAGATCAAGGACCTCCGAAGTTAAGTCAACACTTGGATTATTAAATAAAAAAATATTTTCTTTTAAAAAAACAACATTAATATTTTTTTTAATAGAAACATCTTTAATAACTTGCGCTAATAGATCTTTTATTTTCTTTTGAATTTTCTGAAATGATTTGTTTAGTATAGATCTTTCGTCTTTATATTTTTTTTGAACTTTGAAGACATCTTTTTTTAATAATTTTATTTTTTTTTTTAAATCTAATTCAGTAAAGTTTTCCTTATCTTCTCTAATTATTTTTTCTTTATTTTTAAGAACTATTTGTTTTTGTTTAAATTTCTCATTAATTTTTTTTTCAAATAATAAAAATTTGTTACCTAAAGTCTTCATAGCATTTGATTTCTTTAATATATATCTAAAATCAACAATACCAATTTTGTCAATTTCTGATTTATTTGATACTAAAAAATTCATTGGTAAATTCAATGAATTATTATGTTTTTGTATAATTGTCGATGAAGTTATATTGTTATTAATAATACTTGATAAAATTAAAAGGTTAATAGATAGCATATGCAACTCTGTGTTTGAGAAATATTTAAAAGCTTGTTCCAATGGAAAATTGAAAGTTTTCTTCTATGTCATAACTCTGACTTTGTACTGGAAAACCCCAAATCATTTGTAAAGGACCAACAGGTGTAACCATTACAAGTCCAAAACCATTTGTTATTCTTGGTTCAATATCATCAAATCCTTTAACACCAGCTTCGTAATCTGTCTCCCATATTGATCCCACATCAGAAAATATAAGCCATTCTAAACCAGTATCTTCCGGCATAAATTTGTCCGATTTCAATTCCAATGAAAAATTATAAAATCTATTTCCACCTACAGCTTGATTATTTCCAGTGTCTCTAGGTCCCACACCACTACTGTCAAATCCCCTTAACTTTTTACCCCCTAGGAAAAAACGATTAGACGAAGTTATTTTATCATCTATAGAAGTGATTAATCCAACTCCAGACTTCAAACCTAAAACATAATCTCCATAATCAATTGGATAATATATTCTTGAATTTAATACAGTTTTGTAAAAAGTCGCATCCCCTCCAATTCCAGCTATTGTATTACTTAGGCGCCAGTTATATCCTGATGTTGGATTATAATAACTATCACGAGTATCTTTTGAAATGCTATGTGTAATTGAAGATGTTATAATCTCTATTCCCTCTTCACCAGTAACAGAAGCAGAAGTAGATGCAGATGAAGTGGTAGTTTTAGAAGTGGAAAACTTATATTTAAGGCTTTGGATTAAAGATTCATTTTTAAATCCTAAACCAAAACCAAATCCAGATGTATTAGATTTAATGTCACCTTTTGTATTCTCAGTTTCTTGGTTAAATATATCTCCATATAATGACAAATGTCTGTCTAAAAAATATGGTTCAGTTATACCTATGGTATAAGATGATTTTTTTGTAGATAAATTAGCATCCAAGTTTACTTTTTTTCCTTCTCCAAGAAAATTCTTTTCATTTAAACCAAATGAAAGATTAGTATTATTTAATGAAGAATAACCAACTCCAAAACTTACAGAACCAGTATTAGTTTCTTTGACATCTAAAATAATATTTATGATATTTGATGAATTATTGTCTTCTAATCTATAATTCACAGTCTCAAAATAACCAAGTCTTCTTAGAGCGTTAATTGAGG
>ATWQ01000003.1 GCA_000421325.1 alpha proteobacterium SCGC AAA536-K22
ATCTTCAATATTATTAGACACATTTATGTTATTAACTATTTTATCACCACTGAAACCTGAAACTCTAAGACCATCATTTTTAATAGCCTCTAAATGGTCTTCCCAAAGATCAATTGCTAAAATATCATTATTATTTTGAGCAAGAAAAGATGCATAAATTGATCCCATTGCACCTGCTCCAATTATAGCAATTTTCATAATTTAATCTCCATCACTGCTTAATAAAAGTTCCGTTATTTAATTCGGTCATAGCAAGTTGAATTTCTTCTCTAGTATTCATTACAATCGGTCCATGCCATGCGACTGGTTCTTGAATAGGATTACCCGAGACTAGAAGAAATCTAACACCTTCATTTCCAGATAACAGTTTAACTTCATCTCCTTTATCAAAAGTGATAAGCGTCTTGTTTCCACTCATGTCGCGTATCGTATAGTCTTCATTATTATATGATTTTTCAACTTTGATGCCTGTAGGTTTAGAAGCATAGTCAAATTTAGCTTCCCCTTCAAAAATATATGCAAAACAATTATCACGTAATGATATTGGAAAATTTTTGATTTTATTTGGTGGCACATAAATGTCAAAATATTGGGGGTTAGATGCAATTCCCTTTATTAATCCTTGATACCCTCGGTAATCACCTATTATTATTTTTATAATAGTACCATCGTCGTCATTAATAATTCTGACATCGCTAGATTTTATATCTTGATAGTTAGGTTCAGTCATTTTTAGGTTAGATGGTAAATTAGCCCATAATTGAAAACCATGCATTTCACCATTAGTATTACCTATAGGCATTTCTTGATGAAGTATACCTGAACCTGCAGTCATCCACTGAACATCTCCATCATTCAGCTCTCCAGAGTTTCCAAGGCTATCTTTGTGTTCTACGGTTCCTTTTAAAATATAAGTAATTGTTTCTATTCCTCTATGTGGATGCCATGGGAAACCCAATTGGTAATCTTGAGGGTTGTTATTTCTAAAATCATCAAGTAGTAAAAAAGGATCAAATTCACTAGTATTTCCAAAGCCAAAAGCTCTATCTAATCTTACTCCAGCTCCCTCTAAAACTTGATTTGATTTTTTTCTGTCTAATATTGGTCTAACAGTCATATTTTAGTTATAACTTTAAAAATAATAATTATGAACTTTTTTTATTTATTTCGATAAATTAATATTTCACAAAATATAAACCAAAAAGGAAATTATAATTTGTTTGAGCAAGCGCTTAATGGCTTAAGTATAATTTATCAATTAGAAATATTAATACCTGTAAGTATTTTGGCAGTTATGCTGGTTGCAATATCAAAATCTGGATTTGGAGGTGGCTTAGGTGGACTAGGGTTCCCTTTGATGGTATTAGTATTGCCGCCTAAATTAGCATTGGCAGTTTTTTTACCCTTAACATTATTAACAGATATATGGGTAACATTTGTATGGAGAAAATTTTTTATTTTTGAAATTATTTGGATGATGGTCTTAGGAGGTATGATTGGCCAATTACTTTGTTGGATTTTTTTTAATTATTTAGATGATAGATCTATTACAAAAATCAAAAAATCATTTACATAAATTAGAACCAAATTTTTTTAGAGCAGTTTTTTGGTGCTCTTTATCTGGATTTGCAAGCTTTGTTGCATGGGCAGGCTCTGTTCCTGCTCAGATTTATCTTTTAAAATTAGGAGTTAATAGGAAAAATTTTGTGGGAATAATGAGTTTCTACTTTTTTTTAATTAATTTTTCAAAAATTCCTTTTTATATTGATCTTAAAATTTTTACTAAGGAAACTCTTTTTTTAAGTTTTATTTTAATTCCTGTATTGCCTATTGGTGTATTCTTAGGTAAATGGCTAAATCTAAAACTTTCTGATAATTTATTTTACAACATTAGTCATGTGGCTTTATTTTTATGTGGTGTTCATTTAATAATAAAAAATACAATTTAGGAGATGAAAATGGAAAGTCAAATTTTTAAAAAAGGAATAGCAAAAAGAAGGAAAGTACTAGGTGATGCATATGTAGATAAGGCTCTTGCGTCTGCAGATGAATTAGGTGCAGATATGCAAAAATTAGTTACTGAATATGCTTGGGGTGAAATCTGGAATAAAGAAAATTTGTCAGATAGAGATAGATCATTGGTAAACTTAGGCATGATTGCTGCTCTTAATAGATCACACGAATTTAAATTGCATGTTAGAGGTGCTTTGAATAACGGATTAACGAGATTACAAATACGTGATATTGTTTTACAGATTACAATATACTGTGGAGCTCCTGCAGGTTTAGAGTCACTTAGGCATATTAGAGAAGTATTTGCAGAAGTTGACTCAGAAAAATAATAGATAAATTAAATAAATTGGGGATTTATTTATATGGTATAATATTTTTTCAAGCGGAATATAATGGATCATAAAAAAAACAAAGTAAATTTTGATAAAAATTTAGTTTCAACTAATGAGACAAACTCTATAAGTTTATATGGTCTTACTCCTGTTGTAGAAGATGCTATTTTAAATGCTATACATAAAAAAAGCAGGACAAGTTTAAAAAAATTAATCGAACCGCTTCATCCAGCTGATCAAGCTGATATGTTGGAAAGACTTACTAGTGATAAATTAAATATATTCTTAAGCCTTCTTGGAAGGTCTCTTGATCCAGAGGTTTTAGTTTATCTTGATCATAATGTTCAAGAAAAAGTTATTGATATTCTTGGTCCTAAAATTCTTGCAAAGGCAATTCCTGAATTACATTCAGATGATGCTGTTGAGATACTTCAAGAATTAGAGGAAAAAGACAGAAATGTAGTTATTAAACAACTGCCAAAAGCTGACAGGATATTAGTTGAAGAGACCTTGTCATACCCTGTTTCATCAGCTGGAAGGTTGATGCAACGAGAATTCTTAGCATTTCCTGGAAATTGGACAGTAGGTCAGACAATTGATCATATGAGAGCTAATACACAAGATGAAGAGGATAGTTTTTATTCAATTTATATTGTTGATCCGGCCCAAAGATTGATGGGGGCTATTTCCCTATCTAAATTATTATCTGCCAAAAGACCTGTAAGATTAAATGATTTAATGGAATTAAAACCAAGAAATGTGAATGTTGAAACTGACCAAGAAGAAGTAGCTCTTCTTTTTCAGCAGTATGGTCTTGTCAATATGCCTGTAGTTGATAATGCAGATAGGCTTCTCGGTGTAATAATTGTTGATGATATCGTTGACGTGATTAATGAAGAAGCAGAGGAAGATTTACAAGGATTAACCGGCGTAAGTGATCTCTCAATAACGTCATCTTTTTTAGAAACTGCTAAAGGACGTTTTTCTTGGCTAATTCTAAACATGTTTACTGCTGTTTTGGCATCCTCAGTTATAGGTTTATTTCAGGAAGAAATTGAAAAATTAGTTGCATTAGCTGTTCTTATGCCAATTGTTGCATCCATGGGAGGAAATGCAGGAACACAAACAGTAACTGTAGCAGTAAGAGCATTAGCAACAAGGCAATTAAATTATAGCAATCTTCAAAAATTCGTTTTAAAAGAAACTTGGGTTGGAATGCTTAATGGGTTTTTATTTGCTTTTTTATCTATTTTGTTGGCTTATTTTTGGTTTGGCGACAAACAAATTGCTATTATAATGGGATTAGCAATGATTGCTAATTTATTGTTTGCAGGTATTCTAGGTACTTTAATTCCACTTACTCTAGAAAAATTTAAAATTGATCCCGCGATTTCCAGCTCAGTTTTTTTGACGACTGCAACTGATGTTATAGGCTTTTTTACGTTTTTAGGTTTGTCGGCTTTAGTAATATTATAATTTGGGTTCTTAATTTTGTCTTATCATCTAAAAAAAATAGCAGTCGGAATTGAAACAGTTGAAAGACTTTCTATCAGGCAAGAAATGATAAAAGAAAGTTATGGCACAATTTTACACACTACTAGAAACATGCCCAAAAAAAGAGAAGATTTGATCAAAACTGGTTCAATATTTTGGATTATCAAAAGAAATGTTTTAGTCCGACAGAAAATAATAGACATTGTATCCGTTATCCGAAGTGATGGAAGCAAAGGATGTGAAATTGAATTAAATAAAAATCTTATAAAGGTAATTCCTACTCCAATGAAACCATTTCAAGGATGGAGATATTATTTAGAAGAAGATATTCCACGTGACTTAAATTTAAATAAAGAAACAGGTGAAGATTTACCAGATAATATAAATTCTGAATTGATTAAATTAGGATTATACTGATTAAGTAATTAACAAATATAATATTTAAATTTTAAAGAAATTGTTTTTTTATCCAAATGCCAATAATAAATAGTTGAAATAAATAATGTATTAGGAAAGTTGAAGTTTTGTTCAAAATATTTAATTTTAAAACTTTTATGTTTTTTGTAATTTTAGGAATAAGTATATTTAGTTATAAATATTTAGTATCTTCAAAACCACAAGCAAAACCATCAAAAGTCGAAGAAAAAACATTTTATGTAAATGTGATTAAAACAAAAAGAAATGACTATACTCCAATATCAGATGCATATGGAAAAATAGTTTCTTCAAGGATTGGTGATCTTCGTTTTGGTGTTTCTGGAAGAATTGATTTTATTTCTAACTCTTTTCTAAACGGTGCCTTTGTAAAAAATGGCCAAATTTTAGCCAAACTTGATCAAAAACGATTTTTGCTTGAAATAAAAAAACTAAAATTTGAAACACAAGAATTAGCTACGCAATTAGATATCAGAAAAAGACAAGTAAAAAGGTATAAGTCTATGTTACTAAGAAAAGTTATATCTCAAAATAAGTATGATAATGAGTTAATTCTTTTATCAAAAAACAGGTCAGATTTTAATAGATCCACAATTATTCTAGAAAAAGCAAAGGAAGATTTGTCTGATACTATTTTGAAAGCAAAATTTAATGGCAGGTTATATAATGTTAAAATTAATAAAGGACAATTTATTACAACTAATGAAAAATTAGCTAATATATTTTCTTTAGAAGATTTAGAAGTTGAGTTTGTTATACCATCAAAAATCTATTCAAATTCCATCAATTTAATTGGAAAGTCTATTAATGTTATATGGGAGGGTGGAACAACTCCATTGAAAAAAATAAAAGCTAAAATTGAAAGAGCTGATGGAAAAACAAATGAAGAAGAAGGGGGGGGGGAAATTGTTTGCAAAAATAAATAATGCAGAAAATAAAAGTAATTATATTCCACTCGGTACATTTGTACGTGTAAATTATCCTGAGGGTAATTTTAAAAATATATTTAAATTACCAGAAAGTTCTTTGTACGGAGAAAATATATATTTTGTAGAAGATGGTATTGCTAAGAAAAAAAAAGTGAATCTATTATATAAGGGTTCAGGTTATATTTTGGTTGATGGAAATATTTCAGAAAAAGATTTGATTATTACAACAAGAATGCCGGATAATTTAAATAATCAAAAAGTTACAATTTTAAATTAACTTTTCAAAAATATTAAAATTTTAGGATAAAATTTTGTCACAATTTAGAGAGTCTGGTTTTTTAAAATTTTTTGTAGAGCATCGAACCTCTGCCAATATAATAATGATATTAATGATTGTGGTTGGATTACTTTCTATTGGTAGATTGAACAAGCAATTTTTCCCTGACTTTGAAGTTGAGGTTGTAGGCGTTTCAGTAGATTGGCCCGGAGCTACTGCTGAAGAAATAGATAAAAATATTGTACAATTATTGGAACCTGAACTAAGACCTATTTCAGGTGTCAAGAAAGTATCATCAAAATCCGTTGAAGGTGTTGGCGTTACTCAAGTAGAATTTAATTATGGGTATGACATGCAAAAAGGTAGGACAGACATTGAAACAGCAGTATCCAGAATAAATTTTCCTCAAAAAGCAAACAAACCTAAAATAGTTGTTGGGGAATTCTTTGATACGGTTACTAGAATAGTTTTATCTTCAAATATGCCTTTATCAGAACTTAGATTAATATCAAAAAAGCTTAAGGAAGCACTTTTAAATTCTGGTGTAGATAAGGTTGATATTCAAGGTCTTCCAAAGGAAGAGATCTTGATTGAAATACCTCAAATAGAAACAGCAAGGTTAAAATTGTCATTTAACCAAATTGCTAATCTAATTAAATCTGAAACTCAGGATGTTTCAGGTGGCAGTTTTGCCGATGGGTCATTGCGGGTTAGGACTGAAGGTGAAAAGAGATTAGTAGAAACGTTCAACAAATTAGAACTTAAAAATTCTATTTCTGGGGGTAGGATTATTCTTCAAGATATAGCTAAAATATCTTCTAGTTTTGAACAAGGGAGCATATTAAAATCTGTTGACGGTAATCCTGCTGTAGAATTATGGGTCAGAAGAAGTAAAACTAGCGATGCTCTTAAAGTGTCAGAAAACGTTGAAAAAGTAATTTTGAAATCAAAAAATATAATTGGTAATAAAGTTAAAATTGAGACTTACAACACAGCAGCAAATCTTATCCAAGAAAGGATAACCCTATTAGTCAAGAATGGACTTAGCGGTCTGTGCATTGTTCTAGCTGTATTATTTTTATTTTTAAGTCGAAATACTGCAATTTGGGTGGCTTTGGGTATTCCAATAGCTTTTCTTGCTACTTTTGGCGTAATGTTAGTTTCAGGTCAATCGATCAATATGATCTCTTTATTTGGTCTTATTATGGCGCTTGGTATAGTAGTCGATGATGCAATTGTTGTAGGTGAACATTCATCATATTTAAAAACTAAGAGACGACTAAATAGTTCACAAGCTCCAGTTGTTGCCGCAACTCGTATGTCTATGCCTGTAATATCAGCTATGTTAACTACAGTAGCTGCATTTATACCTTTATTTATGGTTAAAGGAGTAATCGGTGAAATTATTGCAGCTATTCCTTGGGTAGTATGTGCTGTTTTAGTTGCTAGTTTGATTGAGTGTTTTCTTGTTTTACCGGCACATTTAGCACATTTTGATAAAAAGAAAGTTGAAGAAGGTAAATTCAGGCTTTGGTTTGATAAGAGATTTATTTCGTTTCAAGAAGGGATATTTAAAAGATTTATAACATTAACATTTAATTATAGATATGTGACTTTTATGTTTGCTATCGGAATGTTTATAGTTTCTGTTGGAATGATGTCAGGTGGAAGAGTTATGTTTAGCTTTTTCCCAACGCCTGAGGCAGATATCATTATTGCTAATTTTAAGATGCATTCTGGAACGACTAGATCTAAAACTGAAGAGATGTTGAATAAACTTGAAGGAGGTCTAATTAAAACTTCTAATAAGTTTTCAACTTCTCCTAATTTAGTAAAATTTAGTATGTCAACAATTGGAGGTAGAACTTCATTTTCAAATGGATCTGGACCAAATTCCAAGGGAAGTGATTTATTAGGCTCTATGGTTGTTGAATTAAAAACAGCTGATAAAAGAAAAATTCGGACAAATCAGTTCATAAAAGAATGGAAAGATAATATTCAATTTGTTGAGGGCTTAGATAAACTAACTATTAGATCGCCCAGTGGAGGACCTCCGGGAAGAGATTTAGATATAAGATTTCAAGGGGACAAACTAGAAACTCTTAAGATTGCATCTAATGAATTAATAGAGATTGCTAGAACAATTCCTGGTGTAACCTCTTTAAACGATAATCTTGAGTTTGGTGTTCAAGAAAAAATTTTAACTTTAAATAATAAAGGGCAATCACTTGGTCTATCTATTTTAAATATTGGAGAACAGGTAAGATCTGCTATTAATGGAATTATCATATCGGAGTTTCCGAAAGCAGATGAAGAAGTGGTGGTCAGATTGAAGTTATCTGAAAGAGAAAAACTTACAGATATGATAAATGATTTGAGAATTATCACTCCTCTTGGAACAAGTTTTAAGCTTCAGGAGGTAATTACAATAAGTGAAAAGATCCCATTCGCGTCTATTAATAGAAAAAATGGTTTTAGAGAAGTAACAATTACTGGAGATTTATTTCCTGCATTAATGAATACGTCTGAGGCAAGGCAATTTTTGCTGAATAATGGATTACCAGAGATTGCTAAAAAATATAATCTTAATTATAGATTTGACGGACGAGATTTAGAACAAAAAGAGACTTTTGCAGACATGAAAATTGGATCAATAATTGGCTTGTTATTAATCTATATTATACTAGCATGGGTATTTAAATCTTGGACAAGACCATTTTCAATTATGATAATGATACCATTCGCTTTTATTGGAGCGGTTCTTGGTCATTATTTGTTAGGCCTAACTATGTCTATTTTGTCGATGTTTGCTCTCTTAGCATTGGCAGGTATAGTTGTAAATAATTCGATTATATTAGTATCTACTATTGAAAGAAGGTTTGATGATTTGATAAGTCAAAATGATAAAGATCGTCAAGATGATAAAGTAATTAATGAGGCTATAATTGCTGGAGTAGTAGATAGATTTAGACCTGTTCTACTAACATCTCTTACTACGATAGGAGGTTTATCAGCACTTTTGTTCGAAAAATCACTCCAAGCTCAATTCTTGATCCCAATGGCAGCTACAATTGTTTTTGGTCTCGGTATTACAGCTTTTCTTGTGCTTGTCATAGTTCCTTCTATGATGGGTATAAGTAACGATTTTTCCAGTTTTTTTAAAAATATTAGAAGAAGATAAAAAGATGGTTAAAAATGTATATACTACTCTAAGTTCTGAAAACTTTGATGTTTCAGATATAAAATTTAATAGAGATGGATTAGTCCCAGTCATTGCACAATGTGTTCATTCTGGAACTATTTTAATGATGGCATGGATGAATAATCAATCTGTAAAAAAAACAATTGATACTAAGGATATGTACTATTTTTCAAGGTCAAGAAATCAACTTTGGAAAAAGGGAGAGACAAGTGGAAATTTTCAAAGACTACGTGAATTAAGATTAGATTGTGATAGTGATACATTATTAGCCTTAATTGAACAAACTGGGGTAGCTTGTCATACTGGGGTGAGGAGTTGTTTTTTTAAATCATTACATGATGAAAAAAATGACTAACGAAAACAACCCAGGATCCTTTGGAAGTTCTAGGGGAGTATCACAAAAAATTAAGAAAGACAAAAAGAGAAAATCTTCAAGTACTCGGTGGATAGGTAGACAACTAAATGACCCTTACGTTTTAGAAACGCAAAAAAGAGGTTATAAATCAAGAGCTGCTTTTAAACTTTTACAAATTGACGAGAAATATAAATTTTTAGCTCCTGGATTGTCGGTTGTTGACCTAGGATGTGCTCCAGGCGGATGGCTTCAAATAGCTTCTCAAAAAGTTTCCTCAATAGTTGGAAAAGAAAAAGTAGTAGGAGTAGATCTTCTGCCAACTGAGGATATACCTGGTAGTATTTCTATTATAGGGGATATTAGCGATAGAATTATTGGTAAAAAGTTAATACAAATTATTGGTACAAAACCAAATATTATAATGTCGGATATGGCGGCTAATACTACTGGCCATCGACAAACGGATCATATTAGAACAACATATCTTTTAGAAACTGCCTTAGATTTTGCTATTGAAAACTTAAAAAAAAATGGTGTTTTTTTAGCTAAATGTTTTAAAGGTGGCGCTGAAATAGAAGCACTATCTTTAATGAGAAAACATTTCTCAAAAGTTAATCATATTAAACCTGATGCCAGTAGAAAAGAATCAGTTGAAGGATATGTTATTGCTATAGGTTTTAAAGGATAAGACTTAAATCAATTAACCTTTGCAAATTAAAGTCAAGAGTTTATAAAATTATACCTATAATCTTAATTAAGTAATTGTTCAAATAACCTTTTAGCGTTGGAAAAAATGAAGATAGAAGAAGCTTATACTTTTGATGATGTTTTGTTACAACCTGCACACAGTAAATTTGGTCCTGCAGATGCGGATGTTAAAACTTTTATTACAAACGATATAAAATTAAATATTCCTTTACTTTCAGCAGCAATGGATACTGTTACTGAACACAGGTTAGCAATTACTATGGCTCAATTAGGAGGGATGGGTGTTCTACACAAAAATTTCACTATAAAAGCTCAAGCATCAGAAGTAAAAAAAGTTAAGAAGTTTGAAGCTGGTATGGTTGTTAATCCAGTAACAATCAAACCAGATCAGACCCTTGGTGATGCTTTTAAATTGATGGAAAAATACAAAATTAGTGGCATACCAGTTGTAGAAGGATTTGATGATAAACTAGTTGGAATTTTGACTAATAGAGATGTTAGATTTGCAAACGATCTCAATCAGTCTGTCTCGGCACTTATGACAAAGAATGTAATAACTGTTAGAGAAACAGTTAGCACTGATGATGCCAGAAAACTTTTACATAAACATCGCATTGAAAAATTAGTTGTTGTAGATAAGGATAATTTTTGCGTTGGATTGATAACAGTTAAAGATATGGAGAAGGCACAAAATCATCCTGAATCTTGTAAAGATGAACATGGCAGATTAAGAGTGGCTGCAGCAACTGGTGTTGGAAAAGAAGGGATTGCAAGGGCAGAAGCTTTAATAAGTGCAGGTGTTGATGTTCTTATAGTAGATACAGCTCATGGACATAGTGAAATGGTACTAGAAACTGTTAGAGCAATTTCAAAATTACCAGGCAAATCAGCTCTAATTGGAGGTAATGTTGCAACTGGAGAAGCAACGAGTGCTTTAATAGACGCTGGTGCTAATGGTGTTAAAGTTGGGATTGGGCCTGGTTCAATTTGTACTACAAGAATGATAGCTGGAGTAGGTGTGCCTCAATTAACAGCAATAAATGATTGTGCACAAGTTGCGAAAAAAAACTCTATTCCCATTATAGCGGATGGTGGAATAAAATATTCTGGAGATATTGCTAAAGCTATAGCAGGTGGGGCAAGTGCAGTTATGGTCGGCTCTTTGCTTGCAGGTACAGATGAAACTCCTGGAGAAGTTTTTTTATTTCAAGGTAGATCCTACAAATCTTATAGAGGAATGGGCTCTTTAGGGGCGATGGCTCGAGGTTCCGCTGACAGATATTTTCAAGCAGAGATAGAAACTTTAAAACTTGTTCCTGAGGGGATAGAAGGACAGGTTCCTTATAAAGGACCGTCTATGAATGTAATTCATCAATTAGTGGGTGGTTTAAAATCAGCTATGGGCTATACGGGTAATAAAAATATAAATGAAATGCAGAAAAATTGTGTTTTTAAAAGAATTAGTAATGCTGGTTTAAAAGAAAGTCATGTGCACGATGTTACTATTACTAGAGAAGCACCTAATTATCGTCCTTCTTGATGCTTGACCAAGAACGAATTTTTTCTGTTTTAGAATTATTAAACTTACTTAACCAAAGTAATAAAATTGCTAGCAAGTTACTACAAAGTTATTATAGATCAAAAAAACACATAGGTTCTAAAGATCGAAGATTTATTTCCAAAAGTTTTTGGAATATTATAAGACACCGTTACAAAATTAATTGGCATCTAAATTATTTAGAAATTGAAGTAACTTTAGAAAAAGAAATAATGTTAGAGTTATTTTTCTTAAATAAAGATTATTGCAATAATATTTCTAAAATTAAAAAGTTATTTATTTTAAAGTATAAAGAAATAAAAACATTTAACGAAGTAGATTTTAAGTTTTTAAATGATTTAAATTTTCACGAATTTTATAATAAAGAAATGCCTGAACATATTTTTTATGAGCTGCCAAAGTATTTAGTAGAAAGTTTAAAAAATGGTTTTAAAAATGAATGGAGGGATATTGCTTTATCCTTAAACGAAGAAGGTTTTTTTGATATTCGAGTAAATACTATTAAAGGTAAATCTAGGGATGATATATATTATTTGTTGAAAGACTTAAAAGTACCTTTTCGACTTACTAAGTATTCTCCATTAGGTATAAGGTTTTCAAATAGGTTCCCAATAGAGGGCCATAAACTTTTTAAAAAAGGTTGTATAGAAATACAAGGAGAAGCATCACAATTAGTTGCTTTATTACTTGATGCAAAACCAGGAATGCAAGTTGCTGATGTATGTTCTGGTGCAGGTGGAAAATCTCTAATCTTAGCGGATATTATGAAAAATAAAGGAAGGATATTATCATTAGATACTAACAAAAAACGTTTATTTAAGGCAGGTTTAAGACTTAAAAGAGCAGGTGTACATAATGTTGAAAGACGCCTAGTAAAACCAAATTGGAATGTTAGAGGATTAGAAAAAAAATTTGATTTAGTGCTGATTGATGCTCCATGTTCAGGAATTGGAACATGGTCAAGAAGTCCTGATTCAAAATTTAATTTTAATAAAAAACAACTCCAAGATTTAGTTGTAATACAAGCAGAACTTCTTTTAAAAGGGGCTTTGATGGTTGCACCTGGTGGTAAATTAGCTTATGTAGTTTGTTCTTTTTTGCCAGAAGAAGGAATAGATCAAATTAAAAAATTCAAAAAAGAAAACAATCTTGATTTTTCAGAAATAAATTTGACTAATATGTGGCAAGATACAATTTTTTTACAAAATAATGTTGAATATCCTTTTCAGAATGTGAATAAAAGCATAACAATAAATCCAGTTATTCACAAAATAGACGGTTTCTTTATCTCAATCTTTCAAAGAAAGAGATAATATTTAATTATTTTAAAAAGAAAGTAAGCTAATGAAAGATGATTTTGTATTAATCATTGATTTTGGGAGCCAAGTTACCCAGTTAATTGCAAGACGGTTAAGGGAATTAAAAGTTTTTTGTGAGATCCATCCCTTTAATAAAATTAATGATGAATTTATAAAAACTATTGCCCCTAAAGCTATAATTCTATCTGGAGGTCCAGCTAGCGTATTAGATGATAATGCACCAACACCACCATCAATAATATTTGACATTGGAGTTCCAATTTTAGGTATTTGTTATGGTCAACAAATAATGATGAAAATGTTAGGTGGCAATGTTGTTCATGGTTCAGGAACTTCAGAGTTTGGGAAATCTTTTGTCAAAAAGAAAAATAAAAATATTAGTTTTTTAAAAAATATTTTTAAAGATAAAAATGAACAAGTATGGATGTCTCACGGTGATCATGTGTCAAAGATCCCTATAAATTTTGAAGTTTATGGTGAGTCAGAAAATGCACCATTTGCTATTATTGGAGATATTAAAAAACACTTTTATGCAGTCCAATTTCATCCAGAAGTAGTTCATACTTTGTGTGGAAAAATTTTGATTAAAAACTTTCTTCAGTTAGCTAACGTTTCATTTAAATGGAATATGAAAGCTTATCTTGAACAAGCAATTGAAATCATAAAGGAAAAAGTTGGTGATAAAAAAGTAATTTGTGCATTATCTGGGGGGGTTGATAGTTCTGTAACTGCAATACTTATTCATAAAGCTATTGGAGATCAGTTAACATGTATTTATGTAAATAACGGTTTAATGAGAAAAAATGAAAGTGAAGAAGTAATTAAGCTATATTCTGATTATTTTAAACTTAATTTAATTGAGGCTAACGAAGAGCAACTTTTTCTAACGAATTTAAAATCTGTAACTGATCCTGAAATGAAAAGAAAAATAATTGGCAATTTATTTATAAATGTTTTTGAAAAATATGCATTAGAAATAGGTGAAGTAGATTTTCTTGCTCAAGGTACATTATACCCCGATGTAATTGAAAGTGTGAGTTTTTCAGGTGCACCTTCCGCAACTATAAAGTCTCATCACAATGTTGGTGGATTACCTAAAAAAATGAACTTGGCTTTAATAGAGCCACTTAAAGAGTTATTTAAAGATGAAGTAAGGAACCTTGGAAAAGAACTTGGTATTCCTAATAATTTTATAGAACGACACCCATTTCCCGGACCTGGTTTGGCAATAAGGTGCCCAGGAGAAATTACTAATGAAAAATTAGATATTTTAAGAAATGCTGATGAGGTTTATATTGACCAAATAAAAAAACATGGACTATATAACGAAATATGGCAAGCTTTTACAGTAATTTTACCGGTAAAAACAGTGGGTGTAATGGGAGATGCAAGGACGTATGACTACGTATGCGCATTAAGGGCTGTAACTTCCATTGATGGGATGACTGCCGACTATTATCCATTTGATCATAAGTTTCTTAGCGAGACAGCAACTAAAATTATAAATAATGTAGTTGGAATAAATAGAGTTACTTATGATATTACTTCTAAACCGCCTGGAACAATCGAGTGGGAGTGAATTAAGGCACTGATTTTAATGCATAAATTATTATAAATCAAATAAATTTGAAAGGATAAATCGTTGGTGGATAGTTTAGTTAATTCAATTTTTAGGTTTTTTTTACCTTCTCAAATCTCTTTAAAAAGTGAAAAAAATTTAAAGAATATTGCATTATTACTTGGTATACTTAGTGCTATAGCAATTATTTTTGATTGGTATCCATTAACTATGTTTTTGTCTTTTCCATTTTGTTTAATTTGGATTTACTGTGCTTGGTTACATACCGAACCTCAATTAAAATGGGTTAATTTGATTTTTCTCTTAATTTATACTTATGGTATTGCTCGGTATTTTTTAGGAGTATAAAATTTATTGTTTTACAATAATAATTTAGAGTTTCAAAGTAGTTGCAAACTTTTTTTAAGCCAATGTTTTTAAAAGATAAAATGACTATAATACGATTGAGTGGGATTGAGAATTATTTAGTTTACATTTATAGGGATGTATTTTAATGCGTTTTTGGAATTATAAATCTGAAGAATTTTATGCTTTATATACAAAAATATACGATAGTAATTTTCCTATGGAAAAAAAGAAAGTGATGCTTAGATCCCTTTTTTCAGGTGAATATTGTTTAATGCGAATTACTAGTATTTCAAAATTATGCTATGAAGAATACAAAAAAAACAATTTTAAAAAAGTAACCAAATTTAAAAGAGTAAATAAACGGTTTGTTAGACATCAATTTATTACATTTAGTGAAACTTTGACTGAAATTCTTAAAAGAAAAGTACCTATGAAAGATTTTTGGAAAGAAATTGATGAAAATGAAAAGACACACCTTATTACAAGAGGTGAAAGGGACAAAGAAGAATATTTATATATTAATATTCCTATAGAGGGGGGATATTTTTTAAATAAAACTGTAGGTTTTGAATATGGAAAGAAAGAAGAGTTATATTTAAAATACATAAGTCAATATAGAATTAGATGGAGAAAAATGACACTAGAATCCAAAAAAAAAACAAACTGAAAGTGAAGAAGAAAATTAATAATATTTACGAATTATTCAAAATTATTTAATTTGATTAACTTTTTTTGTATTAACTTATAAAGGGTAGTAAATTTTGAAGCTTGAAGGAACAGAATTTCAAATAAAAGTTTGGAAGGAAATAATAAAAATTCCAAAGGGGAGTATTAAAACCTATAAGGAAATTGCTTGCGATTTAGATAAACCAAAATCTGCTAGAGCCGTAGCTAATGCATGTGGTAAAAATCCATATGTTCCTACTATTCCGTGTCACAGAGTTATTCGTTCTGATGGTTATTTGGGTGGTTATAGTGGAGATGGTGGGATTGAAACGAAAAAACAATTATTAATAAGTGAAGGTTTTTTTGATTTTAAAAGTAATAGTATTAAATGATTTATTTAGTATGTCGTAAAAATTTAGTATTCTGTGATTTATTGTCGGATATTTAATATGAATGAAAGTTTAGATTTAAGAAATAGAATATTAAAGATGAGAGAAAGTAATAATCTTGTCTTAGACCAAGTAAAACCTAAAAGTAAAAATATAATTACTAACTCTCAATCTATTGCTCCAAAAAATAAAACTAAGGTTAGTAACTCCGAAGAAAATTCAATAGAGACAAAAAATGATATAGATATAGGAACTCTAAAAGAAAATAAAAATAGCACAGATTCATATGCAAAAGACATAGTTAGTGCGAATACAAAACATAAGAAAAATACTTATAAAGAAAGCTTAGTTTATGATAATGAAGCTCAATTTAGGATTATAGCAAATAAATTTAACGAAGCAGTTGAAGTAATACTTGAATTGTCTGAAAAAGTTAAAAAGCTTGAAGAAATTGTTAATGGTTTTCCGGTTAAGTCTGATGAAGATAAAAAAAAGAAATACTTTTTTTTAAATACTAAAACCTTTTTTTATATTATTATAACTACACTATTAATAGTAGCTTTTATATTCTTTCCAATTGATATTTCTATAATTAGATTAATTATAACAGATGTAATTTCATCCATATAAATAGATGGTTACTCTAAATCTATATCAAGAATGGTCATATTAAAATGATAGCAAGTATCACCGTCTTCTTTATCCTCAAAGACTACACCAAGAAATTCTCCATTATGAGTTACATCGGCTGAGTCTATTTTATTTTCTCTACCTTCAACTTTTATATGCTTTGATCCCAGAGATTTTCTCATATAATTTTGAATTTTACTAATTGTAACTCTGTCCATCTTAATTCCTCAATTTATTTTAAAAACAATAAATAATTTAACTGTATTATTGAAAATACGTATAACGTTATAAATATTTTCTTATACTTAATTTTTTTTCAAATTTAGACAATATAATTGATATTTCACGACTTTTATTAATAATTTCTTTATCCTTTGTGATAAAAAAATCTGGCATATTTCGAAATCCTTTTATACTCTTTTTAATTATTTGATATATAGGTTTATCTTGTGAATGTTTATATATTGAAAAAATTGCTGCATTTCCACTACTATCTAGTGCATAGTCTTTCCAAAATCCTTTAGAAACTTGTTTACTATATAAATTTAAAATGGAAGTTAATTCGTACTTCGAAAAAAAAATGAATTTTTTACTATTGTTCGTTATAACACTTCGAGAACCGCTACGGTTTGATTTTTCAATTTTATCAAGACTAATTTCTTTGTTAAATTTTAGTATTGTCATAAATAATTCCTATTTATTAACATCCTACAATTGAAACCACGTAATTGTCTAATAATAATGATATTCATTTGATCTTTTATAAATATAAGTTTAATAATATTTAAATTTTCAATAATTTATTTTTTGATGGATTAATAAATGGCTGATATTTTCGACGAAGTTTCTGAAGAACTCAAGCAAGATCGATTAATTCAAATTTGGAAAAAATTTTCAAAATATATTATTTCATTTTTTGTTATTACAATTTTAACAATATTATCATATCAGTTATTCCTGAACTGGAGTGAAAAAAAATTAGAAGTAAGTTCTCAACAATTTTTTATGGCCTTAGAAAAACTAGATAATAAGAAATACGAAGAAAGTTTAAAAATTTTTTTAAAAAACTCTAATGAACCACATGAAGGTTACAGAGTTATGTCTCTTTTTGGCCTTGCAGAGACTAATTATAAAATTGGAAAAATTAGAGAGATGGCTTTAAACTACAAAAACATTTATGAAGATGTTAACATAGGCTTATATTACAGAAACTTATCTCGACTATTAAGTGTAATGAAAGATAATGTTAGTACTTTTGAGCAGCAAATAAATATTTTAAAACCAATATTAAATAGTCCAAGTAAATTGCAATTATTAGCTGCTGAGTTAGAAGTAATACTTCATATCAGGTCGGACAATTTGAATGAAGCGAAGACTAAACTTAAAAGTTTACTAAAAAGAACTGACATCAGTTTTGAACAAAAAAGTAGACTAGAACTTATAAATAAAATTTATTACTCAAATGCAGAATAAACTTCTTTCAATCTTAATTCTATCAGTTTTTTTTGGATGCTCTTCTGATAAAGACATTGAATTACAAAATGCTGTAAACATTTTTGATAATAAAAATACTTTACCAATCATTACTAATACTGAAATAAAGTATACTATACTTGATAATGTTAGAGATACTAAAAATATACCTAATGCAAAATCTTACAATTTAACAAATACTTTCGTAAAATTTCCTTTAAAAAAAATTTGGCAAGTGAATACCAACCAAAGTATTGATAATAAAAACCCTTTCCTACCAGATCCAATTTACTTGTCAGAAAATTTATTTTTATTAAATAATTATGGGGTTTTATTCAAAATTGAAACGAATAATGGCAAAATTTTGTGGAAAAAATCAATTTTTAAGAACCTAGAAGACACAATTATTGGAACTCCAGCTCTTTCTGGTAAATTATCTAGTGATGGCAAAATAAATATATATGCTCATAATGGGTTTGACGAAATTTTAGCACTTAATGGGGATAATGGAGAAATAATATGGAAAAAAAAACATCCTTTACCATTTAGAGGTGGTATAACTTCGTCTAAAGGGTCTGTTTTTGTTAGTGATTTTGATGGAAATTTACTTTCAATTGATGATAAAAATGGAAAAACTAATTGGAATACTTTTTTAGGAAGTGATTATAATTCAATATATACAACCGCTAGGTCTATTATTGCTCAAAATAAAATTGTAGTGCCAGGAACTGGAGGCACATTCTTCGTTCTTTCGATAGATACTGGAGATGTTTTGTGGAGCGAAAATATTTCATCAAATAAACAACTACCAAAAATTTTTCATTCAGGAGATATAATTGCTAATCCAATTTATCATGAAGGAATAATCTATATAGTTTCACAATCTGGTTTTACTGCAGCATTTGATATAAATTCATCAGAAGAACTTTGGAATATTCCTGTTGGTGGACTTGATACACCAACGCTCTCTGGAAACACCATTTTTGTAAACGGACATATGGGACTCTTAGCGGCAATAGATATTGTTTCTGGTAAACTTAGGTGGCAAAAAAAATATTCTTCCTACATTAATGAAAATTCTTTATTTTCTGACAAAGAGATTGCTATTTATAAAGGTCCAACATTAGTAAATCATAAAATTCTAATTTCTAATTTGGATGGAATAGTTAATATCTTAGACGCTAATAGCGGGAAGGAAATTACTAGTTTAAAAATTGACAAGTTAGCACTCTCTCCTATTCCTGCAGATAAAAAGATTTTTTTTCTTACTGCAAGTGGAAAATTATTAGCTTACAAATAATATTAATCATGAATGCCTTAGGGTCTAAAAAATGTTTAAGATTGTATTAGTAGGAAGACCTAATGTTGGAAAATCAACTTTATTTAATCGTTTAGTTAGATCAGATAAAGCAATAGTTAATAATCAACCTGGTGTGACTAGGGATAGAAAATACGGTCAAGGATCTTTAGTTGATCTTAAATTTACTTTAGTTGATACAGCAGGGATAGATGATTCTTTTAAAGCAAATACTAAAGATGAAAGTAAAACACAAACTTTACTAGCTATTAATGAATCAGATATAATCATTCTAGTTATAGATGGGAGAGTTGGTGTTTTACCAGTTGAAGAAATGTTTGCTAAAAGTTTAATTAAAACTAATAAATCAGTAATTATTTTAATCAATAAAAGTGAAGGCTTTGCAGGTTTAGCGGGGTTAAGCGATAGTACGTCATTAGGTTTTGATAATGTTATACCTTTTTCTGCAGAACATGGAGATGGTTTATCCGATTTATATGACTCCCTAAAAGAAAAGATAGAATTTGAAAAAAATAAAATTTATGAAAACAAAGACCTAAATACTAATAAAAAAAAATCTTCAATGAGAATTGGAATTATTGGACGTCCAAATACAGGTAAATCTACATTAATAAATAATATTATAGATCAAAAAAGATTAGTGACTGGGGTACAGGCAGGAATAACTAGGGACTCTATTGAAGTTTTTTGGAATTACAAAAATGAACAAGTATCTATTATTGATACAGCTGGATTAAGAAAGAAGTCAAAAGTAACAAATATATTAGAAAAAGATATGGTTAATGATACTCTGCGTACTATTAAATTTAGTGATATATGTATTTTACTTATTGATGTGTCAAAAAGCATTGATAAACAAGATTTAAATATTGCTCGTATGATCATTGGAGAAGGACGAGGTTTGATTATTGGAGCAAATATGTGGGATAAAATAATTGATAAAAATATGATTAAAGAAGAAATATTTTATCAATTAAAAAGCTCTTTATCTCAAATTAAAAATATCCCAATTGTGTTTATCTCTGGTCTTCATAGGCAAGGTTTAGAGGAATTATTTGAAAAAGTTATAGATATTAAAAGAAGATTAAGCATCAGAATTTCAACTGGAAAACTAAATAGATGGCTTGTTCCAGTTATAGAAAATAATCCTCCTCCTCTATACAAAGGTAAAAGAAATAATATTAGATATATTACTCAAGTTAATGTCAGACCCCCTACATTTGCGGTTTTCATGTCAAGTCCAGATAATCTTCCAACTAGTTATAAACGCTTCTTTGCCTCATCACTAATGCAAGATTTTGATTTATCTGGATTACCTCTAAGAGTAATGTATAGAAAAGGAAATAATCCTTATGTAGACAAATAATAAATTATTAAATGACATTATCAGGGGTGACTTCACTATTAATACTTTGTTCACTTGTCGCAGTATTTTCAGAGTTAACTGTTTGATTATTTTGGTCGGCTAAAGCTTCAGCTTGTATACGTAATTGGTTTTCATTCTCGATTCTTTGTTGTTCTAATTTTACTCTTTTATTTATGACTTTAAGCAAATCAGCATCATCTCTTTCGACTGTTTTAAAAAAGCTACCCAGTATATGTTTCCTCTTCATTAAACCAATAATTCTGACTTCTTTAGTGCATCTTTCTAAATTAGCATCAATTTTTTTTGTTGCTATTCCAGCAATACGTTGGTCAATAAATTCTTTTTCTGTTGCGGCTCGTATTCTTAATCCTGTATTTGTTTTAATTTTCATTAATCGTGAACCAATCGCATTAGTTCTTCTATTAACATCGTCTCCAATTTCTTCTAATTGCATTCTTGAAGGTTTAGGAACTCTGACGTGAATAAATTGAGAACCTTGTTCATTTTTAGCTGGGAAACCATTTTGTTTTATAAATTCTAATACTTCTTCAATATGTTCTTTATTGTAGATCATTAATTGAATTTTCATGGGATCGTCTGGTGATTCTACATTACCTATATCACCCATTCTTCTTTTCCTGCCATTCATGGTTATTTGAAGACTTTCAAAGACTTTAATATTAGCATCCTCTGACTTAATAGCGAGTAAAGATTCAGCAAATTCCTCAAGAGCTCTTTCTAAATTTGCTATTGCCTCTGGAGAGTAACCTTCATCAGTTAGCGTGGGTGTGATATTTGTATCATCCATAATTATAATCCAATGAATTTAAAATGTATAAACATATCAATATTTAATTTCAATTTCAATTCTTCTATTCTTTTCTCTTCCTTCTCTAGTATCATTTTGCTCTAGTGGTTTTGTCTCACCAAAACTTATGGCCTTTAATTTCTCAGATGGAATAGTATTGGCTTTAGATAATTCTTGAACGACACTAGAAGCTCTTGCAGCAGCTAAATCCCAGTTGTCTCTGTATTGACCTCCAAAGATTAGAGGCACATCGTCAGTGTGACCAGAAACATTAACCTGTCCTGCTCCTTTAGCACTAACTTTGGCAATTTTTTGCATAATAGCTCTAGCCTGTTTTGTTAATCTTGCTGAACCAGAACTAAATGCACCAGCAGACCCTACAGTAACAACTACTCTATCTTTTTCCCTTTGAACTTCAGCTAAACCCTTACCAATTTCTTGTTTAAGCGCTACTCTTAATTGATCTTCACTGTATTCTGCTTTTTTATTTTTTTCTTGAATATCTTTTTGACTTTCAGAATTTTGTTTTTCTAAATTGTTAACTTGATCTTTGAGGGATTTATTTTCAATAGTTGCAGAAGCCATTGATTTTATATCTTGATCAATACCTCCTATAAGAACATCAGTGTCAGATGCACCCGTATTTTCTCGAGCTGTTTCTACAGCATCAACTGTATCCTTAATTAATTTTGAAATTTCTTCCGACGATTTATTTTCAGTATTAACACTCACTAGGACTTTATCATTCATTGTTTCAACTTTTACGTCATCAGATTGAATTTGATCAATTATTTCTTCACTCAATTCTTTTGCATTTAATGTTTCTTTAGAATTACTTTTAGCACTATCACCTTCGTCAATCTCTGATTTAAGGTCCAAATTTTTTTGTTCAGAATCTGATGTTTGTTGCCTAAGATTTTTTGTAACAGAAGGGGCCGGAGATGGACTAAAATTCAAGGCAAGAACTGTCGTACCCTTTGGTTGTTCTACAACTGGAACAACCCTTTGAATTCCAAATGCATTTTTTAAGCTACCACTTATTTGTTTGAATTTTGGTACATTAAATTCAGCAAAAGATAAAATCAAAACAAAGAATGCCATTAAAAGAGTTGCCATATCGGCAAATGTTGCCATCCAAGCAGGTGCTCCTTGTGGAGGGCATTTAGGACATTCTTCTTCTTCTTCTTCTTCTACAACTTGTGCTTCAGCCATAATATAATCCTACGTTATCAAAATTTTTAAGCAGCTTCTTCAATTTGGGCTTGAATTTTTGGAGGTAAATTTGCAACAAGCTGATCGGTTATATTTCTTGGACTTTCACCTCTTGATATAAATTTTAATCCCATAACTACCATCTCTCTATATAGAAGTTCATGAGCAGAGTATCCCTCTAACTTAGTCACAATAGGCATGAAAATACAGTTGGCAATCATAGCACCATATAAAGTAGTTAACAATGCAACGGCCATAGCAGGACCAATTGCCTTAGGGTCTGCCATATTACCTAACATCGCAACTAATCCAATTAAAGTTCCAATCATTCCCATAGCAGGAGCTAGATCAACCCAAGCCTGAAAAACTCCTGTCATATCTTCATGTCTGGCTTTCATAGCTTTAACTTCTCTATTTAATTGATCTGTTAATTTTGTTTCATCTGCTCCATCAACAAGCATTTGCAAGCCCTTTTCAAAAAATTTATCAGGAACTTCCTGGCCTTCTAATGCCATCATTCCGTCTTTACGCGCTATTCCTGCTAATTCAGTTAAACGTGTAATCAATTCATCATGTTTTTTTGCACCCGGCATGAAAACTTTTACTAAGGTTCCAAAAGATGAAAGGAATGTAGGTAAAGTTGATCTGTACATAACTGCAAAAAAAGTACCCCCAATAACAATTAACATAGATGGAGTGTCAACGAACATTCCTAAACCTCCAGAGGAGATCATTGCTCCGGCTATCATACCTAGAGTTCCTATTAAACCAATTAGAGAAGCTATATCCATTTTTTTGCCTTTTTAAATATAAAGTAATGATATTAGGCACAATTTCTGCAAGAATGAGACCAAACTGTTATTAAAATTAAAAAAATATTTACAGAGGTTTTCATGTTATTTCTAAAAATATCATTCCATAAGGTTAATTTTCTTTTTATAATATTCCTAATAAGTTTTAATTTCAACAGTGTTTGGGCAAATAATTTTATTTCAAGAGGACATTATGTTATTGATTTAAGTCAAAAGATAGAATGGCTAACTTGTCCCGTTGGAATGGTTTGGGAAAATAAAACTTGTGTTGGGGACCCTGTTAAACTCAAATTCAATGAAATCAACTCTGCCATACTTCAAGCTAACGAACAACTTAAGGGTCAGTGGAGATTGCCAAAGAGAGAAGAATTAGAGAAAATAATTTGTATAGAATGTAAAAAAGTCAAAATTAATAAAGAAATATTCCCAAACACACCACCAGAATCGTTTTGGACTAGTGAAAAAAACTCATGGCAACCAAAATTTTTGTGGACAGTGAATTTTTACACGGGCCATACTTTTGGAAGATTTCCTGGTTTTATTCCTAATTTTGTTAGATTAGTCCGGGATAGGTAATGTATTAATTCTGCTTTTTTTCTAAAAAGTATTTTGTCAATTTTATAACAAACAGCACCAAACCTAAAGAAATTATAAATATGGCTGCATTAAATGGCGTAACAAAGTTTAAATAATGTAATTTATCACTTTGTATTAAAGCGATTATAATTATGAAAACGACACTCAATAAGAAAATACGAATAATTTGACAATTTTTACATTTGTATGCAGGTTTCGTAACTTTTGAAAATTTTAAAATTTTATTATCACCTTTTATATTGGATAAGAAAATATAATGACAATTATTTGACGTTATATGAAATTCTAATAAGAATAATTTAAAACAAAAAATAAATTTTTAAAATAATTAAATATTAAATTATTGTATTTCCTACACAATTGCAAAAACAAAAAAAATATTTTTAGTCATTTATTTGTCAAATATTCTTGTCAAATTAAGATTTTGCTTTCGTTGAATCTTTCTGTTTTTCTTTGCTTAATAATTATAAAAATTCAAAGTGGAGATTGAAATGAAGTTAGGACAACAGCTGAAAATCAAGCAAAACCAGTCATTGATTATGACACCCCAATTACAACAAGCCATAAAATTATTACAATTAACAAATATTGAGTTAACTGATTTCATTGATAAAGCACAATTAGAAAATCCTTTTTTACAAGAAAAAAAAGAATTTTCACATAAACAACAAATTAATAATGAAAATACAAACCCAAATGTTTGCGACAGTTTAAATAATAATTCAAATCTATTAAATAAGGAAAATAAGATTGACTTAGAAAACACCTTTGATACTCATTTATCTGCAAATGCAAATCTTGAAAATAAAAAATTATATGACAGGGAAGTTCTTAGATCAGGAAATAATATATCAGCAGGTGAAGTAATTGAAAAAACATTAAAAAATAAAATTTCTTTAAAAGAATATTTAGTTAATCAAATTAATATTGAGTTTAATGATACTGATTTTAAGCAAATTGCTATTGCAATGATTGACTATTTACATCCTAGTGGATGGTTTACGTCATCAATAGTTGAGGTGTCTGAAGATTTAAATGTAAAAAGTTCTATAGTTGAAAAAACACTTCAAAAATTAAAAAAATTGGAACCAATTGGAATATTTTCAGAAAATTTATCTGAATGTTTGAAAATTCAACTAATTGATTATCAGTATTACAACGAACATTATGAAATTCTTTTAAAAAGTCTCCACTATTTACCGACAGGAAAATTTAAACAAGTTAGTAAGCTTTGTAATGTAACTGAAAAAGAATTATTTAAAATGATTAAAGTAATTAAAACTTTAAACCCGAAACCTGCTGAACAATACCAACAAGACAATATATTGATAGACCAACCGGATATTATTGTATCAAAGTCTGAAAAGGGCTGGCGTATTGATTTAAATAGATCAACTTTGCCATCTGTAGATTTAGATGAGGATTATATCTCAGAAATTAATAATTATAATTTTGACGAAAAAGGTACTAATTTTGCTGATGAAAAAATAGGTGAAGCACGTTGGTTAAAAAAAGCAGTTGAGCAAAGAAACAAAACGATTGTAAAGGTTACTGCTGAAATAGTTAAGAAACAGGTTGGATTTTTTAGACATGGTCTTAATCATATGAAACCGATGATACTTAAAGATATTTCTGATGCAATAGGAATGCACGAAAGTACAGTTTCAAGAGTGACCAATAGTAAATTAGTCTTAACAGAGTGGGGTGTAATGCCATTAAAAAACTTTTTTTCGGCTTCTATTGCTAGTTCAGAAGATTCAGAAACCCATGCAGCATCAGCAGTAAGAGAAACTATTAAAACTTTGATTTCTTCAGAAATATCAGGTAAACCATTGAGTGATGATAAGTTGGCTGGAATACTAAATAAGGAAGGGATGGATGTTGCTAGAAGGACTGTTGCTAAGTACAGAGATATGCTTAATATTCCATCAAGTTCTCAAAGAAGAAGAGAATCAAGGTTACAGAACTTTGCTAGTGGTTGAACTCTGAATATTAAAAAAATTTAGAATCTGTTTTTGTTTTAGGTGATTTTATATTGGAATTAAATATATGGTTTAAGGGTATATTATTTTCGAAATCCTTAAAGCCTTTTTGATCAAAGTAATCAATCTTTATGATATATTCATCCAAGTTGTTTAATATGTGTTTCAAAGTATTAGTATTTGAAACCTTAATTTCCTTATGTAACATGATTTGATCTCCAGATTATTATAACATAAATGCATAAGTTGTGCCAAATTATTGAGATCATTTAGTTTATATTAGCATAACCTTTTAAACTTGTTCTGCTGAGAAGATTTCTACCTATTTTAATATAAGTAGCAGGATTTTGCGATTTTCCATTAACAGAAATCTCGTAATGCAGGTGAGCCCCTTTAACTTTACCAGTTCTACCCATCTTACCTATAACTTGTCCCTCATTAACTATGTCTCCTCTTCTTACGTTTATTTTTGCTAAATGACCATACGTTGTCATTATTCCATAGTTATGTCTGATACGAATTACTTTTCCAAAAGATCCATGATAGCCCGCAAACACAACTGTTCCATCTGCTGACACTGAAATATTTTCTTGCCAAGTACCCGCTAAGTCTATGCCATGATGCATTCTATATTTGCCAGTAACGGGATGTTTCCTTGGTCCATACGAACTTGAGACATAGTAATGTTCCATTGGAGGTTTAAGTGGTAAATTTTGAAGTGCGTCTTTATAAATTGCAAGTAAGTTTAGACGTGTTTTAAGGCCTCTAAAAAAATTATCGCTATCTGAATCAATTATTTCATTATTTTTAAGAATTGTTTCTACACTTACCAAATCATCGTTTTTTAATTTAACATTTATAGCTTTAAACACATTTTCCATTTGTATAAGCTCATTATCAACAGAAGCAATAAAACGTAAACTCTTCACCTTATCATTAAGTTTAGGCGGTTGAGGGTATTGATTTTTGCCAGTTGTGTTAGATTTATAATTCTGAGAGATTATAATATTACTCTCATTGGGGAATTGATTTATCGCTTCATTAGGAATATCTTGATTTCTAAAAGTTTTGTTAAATAAATCGAGACTTTGATTTATATTATTATCAATACTAGTTATTGATTTAAAAACTACTGTATCTTTTAAATCCGAAGTAAGTGTGTTTTTAGGTTTTTTTCAAATCTAGTTTTTTGGCAAATTTATCTTCTTCAACAAAAGGTTTTTCATTTTTATGTTTGCTTTTGATTGGTTCATAAACATCAACTTTGTTAACTTCTAGTGTTATTTTTTTTAGAATGGGGAGGGTTATATTTGATTGATCTTCAATATTAACACTTACATTAGTATCTGAATCATTTTCTATTGTATCATTTATATTAGCTGAAGCTTCGGTAATTATATCGTTTTTTTTTGCTACATCTATTGCAGAGTATATACCTTTTGCGGACCAGTAAACTATGCTAGTTAAACCAACGATAGTAGTGATTAATAAGCTGGTATAGTGAACTTTTTTGAACGCAATTTCTATAGGTCCTTTTTTAGTAAAAATTAAAAAACGCCTTTCAGAAAATAGACCTACTTTTTTATCTTTTTTAATTTCCTCTCCAAAACGTTGCCCTGTCTTTACTGGTGGTAGCTTTTTTCCAAACTTATTAAATGTGGTATTTACCACTGACTACTCCATGCCTAAGTACAAAAAATACAAAATTCCAATATTTGATAAAATTTGTAATGTTACCATAAGTATTAAAACTCTACTAGAAACTGGATTTTTAACTGATAAGCTAACCGCAGGGAAAGCATTATTTTTTAGAAATGAATCATTATCTTTTTTTTCATTATTATTATGGTGTTTGGAATCAAACTGCATATTCTTATTTTGATTCGCGGAATTTTTTCCGTTTTCAATAGATAAAGAAATGTCTGAGTTGCTAGTTTGTTGATGAATCTCTAATGGTACATCTTTAGAAATTTGTTCTACAGCCTCATTTTCTATCTGTATGCGCATTTGTTCTATACGATCTCTTAAATCAATAATTTCTTCTGCCATTATATCTAACTCTGTTTTTTTTATTTACGGTTATTATTATGGCAAGTTAATTGCATCATTCATACCAATTAAATGCTTTTTAAATAAATTTTTTATTTTAAATTTATTATAGTAAGATGTTTTTAATTATAGTAAATTATAAGATCAATTTTTAAATCAATTAGTAAAAGGATTTCCATAATGCTAGGAAAAACAAACGAAACTGAAATTGAAAAATCCATTATTTCAAGAAACATGAAAATAAAAGGTAAGATTTCTGCAGATGGTGATTTAGTGTTACTAGGTTCTGTCGTCGGCGATATAAAATGTCATAGCTTATCAGTAGAAGATTCTGGAACTTTAAAAGGTAATATAGATGCTGATGTAGTTACTGTTTCTGGAAAATGTGATGGTCAAGTATCAGGAGATGTTGTTTCAATAAAATCAACTGGAAAAATTTCTGGTGAAGTTTTTTATGAGAATATTTCTATTGAAGAAGGTGCTGTGGTTGAAGCTCAAATTGGTAAAAGAAAAAGTAAAAACTAAAGGAGATTATATATGGCTAACAAACAAGCAGTTTTAGGTTCTGGTGCCCGCTTTAGTGGAAAAATATCAAATGCAAAATCAATAGAAATTAATGGTTATGTAGAAGCTGATTTGACAACAGAAAAAGTAACAATTGGTTCTTCTGGTAAATTTCTTGGTTCTGTTGACTCTGAACTAGTTGTAATAGCTGGAGAATATGAAGGCAAAATGCAAGCTGATAGTGTATGGCTCACAGAAACATCTCGTATTAGTGGTGAGGTTCATTACAAATCTTTACAAATGGATAGAGGAGCAGCTTTAAATTGTAGGGTAGTTCATAATTGGAATGAAACTGACACTAACAATGAGGAAGAGACTCGAGAAAACGAGGTGAATGCTCAAGAAGAGCAATCTGAAGAAAAATAAACTAGAGATTTTTATAAGGGTTTAACATGAGTGAAATTACATACATATCAGAAGAATTAGTAATGGAGGGCAATCTTGATTCTGCGGGATCATCTGTTGTAGTTGCTGGAAGGTTTAAGGGAGAATTAAGGGCTAAGGATGTTTTGCTTGAGGCTAATAGTATATTCGACGGTAATTTAGTAGCTGATAAAGTTACTTTGGGTGGTTTAGTAAAAGGTGAAGTTGCTGCCAACACTTTAAATGTAGCCAGTAGCGCTAAAGTCGAAGGTAATTTGAAGACTAATGCTCTTTCAATTGACCTTGGTGCTGAAGTATCAGGTAGTATAACCAGAATTTCTTAAATAATTAATATAAACTTAAATTAATATTTTAATTATTAAGGGTTGTTCTAATACAATCGTCTACAAAACTTTTTGTATTTTTTTCTCCGGTTAATTGAGCAAGTTTCATGGTGGCATATCTTCCAGCAGCTAAAGCTACTGCAAGTTCATCACTTTCGTTAACAGCAATTTGACAAAGATAATCTTCTATTTCATCTCTAATTCTAATTAATTTATCTTCATAATCTTTATGTTCATAAACTGTATTCTCATTTTTATTTGTACTTGGAAAATTAAATTTAACTACTTGACCCATATTAAAAAACCTTTCCAATAATTATTAAACTAATAATATATGTTACGACTTAATTTTCATAATTTTAAATTCTTGTTTAGAAATTTACAAAGTGATTGATATGATTAATTTCGAAATATACAAAAGTGGAAGAATGATTAGATATCAAGAAAATACTCAATTATTTTATACGAAGAAAATTAACACATTATTTATTTTTCACGGTCTTTATGGAAGAGGAAAAAATTGGCAAACCTTTGCCAAAAAAATGAGTGAAAATGAAAAGATTATAGTTGTTACAGTTGATCTAAGAAATCATGGTGGAAATATATTTAAAGAAAATATGTCATATACTTTAATGATGGAAGATATTTTCCATTTATTTAATTATCTTAAAATAAAGAAAACTAACTTGTTAGGTCATTCAATGGGTGGAAAATTAGCAATGTTAATTACCTTATTAAGACCGAATTACATAAATAAATTAATTATAGCCGATATTGCGCCAATTAATTATATTAATGACAACCAAAATATAATTGATGCATTGTTCAATTTAGACCTAACTTTAGTTAGAAATAGAAATCATGCAGATGAATTATTATCAAACGAAATCGAACAAAAATTTTTAAGATCGTTTTTATTACAAAATATTAAACTTAGTGATGGAAAATATAAATGGTCAATAAATTTGACTTCAATAAAAAACGCAATGAATAATTTACGATCATTTCCTAAAATTGATAAAAATAATAAAGTAGATACAAAATCATTATGTATTTATGGACAAAAAAGTGATTATGTTAATGAAGATCATTTTCAAATCTTTAAAAATTATTTTTTAAATATTTTATTTCATAAAATCAATAATGCAGGACATTTCTTACACATTGAAAATCCTGATGAATTTTATGAAGTTTCAAAAAATTTTTTCAAAGATTAAATTTATCATGTTGTTTCAAAATGATAAAAAATGTATTAAATATTTATGTTAAATAAAATTGAAACACATGTATTGAAATTATCTTGTAAGGATCAAGTGGGAATTGTTTCAAAAATTTCTACATTACTAGCAAAGTTTAAATGCAATATTGTTGAGTCTAAACAATTTACAGATCAACAAAACGGAAATTTTTTCATTAGGCAAAGTTTTACACTTTATGATTCAAGTACATTGTCAAAATTAGAAAAAAATTTAAATCTGTTATCTAATGAATTAAATGCAGAATTACTTATCGCTGATATTGAAAATTCTATGAATACAGTTATAATGGTTTCAAGATTTGATCACTGCTTAAACGATCTTCTATTTAGAATAAGAAGTAGCTCTCTTAACTTGAATGTTAAAGCAATTATTTCAAATCATAGAATTGCAGAGGACATTTCAAAATTTTCTAATATACCTTTTTATTATTTACCTATTGATAAGTTTAATAAGGAAGATCAAGAAATTAAGATTAAAGAAATCATCTATAATAATAATATACAACTAATAGTACTAGCTCGTTATATGCAAGTACTTTCAGAAGATTTTACGAATGAGTTTGAAGGAAAAATTATTAACATTCACCATAGTTTTTTACCTAGTTTCAAAGGTGCAAAACCCTATCATCAAGCCTATGAAAGGGGAGTAAAAGTAATAGGGGCAACAGCTCATTATGTTACTAAAGACTTAGATGAAGGACCTATAATTGAACAAGATACACAAGAAGTTGATCACGAAATGATGCCTAATGATTTAGTTTTAATGGGAAGAGACATTGAATCTAGAGTATTGTATAGGGCGTTAAAAGCTCATTCCGAAAAAAGAGTTTTTTTGAATGGTAAAAGAACCATAGTTTTTAAAGGACAAAGAGTTTCAGGATGAAAAATAAAAAAGAAAAAGTTGTAATAATTGGGTCTGGAGCTGCAGGATTAACAGCTGCTATTTATGCTGCTAGAGCCAACTTAACCCCATTAGTCATTGAAGGAATTCAACCTGGCGGACAATTAACAATTACCACTGACGTAGAAAATTATCCGGGTTACGCAGATGTTGTTCAAGGACCTTGGATGATGGAACAAATGAGATCTCAAGCTTTAAATGTTGGGGCTAGAATAATAAATGATGTAGTGGTCAATGTTGATTTTAAAAAAGATAAAAAAACTATTTCTTTGGACTCTAATAATGTGTTGTCTACTAATACAGTTATTATAGCTACTGGTGCACAAGCAAAATGGTTGGGTCTTGATAGTGAAAGTAAATTTAACGGAAAAGGGGTCTCTGCATGTGCTACATGTGATGGTTTTTTTTATAGGAATAAAGAAGTTGCTGTTATTGGAGGGGGGTAACACAGCGGTTGAAGAAGCTTTGTATTTATCCAATATTTGTTCGAAGGTAACCTTAGTTCATAGACGAGATGAGCTAAGAGCAGAAAAAATTTTGCAAAAAAGACTTTTTGCAAAAGAGAACATCAATATAATTTGGAATAATGTTATAAGTGAAATACTAGGTGACAAAAATGGAGTTAATTCATTAGAAATAAAGGCTGAAAATTCAGATAAAACAGAAATAATTAAGGTTGAAGGTGTTTTTATCGCAATTGGGCACAGTCCCTCTACTGAACCATTCAAGGGAGTACTTGAAATGGATCAAGAAGGTTACATAATTGCACAAAAACCTGGAACATCTATAACTAATATTGAAGGTGTTTTTGCAGCAGGTGATTGTGTTGACAAAGTTTACAGACAAGCAGTAACAGCAGCTGGGATGGGTTGTATGGCAGCTCTAGATGCTGAAAAGTGGATACAAAATCAATAACGGTCAGTCATTTAAATTAATTAATTCCATTATTTCATATACTAAAGAAGCTACTGTGAAATCATAAGCAATAAAATTTTTAATTGGAGATAATTCAACAACATCAAAGCCTACAACTTGTCGGCCTTTAATAAGATTTTTAATTAAGTTTAGACTTTCATAATATCCCAAACCTCCTGGAACTGGGGTACCTGTTGCGGGCATTATAGATGGATCTAATCCATCCACATCGAATGAGATATATATTTTTTGTGGAAAATTCAAAGGTAACTTAAATTTCTTTTTATAATAAATGTCACGTGCATCTAAAAATAAGATATTAAACATTTTTCTATTTTCAACTTCTTCTTTGCTTAATGCCCGAACTCCAAATTGTGCAATCTTAAATTTTTCGTTACCAAGAAGATACATTACGCTTGCATGTGAATGAGCTTCATTTTCATAATTTTTTCTCAAATCAGCATGTGCATCAATTTGTAGTATTCCAATATTATGTTTTTTGGGTAAATCTAAGCCTTTATAAACACCATTTACTGCTCCGTAAGTAATGCTATGTTCTCCACCTAATGTGACTGGTATTTTTTTTTGCTTGGTTATATCTTTAGTAATATTTTCAATATCACTCATAATAACATTTAATGGTTTATTACAATTTAAGAGTGGGTGTGTGTGTATACCTTGAATGCAGGGTTCACTTTTACCAGTATATCGTTCTAATTCGTTACTTGCTCTAATAATGGCTTGAGGCCCTTTAGAAGTACCTTTTCCGAAAGACACTGTTTTTTCTAATGGAACTGGCAGAATATGGAACTTAGCTGTTTCTTTATCTTTTTCCTTAATAGAAAGTTCTGAATTTAAAAAGTAATTATTTTTATTATTCATAATTTATAAGCTCTTATTACAATTTATTTTCAAAGTCTTTAAACGAAAAGCTTTTAATAATTTCTAAGTTGTCTGTTTTACTATCCCAAATTGCTACAGATGGCAATTTTACGCCATTAAAGAAACTTGTTTTCACCATAGTGTAATGTGCTTGATCTAATAGAGCTATCCTGTCTCCTATTTTAGGAATATCACTGAAATTATATTCACCAATTACATCGCCTGCTAGACAACTAGGTCCTCCTAAAATCACTTTATGCCCTTTATCAGGTTCATTAAGTAGGGCAGGTCTATATGGCGCCTCAATAACGTCAGGAATGTGTGATGTAGCACTTATATCTGTAACTGCTATATTTGGAGAGAGTTCATTGCTAGGTTTAAAAAAATCAATAATTTCTCCAACTAAAATACCGCTATCCAAAACAATTGCTTCTCCAGGTTCAATATATATTTGGCAATTTGTCTCATTAGAAACTTTTTTTAAGAAGTATTTTAGTTCATTAAGTTGATAATCTTTTCTTGTAATATGGTGTCCTCCACCTAAATTAAGCCATTTTATATTGTTGATTAATGGTAGAAGAGTATTCCTTACTTCATTCCACGTATTTTCTAAGGGTTTAAAGTTTTGTTCGCATAATGTGTGAAAATGAATTCCATCAATTTTGTCTATATCGTAATCTTTCAAATCTTTTAAATGTATTCCTAAGCGAGAACTAATCCCAGCAGGGTTATATTTATTATTTTTTACTTCAGAATATAGTGGGTTTATTCTTATCCCAACTTCATTATTAAAATTTTTAGAAATATCGTAAAAGGTATTAATTTGGTTAAATGAGTTAAAAATAATATGATCAGATATTTTAGAAATTTCATCAAATTCATCTTTTTTGAATGCAGGTGAATACGTGCTTATTTCTCCTTTAAAATATTTCTTTGCTAACTTTGCTTCATATAAACCTGAACAACATGAACCATCTAAGTATTTTGATATTAAGCCTGCAAGTGAAAAAGTTGAAAAAGCTTTCAGAGCAATTAGAATTTTTACGTTTGTTTCTTTTTTTAGTTCATATAAAATTTCTAAATTACTTTGTAATGCTATCTTGTCTATTACAAAGCATGGGCTTGGTAGTCTTTTTAAATCAAGTTTATTAAAATCTTTAGGGTTTCCACCCATAGTTTGTAACATTTTCTTCTCTAGAAATTCACGCTATTTTTTAATTGAATAGTTTTAGTAGGTAACCCGTGTTGATTTAGAAGTTCCATAAAAGGATCTGGGTTAAATTGTTCCATATTCCAGACACCAGGTTTGAACCATATTTTTTTTAGCATTAACATTGCTCCAATCATTGCAGGCACTCCTGTTGTATATGAAATTGCTTGACTTCCAACTTCATCGAAGCATTCTTCGTGATTACATATATTATAAGTATAAAATGTTTTCTCAGTATTATTCTTTTTACCACTAATAATCGTGCCAATACATGTTTTACCTTTTGTTTTTTCACCGAGGCTGCTAGGATTAGGAAGAATTGTTTTTAAAAATTCTAAGGGAACGATCTCTGCTCCATTATGGTTAATAGGAATAATTGAAGTCATCCCAATATTTTCAAGTACTTCAAGATACTTCAAATACTTGTCGCCAAAAGTCATCCAAAATCTAGCTTTTTTTATTTCTGGAAAATGTTTAATTAGACTTTCTAATTCTTCGTGATACATCAGATACATGTTTTTATGACCAATTTCAGGAAAATTAAATGATACTTTACTTTTTAGTGCAGGACCAATTTTCCATTGTTTATCCTCCCAGTATTTACTATTTGATGTCACCTCTCTGATATTAATCTCGGGATTAAAATTAGTTGCAAATGGATGACCATGATCTCCATCATTGCAGTCTAGAATGTCTAAACAATCTATACAATCAAGATAATGTTTCTTGGTGTAAGCAGTAAATACATTTGTTACTCCAGGATCAAATCCAGACCCTAAAAGTGCCATGACACCTTTTTCTTCGAAACTTTTTATATAATCCCATTGCCATTTATATTCAAATTTTGCTTCATCCTTGGGCTCATAATTGGCAGTATCCAAATAATGAGTTTTTGTAATTAGACAAGCATCCATAATATTAAGATCTTGATAAGGAAGAGCTAGATTGATTACTAAAAAAGGTTTGAACTTGTTTATTATAGAAACAGTCTCATTAACGTTATCAGCATCTAGTTCTAAAACTGTAATATCGGCATTATATTTTTTTTTTACACTTTTTTTAATTTTTAAACATTTGTCAATAGTTCTACTGGCTAAAATTATGTCAGTAAAAATTTTTGAAAGGCTTGCCATTTTGTGAACAGTTACATGACTTACACCGCCTGCACCAATAACTAAAACACTTTGCATTTAAATCTCCTAAAATTCTAGAAATTAATTATTTTTCAAAATAGGTATAACCAGATATTGATTCCTTAAAAGTTTTTATCAATTGCTTTCTCTCAGATAAGGATAAGTCTCTACTTCTTACAGCATCTTCAACTATGCGCTTGAATCTATTTATAATATCTTTCGGTTCATACTCAACATAAGATAACACTTCGGCAATAGTATCACCTTCTTGCTCATGTAACAGTTGATAACCGCCATTTTCTTTCAATTTTATCGTAACTACATTTGTATCACCAAACAAATTATGAAGGTCACCTAAAGTTTCTTGATATGCGCCTATATAAAAAACTCCTAAAAAATAATCTTCATCCTCTTTAATACTGTGAAGAGGTAAAGTGTTTGAAACACCATCTTTGAGGACAAATTTATTTATAATCCCGTCGCTATCACAAGTAATGTCATTTAAAATAACTCTTCTGTCAGCATAATCGTGATGTTTTTGTATCGGTGCAATGGGATGAATTTGATCTATAGCCCAAACATCTGGAAGACTTTGAAATAATGAAAAGTTACCATGATAAATGTCAGCCATATTATCAATTGTATCTTGAAGTTCTTGAGTTATTTCAGTTGATGAAGAAAGAACTGTTTTAATTTTGTTTATAACAAATAAATAGGTTTCCTCGGTCTTAGCCATATTAGGTAAATCTATTTGACCACTTCTGAAAAGAGCTCTTATCTCGTCTCTGTAATAGTTTAAATCATTCAAACATTCTTGTGCTCTTTCTAAACTTAGATATTCAGGAATTTGGATCATATTTTTTAGTAAAGGATGATCATCTTCATTGATTAGTTGAGTTTTTTTACTATCAAAGTTAGTTGTTTCTAAAATGTTAAATATAAGCATTGAGCTAGATGCTATACATGCTCTTCCAGATTCGGTTATTATTGTTGGGTGATCTATTTTTGATTGGTCAAGTTCATACTTAACTGTCTCAACTATATTTGTACAATATTCATCTAATGAGTAGTTAATAGAGTTAAAAGTAGACTTTTGTTCACCAGTATAATCCACTCCTAGACCTCCACCAAGATCCAAATAATTTAAGGGAGCGCCCTGTTTAATCATTTCAGAAAAAAATCTACATGCTTCTTGAGTTGCTTTTCTAATCTCAATTATATCTGGTATCTGGCTTCCAAGGTGTGAATGTTGTAAAATCAAGCAATCAAGGTAATTATTATTTTTTAACTTATTTATCACCTCCATAACTTGCTCAACAGATAATCCAAATGCACTTCGATCACCACTAGATTGTGACCAATTACCACTAACTTTATTAGTTAATTTAACTCTAATTCCAAGTGATGGACGAACGTTTAATTCTTTTGAAATTTCAATTATAAGATCAAGCTCTCTTGGACTTTCTAAAACTAATATAGTTTTAAAACCAATCTTTAGTGATAAAATTGCAAGATGAATAAATTCTCTATCTTTAATTCCATTACAAATTATTGTAGAGTTAGTAGATAAGTCATGCGCTAAAGCTATTAATAATTCTGGTTTGGAACCAACTTCAAGACCAAAATCAAATTCTTTGCCAAATTCTACTATTCTATCAATAACTTGAGCTTGCTGATTTACTTTTACAGGAAAAACACCTTTATAGTCACCTTTGTATCCAATTTCTTTGATTGCTTCAAAAAAAGAGTTGTTAATTTGTTTTATCCTAAATGCCAAGTAATCTGTAACTCTCAATAAAATTGGGCAACTTATTCCTCTTTCATTCAAACTTTTAATAATTTTGATCAAGTCTGTTGGGGCGTTATCTTGTTGAAATGGGTTCTTTAGTCCAATATTTCCATTTTCAAGTATTTCAAGAATATCATTGCCCCATTTTTTTATTCCATAAATATCTTCATTCATACTACAATAGCCTAAGTTATTTTAATGGTTTGATTATATTGCCATCTAGATTTGGTCAAGTTATGGTTTAAGTTAAATACGATATTTACAATATAAAATAAAAAAAAGAGGACTGTATGTTTTTTTCTAAATATAAAAATTACATAGTTGATAAAAGCAACGCGCTTGTGGGGAGAGATGATCCACTTATTGACAAATTATCTAATGAGATAAATGGACGTGATCTAATGCATGTTCCGAAAGGGTTTTGTCAAATTGTTTTTGGCATGGGTTGTTTTTGGGGTGCTGAAAGGATTTTTTGGAATCTTCAAGGGGTTTATCACACATCAGTAGGTTATGCCGGTGGTCATACTAAGAACCCAACTTACGAAGAGGTGTGCAGTGGTTTAACTGGTCATACTGAAGTTGTAAAAGTAGTATATGATCCAAATAAAACAAGCCTAAAAAAAGTTTTAATTTCTTTTTGGGAAGGACATGACCCAACTCAAGGAATGAGACAAGGTAATGATATTGGTACTCAGTATAGATCTGCAATTTTTATTACAAATAAAGAGGATTTAATTGAAGTCAAAAATACCATGAAAGAATTTCAAGGTTTACTAACTAGGGAAGGTTTAAAAAATATTACTACTGAAATAAAGAGCAATGTAGAATATTATTTTGCTGAAATTTATCACCAACAATACTTATATAAGAATCCAAATGGATATTGTGGATTAGGTGGCTGTGGAATTAAATTTAATTAAACTAATTGTTTTCTATAATACGTCTTGACCAAATTTGTTTCGTAATATATCAAGATTAAATTATTTATAGATGGTGCACATTATGAAAGTTGTAAGTTCTTTAAAAACATTAAAAGTTAGAGACAGAAACTGTCAGATTGTAAAAAGAAGAGGTCGTTTGTACGTTATAAATAAAAAAAACCCTAGGTTTAAAGCTCGTCAAGGCTGACCAATTTATTGTTTCTAATATAACTTTAATAAATTTTTATTAAACTTTTAAAACTCTTCTTCTATTGAATTCTTAAATCAAGGATTAAATCATGAAGATTACTAAAATTATAGAAGAAACTAAATCAATTAGTTCTAACATTAAGAATGCGTATATTGATTTTTCTAAAATGACAATAAGTCTAGTTGCTGTTTGTTCTGATATAAAAAGGAATGGTAAACCTTTAATTGGATATGGCTTTAACTCGAATGGAAGATATGGCCAAGGACATCTTATTAGAGAGAGATTTGTTCCACGCCTATTAGAAGCTAATCCAATAGAAATATTAAATGAGGAAGAAACTAACTTTGATCCTATAAAAATGTGGGATATTATGATGAAAAATGAAAAACCAGGTGGTCACGGCGAGCGTTCTGTTGCTGTTGGAACAATAGATATGGCAATTTGGGACCTTGTTTCTAAAATTGAAAGAAAACCATTATTTCAGATGCTGGCTGAAAAGTATGGAAATGGAAAAGCTAATAGAAAAGTATTTGTTTATGCGGCTGGGGGATACTACTGGCCTGATCAAGGTATACAAGGATTAACTGATGAGATAAAAAAATATCTAGATCTTGGTTACTCAGTTGTTAAAAAGAAAATTGGTGGTGCATCCTTGTCTGAGGATTGTGCAAGAATAGAAGCAGTTTTAAAAATTTTGGGCCCTAATGACAAACTTGCGGTTGATGCTAATGGTAGGTTTGATCTACAAACAGCTATTAAGTATGGCAACGCACTTTCACACTATGACTTGTTTTGGTATGAGGAACCTGGAGATCCGTTAGATTTTGAGCTTCATAAAGAGCTTGGGAATACTTATTCAGGTTCTTTAGCTACTGGTGAGAATTTATTTTCTGTGCATGATGCTAAAAACCTAATCCGATATGCTGGAATGAGAAAAGAAAAAGACTGGTTACAATTTGACTGTGCTTTAAGTTATGGATTAGTCGAATACTTAAAAACAATTAAAATGCTCAAAGAATATAACTGGGATATTTCAAGATGTATTCCTCACGGTGGCCATCAAATGTCCCTAGCAATAGCAGCTGGTTTGGGTTTGGGAGGTAATGAAAGTTATCCTGATCTTTTTCAACCTTATGGTGGTTTCCCTGATGGATTAAAAGTTGAAAAAGGTTTTGTTACTTTACCAGAAATTGAGGGGATTGGCTTTGAAGGTAAGTCTGATCTGTTCTCAATAATGAAAAAAATGACTACATAAATACTATATATTAAATTTTAAAAAAATCATTTCCTTTATTATCCATAACCACAAAAGCAGGGAAATTTTCAACTTCAATCTTCCACACAGCTTCCATGCCTAATTCAGGATATTCTAATACTTCTATTTTCTTAATGCAATCAAGGGCAACTTTGGCTGCAGTTCCCCCAATTGTACCTAGATAGAACCCCCCATATTTATGACAAGCATCTCTTACTTGTCCAGATCTATTACCTTTCGCCAGCATAACCATTGAGCCACCATTTTTTTGAAACTCATCAACATATCCATCCATTCGCCCAGCAGTAGTCGGCCCAAAAGAACCAGAGGCCATTCCCTTGGGCGTTTTAGCTGGACCTGCATAATATACAGGATGATCTCTAATATAATCTGGTAAAGATCCATCATTTTTAAGTCTTTCAAGTAGTTTTGCATGAGCTATGTCTCTTGCAACTATAAGTGGGCCAGTAAGACTTACTCTTTTTTTAACTTCGCACTCATTTAGCTGTTTCAAAATATTTTTCATGGGCTGATTTAAATCAATATTTGTAACTTCTTCAGAAACATCGTTAATATCAACATCAGGCATAAACTTACCTGGATCAGTCTCTAGTTTTTCTAGGAAAATTCCATGCTTGTTAATTTTACCTAATATTTGTCTATCAGCTGAACAAGAAACTCCAACACCTATCGGAAGAGAGGCCCCATGTCTTGGAAGCCTTATAACCCTTACATCATGACAAAAATATTTACCCCCAAATTGTGCTCCTATACCCATTTCACGCGTTAAATCTAATATTATTTTTTCCCACTCAAGGTCTCTATATGCATGACCAGTTTCATAATCACCTTGATTTGGCAAATTATCTAAGTAGCGTATAGAACCAAGCTTAACAGTTTTTAAATTTAGCTCAGCTGAAGTTCCGCCAATAACAATAGACAAATGATAAGGTGGGCAAGCGGCGGTGCCTAGAGAAATAATTTTTTCGTAGAGGAATTTTTTTAAATTTTGATAATTTAATGTTGCAGGTGTCACTTGAAATAAAAAGCTTTTATTTGCAGATCCACCGCCTTTTTGAATAAATGCAAATTTATATTCTTGGCCTTCTGATGCAAATAAACTAATTTCAGCAGGCAAGTTATTAGCCGTATTTTTTTCTTCAAACATTGAAAAAGGTGCCAATTGAGAAAAGCGTAAATTATTTTCTTGATAAGTATTGAAAACTCCTAATGATAAATATTTACCATCGTCAGTATTAGTAAAAACTTTTTCACCCTTATATCCTAATATAATAGCCGTACCAGTATCCTGGCACATTGGAAGAATGCCTGAAGAGGATATATTTGCATTTTTTAACATTGTTAAAGCCACAAAGTGATCATTATGAGAGGCATCCTTATCTTCAAGTATATCCCTAAGTTGTTGTAAATGAGATTTTCTCAATAAATGAGATACATCTTTGAAAGCTCTTTGAGATAGTAAAGTTAAAGCTTCAGGATCTATTGTTAAAACTTCTACATTGTTTATTAAAGAAGTTTTAACATAAGAATCTGATATCTTAATATATTCAGTTTTGTCTTTTGAAAGTGGAAACATTGGTGAATAATTAAATTCGCTCAAAAAGCTCTCCTATTTAAGATAACATTTTTTACTTTTTATCTCTGAATTCATCGAGAGAAACAATTTCTCCAGATACAGTTTTGTTTTTTTGTTTTGATTGGTTTTCTTTGTTTACTAAAACAAACTTCTCATCGTTCTTTTCTTCTTTTGGAATTATTTTTTTATCCTCAACCTTAAATTGCAATCCAAATCCTACAGATGGATCAGTAAAAGATGTTATTGCTTTGAAGGGTACATAGATATTTTTCTTTTGACCGTTAAAAGATAAAGTTACCTCAAAATGTTCGTCTGTTGCTTTTAGATCCCAAAACTGATGCTGAATAATTATTTTAATTTCAGAACTGTCAGTACTTTTTAATTCATCGGGAGCAATAACATCATCGTGATTTCCATTAAATGAAATAAAAAAATGACTGTTTCCAACAAGACCTGTTTCAGCAGTGATTTTTAGTACTTTTTTAACGACATTCTTTAGGCTTTCTTCTACTAAATTATCATAATCAAAACCTTTAATATTCAGAGTACCATCGTCATTATTATTCACCAAAATATATCCTTAAAATTTTCTTTATACTGTACATTTTTATAAGTTAATTTTTCAAGAGAAACTTATACATTACTTTTATAAAATGGCGAGAAGTAAACTTCTCGCCATCTAAGTTTTTCTGTTGCCAGGTAAACTAAAACCCCGCCAATTCTAGCTATAGAATTGGACTAAGTTTCGGTTGCTTTGGCTGCTTACGCTGCTGCAGCTACCGGAGCATAGTTGTCATTTGCAACTATTAAAATAGTCCGATAACGGTGGTACAATACCGAGTGAAAGTTTGATTTTTACTACATGCGTCGATCCTATTTCGCCCCCATGTAAAATGGTGGAGGCGCCGGGTACCGCCCCCGGGTCCGCTAAGCTTATTCTAAAAAATGTTTATCACTATAGTCATTTAAATGACATTTTTAGTATACATTATTTATTTTTTTTATTAAAGACCACATTGTAGAAGTTTTAATTATTATAGGTTAAGATATTTGAATGAAGCAATATTTAGATTTATTAGATTACGTATTAGAACATGGAAATGCTAAGGAAGATAGAACTGGAACAGGCACAAAATCTGTTTTTGGTTGGCAAATGCGTTTTGATTTAAATAAAGGTTTTCCTTTGTTGACTACTAAGAAACTACATTTAAGGTCAATTATTCACGAACTTCTATGGTTTATAAGGGGTGATACAAATATATCTTATTTAAAAGAAAACAATGTGTCGATTTGGGATGAATGGGCTGACGAAAATGGAGATCTCGGACCCGTATACGGTAAACAATGGAGAAGTTGGAAAACCCCGGATGGGAGGAAGATTGATCAATTAAATGAAGTAATTAGTGAAATCAAGAATAACCCAACTTCAAGAAGAATGATTGTATCAGCTTGGAATCCTTCAGATGTCGGTTCTATGGCATTGCCGCCTTGTCATTGTCTTTTTCAATTTTATGTGGCTAATAATAAATTATCTTGTCAATTATATCAGAGGAGTGCAGATATTTTTCTTGGGGTACCTTTTAATATAGCTTCTTACTCTCTTTTAACTCATATGATAGCAAATGTATGTAACTTATCAGTTGGTGATTTTGTTCATACATTAGGTGATGCCCATTTATATAAGAATCATTTTGAACAAGCTAAAAAACAATTATCAAGATCTGTAAAAGATAGACCAAAATTAAAAATTTTAAAAAAACATATTAATATCAATGACTTTATTTTTGAAGATTTTGAAATTATTAATTATGATCCTCATCCTCATATTCCTGCTCTGGTAGCTGTTTAAATGGCAAAAAAAAAAGATTTAAAAAATCCTATTGTGTGCATTGTGGCTATGAATCAAAATAGAGTTATTGGAGATGGTAATGATTTACTTTGGCATCTACCTGGTGATTTAAAAAGATTAAAAATGATTACGATGGGCTCTCCTTTAATCATGGGGAGAAAAACTTGGGATTCAATTGGTAGACCTTTACCTGGAAGAGCTAGTATAGTCATAACTAATTCTCTTACCTGGAGAGCAGAAGGAGCTATTGTAGCAAATTCTTTTGAGGGTGCTGTTATTAAAGCTGATGAATGGATCGAAATAAATAAAAAAAATGGAAATGTAACTATACAAAATAAAATTTTTTTATTTGGTGGCGCGCAAATATATGAGATGGGATTAAAGTACTGTGACACCATTGAAATGACTAAAGTAAAATTTAATGCGGCATCTGGATCTAAGTTTCCAGAATTGGAAGAAAAGAGCTGGAAAAAAACAAAGCTTAATTCTTTTGAACCAACCGCTAATTCACCTGAATTTAGTTATTGGAATTACAGAAGAATTATTTAACCATAGTCATTGAATTATCCTAGGACTACGTTTATTGTTCATTTCTATAGTTTTTATTATTTGGGATCCTATCTCTATATATTTTTGTGAAATAATACTATTTGGTTCTTTTTGCACAATTGGGTTCCCATCATCAGATGATATTCTTAAGCTTATATCGAGAGGAATTTCATTTAAAAAAGGCACGCCTAATTTTTGAGCTTCAGCTTTCGCTCCACCATTTCCAAAAATTTCGTGTTTAGTGTCGCATTTAGTACATTGGAAATAGCTCATGTTTTCAATTATACCTAAAATTGGAACATTCACTTTTTTGAACATGTTTAGTCCTTTTCGGGCATCTATTAATGACAAATCCTGGGGAGTGGAAACAATTATTGCACCAGCTAACTTTACTCTTTGAGAAAGGGTTAATTGTGCATCACCAGTTCCTGGAGGCATATCTATTATTAAAATATCAAGGTTTTGCCAATCTACATCTCTTAGTAATTGTTCAACAGCGCTCATTACCATAGGTCCTCGCCAAATCGTTGCAGCGTCTTCAGGTACTAAGTAGCCAATGGACATGGCTTGTAAACCAAATGCATTATGTGGAACTATTTTCCCATCGTTACTTTTTGGTTTGTTGGATATACCTGTTAATTTTGGAAGACTTGGTCCATAAATGTCAGCATCTAAAATTCCAACTTTATAATTTAATTTTAAAAGTGATAAAGCAATATTTATTGCAGTAGTTGATTTTCCAACACCACCTTTGCCACTTGCGACCGCAATAATATATTTTGCAGGCCTTAGAGGAGCATTTTGTGAGTTTTTATTCTCCTTTTTTGTATTATGCGCTGTTAATATAATTTCTACTTGATCAACTTGTTTGATTGACAATAATTTTTCTTGGATAAATTTCTTAATTTGCTGAGATTCATTTAATTGTTGGGGCAAAAGTTCAAGTGTGAAATGCACTGTATTATTTTCAAATTTTAATCCATTAATGAAATTGCTATCAAATATATTATTTGACTGATCTTGAAGAACAATAGATTTAAGGATTATTTTAACTTCATCTAAAATTTTATCATCCATTTGATTTTTTTCCAGAAATAATTTTTTATAAAGGTTGTAATTTTATACTATAGTGCAAATATCTATCTTACAATCACAATGGTATAAATGTATTAATTGTTAATTGTTTAGTTATTACTGTTAAACTTTCTGGAGTCTTAAAAAATGATAATCAATAACATCAACGATAATGGCTCAGGTCCATGGGGAAATGGTGGCAATCAAAACCCTTGGGGTAAAAGACAAAATTCAAATGGAACACCTCCTGATGTTGATCAAATGCTCAAAGAAAGCAAAGATAAATTAAAAAAAATGATGCCAACTGGGTTTGGGGGTGGCAAAGGTTTAACTATATTGTTATTCGTATTGTTAGGATTATGGTTAATGACTGGAATATATAGAGTTAATCCACAAGAGCAAGGTGTTGTAATGAGATTTGGTGAATGGGTAAGAACGACCCCTCCAGGGTTACATTATCATTTACCTACTCCAATTGAAAGTGTTATGACGCCTGACGTTACTAGAGATAATAGAATAGAAGTTGGGTATAGATCATTTGGCGGTGCTGCTACTAGTAGAAGAGATGTACCAGATGAATCAAAAATGATTACAGGTGATGAAAATAACATTGACATAGACTTTATTGTGTTTTGGAAAATTGCAGACGCTGGAGCTTACTTGTTTAATATTCAGGATCCCCCTGAAACAGTCAAAGTAGCAGCTCAGTCCGTTATGAGGGATATTATAGGTCAAACTAAAATTCAAACAGCCTTAACGGGTGGTAGACAGGACATTCAATTAAAAGCAAAAAATATGCTTCAAGAGTTATTAAACGAATATGAAGCTGGAGTTGAAATTAGAGATGTACAACTTTTGTCAGTTGATCCACCAGCTGAGGTTATAGATGCATTTAATGATGTGCAAAGAGCAAGACAAGATAGAGACACATTAATTAATGAAGCGGAGGCTTTTAGAAATGACATTGTTCCAAGGGCTCGTGGAGAGGCAGCTCAATTAGTATCTGAAGCAGAAGCTTATGCAAGTGAAGTTGTTAACAGAGCCAAAGGTGATGCAGATAGATTCAACTCTATTTATAAAAGCTACCAATTAAACCCAAAAGTAACTGAGTCTAGAATATATTTGGAAACTATGGAGAAGGTTTTTTCAAGAGTTAAAAAAATAATAATGGACAAATCTGCAAGCACATCAGGGGTTGTTCCTTATCTTCCATTAGACCAATTAAAGCAAAAAGGTAATAAATAATGTCTACTTATAAAGTTATAACTGGTGCGAGTATATTAATATTTTTATTTGGCCTCTTAAGCTCTTTTTTTACAGTTAACCAAACCCAGCAAGCTTTAGTTCTTCAATTTGGTGAACCTAAAAGGCTAGTTAACAAGCCTGGCCTAAATTTTAAAATACCTTTTGTACAAGAAGTTACATATTTTGAAAAAAGGGTGTTATCTTTAGTATCAAAAGATTCTGAGGAAGTTATTTTAGCTGACCAAAAAAGGCTTGAAGTTGATACATATTCAAGATTTAAGATTGTTGACCCACTTTTATTTTATCAAACCGTTAGAAGTGAATTTGGCGCTCGTCAGAGATTAGAGTCAATTATTGATTCATCAGTTAGGAGGGTTTTTGGAAAATTTGAACTAACTGCAATTTTATCTGACGCTAGAACTAAAATTGTTGATGACATAAGCGGCGAAGTTGGTTCTACAATAAAAAAATTAGGTATGGAAATAATTGATGTGCGTATAAGGAGGGCGGATTACCCAGAAGCCACTAGCCAAAACATTTTTGACAGAATGAAAACCGAAAGAGAGCAGGAAGCTAAAGAATTTAGAGCAGAAGGTGCTGAAGAAGCTCAAAAAATTAGAGCTATTGCGGAAAAAACCAAAGTAGTTTTGGTTGCAGAAAGTAAAAGGAAAGCTGAAGCCCTAAGAGGTGAAGGTGATGGACTTGCTATTAAGATTTACTCAGATGCTTTTGGTCAAGACGAAAAGTTTTTCAAATTTTATCGTTCAATGCTTGCTTACGAGAATACATTTTCTGATGACGGTACGACAATGTTGTTGAGTCCTGATAGTGATTTCTTTAGTTTCTTTGGTAACCAAAGTGGTAAATAGATTTTGGCCATCCCATCTTTTGCTTTGTTAACTATCATAATTGTTCAAAGATTTAGCCTTAAAGCTGCCTTTTTGTATTAGTATCAAAATAATAAATTAATTTTATGGTGAATATATGTTTTTTATATCAAAATTTTTTAATACTTTTAGTCATATAATTGGGAACAGTTGTTTTATATTATTTTTCTCAATTAGCATCGCTAATGCTAAAAGTGCTCCTGATAGCTTTGCTGACCTTGCAGAAAAACTTAGTCCTTCTGTAGTGAACATTTCTACAACCACAGTTATAGAACAAAGAAATAGAGAGATGCCTTCTTTTCCTCCTGGATCTCCTTTTGAAGATTTCTTTAAACAATTTGAAAAACCAAATGGTAAAAAAAGGAAAGCGCAATCACTGGGTTCAGGTTTTATTATTGATGAGGCAGGATATGTAATTACAAATAATCATGTAATAGATAACGCAGAAAAAATTATGGTTATTTTATATGACGATACTTCTTTTGAAGCAAAGGTTGTAGGTAAGGATCCAAAGACAGATGTTGCCCTTTTAAAAATTGAGCCTAAGAAAACCAAATTAAAAGCTGTAAAATTTGGTAATTCTAATGATCTTAGAGTTGGCGATTGGGTCATGGCTATTGGAAATCCATTTGGATTTGGTGGTACAGTAACTGCTGGTATTGTATCTGCTAGAGGCAGAAATTTATCAGGATCTTATGATGACTACATTCAAACTGATGCTTCGATTAATCGAGGTAACTCTGGTGGTCCGTTATTTGATATGAATGGCAAGGTAGTAGGTATAAATACAGCTATATTCTCTCAATCCGGTGGTTCTGTAGGAATTGGATTTGCAGTTTCATCCAATTTAGCAAAACAAGTTACAGATCAACTTAAGGAATTTGGAAGAACAAAAAGAGGGTGGCTTGGTGTTCTTATTCAAGAAATTTCTAAAGAAATTGCTGATAGTTTAGGTATGAAAACAGCAAAGGGAGCTTTGGTTTCTTCCGCCACTGAAGGCGGTCCCGCTGAAAAAGCCGGTGTAAAAACTGGTGATGTAATATTAAAATTTAACAATATTGCAATTGCGAATATGAAGGAACTTCCTAAAGTTGTTGCTGGAACCCCAGTTGGTAAATCGGTTCCCTTGGTAATTTTAAGAAATGGCAAAGAATTAACTCTTAATGTAACGTTAGGCGAGCTTGAGTTAGCAGAAAAAGAAAATTTAATTGGCAAAACCAGTTCAAAAAATGCTAAATCCAAAGACTATGATAAGTTAGGCTTTGTTGCAGAAGAGTTGAACAGCAAAAATAAGTTAAAATTTAAACTTAAAAATATTGATAAAGGTGTTATAATAACATCTGTCAAAGATAATAGTTCTGCTCAAGATGCGGGTCTTTTACCAGGTATGGTAATTGTTAGAGTTGGTCAAATTGAAGTTAATTCTCTAAGTGTTGTTGATGAAGCAATTAAAAATGCTTTAAAACAAAAAAGAAAGGCCTTGTTACTTTTAGTAAAAGTTGAAAATGGCAGTAGGTTTGTTGCTCTAGAACTTAGATAAATTATAATATTAAGATATCATTTGTTTGTCTGAATACCCTTGTGCATACAACAAACCTAGAAGATTAGTGTTTTTGAAGTGAATGTTAGCTTCTTTTTCTAATCCTATTCTACCATTATATGAAACTCCAAAGCCCGCTTTTTTTATCATCTCAATATCATTTGCCCCATCTCCAACACAAATTGTGTCTTCATAATTTAATTTATTTTTAGTAACATATTGATCTAAATACCAAGCTTTTGCTTGCTTATCTAATATTGGTTCTAAAACCCTACCTGTTAGACACATTTTATTTAAATTATTATGCGAGATTTCAAGTGAATTCGCATGAGTATAATCAAAACCTAACAATGTTTTTAAATATTCAGTTAAAAAAGTAAATCCCCCCGATACGAGGACAGTAATTGAGTTATTGTGTTTCATAGTTTTAATCAACTCTATAGCACCGTCATTGATACTAATACCTTTCTTTAAATTTTCTAATATTTCAGCTGGTTGATCTTTAAGAATAGCGACCCTTTCTAACAATGCTTTTTTAAAATCAATTTGACCATTCATTGCTTCATTTGTTATTCTGACAACTTCCTTTTCCTTGCCAATTTGTCTTGCTAGTTCATCTAAACTTTCTTCTCTAATAATAGTGCTGTCCATGTCAGCCAAAAGTAATTTCTTTTTTCTATCTTTTGTTACCTTGATAAAATTACAGTCGATATTATTTCTTGAGAGTAAATTTACAGTAAAATTTTGAAGCTCTAAATCAATATTTTTATTTTGAAGCTCTAATTCATAAGCTTTTTTAGGACTTAATTCTCTAAAGTTCTTTTTTTGAAATACTATGTCTTTAAATTTTGTTGAGATATAGTCAAGAATATCGTTGTTAATTTTATATCCAGTAGTATTAGAAATTAATAAATATTGTTTCATGAACATTTAGTTATATTATTGTATTTGCTATGTCTAGTTTGTTAAATGTTGAGAAGTTGTTTGATTTATCAAAGAATAATTATTCTTTTGCTAACGATATGATCATAATTGCCGGTCCAACAGGTGTTGGAAAGTCTAAAATAGCAATCGAGTTAGCAAAAAAAATTAATGGTGTTCTAATAAATGCGGATTCAGTACAAGTGTATAAAGACCTTTTTTTATTATCTGCTAGACCATCAAAATTAGATATTCAACAAGTTCCTCATTTTTTATATGGATATGTTAATTCTGAAATTAACTATTCGGTTGCGGATTGGCTTTTAAAATTAGAAAAAACTTTAATTGATATAGAGTTGAAAAATAAAATACCTATTTTAGTTGGTGGGTCAGGGTTGTATATCAATGCGGTTATAAATGGCTTAGTTAATATTCCAGTTGTTTCACAAAAAATTAAAAACGAGAGTTTATCAAGGTTTAATGATGTAGGGATCGAAAAGTTTAGACAAATTAATTTCAAAATTGACCCTGGTTTTGTACAAAATAATTATGACAAACATAGGTTGCTAAGGGCTTATAGTATATTTCTTGAAACAAAAAAAAATATATCTTTTTGGCATAAACAATCCAGAGTTAGAAGTGTAAACAAGAACATTTATTCTTTTTTTATAAAATCTGAAAGAAAGTTAATATATAAAAAATGTGAAATTAGATTTGACAATATGCTTGCAAAAGGAGCTGTTGAAGAGGTCAAAAAATTGCATTATCTTAACATTGACAGATCACTTCCTATTTCAAAAAGTTTAGGGGTTAAATGGCTTTTAAATTATCTCGACAATAAAATTTCATTTGAAGAAGCTGTAATATTAAGTAAAAGAGATACAAGAAGATATGTTAAAAGACAATTTACATGGTTTAATCATAATTATATTCCGTACAAAACATTAATATTAGAATAAAATTTCATATTTACGAATGTAATTATAACTTTATATTATAAAGTTGACGATTTTAAAAATTGTTGTTAACAAATAATTTATAATATCAATATGAAAGAATTAATAAAAAATGGCTATAGACAAAACAATAACTGGTGCAGAAGCTGTAATAACAGCTCTTGTAGAAAATGGGGTGGAGGTTATATTTGGATACCCTGGAGGTGCTGTTCTACCTTTATATGACGCTATATTTGATAACAAAAAAATCAAACATATATTGGTTAGGCATGAACAAGCTGCTGTGCATGCAGCCGAAGGCTATGCTCGATCTACAGGTAAAGTTGGATGTGTATTAGTTACATCTGGGCCTGGCGCTACTAACGCAATTACAGGATTAACTGATGCTTTAATGGATTCTATTCCAGTTATTTGCCTTAGTGGTCAAGTTCCAACACATTTAATTGGTACTGACGCATTTCAAGAAGCTGATACTACAGGAATTTCAAGGCCGTGCACTAAACATAATTATTTAGTTAAGGATGCAGATAATTTGTGTGATATTATTCATGAGTCCTTTTATATTGCATCAACTGGACGACCGGGACCAGTACTTATTGATTTGCCAAAAGATGTTCAGCTTACAAAGATTAAATATAATAAAAAAAGAAATAGAATTAAAAACAAATCAAGTAACAATAACCCAAAAATTAATATGAAAATAATTACTAAAGTTGTAGATCTTCTCGTTAATGCACAAAAACCAATTATTTATGCTGGTGGCGGAGTAATTAATGCAGGACCTAAAACATCAACTCTTTTAACTGAGTTGGTCGACTTGTTAAATTCTCCAGTAACACTTACATTGATGGGATTAGGTTCTGTATCAAACGATAATAAAAATTTCTTAGGAATGCTTGGAATGCACGGAACTTATGAAGCTAATTTGGCTATGCATAATTGTGATGTAATGCTAAATGTTGGAGCTCGTTTTGATGATAGAGTCACAGGTAGGTTAAATGCTTTTGCCCCTAATTCCAAAAAAATTCATATTGATATAGATAAATCTTCTATTAATAAGGTTGTATCAGTAGATTTTGGAATAGTTGGAGACTGTAAAGAAGTTTTAACTATTTTAGTTCAAGAAATTAAAAAGTTACACAACCAAAAGATTTTGAAATCAAAAACAGACTGGTGGACTCAAATCAAAGAATGGAAAAAGAAAGATTCTTTAGGCTTTAAACAAATAGGCAAAAATATAAAGCCACAACAAGCTATAAAATCTTTGTATAATAAGACAAAGAGTTTTGATACTTTCATTACCACAGAGGTAGGTCAACATCAGATGTGGGCCGCACAATATTTTGGTTTTTCAAAGCCTAATCATTGGATGACATCTGGAGGTTTGGGTACAATGGGGTATGGGCTCCCATCTTCTGTGGGTGTTCAAATAGCTCACCCAGATTCATTGGTTATTGATATTTCTGGTGAAGCTTCCTTTTTGATGAATATGCAAGAGCTTTCAACAATCGTTCAATATAATTTACCCGTTAAAATTTTTATTTTAAATAATCAATGGATGGGTATGGTAAGACAATGGCAAGAATTAAATCATGGTTCAAGATATAGTGAGAGTTATACAGAATCTTTGCCAGATTTTGTTTTGCTAGCAAAAAGTTTTGGTATCAAAGGATTAAGGGTAGAAGAAATAGATAAATTAGATTCTACGATTGACGAAATGCTTAATACCAATGGTCCAGTAATTGCTGATATTAGAGTTGAAAAAGAGGAAAACTGCTTCCCAATGATACCCTCTGGTGCTGCCCATAACGAAATGATTTTAGGTGCAGAGGATAAACCAAAAGATACATCAGACGCTGGTCTTGCTCTCGTATAAGGTGATTTGTAAATGTCAGTATATCAAAATAATGAAATTAACGAAGAAGAAACCTCCAGAACTTTATCTCTTGTTGTTGATAACCAACCTGGAACGTTAGCTAGAGTAATTGGTCTCTTTTCAGGAAGAGGTTACAATATCGAAAGTCTTAATGTTACTGAAATAGATAATACTCGTAATTTATCAAGAATCTCACTAGTAACAAGAGGAACTTCTATGACAATAGAACAAATAAAATCTCAGTTATTGAGAATTGTACCTGTTCACATAGTAAGAGACTTAACACTTGAGGGACCATTTATTAGAAGTGAACTGGCACTAGTTAAACTTATTATAAAAGGTGCAAATAGAGTTGAAGCCTTGAGAGTTGCTGAAACATTCAGAGCAAGAACACTAGACGTAACTTTATCAAGTTTTGTTTTTGAATTAACTGGTAAACCTAGTAAAATAGACGCCTTTATAGAATTAATGCGATCATTAGGTGACACAGAAATTTCTAGAACAGGGGTTTCAGCTATTTCAAGAGGTAACAAATCAGAAACAAAATTACTAGAACAAATCGAACTTAACTGATAATAAAGATCATCATCATTTTATATATATAAGGAGTTATTTAATGCGAGTGTACTATGACAGAGATGCAGATATAAGTTTAATCAAGAATAAAAAAGTTGTTATTGTTGGATACGGAAGTCAAGGACATGCGCATGCAGCTAATTTAAGAGATAGTGGAGTTAAAAATGTTGCTGTAGCTTTAAGATCAGATTCTACATCTGTGGATAAAGCAAAGTCTGCAGGTTTTAAGGTGATGAATGTCGCAGAAGCCTCTAAATGGGCTGATGTTATTATGATGTTAACACCAGATGAGTTACAAGGGGATATTTATAGAACAGACATTGAACAAAACATGAAATCAGGAGCAGCAATAGCTTTTGCACATGGTTTAAATGTTCATTTTAACCTAATTGAACCAAGAAATGATATAGATGTTTTTATGGTTGCTCCAAAAGGACCTGGTCATACAGTTAGATCTGAATATCAAAAAGGAGGAGGAGTCCCTTGTTTAATTGCAATTGATAGGGACATATCAGGTAATGTGCATGATATAGGTTTATCATATGCATGCGCAATTGGAGGGGGACGTTCAGGAATTATTGAAACAACATTTAAAGAAGAATGTGAGACAGATCTTTTTGGTGAACAAACAGTTTTGTGTGGTGGTTTAGTAGAGTTAATTAGAGCTGGTTATGAAACCTTAACTGAGGCTGGTTATGCCCCTGAAATGGCTTATTTTGAATGCTTGCATGAAGTTAAATTAATCGTAGATTTAATTTATGAAGGTGGAATTGCTAACATGAACTATTCAATTAGTAATACAGCAGAATATGGTGAATATGTGACTGGACCAAGATTAATAACATCTGAAACTAAATTAGAAATGAAAAGAATACTTAATGATATTCAATCAGGTAAATTTACAAGAGATTGGATGCTCGAAAACAAAGTTAATCAAACTAGTTTTAAAGCTACAAGAAGAAAAGTTGCTGACCATCCAATAGAAGCTATTGGCAATGAACTTAGAGCTATGATGCCTTGGATTACAGCGAACAGATTAGTAGACAAAGATAAAAATTAGTATTTATTAATTCAATAATATACGTTACTAATTTAGACTAAATTTAAGTTTAGTTATTTTAAATAAACTTTTTAAATCTTTGGAGGAAATATCAAATGTTTGGATACGTACGTGGCCTTTTTTCTGCTGATCTAGCTATTGATTTAGGCACAGCCAACACTTTAGTGTATGTAAAAGGTCAAGGTATTCTTTTGAATGAACCTTCAGTGGTTGCTATAACTGAGATAAGGGGAAAATCTCAAGTTTTAGCTGTAGGGGAAGAAGCTAAAACTATGTTAGGAAAAACACCCGGCAACATAAGGGCTATAAGACCTATGGCAGATGGAGTTATAGCGGATTTTGATGTTGCCGAAGAAATGATAAAACATTTTATAAGGAAAGTGCATAAAAGATCAACATTAGTTAGTCCCCAAGTGGTAATTTGTGTTCCATCTGGTGCAACTGCTGTTGAAAGAAGAGCCATTCAAGAATCAGCTGAAGCAGCTGGAGCTCGAAGGGTTTACTTAATTGAAGAACCTATGGCTGCTGCTATTGGAGCTAATTTGCCTGTAACAGAGGCCTCAGGTTCTATGGTTGTAGATATTGGAGGCGGCACAACCGAAGTAGCTATTTTATCGCTTGGTAATATAGTTTATGCCCGCTCAGTTAGAGTTGGGGGCGACAAATTTGATGAGGCTATAGTAGCATTCATTAGACGTCATCATAATTTGTTAATTGGTGAAATGACTGCAGAAAGAATAAAAAAGGGAATTGCAACTGCTAAAATACCTAAAGATGGGGTAGGTGCTAGTATTGAAGTAAGGGGAAGAGATTTAGTAAATGGTGTACCAAAAGAGATTGAAATTAATCAAGCCCAGATATGTGAAGCTTTGGCTGAGCCTGTAGGTCAAATCATTGAAGCTACTAAAACTGCTTTGGAACAGACACCTCCTGAACTAGCAGCTGATATAGTTGAAAGAGGTATCGTTCTTACTGGAGGAGGAGCTCTTTTAGGTGAACTAGACACTACAATTAGAGAAGCCACAGGTTTACCAGTTGTTATAGCAGAAGATCCTTTAACTTGTGTCGTTATGGGTACTGGAAGGTGTCTTGATGAAATGAAATCTTTAAGAAATGTGTTAATAGGTGTTTGATTTAAATTTAATGATTAATAATAAGTGAGAAAAGATGGTTTCAAGTAAGCCGTCAAACTTTAAGATTATTAAGGTTGGGAAAAACTTTAACTTTTTTTTGGTCTTATTATGTTTGATACTTGTTTTTTTAGGAAAATTAGACCTTGTAGCTATCAGAAACGCAAAATCTTTTCTTTCTGATTTTTTAGCTCCAGTTACTTATGCTTTCAACAAACCAGTTAAAGAAATAGCCGGGGTATTAGAGGATGTTAAATCAGCTGGCTCATTAAGGGATGAGAACATTCGACTTAAAAGTGAGTTAAGAAGAATTACAGTATCGAATAGTAAATTTGCAAGTCAAGAACTTGAATTATTAGAACTCAGAGAATTATTAAAAGTTTTACCTAAAAATAAAAATAATATTGTTACTGGTCGCGCTATTACAGCACCGGGGGGTATATTTGCTAATACTGTATTAATTAATGCGGGCAAAGATTATGGTATAAAAATTGGGCAGCCAGCTATTTCCTCTCTTGGCTTAGTTGGATATGTTGTGAATGTAGGTTTAAAAACCAGTAGGGTACTTCTAATTATAGATATTAATTCTATGATACCTATTTATTTGACTGAAAGTCATTGGCCTGCTGTTACACACGGTCAAAATGGAGAACTTTTAAAAATTAAATTTCTTTCGTCAGATGCTAGGCCAATTGAAGGTGAAGCGGTTGAAACTTCTGGCCATGGAGGAAGGTTGCCCCCAGGAATAAATGTAGGTAAGTTATATAAAAGCTTTTCAGGTACGTACTTTATTAAACCAACAGTAGATTTTCATAGACTAACTTACATTTCCATAATTATTAATAAAAAAAAATTAACCATTTCAGATAGTTTTCAAGGCTTTGCTCCATTACAAAAACCTAACCAATCTTTGGTCCTTAAGGGATTAGATTCAAGTGGAACAAGAAAAACTGAAAGTTTAGAAAATTGGTAAAATATTATAATATATTTTATTTTCTGAATAAATTTTCAAAAAGTTTTATCTTTTTTATTTGTTTGTTATTTCTTACAATTTTTGAAAAATCATTAAGTTTTTTACCTATATTTAAAACTGCAACTCCTAGTTTAATTTCAGTTATAATTTATATATTTATAAAAAAATCTAGTATGAAACCATCTTATCTAATTCTATTTTTAGTAGGTTTTTTGAATGATATTATATTTGGAAGTAATTTAGGTAATACTTCGATTTTTCTTTTATTAATAAAATTTTTTAGTAAAAGTTTAGCTTTTGACAATATTAATAAAAATGACAAACAAGATTGGATATCTTTTACTATGATATTCCTATCATCGTTTTGTATAGTGTTCTTTATGAATATTCTTCTCAATCTATCTATGCCTGATTTAAGCCCTGTTTTTTACTATGTTGGAACGACTCTTATAATTTTTCCTATTGTAAATTTAAGTTTTGATTTTATTTCTTTTATCACAAGAATATTAAAAAGTTAAAATATGAAAAATAAAGGTCAAAAAAAATTAGAACGAACAGTTTCTAGAAGATTTATTTTTTTATCTTTGCTCAAAGGTTCAATTATTGGGACAATTGGCTGGAGATTATTTGACCTTCAATTGGTTGAAAATAGAAAATATGAAAAACTTTCCGATGACAATCAATTCAATTATCGAATTATTCCTCCTGAAAGGGGAAGAATATTAGATAGAAAAATGAGACTTTTAGCTGGTAATATGGACGGATTTTCTCTTGTTTTGAATTGGAATAAAGATTTGAATGTTCATCAAATTATAAAAAAAATATCAAATATTATTATTTTAAATGAAAAAGATATAATCAATTTTTTTAATAAAATTAGACATCAAAAAAATAATTATTCTAAGAAAATATTAATTACAAAAAACTTATCTCAAAAAGATGTTTCTAAGTTGGCTGTTAGAAGTATTGAGTTTCCAGAAATAAGTTTTTCTATGTCTAAAAGAAGAGTGTATCCACAAGGTATTATTGCAGGTCATATAACAGGTTATACTGGTCCATATTCTGATAAAAATATTCAAAATAGTTCCTTAAATGAAATTGAAGTAGGTAAAAGAGGGATAGAAAAATATTTTGACGTTCAATTAAGAGGTGAATTTGGTAGAAAGAGAAATGAGGTGACTTCAAAAGGTCATGTGATTGACTCACAGATTTACGAAAACACCAAGCCTGGTTTAGATGTACAAGTTTCCTTAGATATGAAGCTTCAAGCCTTTGCCGTTGAAAGGCTTGAAAGGGGTAATTATGAATTAGTTTCTATTAGAAATAGAAAAATAAAAAAACAAATAAGTAAATTGAAAAAAATTACTTTCGTAAATAATAATTATGTTTTTATAAATAAGAAAAAAAAGGTGGTTAATCCTCAATCTGGCTCTTTAATTGTCATGGATGTAAATAATGGGGAAATATTATGTTCTGTTTCGTCACCTGGCTTTGATCCTAATATTTTTTCAAGAGATCTAGAAGTTAATGAGTGGGACAATGTCAAAAATAATTTAAGATCTCCTCTTTTAAATAGAAGTATGGCAGGTGTTTATCCACCTGGCTCTACAATTAAGATGGCCGTTGCATTAGCAGCTCTGGAAAGTGGAATAATTGATTATAAAACTAAATTTTTTTGTAATGGTTCTAAAGAATTGGGCACTAGTACTTTTCATTGTTGGGCAAAAGATGGTCATGGCAATTTAAATTTAATGCAAGCAATTGAACAATCATGCGATGTATTTTTTTATGAATTAGGTTTGAAAGTTGGAATTGATAAAATAGCAGTTATGATGAAAAAACTAGGTTTAGGTCAGTACTATAATGTTCAGATTCATGACAAAGCTAAGGGTGTGGTGCCAAATATTGAATGGAAACTAAAACGCGACGGGTTGAATTGGTCTTTAGGCGAAACCTTAAACGCTTCTATAGGTCAAGGGTATCTTTTAACCACACCACTACAACTTGTAACAATGGTCTCAAGAATTGCAAATAGTAAATTTGCAGTGAGTCCTTCTCTAGTCATGTCTTCAGAAAACAAAAAGTTTAATGAGTTAAATATTAATGTTGAACATTTAAATTTTATTAAAAAGGCAATGGAAAAAGTAGTTGTTGGAACAAATGGAACTGCAAGACACTATAAAATTGGATCAAAAAATATAGAAATGGCAGGTAAAACAGGTACAGTACAAGTTGTTAGAATTTCTGAAGCTGAAAGAGAGCAAGGCCTAATTAAAAATGAAGATCGACCATGGAAAAGAAGAGATCATGCTTTATTTGTTGGATACGCCCCTGTCTTAAATCCTAGATATGCCGTAAGTGTTGTAGTTGAACATGGGGGTAGTGGTTCATCAGTAGCTGCACCAATCGCAAGAGATGTATTTAAGCATTTATTTAAATTATAGAAAAGTAAGTTGATGTGATGAATAGGAATACTAATAAATTTTCTTCAGATACTATGATTACCATTATTTTTTCAAAATTTTTAAAAATAAATTGGGTAATTATATTTTGTCTAATATTTTTAGGATTAGTTGGTGTTGCTTCTTTGTATTCTGCGGCAGGAAGTGATTGGAATCCATGGGCAAAGAATCACTTAATAAGGTTAATTTTTGGTTTTTGTTTAATGTTTGTTATAGCTTTTATACCCTCTAAAATTTTTTTTAAATATAGCATTTTGTCGTTTTTTATTGGTGTAGGTGCTCTAATATTGGTAAAATTTATAGGCTCAGGAAGTGTACAAAGATGGATATCTTATGGAGGCATAAATTTTCAACCTTCTGAGATTATGAAATTATCGTTAATTTTAATCCTTGCAAAATATTTTGATCATATATCAAAAATACAACTAGATAAACTTTCACCATATATTATTCCAATCTTCATCATTCTTATCCCTGGTTTTTTGGTTATTTCTCAACCAGATTTAGGAACTGGTTTAACTTTAATTTTACTTGGACTTTCTATATTGTTCTTTGTAGGGATATCAATGAAATTGGTCATTTTTTCTATTTTGATATCCTTTGCTTCTGTCCCTTTCATTTGGCAGCAGTTATATGAATATCAAAAGAATAGAATATTAGTGTTTCTAAATCCAGAAATGGATAGTTTAGGCAGTGGCTATCAAATAATACAGTCAAAAATTGCCATTGGTTCTGGTGGGTTATTCGGGAAAGGGTTCTTGTTGGGAAGTCAAAGTAGACTGAATTATTTACCTGAAAAACATACAGATTTTATATTTACTTTAATTTCAGAAGAGTTAGGTTTTTTTGGCTCAATTTCTATTATTTTAGTTTTTTGTTTATTAATCACATCTATTATGAAAATTTCTTTTAAAGTAGAGTGTCTATTTTCTAAAGTTGTAGTCTTTGGAATAGGTTTTTTAATTTTTCTTTATTTAAGTTTAAACATCGGTATGGTCTGCGGGTTACTTCCTGTTGTTGGCGCACCGCTACCTTTAGTAAGTTACGGTGGAACTTCGTTATTAACAGTTTTAATTGGGGTAGGGATGGTATTAAGTATCAATATTCATGATAAAAAAGTATGATAAATTTAATATATTACTATGAGGAAGAAAATGTTTAGATTTTTTGTGATTAGAAAATGGTTTTTATGGTCTTGGTTAGGCTCCTTAGTTATTTTATCGTCCTTATGGGTTCAAGTTAAAATTGATGTGAAAATAAATGAGTGGTTTGGAAAATTTTATGACATGATACAAAAGGCACTAGCTAAACCAAATGCAATAACAATAGGTGAATATTGGGAAAGTTTATTTTCTTTTATTTCATTGGCAGGCTTATACGTTGCGGTTTATGTTGTTATAAGTTTTTTTACAGCCCATTATTTATTTAGATGGCGAGCTGCAATGGTGGAGTGGTATCATTCAGTTTATGACAAAGCAAGTAAGATAGAGGGAGCAGCCCAAAGAGTACAAGAAGATACAATAAAGTTTTCACGTATTATGGAATCTTTAGGAACAAGTTTAATAGAATCAATGATGGTTTTGTTTCAATTTATTCCAATATTATTAGGCTTATCAGTTGGAATACCAATTTATTTCTTTGGAGATTGGCAATACGGATTGGTTACAGGTGCTTTAATATGGACTTTAGGGGGAACTATTTTTTTAGTAGTACTTGGTTGGATTTTAAGATTAGTTGGCGTTGAATATGATTTACAAAAAAAAGAAGCTGCTTATAGAAAATTGTTAGTTATAGCTGAAGATGATGGTTCTATTCGACCAAAAAAAATAGAAGAACTTTTCTATGATGTTCGATCAATTCATTTTCTGAGTTACATACGTTATTTATATTTTAATATTGGTCGAATGGCATATTTACAGGCTAACGTTTTATCAGCATATGTTTTTTTGGCACCTGCTATAGTTGCAGGAGTTGTAACTCTTGGAGTCATGCAGCAAATTATTAGAGCATTTGGAAGAGTAGAGGGTTCGATGCAATATTTATTAAGAGCATGGCCAACTATCATCGAGTTAGCAAGTGTTTACAAACGATTGAGAGAATTTGAAGCAAGAATATTAGAAGATGATAAAATTAAAATTTAAATATATGTATTATATATGAGCCAGCTTCAATTTTCAATTGGTATATTGAGTTGGAAAGGTTATGACAGCTTAAAAAACTCATTGATTTCATACGAAAAAAATGGTCTTTCAAAATTAACAAATAATAAGTTTATTTGTTTACCTGAATATAATGAAGAAGGGATTAAAATAGCCAAAAAATTTAACTATGAACCTATTTTAATTGATACAAATATTGGAATTTTTGGAGGTTTCAAAGAATTAGCAAAACAAATGCCTGAAGGACCAATATTGTTATTAGAAAATGATTTAGAATTAATTGAAAATGCAAAATCTACTTTAAATCAAATTAAAAAATCAATTGATTTGCTTTCTAAACATAATGCCATTCAAGTAAGATTAAGAAGTAGGTTTGATCCTGGAGAACCTTTTGTTGCTATTCTAAAATATAAAAAATATTGGTCAAATAATTTTCTTTGTTCAGTAAAAAGATTTTTTAGACCAGCCAAGGCAAAAAAGTTAATAGGAACTTCAATATATTCAATTCAAAATCCAGAAACACGTCATCCAAAATTTATAAAAAAATTATCAAATGAGTTTTATCTATTATCAAGCGCAGTTCTAAATTGGACTAACTTAGCTATATTAGTCGACCGTGATACTTATTTAAGAACGATAATTAAAAGAGCAGAACATATTCAATCAAAGAAATATATTAATGGGTTCAAAAATATTGAAATTGAATTAAATAGTTTATGGTGGAGAGAGAAAAAATTTAAAATCTTAACGGCACCTGGTTTGTTTAAACATAACAGGTTATCCCCAAGAGGTTACTAATGTAATATTATTATTTCTTTTTGTTTATTTGATAAGCTCTACCAATAGCAAGAGTGTTGTTGGGTATGTCCTTGTTGAAAGTACTACCTGCTCCCATTGTTACATTTTCTCCTATTTTTATTGGAGCAATAATTGTTGAATTAGAGCCTACAAAAGAGTTTTTACCAATTTTTGTTTTATTTTTACTTTTCCCATCATAGTTGCAAGTAATTGTGCCTGCTCCTATATTTGTTGATGAACCAATTTCACTGTCACCAACATATGATAAATGGTTAATTTTAACATTTTCCGAAAGATTACTTTTTTTGATTTCCACAAAATTCCCTACTTTTGAGTTATTTCCTAAAATACTATCTCCTCTTATTCTCGCAAACGGACCGATTGATGCTCCAGATTTAATTTTACATTCCTCTAAATGTGAAAATGATTTAATTTGAACTAATGATTCAACGATAACATTTTGGCTGAAAACGACATTTGGATGTACCACAACGTCTCTTCCAAATTTAGTGTCGTAATTGATAAAAACAGTTTCAGGGTCTATTAACTTTACACCTTTAAGCATAGCATTTCGTCTTAAATGTTTTTGAGAAATTTTTTCTGCTACCGACAGATCAACTTGATTATTAATTCCTAAAATTTCTTCTTCTTTTATTTCAATAAAAGTTATTTTCTTTTTTTCTTGATTTAAAATTTTAACAAAATCAGTTAAGTAAAATTCTCTACTAATTAAATTTTCTTGAATTTTGTTCAACTGATTTAGAACTGAGCTATGAATAGCCATAACACCACCATTACAGAATTCTGAATGGATATTCCTCTCTTCAGCATCTTTTTGTTCTATAATTTCAATTGGTTCATCCTTAGTTGAGAAAATAATTTTTCCATAGTTATTTTTTTCATTTTTTTTAAAGCCAGTAATTACAAGTTTAGTTTCACTGTTAAATGACTTTATTACCTTTTTAAGAGTTTGAGAGGTTAAGAAAGGGGTGTCACCAAAACATACAAGTATTATGCCTGTAAATTTTTTAAGCAAAACAGAAGCTTTTTTAACAGCATCACCAGTCCCTTTTGGTATTTTTTGTACTACGGTATCAAAACCGTTGGAAATTCCTTCAAATGCTTTAGATTCTTCTGGAATAACAATTATACATTTATTTATATTTGCTGACTTGTTGGCATCAATTACCCACTTAAGCATTGGTTTCCCAGAAATCAAATGTAAAGGTTTAGGAGTGTCTGAAAACATCCTACTACCTTTTCCTGCACTTAAAATGATTGAACAAATTTCCATAAAAATGTTATATCTCTTAACATTGTAAATATAAAGCATAAAAATTTCGTTGAATTTTATCTTTATAAATATTTTTTAAAAGAGGCTAAGTATGTGTGGTGTGGTTGCTGTTTTAGGTAAAGAAAATGCAAGCCAACTTGTTATTGAGGGATTAAAAAAACTTGAATACCGCGGTTATGATTCAGCCGGTATTGCTTCTGTTTCTCAAGGTGTATTACAAACAATAAAATCCGAAGGTAAATTAGCGAATTTAATTGAGAAGTTGGATAAATCAACGAAAGAGGAGATATATTTTGATAATTCTGTTGCTTTAGGTCACACGAGATGGGCAACACATGGGAATATAAGTTTTGAAAATGCTCATCCTTTGACAAGCGAAAACAAAATAGCTGTTGTTCATAATGGAATAATAGAAAACTATGAAATTTTAAAAAAAGACCTAACTTCACTTGGTTATAATTTTAAAAGTAAGACTGATACTGAGGTTTTACCTCATTTGTTTATGAAGTATTCTAAATTGGGTCATGATCTTTTGGAATCGGGCAGACTTGTACTTAAAGATATTAAAGGCGCATTTGCTTTTGTTGCGATGAGTGTAGATTTTCCTGGTCAATTATTTGTTTCAAGGAATTCATCACCTTTAGCTATAGGGTTGGGAGATAATGCGAATTTTATAGGTTCTGATGCGCATTCTATAGATCACCTAACACAAAAAATAATTTATTTAGAAGATGGTGATCATGCATTAGTTAAAATTAACAATATAAATATTTTTGATAAAAATTTTAAAAAAGTGAGTAGAAAGATAATTAACATTAAAGCTGAAATTGGTTTGATTACAAAAGGTGGTTACAAACATTTTATGGAAAAAGAAATTTTTGAGCAACCAGTCGTCTTGCCTCAAACCACGTCAAGTTTTGTTAGAAATAATTCTGAAATAATAATTGATCTTAATAAATTAGGCTTTAAAGACAAAAAATCTTTGATTATTTGTGCTGCGGGTACAAGTTATTACGCTGGAATGGTTGGTAAGTATTGGATTGAACAAATTGCAGATGTACCTGTTGTTGTCGATCTTGCCTCAGAATATAGATATAGAAAGCCATCCACTTTTGGCCAAAGCTCAATGTTAGTTATTTCCCAATCTGGAGAAAGTTTAGACACACTGATGGCATTGAGATATGGGAAAGAACTAGGCCTTAAAACAAATGCAATTGTAAATGTAGAGGGTAGCACTATTGATAGAGAAGTTGACTATAGTCTATATACTAGAGTTGGTCCAGAAATAGGTGTTGCAAGTACAAAATCATTTACATCTCAACTTGTAATTTTATTTTTAATTGCTGTTGGTCTAGGTAAAAAATTCAATAATTTAAAAACTCTTCAAATTGAAAAAAAATGTAGGTTAATGAATATGTTACCTAGTGCTATTGCTAAAATGTTACAAATAGAAAATCAAATTAAATTAATTGCTCAAAATATTAAAAATTCAAAAAGTGTCATTTTTCTAGGTAGAGGCCTTTTATATCCTCTTGCACTTGAAGGTGCATTAAAATTAAAAGAAATTAGCTATATTCATGCAGAAGGTTTTGCTGCAGGAGAAATGAAACATGGTCCAATTGCTCTTATAGAAGATGACGTTCCAGTTATCATGTTTTTAGTATCAGATGGTAATGAAGACAAAGCAATTAGCAATCTACAAGAAGCTCATTCAAGAGGAGCCAAAATTATTTTAATTGCAGATAAAAATTGTATTAACAAAGCTTCTTTTGCGCATTTTAAAGTTGAAATACCAAACTTTGAAAATAATTTTCAATCTTTATTATCTCCTTTGTTAATGTCTATTCCTGCTCAGTTGTTAGCTTATCACGTTGCAAAGGAAAGAGGTACCGATGTGGATCAGCCAAGGAACCTAGCAAAGTCAGTTACCGTGGAGTGAGTGAGAACAGTCTTTTCTTGACTAAAAAAACTTCAATTAGGTATATTTGTTTCAATGTTAAAATAAGATTTAACAACCTTATATCAGAACAAAATCCTAATAAATTCTCTGAAAAACAACATTTTCGTTACAGATTAATAAAGACGCTTCATGAAAATGGTTTAGGTTATCGGAGGATTTCGGCATATTTAAATGAAAAAGGTTTTACCACTGAAAATGGTCATGGTTGGAAACCTAATTATGTATATTCTGTATTAAAGAGATACAAAGAAAGAGAAGATAGAATTAAATTCAGAAATAAAAAATATAAACCTATTTTTTCTAAAATGTGGGAAGAGTATCAAAACTAAAAATGTGGTATTAAATATGAATAACAAAAAAATAAATTTTTTTAATCGAATATGTTTATTTTAACATTCAATAAATGTTAATATTAACTACGTCTTTTATGAGTATTCAACCTTTAAATCTAATACAAACTTTAACAGAGGAGTAATTTTACTCTTGATTTAACATCTGTGACCTTTTTGTTTTAAGTTATTGAAAATGAGACAATATTTATTAGAGTATTGTCTCATATTTTTCATGGATATTTTTTGCTCGCAAATGTATCAGAAATAACTCCCTTTGGTTTACCAGAAAAACCAAGAGATGTTTTTTTCTCTGTAAAGTATGCAGTCCATCGGTAGGTATGTTTCCCAGATGGAGGGCAAGGACTCTTATAATCAAAAATTCCCGAATTTATAGTTGTATTATCTTTTAATTCAACCCATCCACCACCATGCTTGTAACTTGGAACATTTCTATCTTGTAGTTTGAAATATGCCCATTTAGCATTTTTAGGAATGCTTGATAAAGTAAATACTGGATTACTAACAGTGTTTGGTTTGCCTGAAGTACATAATGGAATATCACCCCAGTCAAATGATAACTTTACCTCATCTGCATTAGCAAAATTAAAGAAACCTAAAGAACTAAAAATAATTAAAAGTTTTTTCATAATCTTGATCCTTTAATTAGTTAACTTGTTTAATATAATATTAGTATTAAAATAATACTTATTGCAATATATATTTTGACAATTGTAAAATTGGAATTAAAGACGAAGTTTCTAAAATTCCTTGGAAATAATTTTATATGTTCAACCTAGAAAATTTGCATCAGCATTAACAGTGGAATAATTTCAACTGATGAAATAACTTCTCCAAAATATCATCATTATTTGTGTTTTACTGTAACAGTAAGAACGAATAAGTTTGCATTAAAACAAAATAAAAAATATTCAGCAGAACAAGAAAAATTGTTTCAAAAAATTAAATCATTACATCAATCTGGATTAGGTTATAGAAAAATTGCACATAAACTTAATTATGAAAACATTACAACTTATAAAGGTAATAAGTGGGGTGGTAATAATGTTTATTCAGTCCTCAAAAGACATATGGAAAGAGAATATAGATTAAGGTTTATTAATAAAGAATTTGAACCAGTATGGGGTAAGATGAAAATAGTTTGGGAGAAAAATTTATCTATCTTTAAGTTAAATCAATGATAACCTTATTTAAGGTTACAAACAAAAGATAAAAGTTTTTTTAAAACACTTCCAGGAGGAGCATATTCAAAACCTGCTTTTGCTAGGTATTTTTGTGATAATCTAGTTGTCATTTTCCCATTTGCCATTGGTCCATCAAAGTATGCTCCATCTAATATTTTTTGTTTTAATGGTTCTTTACAGTCTGTTTGATAAAGTGACCTATTTGAAAAATCTCCAAGTACAGGTTTTGAATGACTATATAGCATCCAATAATATGTGTAATCTTCGTGGTTCTTGATTGATGAAGTTTCTACAAAAAATTTTGTATCCTTTGAATTTTGAGAAATAAATTTCCATTCAGCAACACAGTTAGTTGAAAAGATAATTGAGAAAGAAATTGTTGCAGTTAGAAATAATTTTTTCATATTTCCATTATGCGAAAAAATAGTAATAATTAAAGTTTTTTGTGTGTTAAGTGTTCATGTTATTTCATTAGTTAAAACTATTCTGTCACTGTAGAGTAAATCATTGATCTTATTGGTTTTTTTTGACCCTTCAGAGTGATAGGGTAAGTGTTTCTGTAGGGGTGTGAGTTTGATGTAATTCGGTACTTTTGCTATGTCTTTTTAAATGGCAACATTTGAGAATTTTTATAAATCTAATTTGAAACTTTTATGTGTACTTAAAAAACCAAGTTTTTTATAAAAATTTATCGCTTTTTGTCTTTTCTTATTACTTGTTAATTGAATTAATCCACATTTGTTTATTTTCGCAATTTCAATACCTTTATTAATCAATTTTGATCCATAACCTTTATCTCTATATTCTTTTTTAATTCTGACTGATTCAATTTGGCACCTTGTTATGCCTTGCATTGATAGACCTGGGATAAAAGTTAATTGCATCATGCCGATGATTTGATCATTTAAAATCATAACAAAAATTTCATTGTTTGAATCTTTTAGAATTTTTGTAAATGATTTTTTATACTTGTTCATGGATTTGTCACTTAAGTTCTCCCTTTCTGTTCCGAGATCATCATCAAATAGAAGATATATTAAATCTTTAAGATTTTTTAATTTTGCTTTTTCAATTATTAAAGTTGACATAACCTTTATTAATTTCTAATTAGTACAGTTAGCGTTAATTCCTATAATGTGTAAAAAATGATCATCAAAAAGAATTTTTTATATACTTCTATCATTTCCTAAATCCATTAAATTCACCAATTAATCTGCCTGGATTAGTTCCATCATCAATACAGAAGCGATTGAACCGTATTTAAGTAATTTAGTTACTACTTATATCGATATTAAGCAAAGTTTTTGAGATAGAACATAAGTTTTAAAAAAAATCAGAACACGAACATATTAACCAAAGTCTTATCAACCACCTCCAAACTAAAATCAGACCAAATCTCTGGATACTCTCTTTCTAACTTTTCATCTTTTAGTCTTTTCTTTACTAAAAAAAACTCAATTAGATACATTTGTTTCAATGTTAAAGTAAGATTTAACAACCTTATATCAGAGCAAAATCCTAATAAATTTTCCATAAAAAATGATAAGACAGAATATTTTATGAGTATATGTGATTGATAAGGTTTTAATTTCTTAAAAATGACTAGGTCTAGAACAAAAAAATGATATAAAAGTACACATAATGTTTAAATATAATAAAATAATTATTTTTTTATTGTTAAGCAATTTATTGCTTTTGTTAAATGCATGTAATCCGAATTCATCTCAAATAACTATCTATACTACGGATATTGACGAAGTAAAAAAAAGGTGAAATTGTAGATATACCTATGAAGTTATCATTTCAGATGATTGGAGAGGATGAAGACAACTCTCTCGAAAAATCAAAAAATATAGCAATTAAATTTTTACACCCCGACTCAAAGTTTTATATAACTAAAGGGCAGTATACAAAAGATTTTGTTGTTGAAACCTTTATACCAATGCTCATAGCAGATGATAATAAAATTAATGATTATTTTAAGAATAATATTAGACTTTTCGCTCTTTATTATTATCCGAAATTCACAAATGCAGGTTCTGATAAAGTTGAATTAGTTTTTCAGAAACCTGCTGCAGATGGATTAAATAGAAAACTATTAAGAATTAATCCACTATTGCAGTTAAAATCTCCTCCTAGTGAAATGAAATTTAGAATAATTAGTGATAGTAAAAAAGAAAAGAAAATAGGAGCATATTCAGTATGGGTATCCAAAAAACCCTTCTTATCAAAACTTGCTAATTTAAAACGTAGAGAAGAAGTTGAATTTGTTTTTAAGGGTGGAGCAGATAGTATATATAGCAATATTCCAGCACATGTTTATATTATTAACAAATAAAAATAAAATTTTTAAACAATACGACTGCATCAATAACCTACAGTTAAGTAAAATTTTGAAACACCTAAAAAAAATCTTATAAAGAGTATTTTTAGTAGTGTTAATGTTGCATTTCCCGTTTATTCTGAATGCTCAATATATTGATACTAAATGGACTGTTACAGGATATTTTGGAGAGTTATGGTACGCCGAGGAAGAAGATATTCTTTGTAAGCAACAGGAGTTTTTTAAAGGCTGGGCAGATGGTGTTTTTTATTCTTGTGATTACGCTGGGCAGTCTGCAACATATAACTCCTATAAAATCAAAGAGTTTATTGAGAACAAGGAATTTGAACTAGTTAATCAAGATAATGCGTTTTCGAAAGTGTTTGCTCAAAATGGTCTGACAAACGAAAATTCAAAAGTCTTTGTGCATCGTATTACTTGCAATGGGAAAAAAGTTTCAGATAGGAAGGTATTATACCCTTTTATAATTGTGGATGGTTCCAACAAAGCATTCTATGTCTATGAAGGGGAAATCATCACTTTAAAATTTGATGAATAAGTTATTCTGTGACGCTAACAATTATCATTTCTTAAATCCATAATCACTCATCAAAATACTCTTATCATAAATATCCAAGTAAAAATCAGACTAAATCTCTAGATAGTCTCTTTCTAACTTTTCATCTTTTAGTCTTTTCTTCTTCACGATTGAATGAACATGATTACCTTTGAACTTCTTTCCACGACCAGATAGGTATCCCTTTTTATTTAACCAATCTGCAATTTGGTCCAAGGTTTTCCCTTTTTCTCTTTGTTCAGTGATTGTTCGATACAGAAAGAATTGGTATTGTGAATATTGGGGAAAATTAAAAGGTGGACGGCGGTAAGTTATGGTGAAACAGAAAAAAACATCTCCTGAAAAAACACCCCACTACACCGCATAAACGATTCTGTAGAATAAATTATTAATTTTTTTATAACTAGGTTGTCTTAACTAAATAATTTAATTATTTTTCGGTCACTTATATTTCCATCTAATTCCGTCTTTATTAATCTTCCAATCATCCCATTCTTTAATTAGCATTTCATAATTATCTATTATTTGTTTTTTTGTAAACCATCCTTCTATCTTCAAATTAACATAACCAGGTTTTCTCTCATGAAAAGTTCTTTGAAAATCATTAGTGGGATCATTTAAAAAATCATTTTCTATTTCTCTTAATATTTCACCTTGAAAAACCTCATTAGGTTCACAATCAAATATTTCTGATAATTTCTTTAAATGTTTTTTAGGATCTGAGGCACCCTTTTCAATTCTAGAATACTGAGATTGAGTAATTCCGAGAAGTTTAGAAATGTCTTGTTGGCTATATCCAAATTGAAACCTTCTTCTTTCAAGGGGATTTAAAATATTATTAAAAATTTTCATATAAATACATATTATGTATTTTAATTAATATGTCAATATATTAAATAATATTCGCTCAAGTTTTAATCAAATTTAAAAATTGTAATATTATATTTTTTCTTTAAAAACCAATATGGCCTTACTTTAAAGTTTTTTAATATATATTATTAATTAGGTATTATTATGAAAAAAAAATCTTTCTGATATTAAAAAAAAGAGTTACGTAAGAGGGCGTACTCACTAAAACCATTCGTCATAATTGGACAACATGGACTTACTAATTCTGTTCTTGATGAGATAAGACTTGCACTTAATGCGCATGAATTAATTAAGATTCGTATTAGAGGAGCAGATAAAAATGAACGTTCAGAGCATTGTTTAAAAATTGAACAACAGCTAGATGCCGAGATAATTCATCAAATTGGATTTATTACTGTTCTTTATCGACCAAAACCAGATAGTTAATATATGTTTTTATGATAAAAACAGCCTAAATCCTATATTTATATATTTGTTCTATTCAGCAGATTATAAATTTGCTTTTTAAAATTAAAAAAACCTTTTGTTGCGTGAGGGAAAGCATTGGCGTCCCATTCTCTCAAATAAAAAGTGAAATTAACGTCTAAATTTGTAATTTTTTTTAAGAATTCATTTTTGTTAAATATTTTATTTCCAACCGTTTCATGAGGTAATATCAAATTTTTGATATTTTTTTCTTTTAGCCATTTGTAAATATCCTGAAAATTATATACAGGTATAATGCTTTGATCTTCTTTTCTAATATCTTCAAATATTTTTTTTTCAAAATTATCAATTAAAATGTTCTTATTATTGGTAGAAAATAAACAGCAATCATAAACTAGTTCTTTTTCATTTAAAAGTTGATGTAAAGACAGATCATTATTATTTATTATCACACCTAAATTTTCATTTTTGTTGAATATATTTTCTTCATATCTATTAAAGTTGATTGGTTTTCCATTTGTAATATTTTTATCATTTAAAATATAGTTTTCTTTTAATTGATTTCTTGGATAAAACCTTGCATTGGTAAAGAATTTAATATTATCTGCTTGAGCTATATAGGGTTTTCCAATCGTTTGTAACCCAGCAACCCATCTCCATCCCAGTGTGTTTGAAGCTGGACAATAATCAAGAAGATTATTCTTAAAAAAATTTGCTCCAGATTGCCAGCTATAACCTAAAGTAAAAATCCAAATACTAGCAAACCACATACGAGAATGATTATGAAGATATCCAGTATCTAATAATTCTTCTTTCCAATGATCAAAACATTTTATACCTGTTTTTTTTGGGATACTTTGATCTTCGTCATACGCATTATACTCATCATAAATCCATGGATGACTCTCAAGCCAACCTTTCCAATATGTTCTCCAAAAAATCTCTTCTATGAACTTTTCTATGTTATTAAATTTATGATCTTTAAGGACCACCCCTAAAACCTCATTTTCACTTATAAATCTTCTTCTTAGATAAGGAGAAATTTTTGAAACATTATGATGAGGTGCCCCATAATCAAAATTCCTATTTGAAGTGTAATTATGAAGTTCATGTTGACTGAAATTTATCAAATTTGTTATCACTTCTGACTTTGTAAAGGGAAATTGATTCATTTAATTTCTCATAGTGTTTGAGTTATAAAATATGAGCATATCAAAACAATTACTACAATTAATGTTAATATGCGTCTTAAAGGTAAATACCAATTAGGAAACAATAAATATTTATTAAATATTTCGTCGACTAACTGACATAACAAAAAACCCATAGAAAGCATTAAAAGACTTAAATTACTATTAATTGATAAAACGGTAATCCCTAAAATAGAAGGGAAAACTGACCAAATGATAATAAACAATTTTATTTTTTCAGGAATAAAACTTTTTGGGGGTAAATTCAACATAGCTCCCCAATATATTGCACCTAAAAAAGTAAATATGATAGACCCATAATATTTTGGAAGATTAACTAAAAAGAATAAATTATTTTTATTAATCAATAAATCTAATAAGCCTATGATAAATGGAAATAAGCCTAAAATACTTATAATTATAAACAGTTTTTCACTTTTATCCATTATATTTTCATTTTTCATTATTTTCATAATTAAATCACCCTTATAATTATTTAGATTTTCTAAATATCATGATAACTTAGATATATTATTTACAGTTTTACCTAATGAAAATATGCACAGTTTGTAAAAATAATAAAATAGAGTTTTTTCTAAATGTAGAAGGTTTAGATTATTGGCAATGTGCTCTCTGTAAAGCAACTATGTTGGATCCTATTAAATTTATTTCTAGCAATAAAGAAAAAAAACATTATTTAAAACATAATAACGAAATCAATGATAATAGTTATAGAACATTTCTATCTAATCTTATTGAACCACTTAAAGATAAAATTTCTATTAATGATATGGGTTTGGATTATGGATGTGGTTATGCTCCAGCATTAGCAGATATTTTGAGGAAAGATGGTTTTAAAGTTGAGCTATACGACCCTTTTTTTTTTAAAAATGAAAATATTTTTTCTAGAAAATTTAATTTTATTACTTGTGCAGAAGTTGTTGAACATTTCTTTAAACCTTATGAAGAGTTTAACAAGATTAATAGTTTGCTTGCCACAAACTCCTGGCTTGCTATCATGACATCATTTATGACTGAGGATTACTTGTTTAAAAATTGGCACTACAGAAGAGATCCAACTCATGTAGTTTTTTATAAAAAAATAACTTTCAAAATCATAGCAAATCAAAGGAACTGGAAAATTAATTTTCCATCAAAGAACATAGTTCTATTTAACAAAAAATAATCGTAAATAAATTTATATATGTTATTACATGATAATCTATTGAATGGTATTATTTATGAATAAATTTAGAATTAAAACTGCTTGTGGTATTGACAAGTATAACAAACTTAAAAGGAATAAAACTTTTATAGGCAAATTTCGTTTATATTGGTTTAATTTTTTTGCAGTAATTAGAGATTTAAATAAGTAATGTCAAAAAGTGAGCCGCGAGGTATTATTCTTTTTGACGGGGATGATTATCTTTTTAAAAAATATTTAATTAATTGTAATTTTTACTTTGAGTATGGTGTTGGAGCGTCAACTAACTGGGTTTTAAGGAATACAAAATCAAATATAATTGCTGTTGATACGGATAAGAAATGGATTAACACTATTGATATTTCTAATAAGGGTTCTAGGGTAAAATTAAATTGGGTTAATTTAGGTGATTTAGGAAATTGGGGGCGACCTAAATCTTATGAATATAGGGACCAGTTTATTAATTATATTAGTAATGTTTGGAGTTTTAATGAAAAAGCAGATGTGATTCTCATAGATGGAAGGTTCAGAGTAGCTTGTTTCCTTTATAGTTTAATTAATGCAAAAATTAACAGCATAATAATCTTTGATGACTATAATAACAGACCTTATTATCACATTATTGAAGAAGTTGTCCCTATTTACAAGATTTGTGGACGTCAAGCGGTCTTCAGAGTACCTAAGAATATAAATCGAAGCTTGGCAGAGAATATACTTAATAAATTTTTATATGTTTTCGATTAATATCTTAGATTTTTATTCAGGGCTTTATTAATTTCTTTTGGCTGCCAATTATATTCGCCCAAATTTCTAAAGTTAAAAGTTAAATAAATAGAGTCTTCTGGGACCAAATCTCTATCTACAACTCCACCGGTACTTTTATATTGAAACAAAATGGTGAGACAGTTTCCAAACATATAGCCTGAACCAGTATACTCTAACCCTAAAGTTTCTGAAATAAGTTCTTCTTTGTCATTATTTAAGTCATAGGTTCTAGAATAACTAGTTTTCCAGTTTGAAAAATTTTTAGATAATCCTAAATTTAATTCTTCCCGATCGATGTTATTAGAAATAAAATCTCCATCAACTGATTTATGATTTGCTGAATAGCTCCATCCATTAAAAGATCCATTAAAATTAAAGTCTGATATATCTGATTTAAAATTATGATGATTATACAAGGAAAACCATGAAAATTTATACATTTCACTTGGATTCCAGTCTATTGAGTTGATAATGTGTGACTGTCTATCTTCATTGGCCATAGTAATATTTTTTTGGGTACCACTAACTTTTTGACTTTGTCCAATAAAAAAATTTATATCTCCTAAGTTTTCAGTCATAACAAGTGATGTAATACCCAGATTTAGTCGATTATTTTCTTGAATATTATCTCTTCCTTGGAATTGATTGTTTAAAAATAAGTTAGCCTGATCTAACCTAAATTCTGCCGAGTCTCTATTTGGAACTTCATCAGTTCTATCAGAAGAAAAAACTGAGCTAAATTGAATTTTAGGCTCTACTAAAAAGTTTGTTGAACCATTCATTAAAATATATTTATCACTTGCTGATATAGAAAAACCTGAAGAAATCCTATCAATGTATCTATTATCGTTACTATCAGTTGAAGGTCTTCCTTGAATAGAATATAAATCTAATCCGATATTTGCATCTGCTTCTAAAAGTAGATTATCATAACTAAACTTTTTGTTTATTTTACCAAGCCCGGACCATCTTTTCATATCGTAACTTTCGTCATTGTAAATTGAATGAGCATTAAATTTAATATCATAATTATATTTTTCGTTACTATTAAAAATATGATGTGATACTGATGGAGCTAATACTGGTTCGTTATTGCTACTTTTCTCATCTAAATTTTGAATATTATAGACTTCAATAAAAGAAATTGAGTTTTCGTTATATTTTTCTAGCTCTACATAACTTTTATATGTTGTGTCTACATCAAAACCATATCGTCTCATAAAAGTTTCCTGATCAGCATACTTAGCGCCTATGTTCATAGTCCAATTATTTTTTAAGTTAGATGATGCCTTTAGATTAAAGCCAAATACATTGTCCCCATTAGATTTGTTAGTATCTAAATTTCCTTTATAAATGTTTGTTTCCAATGAAGTTTTCTCATATTCTTTTCGAATATTTAATTGATCAGCATGACCTGTTTTTCCATTTTGGTGAGATGTGAATGTCATATCCCAAGTAGGGTCATTTTCAGGAGAAAAATAATATGGAATCTTAATATGAAATCTATTTTGTTTTGAATAACCATAAACCGGTGTTAAAAAACCTGAGCGTCTTTTTATAGTCCAATCTGGAAAACTTAAATATGGAAGATAATAAACGGGCAAAGAAAAGATCTTCATTACAGGATGTTTTAGATAAACAGTTTTTGTTTTTGGATCATGTTTTATTTGTTTAGATTCAAGTCTCCATATTGGTGTTTCATCCTTTTTTAAATCACATTCACAAGCAGTATATACTCCTTCACGAAAAAAACTTTCTCCAAGATCATTTTTATTGAATTTCTTAGCGCTAACACTTGATTTATCTGCTAGTTTTCCAAAAAGGGGAATTGCAATAACAGATTTAAATTCATTAGTTAAAACGGATTTATCTGTTTCATAAATAGATCCATCTTTTTCTTTTAAAACAACATTTCCAACAGCAATAGCCTGATCTGATTTTTGGTCATACGTAACTTTATCAGCTGTAATTTTTCTAGAGTCATTTATGATTATAACATTCCCTGATGCAGTAACGATTTTATTTTTTTCATCTACCTCTATATTGTCACTTGAGAATTTAACACCATCATTATTTGATGATAAATTTTTATTATCATCAGCAAATGTCTCTCCTGAGACAAATAAAATTAAAACAAAAAACAATTTTAAAAATTTCATCTCTACCTTGTATCCTTAAAAAAATATTTGTAAAAGTTAAAATTTAATCATTACATTTAAAATAAAACTTTGCCGGGGTTCATGATTCCTTTGGGGTCTAGTTGACTTTTGATAATCTTCATAAGAGAGTAGGCGACATCATTTTTATGAGTTTTAAGGTTGTTTTTTTTCAATTGACCAATTCCATGCTCAGCAGAAAAAGACCCATTGTATTTATTGACAATTTCATAAAGTTTATTAGTTAATTCAATACTTTTACCCTTAAATCCGTCGGGCAATGATCCATTCCCAAAAATATTATAATGTAGATTACCGTCACCCAAATGTCCAAAATAGATGGTTTTTAATTCAGGTAAAAAATTTGAAATCATATTTTGTGCGTCTTTGTGAAACTCGCCTATAGACTCAACAGGAAGAGAAATATCGTGTTTTAAACATTTAATTAAGTTGGATTTTTCAAGTTCTTTTTTTTCAGATTCAGCCGCAGCTTCTCTGATTGACCATAATGATTTACTTTGATTTTCATTTTTACAAATTGTTGCATCAGATATTAAGCCTTTTTCAAAACATTCTTCCAGGACATTCTCAATTGTTTTAATTATTGGAATTTCACCTTCTTTATTAGGAAACGTGTCATCCTTAGAATAACTTGAAATGTCTATCAAGACGCCCATTTCAGGAGTTTTTTCTAGAGGCATTATAATTTTCTCAATATTATTTTTAGCAACCTCCCAGAAAACTTTGGGCATAAGTTCAAATGATTCAATTCTATCTGGAAAATAAGACTTAAATATATTAAGTAAATCTATAGAGTTTGTAATTCTATTGGCTTCTACAAATAATGTAGTTATCATTTTTGGCAACTGAAAAAGTTTCAGAGTCGCTGCAGTAATTATTCCAAGTGTGCCCTCGGCGCCAATAAAAATATTTTTTAAATCATATCCAGTATTATCTTTCTTGAGTTCAGAAAGTAAATTCATTATTTTACCATCTGGTAAAACCACTTCTAAACCAAGACAAAGTTCTCTTGTATTTCCATATTTTAAAACATTAACACCACCGGCATTTGTTGATAAATTTCCACCAATCATGCATGACCCTTGAGCACCTAAACTTAGTGGAAAAAACAAATTATCATTTTCTACTATTTTGTGAATTTGAGATAATACCATGCCTGACTCAACTGTTATGGTTTGAGCGTCTTTATTAAATTGTCGAACATTATTCATTTTCTCTAACGAAATAATTATAGATCTTCCACTGTCATCAGGAGTAGCTGCTCCACATAGGCTTGTGTTTCCTCCTTGAGGAACAACGTCAACATTATTTTCATGAGCAAATAACAAGATAGATGAAACTTCTTCTGTATTTATAGGTTTTAATATAGCTGCAGCCTGTCCTTTAAACTGACCTCGCCAGTCATTAACGTATTTGTCATGATCTTCTTTATTGAATAAAGGGGGATGTTTTAATTGGAGTTTTCTGAGATCAATGTCTAAAGGTGTTTGTTGCATTTTTTTCCTAGTTGATATGTTTTGTTTTATAAGCCGCTCTTTTCAATCGATCATTTATTGCGACTCCAACTCCTTTGTTAGGGATTGGCATTACTTGAATATTTTCAACACCACAACTGTCTAGGTATCGTAATCCTGAAAATAGCAAATAACATGCTTGATTTAAGTTTCTATTAGTACTCAAATTAAACAGATTTTGTTTTTTCTGCAATGATTTTGGAGTTTCTCCAAAAATTAACCAACCACTATTTTTCATATTTGATTTTTGATTTAAATAAACATTCGCATTTGGTGAATAGTGACTTTTAAATAGTCCAGGGGAAATTAACTCTTTGTTGTTTTTAACATCTAAAACTTTAGTTTTCATAACGTTAAAAATCATCTCAGTTGTTATATAGCCATGCCTAAGAATAATAGGGTTTTTTCCACGACAATCAACTACAGTAGACTCAATTCCAACTTCACAAAACCCATAATCAATTATCTTAGAAAGTTTCCAACCTTCACCTTTAAAATTTGGCCCAAAATCATCAATAACGTGTTTCGCATTTGTTGGACTTACACCACCTGACTTGTTAGCACTAGGAGCTAAAATAGGAATTTTAATTCTCTCAAGTAAATCCATTGCCACAGGGTGAGATGGAACTCTTATTCCTAGGCTACTCTTATTTTGTGATAATATATTTGATTTATTATTCTTCTTTATCTGCAATATTATAGTTAGTGGACCTGGCCAGAATTTATTAGTTAATTTATGTGCAATGTCTGTAAATTGAACATATTTTTCAGCTTCTTCTTTATTATAAGTATGGGCAATTAAAGGATTATGCAATGGACGATTTTTAGCAGAATAGATACTTTTAATAGCTTTTTTACTATTTCCTATAGCCCCAATTCCATAAACAGTCTCGGTGGGAAAAGCTACTAGTTCTTTTTTATTTAGAGCCTTAACTGCTAAGGTTAAATCTATTTCATATTTTTTGTTATTTGTATTACTTAGATTTAAAAGAAACTTACATGGTAAATTATCAGTCAGGCCATATGCTAAGAAATTTCTATTTTTGAAATTCTCTTTACCATATCTCATTTCAAAACCTGAACTGGTAATAATATTTCCACCTGCTGCTTTGAGAATACTGTGTCCGGCGGCGATATCCCACTCCATAGTTGGAGAAGTACGAGGATAAAAATCTACTTGGCCTTCAGCTAAATAACAAAATTTTATACTAGAGCCAATATCTTGATCTGAAACAGGATTAACAAAAGAAATCCAATTTTCTAATTCTATTGATCTGTGATTAAAACTGCTTAATATCTTTAAATTATTGTAATCAATTTTATTACATTTTATTCGCTGAGAATTCTCAAAATTTTGGTTGTTTTCTAATCTCCATGCCATACCTCTAAAGTTATACCAAATATTACCAGTGTAAGGCTGTGATATTAATCCAAATATGGGTGAATTATTCTTTATAAGAGCAAAATTTACAGTGAAATTTGGTTTCTTATTTATAAACTCTTTGGTTCCATCAATAGGATCTATCAACCAAAAATTATTATTATTTTGAAAGAATTGCTGAGACTTCTCAAACTCTTCACTAATAATTTTTACTTTTGGAAAAAGTTTTTTTATCCCATTAACAGCTATTTGATTAACTTCAAGATCTGCTTGAGTAAGTGGAGAATTGTCATTTTTGTATTTTACCTTATCAACACTTAGATTATGAAAATGAAACATCGCGCATTTATTACATTCCTTTACTAAATCAATCATTTGCAAAAGTTTTTTTGAATTAATCATGATTTATAGTCTGCTTTTTCTATTTTTACTTTATTGTAAAAGTGCCATAAAAATAGTGCTGCTGCTGCCCGATGAGGTTCCCACATAATTCCAATTTTTTCCATCTCTTTTTCATTTGGTCTAGTTTCTAAATCCTTTAATTGCCTAAGAGCTTCTTGCAGTGCCAAGTCAGCAGATGGCCATGCGTTTGTGTCTTGCAGAGCAAATATTTTATAATTATTAATTGTCCAATGTCCAATACCTTTAATTTTAATTAATAAATTTGTAACTTCATCGCTTTTTAACCTATTCAGAGAATTGATATCAATTTCATTTTTTATTGTTAGTGTTGCTAAATTTTTTAGATAAGATGATTTTTGAGAAGACAACCCATAAAGCTTTAATTTTTCTATACTAGCTTCAGATATTTTTTTTTCATTTAACATCCCATCTTTTTTTAATTTATCGCTTAGAGATTTTGCTACATTAGTTGAAATTTGTTGTCCAATTATAATCTTAGCAAGACTCTCAAATCCTTGCTCGATTGTACGATTTAGAGGCAAACCAAATTGTTCAAAAATTTTTTTAAAGCTTTCATCAATTTTAATAACACTGTAAAATGCATTATTCATATTGGTATTCCATTTTAAATTCATTTTTAACATTCCAATTTAACTCCAATCATTATGTATTAAAATGTATCAAACAGGTAAAGAAAAGGATAATAAAGTTAAAGTATGGGATCTCTCTCTAAGAGTATTTCACCTTATCTTAATTTTTCTAATTTTAGGCTCTTACACCTCAGCTAAGCTAGATATGTTAAATATACATCAATATTTTGGTGTGTCTCTTTTAGGTTTAATTTTTTTTAGAATTTTATGGGGCTTTATAGGTAGTTATTATTCTAAGTTTAAAAGCTTTAACATATCTATTAAAGGAGCATCTACGCAGTTTTCAAAAAACAATCAAGATAAAACAATCAGAACATCTCTTGGTAGCTTCTCAACTTTGTTATTTATAATTGTCTTATTTATCTTGTCCATTTCAGGTTTGTTTTCAAGCGATGACATTTTATACGACGCTCCTCTCGCTCATTTGGCGCCTGATTATGTATATTTCTGGACAGACATTCATAATTTGTTTCATTTTCTTTTATATTATTTGGTAGGTATTCATATTTTAGCTATTTTATACTATCAAATTATAAAAAAACATAAAATTATAGAAAGAATGGTTGATGGTTACACAAGAATAAATCAAACAATTGTAAAACCCATTGACGAAAAACCGTTAAAAGGCATGTTGTTAATGTTAATTTTTATTTTAATACCAATTTTAATTTTGAGTTTTTTTTAAATACTTTATCCAATATCTGCTTTGTATCCAACTGACTCGATTCCTGAAACCGCAGCTATTTCGTCGTTGTCTGATGTGTCGCCTGAAATCCCAAGACATCCTACAATGTTATTGTTTTTATCCCTTATTAACACACCTCCGGGCACAGGTACTAAAGCTCCGTTTGTAAGAGCATTTACAGAATTTATAAAATAAGCTTGTTGTTCCGCTCTATTAAATAATGCTCTTGAACCCATACCCATTTGAAATGCACCATTAGCCTTTCCATGAGCTATTTGAAAACGTAAACTACTTATTCCATCTTCACCAGAACATGCCTTTATTGCACCTCGGTGATCTAAAAGCACAACCATAATAGGATTAATTTTTATTTCTCTTGCTTTACTGATTGCATTTTTGACGATTAGATCTGCTTTTTCTAAGGTTATTTGCTCCAAAACAATTTCTGACATTATAAAACTCCATTCTTAAAACTTTAGTATTCAATAGCATTATGTTTAAATATATATTCTAATTTATGTTATTTGTGTTATTTTTTTTTAAAATCTTTAGGAATAAATGAAATATAATGAGCCCAAAATTAGATTATCTTGAGTTTTTAAAGTCTAATGAAAAAATAATTAGATATCATGATACTTTTATTGTCGTAGCATTCTATAAATTTTTTAAAGTTAGCAATCTTCTTTATTTTCAAACTTTATTAAACTCAATTTTATCTACAACAGAAATTAAAGGTACTATTCTCGTGGCTAATGAAGGTGTAAATGGAACAATTTCTGGTAACAAAAATGAAATTTCAAAAGCTTTAGAAAGTATTTGGAAGATTGAAAATTTAATTGATCTTAAGCCCAAATTTTCTTTGGCGCCTAAAAATCCATTTTTTAGGATGAAAATTAAATTAAAAAAAGAGATTGTAACTTTAGGAATAAAAGATGTTTCACCAAATAACGTTGTTGGAAAATACATTGAACCTGAAAAATGGAATGAATTAATTTCAGATGAAAACTTATTGTTAATAGATACCAGGAATGATTATGAAGTATCTATTGGGACTTTTGAGAATGCTTTAAACCCTAATATCAAAAATTTTAGAGAATTTCCGAAATGGGCATCAGAAAATTTAATAAAAAAAGATCCTGAAATTAAAAATAAAAAAATTGCAATGTTTTGCACAGGAGGTATTAGATGCGAAAAGTCTACCTCTTATTTGAAATCAATAGGCTTTAAAGATGTTTGTCACTTAGAAGGAGGTATATTAAAATATCTTGAAAAAATCCCTGAGAAAAATAGCAAATGGAATGGTAGTTGTTTTGTTTTTGATTATAGAGTTTCTGTTCAACACAACTTAAAATTAGGTAATTATGATATGTGTTTTGCTTGCAGAATGCCTATTAATGAAGAGGATAAAAAACACAAATTTTTTGTACAAGGTGAAAGTTGTCACCATTGTTTCAATGTATCAAATCAAAAACAAAAACAAAAGTTTAAAGAACGTCAAAGACAAATTGAATTATCAAAATTAAAAAATGAGTCTCATATTGGCATTGTTAATAGTAGAAATAAAGTAACTAAAGTTTAATCAAATAAAGTGTTTACTATTTCTGGTGGTCGTCCAATTACTGATTTAATTAACTGACCACCTGTGTATTTTGTAATTAAAGGTCTTTGTAATAAGATAGGATTTGTAATAATAAGTTTTTTAATATCATTTTCATTAAGTTCATACTTACTTAAATTTAAATTCTTAAAAGTAATTTCATTTTTTCTTATCAATTCATCTCTTGAAATGTTCTGTGAATTTAGTATTGCCCCAAGATCATTCTCATCAATTCCAACTTCTAAATATTTTATAATTTTGTAATTCTTAGTTTTTGACTTAAGTAATTCCAAAGCTTGTCTTGATTTTGAACATCTTGAATTATGGTAGATTTGATAGAGGGTTTGTTTCATAATAATCCACCATTTCCCATATAATTAATGTTATTATTAGAGACGCCCAATCCACAAAAAATTCGCCACAATATCCAATCTACTCCATTTTCTTTTGGAGAACGAGCGCATCCAGGCATACCTATAAAAGAAATAATTTTGCTTGCATTTTTAATTTCTCCCAAGAGAATCAAATTTCCTGGTTCTACAGGCATTCCCAAGCGTAAAACTTTTCCATTATTTTCTTTTAAAGATTTTGGAACAACGTCATTTTTATCACATATTGCTGTCGCCCCAAAAACTAAAATCAAGTCTGCGTTTTCATCAATACTTTTTTTTATTTCTAATGATAATGATTTGATTTCATGATTGCATTTTTTTTCTAAGATTTTAGTAATACCACAATTAAGTAATCTTTTTTTTGTAACATCTACAGTTTTCTCAAGAACTTTTTCAAGGGTAATCTTGTTACGGCTTTGGATCAAGTGAACATTTTTTTTTAAAAAGGGTAAGACCTTAAAACAATTATTTGAGGTTTTAATTATTTTTTTTAAAACTTCTTTATTTATGGCAAAAGGTATAGCTTTAATTGAAGCGATTACTTGATTTTTTTTAACATATGCATAAGATTTTAAACTAGCAATACCAATCTCATCTGTTACGGAATTTATTAAAAACAACTGTTCGGGATCAAATACCAGCAATCCATTGATATCTGATATTATGTTACATCTTCCCTGTCTTGGATTTTGGATAGTTAAATTAGATTGCTCAGTATTTAGAATATTTTTTGAAATTTCGTAAACAGCTTTATTTTCTTCAATATCTTGATCATCTAATTTGGCACAAGTTACTAATTTAATATTGTTTTTTAATAACAAATCGATTAAATTTTTATTTATTATAGTTCCTTTTTTAACCTTAATAATATTTTTATTTTCATACAACAATAATGAAGATGACAAAATGCCATTTAGCGATGATTCTGTTTCAATTTCTCCGAATATCATTATTTGCCTAAAAATATAATTATTAAATTAATATACATATATTAATTTGCAAAAAATGTTAATAATTTTGGTTCTAAAACATAATAATTCTTGACGATATTCAGTTCAAAGGATATTTAATTCATGAAAAGTGTATGGGGCTGTAGCTCAATTGGGAGAGCGCCTGCTTTGCAAGCAGGAGGTCGTCGGTTCGATCCCGTCCAGCTCCACCAAACACGAATGATTTTAATAAGCATTTTTATCAGAGAGTTAATTATGGCAGTACCAAAAAGTAAAATAACTAGATCCAGAAGAGGTATGAGACGTTCTCACGATGCATTAAGTGCCGATGCATATGTTGAAAGTAAGGATACAGGAGAATTGCACAGGCCGCACCATATTGACCTTAAAACTGGAATGTACAAAGGCAAACAAGTTTTAAAAGTAAAATCCAAAGTTTAGTTTCATTTTTTTATTATATCGAAATTCATAAGGTCTTAAATGTCTACAAAAAAAAATAATGTTGATAATAAAGAAAATTTAGCTTCCAAATCAAACTCATCAAAAAAAATAAAAGTATCTAAACACCCTTTATTTAACATAGGTGATATAGTTAAACATCGTATATATCCATTTCGGGGAGTTATAGTTGATGTTGATCCAGAATTCTCTAATACTGAGGAATGGTATCAATCAATACCTGCCGAAATTCGTCCATCCCGACAACAACCTTATTACCACCTTATGGCAGAAAATACAGAAACCTTTTATACAGCTTATGTTTCTCAACAAAATTTAGTTGGAGATGGCGAGAACGGTCCATTGGAACATCCTGATTTAGAAGAAATTTTTAGTGGAATGGATCACGGAAAATATCATTTAAGAAATGAAGTTAGAAATTAACTTTTTTCTATTTTAATCTTTAATTAGTACTAGTTGTGTACTATATATGTTCTATGATTAAATTAAATAAAATGACTGATTATGCTGTTGTTTGTCTGGGCATGTTATCTCGTAAACCAGGTTACCCAATGTCGGCTACAGAATTATCAAAAGAAACAGGTATAACTTTATATACAGTTCAAAAGCTACTTAAAGTTATCGTGTCAAAAAGTAATTTAATTAGTGCGCATCGCGGGGCTTTAGGTGGGTATATTTTAAATAGAAATTCTTCTGAAATATCAGTTGTTGAAATTATAGAAGCATTAGAAGGTCCTATCACTTTAACTTCATGTGTCGATAATTCAGAAAATTTATGTGAATCTTCTGATATATGCTTCTTAGGAGGTAAGTGGAATAAAGTTAATAATATAATCAGAAAATCACTCAATGATATATCATTAAATGATCTACTTAACTTTGACAACCCTTTTGCGTCTAAGGGTGAAAAGGAAGTTGTAGTTAATACAATTAATTAAAAGGAATTTAAATGGTAGCTACTCAAGAAACAATTGATAAGGTGAAAGAAGTTTCTAGTTCTTATAAATATGGTTTTGTAACTGAACTTGAAGCTGAAAAAGCTCCACTTGGTCTTAGTGAAGACATTGTGAAGTTTATATCAAACAAGAAAAAAGAGCCAAAGTGGCTTCTTGATTGGAGACTTAAGGCATACAAGAAGTGGCTTACTATGGATGAACCGAATTGGGCAATGGTAAATTTTCCAAAAATAGATTTTCAAGATATTTATTATTATTCAGCACCTAAAACTAAGCCTAAATTAAATAGTCTTGATGAAGTTGATCCAGAGTTATTAAAAACATATGAAAAATTAGGTATTCCAATTAAAGAGCAAGAAGTTTTAGCGGGTGTTGCAGTTGATTATGTTTTTGATTCAGTCTCAGTAGCAACAACTTTTAGAGAAAAGCTCGCTGATGAAGGTATTATTTTTTGTCCTATATCAGAAGCAGTTCAAAATCATCCAGATCTTGTGAAAAAATATATTGGATCAGTTATACCGATAGGTGATAATTATTATGCTGCTCTCAATTCTGCAGTTTTTACTGATGGTTCATTTGTATATGTTCCTAAGGGTGTGAAATGTCCAATGGAGTTATCAACCTACTTTAGAATAAATGAACAAAATTCAGGCCAATTTGAGAGAACATTAATTATCGTTGAAGATAATTCGTATGTTTCTTATTTAGAAGGTTGTACTGCCCCACAAAGAGATGAAAATCAGTTGCACGCTGCTGTCGTCGAACTAGTAGCAATGGATGATGCAGAGATAAAATATTCAACGGTTCAGAACTGGTATCCAGGTGACAAAGATGGTAAAGGAGGAATCTATAATTTTGTTACAAAAAGAGGTAATTGTCTTGGCAAAAGGTCGAAAATAGCATGGACTCAAGTTGAAACTGGTTCAGCAATCACATGGAAATATCCATCCTGCGTTCTTAGAGGAGATAACTCAGTTGGAGAATTTTATTCTGTAGCTGTGGCCAATAATTCTCAACAGGCTGATACTGGGACAAAAATGATTCATATAGGTAAAAATACTAAATCTACGATCATTTCAAAAGGCATTTCAGCAGGTAAAGCTCAAAACACTTACAGAGGCCAAGTTCAAATTCAAAAAAATGCTAAGGCTTCTAGGAATTTTACCCAATGCGATTCTTTATTAATTGGTGACAGGTGCGGAGCCCATACTGTTCCTTATATAAATCAGCATACTCCGTCAGCTAGAGTAGAACATGAAGCAACTACTTCGAAGATTTCTGAAGATCAACTTTTTTATTGTCTTCAAAGAGGTCTTGATACGGAACAAGCTACTTCTCTGATTGTAAATGGTTTTTGTAAAGAAGTAATGAAAGAATTACCCATGGAGTTTGCGGTAGAGGCTCAAAAGCTAATAGGAATAAGCTTAGAAGGATCTGTAGGTTAATTAATAATTTTAAATTGGAATTGATATGTCGCTACTTGAAATCAAAAATGCTCATCTAAAACTTGATAATAAAAATATTCTCAATGGGGTTTCTTTATCAGTTAATAAAGGAGAAGTTCATGCGATTATGGGCCCTAATGGTTCTGGTAAAAGTACTTTATCTTATATGTTAGCAGGAAGAGATGGATATGAATTAGAGGACGGAGAGATTTTATTAGATGGAAAGTCTTTATCAGAAATGGAAGCTGATGAAAGAGCAAGATCAGGTTTGTTTCTTGCTTTTCAATATCCTGTTGAATTACCTGGTGTAGGAGGTATGAGTTTTTTAAGAGAGGCTGTTAATTCAAGAAGAAAATTTTTAGGCGAAAAGGAACTGGATCATTTAGCCTTCGTTAAGGAAGCTAGAAAAGAAGCTTCAAAGATGTTTGTTAAAGACGAAATGTTAAAAAGGGCTGTAAATGTTGGATTTTCTGGTGGAGAAAAGAAAAGGTTTGAGATTTTACAAATGTCAATGTTGAAACCAAAAGTCTCTATTTTAGATGAAACTGATTCTGGTCTAGATGTAGATGCTCTTAAAATAGTATCTGATGGTGTGAATTCTCAGAGAAATAAAGAAAATGCTATTGTTGTTATTACTCATTATCAAAGATTATTAGATTATATAGTTCCTGATTTTGTTCATATTTTATCTGATGGGGTTATTATCAAATCAGGTGGCCCAGAATTAGCATTAGAAGTTGAAAAAAATGGTTACTCAGGTTTAATTAATGCAGCATAGTTTAAAAGATGATTATGCGAATTGCGTGAAGAATTATACAAATCAATTTAAAGACAATAGCTTTAGAAAATTAGCTTGTAATGACTTTAAAAGTTGGCCTGGTCCACGTGAGGAAACATGGAGATTGAGTAGACTAGGAACTTTATCAAGAAAAAAAATTAAACCTATTACTCCTAATTTACAAAAAACAATTAATGGTAAATCTAAACATATAGGATCAAAAATTATTAAATTTGTAGATGGTGCTTATCGTGGTGATTTGTCTTCTGAAATGCCTTTAGGTGTTAACTTATCAAGTCTTAATGACAGTGAAAGTTTAGAGTATTTGCAAAAATTAAAAAAAAGTAATTTGAATCATCATCCTTCTACAAATGTTTCATTATCGTGTACTCCATCAATAATGAAATTGACTGTGAAAAAAAACATAAAAGTTAAAGATTTTTTTGAAATAATTTACGAAGGTGGCGAAGAAAGCCAATCAGTTCATCCAGTTTTATACGTAGAATTGGAAGAGAATAGTAGTTTATATTTAATTGAACGTTTTAATCATTTCAGTACATTAGCTATGCCATTGCAATTGACAGAAATAAGAAACAAAGCTTCATTAAATTCGATTAAAATATTTAACGATAATAAAGAAACATATAATTTGTCTGCACATTGTGTTCATTTATCTGAAGAATCTAATTTAAACTCATTTTCTTTGATAAAAGGGGGAATGTTTACTCGTTCAGAAACACATGCTTATTTAAATGGATGTGGTTCAAAATTAAGCCTTAACGGAATTTACATATCTGGTAACAATCAACATCATGATCTAACTACAGCAATTTATCATGATGTACCAGACTGCATTTCTAAACAAATTGTAAGAGGAGTGCTAGGTGGAAAATCAACAGGAGTTTTCCAAGGTAAGGTTAGAGTGGCTCAAGATGCTCAGAGAACTGATGGGCAACAAATGAGTAGAGCTATTTTAATATCAGAAAATGCAAATGCTAACGCTAAACCTGAACTTGAGATTTATGCAGATGATGTGATATGCGCACATGGTGCTACTGTTGGAGAATTAGATGACGACCAATTATTTTATCTAAATAGTAGAGGTGTTCCTATGGATAAAGCTAGAGAAATCCTTATAAAAGCCTTTTTAGAAGATATGATCAATCAATCTGTTGATAATTCATTACATGATTTTGTGTTTAAAGAAGCCGAACTTGCATTATCCTCAATTATAATCAAAGAAACATTATAAAATGAAACATTATAAAATGAAACATTATGACTTACAACATATAAGAGAACAATTCCCAGCTTTAGATAGACAAGTTTGGAATAAACCACTTGTTTACCTTGACTCTGCCGCATCAATGCAAAAACCAAAGAAAGTTTTAGAAGCTATAAATAAAAATTATTCATTTAATTACTCAAATGTTCATAGAGGTCTTCATAAATTGTCTGAAGAAGCCACCTCTAGTTATGAGGGTGCTAGAAAAAAAGTAGCTAATTTTTTAAACTGTGATGAACAAGAAGTTATTTTTACCTCTGGCGCTACAGCTGCAATAAATTTAGTTGNATATAGCTGGGGAATAAAAAATATAAAGCCTGGAGATGAAATAATAATCACAATTGCAGAGCATCATGCAAATATTGTACCTTGGCAACTTATTGCAGAACAGAAGGGTGCAAAAATTAAAGCTGCAAATGTTGATCCTAATATGGATTTTGATGCAGAAATTATAAAAAAATTAGTTACTGATAAAACTAAAATTATTGCTTTTCCTCACATTTCTAATGTTTTAGGAACAATTTTTCCAGTTAAGGAAATTTGTAAAATTGCTAAAGATTGTGGTGCAATTAGTGTAGTAGATGGGTGCCAAGGTATTATTCATGAAAAGGTTGATGTAACTGATTTGGGATGTGATTTTTATTGTTTTTCTGGTCATAAATTATATGGACCCACTGGTATTGGTATCTTATTTGGTAAATATAAAATATTAGAAGAAATGCCACCATTTTTAGGTGGTGGGGATATGATTGATATTGTCAAAATAGAAAAATCAACCTATGCAGATCCTCCATTAAGATTTGAAGCAGGAACACCACCTATAGTAGAAGCAATAGCTTTAGGTGAAGCAATTGATTGGGTTCTTGAAACTGGAATTGACAACATTGGCATTCACGAAAAAAGTGTAATTGATTATGGAACATCTTTATTAGACTCAATTGATGGTGTAAATGTCTTTGGAAAAGCTCCTAGTAAAACAGGGGTAGTATCCTTCACTATGGATTGTGCCCACTCACATGATATAGCAACAATTATTGATAGGGAGGGTATAGCTGTAAGAGCAGGTCATCATTGTGCGCAACCATTAATGGATGCGTTTAATTTAGTATCTACAACTAGAGCTTCTGTCGGAGCATATTCCACAAAAGAAGACTTTGATAAATTAGCTCAGTCTCTTAATATAGTAAAAAAAATTTTTGGTATTTGATATGGACGATTCTGAAAACCTCCCTTTATCAGCATTTATGCCACATCATCCATCATCTGATCCACACGCTCCATTTACTGCTAAAGCTGGTAAGAAAAATAATTCATGTGTTAGAAAAATCGAACGCCCGGAAGTTATAAATTTTATTGAAACAATTTATGATCCAGAAATACCAGTAAATATTTATGATTTAGGTCTGATTTATGATATAAATATTTCAGTAAATAATGATATTAAAATTAAAATGTCTCTTACAGCTCCAGGTTGTCCAGTTGCTGGTGAAATGCCTGGACAAGTTGCTGATACAATTGCGAAAATGGATGATGTAGGCTTAATAGAAGTCGAACTTGTGTGGGAACCTCCATGGACAAAGGATAGAATGAGTGAAGATGCCAAAATGGCACTTGATATATATTAACTTTAAAGGAGTTTATGATGACTAATGAAAATAAGCCATTATTAACCTTAACCGAGGCTGCTGTTAATAGGGTTAAGACTTTAATGAAAGATACTGAATCAGAAGTAATAGGGCTTAGGATTGGTATTAAAACTGCAGGTTGTTCAGGCATGAAATACAACGTTGAGTACGCAACGGAAATAAAGCCCTTCGAGGAGAAGATTATTTCTAAAGATATTGTTATATGCATTGATCCAGCTGCAATTATGTTTTTAATTGGTTCTGAGATGGATTATAAAGAACAAAAGTTTAGTTCAGGTTTTGAGTTTTCTAATCCAAACGAAATCGCACGCTGCGGTTGTGGTGAAAGCTTTACCGTAGCTTAATAATAATAAATATATAGGTTATCTTTCATGAAAAATGCCGAAGCATTTTCTTCAAACAGTAAAATTTTAACTCCTCTTAAAACTCTTAAAGAATTACTCAGATTTGTTATACCAAAAGGCAACAGAGAAATGCCGTTTAGGATATGCTTAGCATTTATTTTTTTATTTCTGGCAACACTAGTTACTGTCTATACCCCATTTTTATATGGTAAAGCTGTAGATTTGGTTTCAGAAGGAAAACAAGTAAATTTAAATTTACTCTGGTTCGTTATAGGCTCATATGCATTAGCTAGGTTAGGACAAGTTTTTTTTGACGAAGCAAAAGAGTTTGTTTTTGCAAGAGTTGCACAAAAAGCAGTAAGGGGTGCTGCATTAAAAGCCTTCCAACATTTGCATAGTCTATCCCTTGCTTTTCATCTAAATCGACAGACTGGGGGCTTAACAAGAGCTATTGATCGGGGATCAAAAGGTATAGAATTTTTATTAAGATTTGCCGCATTTGAAATTGTCCCTGTTTTAGTTGAATTGATTGCTGTTGGTATAGTTTTATGGGTAACATTTGGTCTTTTGTATGCATTAGTTACTGTAACAACTGTCATAATTTATATTATTTATACGATAAAGGTAACTGAGTGGAGAATAGGAATAAGGCGACAAATGAATATTGCTGACGAAAATGCCTCTACAAAAGCTATAGATAGTCTTTTAAATTTTGAAACTGTTAAATATTTCAATTCTGAAAAAATAGAGGCTGATAGATTTGACAATGCAATGAGATCATATGAAGATTCTGCTGTTAAAGCAAGAGCTTCTTTATCGGTTGTTAATATTGGTCAAGGAGCAATAATTGCGATTGGACTATTCCTAATTATGGGAATGGCGGGTGAAGATATTGCAAGTGAAAAAATGTCAATTGGTGATTTTGTAGTTGTAAATACTTTTTTATTACAATTATATTTACCCTTAAATTTTCTAGGTTTTGTTTATAGAGAGATTAGACAATCTTTATTAGATATTGGTAGGATGTTTGCCTTAGTTGATGAGATGCCAGATATTGTGGATAAACAAAATGCTTATGATCTAGATGTGCATAGTGGTAAAATAGAGTTTAAAAATATAAAATTTTCATTTGGAAATAGGGTAATTTTAAAAAACCTAAATTTTGTTGTGAATCCAGGTCATAAAGTGGCGATAGTTGGTCCTACCGGAGCTGGAAAATCTACAATTTCTAAACTTCTATTTAGATTCTATGACCCTTCTTCTGGTGCTATTTTAATAGATAATCAAAATATAAAAAACGTTACTCAAAGTTCATTAAGGTCAAATATTGGAGTAGTTCCTCAGGATACAGTTTTATTCAATGATACTATAAAATATAATATATCTTATTCTAAACCTGGAGCAACTATTGAAGAAATTAATAAAGCAGCAAAATTATCATCTATTGATAGATTTATTGCCAACCTAGAAATTGGTTATGATACGATTGTTGGTGAAAGAGGCCTTAAACTTTCTGGGGGAGAAAAGCAAAGAGTTGCCATTGCTAGGGCGCTTTTAAAAAACCCAAAAATATTTATTTTTGATGAAGCAACGTCTGCTTTAGATTCCAAAACAGAAAAATCAATAGAGAAATCTCTAAAAAAATTATCAAACAAAAATACCACATTAGTTATAGCTCATAGATTATCAACAATAATAGATGCAGATAAAATTATTGTTTTAGAAAATGGTACAATAGCCGAACAAGGAAGTCACAAAGAACTTATCAAAAAAAATGGTCTTTATGCAGAAATGTGGATGAGACAACAAGAACAGTTAACTTAATTTCATCCAATAGAAAATTGCTCCTTTAAATATTTATCCTCCATACCATTGGTCTTATCGTAAAGAATGCGCAAGTCAATGTTATGTTTTTGAGAAACAGATACCTGTTTAATATTTTTCACTTCTTTAGCATCAGCACTAGCACTAACAGGACGTAGTTTAGGATTTATTATATTAAATTCAATTATAGATTTATTTTTAATTAGTGCACCTCTCCATCTTCTGGGCCTAAATGGGCTAATAGGAGTTAATGCTAGAATTTCTGATCCAATTGGTAAGATTGGACCGTGAGCAGAAAGATTATAAGCCGTAGACCCCACTGGTGTTGCAACCATGACTCCATCGCAAGTTAACTCACTCAATCTTTCTGTATCGTCAATCTTAATTGAGATTATAGCGCTCTGATGAGTTCTTCTAAATATAGCTACTTCATTAATAGCAAGTTCAACGTACTTCTTGTTTTTAGAGTCAACAGCGACCATCTCGAGTGGGTGGACAATTATTTCATTTGCGTCTTTTAATCGTTCAATTAAGTTTAATTTATGAAAATCGTTCATTAAAAATCCGATGTTGCCTCTATTGAGTCCAAAAACAGGTATATTGAATGTTATACTTTCTCTCATAGCAGCAAGCATCGCTCCATCACCACCAACAGCGACAATTACTTCTGCTCTAGAAAGATCTACTTGGCCATATAAACTAAGGAGTTCATCTGCTACTACTTTTGCTTTTTTATTCTTGGCGATGTGAAAATGAATTTTCAAAGATTTTACCCTTTTTGTGGTATTTTTAATTATTTCAAGTTAAAACATAACCATATTAAATGGTGATTAAAATGAAAGCAATAGAAACAGCACTTAGCTTAACCCAAGCTTATAAATTAGGTATAGAAAGATTTGAAAAAATGCTTGGAGACGAATTTTCCAAAGCAATTGAATTAATGAATAAAACTAATGAACATATAATAATTTGTGGAATGGGAAAATCAGGGCTTGTTGGAAGGAAAATATCATCCACTCTTGCTTCTACAGGAACACCAAGTATTTTTCTTCATCCTGCTGAAGCTATACACGGTGACTTAGGAAAAGTTCAAAAAAAATCTATAGTGTTGTTAATTTCATATTCTGGTGAAACAGAAGAAATTATTGCACTCATACCAGCCTTAAAAAGGCTTAATGTTACGATAGTTGCTCTTACTGGTGTAAAAGATTCAACTTTAGCATCTAAAGCTAATATTATTTTAGACACTTCTGTAGACAGAGAGGCTTGTCCATTAAATTTAGCTCCAACTACTTCTACAATGATAACTATGGTTTTAGGGGATGCTTTGGCAGTTTCATTAATGGAATTAAAAAATTTTAAACAAGAAGATTTTGCATTAACCCATCCAGGAGGTTCATTAGGCAAAAGACTCCTTTCATCAGTAAGAGATGAAATGAAGCAAACCAACCTACCATTCATTTACCATGATGCTGGTGTACAAGATGTTCTAGTTAAAATGACCGAAGGACGTCTTGGTTTGGCATTAGTAGGAACCAAAGAAATTTTAAATGGTGTTATTACTGATGGTGATATACGAAGAGCTTTGATAGATAAAAGTAATTTTTCTCAATTGAAAGCTGAAGATTTAATGAATAAAAATCCTTTGACTGCCCTTGAAACTGATAATTTACAACTAGCTGAAAATCGGATGAGAGAAGCAAAAGTTCAATGTTTAATAGTTAAAAATAAAATTAATGAAGTTGTAGGTGTTATTCAAATTTTTGAATAACTAGATTGTTTTGAGTATGGATATATCACTATTTGACTATGAATTAAGTGAAGATTTAATTGCTCAAAAACCTTGTTATCCTAGAGATAATTCACGTTTATTAAATTGTATTGAAAAAGTTTCTGAAGATCTTAAATTTAAAGACTTACCAAAAATATTAAATCCAGGAGATGTGTTAGTAATTAACAATACCAAAGTAATCCCATCAAGATTGTTTGGTAAACGACATGAAGTTAATATTGAAGTAACATTACACTTAAAAGTTAAACGTAATTTGTGGAGAGCTTTTATAAGACCTGGACGCAAATGCAAAATTGGCGAAATTATAATCTTTAAAAATAATTTAAAAGCAAAATTGATTGAAAAGTTTATTCAAGGTGATGTTTTATTAGAATTTAATAAAGGAGATCAGAATTTATTGAATGCAGTCAATCATCAAGGAGAAATGCCTCTACCTCCTTATATAAAAAGAAAGACAAAATCTAATGATGATAAAGAAAATTATCAAACAATATTCGCAGATCTAGATGGAGCAGTGGCTGCTCCAACAGCCGGATTACATTTTACAGAAAACTTGATAAAACAATTGCGAAGTAAAGGTGTTTTATTTGCACCAATAACTCTTCATGTTGGCGCTGGTACGTTTTTACCTGTAAAAGTTAATAATATCTTTGACCATAAAATGCACAAAGAATGGGGAAGTGTAAGTGAAGTCAGTGCAGACATTATAAACAATGCAATAGCAAATAATAAGCGTATAATATCAGTTGGTACAACAAGTTTACGGATTTTAGAGACGATAGCAAAAATTAATAATGGAAAAATTAAATCGTGGTCTGGTTTCACAGACCTTTTTATAACCCCAGGTTTTAAGTTTAGAATTGTAAACTTACTTATAACAAACTTTCACCTACCAAAATCCACATTGCTTATGCTTGTTTCAGCTTTTCATGGACGGGATAATATTTTTAAAAAATATCAATATGCAATTACACAAAAATATAGATTTTTTTCTTATGGAGACAGTTGTATTTTCTCAAGAGATAATAATGACTAAACCGGATAATCAATTTAATTTTAAGTTAATATCAAAAGACAAAAATGCTCGTTTAGGTAAGCTTAAAACAGCTCATGGAGATATAGACACTCCAATTTTCATGCCAGTCGGTACAGCTGCTAGTGTCAAAGCAATGCATTTAAGAGATGTTAAAGCTTCTGGAGCACAAATTATTTTAGCCAACACTTATCATTTAATGCTAAGGCCTGGGCAAATAAATATAAAGAAAATGGGGGGAGTAAGAAAATTTATGGGATGGAATAAACCTCTTTTGACTGATTCAGGAGGTTTCCAAATTATGAGTTTAGGTAAATTAAGAAAAATTCAAAATGATGGTGTTACGTTTAAATCTCATCTAGATGGTACAAAATACTTCTTATCCCCAGAGATAAGTACAGATATCCAAAATGCTTTAGATGCTACGATCACAATGCAGTTAGATGAATGTATTCCCTTTCCCGCTTCATATGAAGAATCAGAAAGAGCGATGAAACTATCTCTTGAGTGGGCTGCAAAAAGTAGAGAAGCTTTTCAAAATAGAATTGGTTATGGCCAATTTGGTATTGTACAAGGATCTGTTTATCCAGATTTGAGAAAAGAGTCTTCAGAGAAACTTATTAATTTAAATTTTGAAGGGTATGCAATAGGAGGATTGGCAGTTGGAGAGAGCCAAGAATTAATGTTTGAGACTTTAGATAATACCACAAAGTTCATGTTAGAAAATAAACCTAGATATCTAATGGGTGTAGGTAAGCCAGATGATCTTATAGGGGCTGTAAAAAGAGGTGTTGACATGTTTGATTGTGTTTTACCCACTCGCTCTGGAAGAACTGGACAAGCTTTTACTTCTAAAGGTCAAGTAAATATAAAGAACTCTAGGCATAGTTTAGATACAAGACCTTTAGATATTGATTGTAATTGTGATACCTGTAGAAATTATTCTAGGGCTTATCTCCATCATCTTTTTAAAGCAAAAGAAATATTAGGCCTTATGCTTTTGAGTTTGCACAATATTCATTTTTATTTGAATTTGATGAAAAATATTAGAGAAGCAATTAAGAATAAAGATTTTGATAAGTTTGAAAAAATCTTTTTAGAAAATTACTATTCAGGCGACATTGAAACAATTTAGCTATAAATTTTTTAGAATGAAAAAAAATATAGAAAATAAATTAATTAAAGAGTTAGCAAAAGAGTTTGAATTTGATGTATGCAAAGTAACAGATTCTAAACTACCTTTGTCGGCTGCTTTAAGATTAAAAGAATTTATTGATTCAGGTTTTCATGGTGAAATGAAATGGATGGAAGATACTTTTGAGAGAAGAAAGTCACCTATTAATTTATGGAAAGAAGCAAAATCTGCTATTATTTTAGGTTTAAATTATGGTCCTAAAACTAATCCTCTAGAAAAGAACAATAATAAGAATATAGGTAATATATCAGTATATGCTCAAGGAAAGGATTATCACGAACTCATAAAAGGGAGGCTAAAACTACTTTCAAGCAAACTAATATCCAAATTAAATAATAAAAATGAAACTAAAATTAAGGTGTTTGTTGACACAGCTCCAATTATGGAGAAACCATTAGCAGAAAAAGCGGGATTAGGATGGCAAGGGAAACATACAAACTTAGTTTCAAGAGATTTTGGTTCATGGTTATTTTTGGGAGTGGTTCTTATAAATAAATCCCTACAGCATGATGCTCCAGAAAATAATCATTGTGGATCATGCAATAAATGTATTGTGATTTGTCCAACTAACGCTTTTGAAGCGCCAAATAAATTAGACGCTACCAAGTGTATTTCTTACTTAACAATTGAAAATAAAAATATAATTCCAAAAAAATATAGAGTGGCGATTGGAAATAAAATATTTGGATGTGATGATTGTTTAGCAATATGCCCGTGGAATAAATATGCCAAAAGGACTAAAGAAATAAAATTCGATGAAGATAAATATAATTTTGATTTATTGAAATTATTAAAACTTTCTGACCAAGATTTCAGAACCCAATTTTCAGGATCTCCAATAAAAAGAATCGGAAGAGATAGATTCTTAAGAAATTGTTGTGTAGCTGCTGGTAATAGTAAAAATGTTAAGCTTATCCCGCTTCTGATTAATTTATTGATTAATGATAAATCTTTTTTGGTTAGAGGTGCAGCTGTATGGGCACTTCAACAAATAGGAGATCAAAAAATTTTTTTGAAAACTAAAAAACGTCATTTAAATTTTGAAAAGGAAGGTACTGTTATAGATGAGTGGGGCACTTAATAATATCATAAGGCGTTATTTTCAGTTTCGCCTGTTCTTATTCTAGTCGCACTACAGAGATCGAACACAAAAATTTTGCCATCCCCTATTTGTCCAGTTGAGGCACTTTGAAGAAAAGCCTCATGGACTACCTCTTGCATTTCGTCTGGCACAGCTACTTCAATTTTGAGCTTTGGAACAAAAGATACATTATACTCTGCACCTCTATAAATTTCAGTTTGACCTCTTTGCCTACCAAACCCTCGAACTTCAGAAGCAGTTAAACCTTCAACTCCAATTTCTGTTAGAGCATTTCTGACGTCGTCAAGTTTAAAAGGTTTAATTATAGCAATAAAATATTTCATAATGTTAATCCTTAATCCGAATGATATCCTTTTTCACCATGAGAACGCAAGTCCAAACCTTCGATTTCTTCTTGTTCTTCTACTCTAAGCGGAACTATAAAAGAGGTTATTTTTAGTATTAAATATGTAAAAATAGAGGTCCAGACAACAGTTAAGATGACAGCTTTAAGTTGAACAAAAAATTGAGTAACTGCAGTTTGACCCTCAGCAAGACCTAAGCCAGAAAAAGTTGATGTTGCTAAAAATGCAACTAATAATGTGCCTAATATACCTCCAACACCGTGAACGGCAAACACATCAAGGCTATCATCAATCTGAAGTTTACCCCTAATAAAATCTACAGCAAGATAACATAACAAACCCCCAAAGAAACCTAAAATTAAACCACCTGGCACACCTATATAACCAGAAGCAGGAGTGACTGTTGCTAAACCAGCAACCATACCAGTGACTATACCTATTAAAGAAGGTTTACCAAATCTTTTCCACTCTATGAACATCCAAACTAATGATGCAGTAGCTGCTGAAATATGTGTAACCAGCATAGCCATTCCTGCTCCTCCGTTAGCCCCTAAAGCAGAACCAGCATTAAATCCAAACCAACCAATCCATAACATTGAAGCTCCAATCATTGTTAAAATAGGACTATGTGGAGGTGTTATAGATTTTGGAAATCCCCTTCTTTTTCCAAGTGTTAAAGCGGTTACTAAAGCGGCTGTTCCAGCTGTTGCGTGGACAACAATCCCGCCTGCAAAATCCATTGTACCCCATGAAGATAATATTCCTCCTCCCCAAACCCAATGAGTTACTGGCACATAAATTATTAATAACCACATACTTAAGAAAATAAGCATTGCTGAAAATTTTATTCTTTCTACAAAAGCACCTATCATTAAAGCAGGTGTTATAATCGCAAAAGTCATTTGAAAAGTGGCAAATAAGCTTTCAGGTATGCTTCCAGAAGGAGTATCCACTCCTATGGCACTCATAAAAATATTACTAAATCCACCAATCCATTCATTTCCCTCAGAAAAAGCTAAACTATACCCTAATATCACCCATAAAACTGAAACTACACAGGCAAGAGCAAAATGTTGCATTAGTACTGAGACAACGTTTTTTGAATTAACTAGTCCAGCATAAAACAAAGCTAAGCCAGGTAAAGTCATAAATAAAACCAATGCTGTTGAAGTTAGGACCCAAGCAGTATCGCCATTATTTATGTTTGCAAATGCTGGAGAAGAGAAAAAACTTAAAAAAACTAAAATTAAAAAAGTTTTAGCAAAGTTAAATAAACTGTAAAAAAAATTCATAATTACCCCCTAATTTGAAAATAACATATGGCAATTTTAAAATTACACAAAAAAATTGCATTAAAACTACTATATTCTTTGTGTAAATGCCTAATTATTAATCAAATAATAGTAAGGAAACGAATTGTCTATATTAAATTTTATGTGATTAATCTTTTTTTAAATCATTAAAAAGTGTATTAATTATTAATAATATTTTGAAAGGTTTGTTGTGTCTGAAATTATACTAAAACAACTTGCTCCAAGAGGATATCTGAGAGCTGCTATCAATTTAAGTAATTTTTTATTAGTCACTGGTAAAGAAGCTAATGGTGATCCTCAAGGAGTTTCTCCTGATATGGCAAGAGCTTTAGCTCATGAATTAGGTGTTGATATTGAATTGATTTCATTTTCCAGGCCAGGAGAGTTAGCTGATGCTATTTTTGAAGATAAATGGGATATTGGTAATATTGCTAATGAGTCAGAAAGAGCAAAATCAATTACGTTTAGCCTTCCTTACACATCAATAGAGTCAACTTTTTTATTAAGAAAAAATTTAAATTTTAATTCTATAAAAGACATTGATCAAGAAGGGATTAGAATAGCTGTAGCTGAAAGAAGTGCTTACGATCTTTGGTTAACCGAAAATATTAAAAAAGCAGATTTAATTAGAGCAAAGTCAATTGACGAATCTTTTTCAATCTTTCAGGAAAATCAATACGAAGTTTTAGCTGGATTAAGACCCAAACTTACTGACGATGTTAAAAAAACAAAAGATTGTTTGATTTTAGATGAGAGTTTTACATATATAAATCAATGTATTGGAAGCAAGCCTAATAATTTAGAAGCCGCAAGTTTTATTAACAAATTTATTAAAAAAAATATTAAAAATGGTTTTATTAAAAGTCTATTAATAAAATATAATGTTCTTGGTAAATTATCTCTTCCTAAAAATTAGAAAATTATTAAAGTGCTATAACTATGAAAAATACAGCTCCAATTTTGGCAATTTTTTCTACAATTTTCTTTTGGGGCTCTTCTTTTCCAGTAATGTCATTTATTTTAGAAACTTCTACTCCACTAATCTTAGGTGCGGGTAGATTTTCTCTAGCGGCATTCATTTCTTTATTATGGTGTATTTACACTTATAAAAAAAAAATTCAGTTGAATCATTTTTTTAGATATTTTATTGCAGGTTTTGTAGGTATTTTTCTATATAATTTATTCTTGAACTATGGTCAGCAAAATATATCAGCAGGTGCTAGTAGTTTCATAGTTAATTGTAATCCTTTGTTTACAGTTTTAATAGGATTTTTGATTTTAAAACAAAAAGTTTCATTTATTCATTGGTCATGTGTATTTTTTTGTTTAGCAGGCGTCTGTATAATTTCTATTGATCAAAAAGGTGGATTAGAGTTTGGGAGTGGTTCAACATTAATTCTATTTGCAGCAATTTTGACTGCTATTTACTTTCATATATTAAAACCATTAGTGTTAATTTATGGCGCTATAACTTCAGCTGCCTATACAATCTTATTTGGAACTCTACCTATGATTATTTGGTTTCCAGAAACTTATTATTTTATAATTAATTCTAATAATGAAGTTAAAATAGCTTTTTTATGGTTATCGTTATTTCCTACAACAATAGGTTATTTAACCTGGACTTATGCAGTTGGTTACTTTGGAGCAAATAAAGCTTCATTATTTCTCTATTTAATTCCACCAATTTCAATAATATTAAATTTCTTGTGGTATAATAAAGAACCTTCATTAAACACAATCTTAGGTGGAACAATTATAATAATAAGTCTGTTTTGCACCTATTCTTTTATGAAAACAAAAAATCAAGATTAGTGTAGTTTTATACAAATGATGGAGCGGGTAGCGAGAATCGAACTCGCGTCATTAGCTTGGAAGGCTAAGGTCTTACCACTACACAATACCCGCATCATATGAGCCTTATAAGTGTTTATAAAGAAATTGTAAATAATAACTTTATAATTATATTAACTTTCATAGTAACTAATTTATTGTTTAATAGTTCCAACCAAGCAGGTTTTGTTTGATAATATATTCCAAGAATTTAATTGAATATTCATTATCATTTAGACAGGGAATGTATTCGAAACTCTCCCCGCCATTTTCAATAAATAACTCTCTTGCTTCAACATTAATTTCTTCAAGCGTTTCTAAACAATCTGATATAAATCCTGGAGCAATCACAGCAATATTTTTTTGTCCTTTTTTCGCTAGGCCTATAATTGTTTCGTCAGTATAAGGTTGAAGCCATGGTTCAGGTCCAAATCTAGACTGAAATGTCACTAAAATTTTATCATCAGGCCATTTAAGTTCTTCTTTAAGTAATCGAGCGGTCTTTATACAATGACAATGATAAGGATCACCGGCCATAAAATATCTTTTTGGAATACCATGGAATGAAACTACTAGTTTATCTAAATTTTTTCTATTTATAATATTTTTTTTAATAGTTTCAGCTAAAGCCTTAATATATTTTTTGTCATCAAACCAGGGAGCTATCGTTCTTAAGTCAGGTTGCCATCTTTGTTTTAACATCCACTTAAAAACTTCGTCTTTGACTGTAGCAGAAGTGCTCGCTGCATATTGAGGGTATAAAGGCACAAGTAGTATTTTAGAGCATCCCTTTTCAGTCATTTTGTTTAGTGTTTTTTCAATTTCAGGCGTTCCGTATCTCATTGCATAGTCAATTGAAATATTTTTATAATTTTTAAAGATTTTCTTTATTTTACTAGTTTGGTTTATTGTAAATTTTCTAAGTGGAGATCCATGGTTGTCTTTATCCCATATTTTTTGATAAGCTTTACCAGATTTTGAGGGTCTAAAAGTTAATATAGGCCCGTTAAGTATTAACCACCATAGAGGCCTAAAAATATCGACAACTCTTTTATCCAGTAAGAATTGTTTCAAATATTTTCTCATTGACCAATAATCAGTCCCCTCAGGTGTTCCTAAGTTAACCAGCAAGACGCCAATTTTAGATTTTTCAGGAAATGATGGGTGGTTTAATGGTTTATCAATTATAGCCAATGTAAGCTCTTTGTAATTTGTTATGCATAGTTTTTGTATACAATATTATTTGTTTTATTAAACGCATGTTTTAGTGAGATAGTTAAGTCATATATCATTTCATCGGTGTGAAGAGGACCAGGAGTAATTCTAAGTCTTTCTGTTCCTTTAGGAACTGTAGGATAGTTAATTGGTTGAATATAATGTCCAAATTCATTTAACAATATATTACTAATTTCACTACATCTTATTGGATCATTTACCATTACTGGTACTATGTGACTGTTATTATTTAAGAAATCGATATTTTCTTTTAACAGCGATTTTTTAAGAATTGCTGTATTTCTTTGTTGTAATTTTCTTTCACTATCTGAATTTTTTAAATATTTAATTGACTCAGTAGCAGTTTTTGCGAGTGCAGGTGGCATTGCTGTAGTAAAAATAAAACCACTAGCATAACTTCTAATTGCATCACATATTTCTTCAGAAGACGAAATATAACCTCCCATAGTACCGTAAGCTTTTCCAAGAGTACCTTGAATTATATCTATTGAATTTTGTAAATTCATCTTTTCAGTTACACCAGCACCAGTTTGACCATACATACCCACAGCATGTACTTCATCTAGGTAAGTTAAAGCTTTATATTTGTTTGCAATTTTAACTATATTCTTAATGTCTCCAAAGTCTCCATCCATTGAATAAATAGATTCAAAAATGATTACTTTGTGCTTTTCAATGGGATATCTTTTGATTAATTCCTCTAAATGATTATAGTCATTATGTCTAAAAATTTCTTTTTGGGCCCCTGATTTTTTAATTCCATTGATAATAGAGGCATGATTCTTTTCGTCGGAGAAAACAACAACATCATCTAATATATTCAGCAACGTACTTATACTAGATTCGTTGGCCACATATCCAGAAGAAAATACTATTGCTTTTTTTTTGTTATGTAAAATTGCTAATTCTTTTTCTAAATTGACTATTGCAGAACTATTACCAGAAATGTTTCTCGTTCCACCAGAACCTGTACCCATACATTTAACTGAATCTATCATTGATTTAATGATTAAATCATTCTGACTCATTCCTAAATAATCATTTGAACACCAAACTATAATTTCAGAGCTTTTAGAATTAACTTTCCAATAAGCATTTGGATGTTGACCTGCACATCTCTCTATTTCGTTGAAATAACGATACCTACCTTCAAATTTTAATTTGTTGATAGATGCTTTAAATTTATCTGAGTAATTCAATTTGATCTTCTTTTTTATTTATATAATTTAAATAATATTAATCTTTTTTTTTACAATATATTTTTTAATAAAATAAGTATAAAGATTATGATTTAAGCAAGTTTTAAAATTTCAAAATTTATTTATTTTCTTACTTGAATTTTTTCAAAGATTTTATATAAATTGAATACTTTCGTAATTTTTCTGGAAACAAAAAAAGTGAATTCACCTAAAACAACTAAAACGTCAAAAAAAAAAATCTTTGTCAATGGCGCGGGTAGAGGTGGTTTGTTAGGCAATAGAATAATACTTCCTGAAGACTACACTCCTAGTAATGATGAAGAATTTATGAATGATAAACAATTAGAGTTTTTTAGACAAAAATTAACTAATTGGAAATTAGATTTATTAGATGAAGCAACTGATACAAAAGACAATCTATCTGCAGAAGGTTTACAAAGACCAGACATAGCTGATAGAGCGCAAGTAGAAACAGACGCGTCTATTCAGTTGAGGACACGTGACAGAGAGAGAAAGCTTATTAGTAAGATTGATGCAGCTTTAAGAAGAATTGATTTAAAAACATATGGTTATTGTGAAGATACTGGTGAACCAATCGGCCTAGGTCGTTTAAAAGCTAGGCCGATAGCATCCTTGAGTGTTGATGCACAAGAACGACATGAAAAAATGGAAAAAATTCATAAAGATGAATAACTCTAATTAACAAGAACAAATCAAGAACATTTATTGACATAAGAACAAAAGGTGAATATATATTAAATTCAATATATAATTGTTTATAGTTGAAACTATTTCGACCATATGCCAGTAAGGAGATAAATAATGAACGCTGAGGTGATTAAAATGTCTAGTCAAGATAAAGATAGAAATGTGGCTTTAGAATCGGCTATTGGTCAGATTGAAAAAGCTTTTGGTAAAGGTTCGGTTATGAAATTAGGTACTTCAGGAGTAAACTTGGATGTACAAGCAATCTCTACTGGTTCACTTGGACTCGATGTTGCGTTAGGTATTGGTGGTCTACCAAAAGGAAGAATTGTAGAAATATATGGTCCTGAAAGTTCTGGTAAAACAACTTTGGCTTTACATGTTGTAGCAGAAGCCCAGAAAGCAGGTGGTACTTGTGCGTTCGTAGATGCTGAACATGCTTTAGATCCAGTATATGCTAAAAAATTAGGGGTGAATATAGACGACTTGCTAATTTCACAACCTGACGCAGGTGAACAAGCCTTAGAAATAGCGGACACATTGGTAAGATCGGGCGCTATTTCTGTTTTAGTTATTGATTCTGTTGCTGCTCTAGTTCCAAGAGCTGAATTAGAAGGTGATATGGGTGACAGTCATATGGGTCTTCAAGCTAGATTAATGAGCCAAGCATTACGAAAATTAACGTCATCAATATCCAAATCTAATTGTTTAGTAATATTTATTAACCAGATTAGACAAAAAATTGGAATTATGTTTGGTAATCCAGAGACAACTTCTGGAGGTAATGCACTAAAATTTTACGCATCTGTTAGACTTGATATCCGTAGAATAGGAGCAATTAAAGATAAAGATGATATTATTGGTAATCAAACAAGAGTTAAAGTTGTTAAAAATAAAGTAGCTCCTCCTTTTAGAACAGTTGAATTTGACATTATGTATGGTGAAGGTATTTCCAAAAATGGTGAAATAATTGATTTAGGTGTTTCTGCAGACATAATAGAAAAATCTGGTTCGTGGTTTTCATATAATGATCAAAGAATTGGTCAAGGAAGAGAAAACGCTAAAAACTTTCTTAACGAAAACACTGATATTGCTCTTGAAATAGAAGATAAAATAAAAGGTAATTCTGTTCTTGTTGAAGAGATTCTAATGAACCCAGAGCAACAAAATTCTGTAGAAGAAAAATAAATTTATTGTAGATTTGTTTTTTGCTAGATTGGTGTTATCAAGAATAAAATATAACAATACAGTTTAGCAAATGATTAAGAGTAAACATTCAGTAAATGAAATAAGAAAAACTTTTATTGATTATTTTAAAAATGATAGTCACCAAGTTGTTTCCTCTAGTAACTTAGTACCAGAGAATGATCCCACACTTTTATTTACAAATGCCGGTATGGTCCAGTTTAAAAATATTTTTACTGGTTTAGAGCATAGAAAATATAATAAAGCTGTGTCATCTCAAAAGTGCTTGAGAGCAGGTGGAAAACATAATGATCTTGAGAATGTTGGAAGGACAGCAAGACACCACACATTTTTTGAAATGTTAGGTAATTTTTCATTTGGTGATTACTTTAAAGAAAAAGCCATTTATCAAGCATGGGAATTACTAACAAAAGAATATGGAATTCCAAAAGAAAAATTGTTGGTAACTATTTATCATAACGACCAAGAAGCAGAAGATCTGTGGAAAAAAATAACTGGTTTAAGTGATGATAAAATAATCAAAATTAAGACTAGTGATAATTTTTGGAGCATGGGAGATACTGGCCCGTGTGGTCCATGCTCAGAAATATTTTATGATCATGGTGAATTAGTAGAAGGAGGTCCTCCTGGTTCCAAAAATGAGGATGGTGATAGGTTCATAGAAATATGGAACTTAGTTTTCATGCAATATGAACAAATTTCTAATAATGAAAGAATTAATTTACCAAAACCTAGTATTGACACAGGTATGGGATTAGAACGTATTTCTGCTGTTTTACAAAATACTCATAATAATTATGAAACTGATATGATGAAAAATTTAGTAGATGCTTCATCATTGTTAACTGGTGTAGATCGAAACAAAGATAATATTATATCACATAGAGTTATAGCAGATCACTTAAGGTCAATTTCATTTTTAATTGCTGAAGGAGTATTACCTAGCAATGAAGGAAGAGGTTATGTACTTAGAAGGATAATGAGAAGGGCTATGCGTCACACACATCTACTTGGTGCATTAGATCCAGTTATATTTAAATTGGTAGAATATTTAATTAAAGAAATGGGTGATGCATTTCCTGAATTAATTTTCCAAAAATCAATTATTGAAAAAACTATTAATGATGAAGAGATAAAGTTTAAAGATACTTTAGACAGAGGTATGAGCTTATTAATAAACGAAATAGACGAAAAAGTCTCTTCAGGCATTCTTTCTGGTGAGAAAGCATTTGAATTATATGATACATATGGGTTTCCGATAGATCTAACAGAAGATGTTTTAAAATCCTATGGATGGACTGTTGATTATTTGGGTTTTGAAATTTCAATGAATAATCAAAAAAATAAAGCCAGACAAGCATGGTCAGGATCTGGAGACAAACAATATGATCAAAAGATTTTAAAACTTTTATTAGAGCTTCCTAGTTCAGATTTTCAAGGATACGACTATAACTTCTTAGAAACAGAGATTAATTTAATTATCAAGAATAATGAAATAGTAAGAAATATTTCATTTGGTGATAAAGTTGATGTTGTTTTTAATAAAACTATTTTTTATGCAGAATCTGGTGGGCAAATCGCAGATAAAGGAAGCTTAGAAGGAGTAGAATTTAAAGCAAATGTTCTTAATACAAAAAAAATTAATATTGGAAATAATAAAATTATCTTTATTTCAACTATAGAAGTCCTATCAGGAAACTTACAAAGTGGTGATATTGTTAGACAATTAATTGAATTAGATCATAGAAAACAATTATGCTCACATCATTCAGCTACACATTTACTACATGAGGCATTAAGACAAAAATTAGGTCATCATGTCGCTCAAAAAGGTTCTCTGGTTACACAAGAAAAATTAAGGTTTGATTTTAGTCATCCAAATCCCATTTCCACACAAGAAATAATGGATATTGAAAATGAAGTTAATTTTAGAATTTTTTGTAATGATGACGTTACAACTAAAATTATGACTCCAAGCGATGCTATTGAAAGAGGTGCGATTGCTCTTTTTGGAGAAAAGTATGGTGAAAAAGTGAGAGTGGTTTCAATTGGGAAAAGTCTTGATGCAAAGAGAGATGCTTGGTCAGTCGAATTGTGTGGTGGCACTCATGTTAAAAGAACTTCAGAGATCTTATCTTTTAAAATCATTTCTGAAACAGGTGTTTCTTCTGGTGTCCGTCGAATAGAAGCAGTAACAAATACTTCAGCAATTAAGTTTTATAATGATAAGATTGATAAAGTTAAAAACATATCAAATCTTCTGAAAACTAATAATAATCAAGTGGAAAAAAAAGTTGAACAATTAATCGAAGAAAATCAAAGAATTAATAAGGAGTTAAAACTTTTAAAAAAGAACCCAATAATAACTGACAAAAATAATACTATCAAAGAAACAATAAAAGGGATTATTTTTGAGTATGTAATATTTGATGATTTAGCAATTAAAGAATTAAAATCAAATGCCGAAAAGTTAATTAAAAACAATAAGTCTGATATAGTTTGCCTTATTAGTAAAGTTGATAGTAAAGCATCTTTAGTTATTGCAGTAGACAATAAAATAGCTAAGAAAATAAGTGCAGTAGAAATGGTAAAAGAAGTTTCGACTATTTTAGGTGGTAAAGGTGGAGGTGGAAGAGTGGATATGGCCCAGTCCGGAGGTTCTTTACCAGAAAACAGTCCGTTGGCTATTGAAAGTCTAAAAAAATATATTGATAATAAGTTTTAGGGCTAAAAAAATTGTTAGAAAAATTAAATGAAGAAATTATTTCTTTTAAAGAAACAGCAATTATGGAAATTGCAAACTTTGGAAGGCAATATACAAAAGACACTGGTAAACATGTCTATCCTGCCTGGTTCGGAGAAGGTGATACTCCAACAAGTAAATTAATATATGATAAAAGTATAAATGCTTTGAATGAAGGCAAAACTTTTTATACCTATCAAAATGGAACACCTAAACTTCGATCTGAAATCACAAAATATATGAATGAGGTTTTCAATATAAATACTAAGCCAGAAAATCATAGCGTGGTTACTGGTGGTATGATGGGGCTTAGACTAATTTGCGATTTAATAGTCAGTCATGGAGATGAAGTTGTTATGATTGGCCCAGTGTGGCCAAATATCAGATCTTCTGTTTTACTAAAAAAAAGGTAACATAAAAAGAAATTTCACTAGAATTAAAAAATGGTGAATGGGTAATTGATTTCGATTTATTATTAAACTCAGTTACTGAAAAAACAAAAATGGTATTTGTAAACAGCCCAGGAAATCCAACAGGTTGGGTTATGCCTAAAGAACAACAAAAATTATTGTTAAACCATACACGTCATTTAGGTTGTTGGCTAATATCTGATGAAGTTTATCATCAAATAACATTCAATGATTTTGTATCGCCAAGCTTCCTTGAACTTTCAAAACCTAATGACAGATTGATAGTAATTAATTCTGCTTCAAAAAGCTTTAACATGACGGGATGGAGAATAGGTTGGATTACCCACCCTGAAGAACTAGGAAGTCATATTGCTAAATTGGTTCAAATAACGACAACAGGTGTTCCTGAGTTTCTTCAAAATGGTTTGGTTTCAGCATTGGATAATCATAAAACAATTACTCATGAACTACGAAAAAATTTAAAAAAATCTAGAGATATTATGTTTGATAGGTTAGTAAATTGGAATCAAGTTGAATGTAGTATTCCAGACGCAGCATTTTATGCATTTTTTAAAGTTAAAGGTATTAATGATTCACTGGATTTTGCAAAGAAATTAATTTTAGAAACAAATGTAGGTGTAGCTCCTGGGGTGGCTTTTGGAGCATCTGGAGAAGGTCATCTTAGGATTTGTTTTGCCGCAAAAGAAACTTTTATAATTGAAATTATGGATAGGTTAGAGCCTGCACTAAATAAATAATTTATTTACCAAGCAGTTATAGAACTTTTTAATTTTCTATATCCGTCTATAAAACCAGGTCTATTATGTCCATATATTTCATCAAACGCATTAAGAGCATTATCTAACCACTTTTTAAGTTCTGTATTATCTGGATTAGCATCTAGATATGCGTCTCTAATTAATACAAAGTGAATTCTTGGATCATAAGGTTTTTTTGTTCCTCCCACGGTCTCATCTCCATCAAGAAGCCTCAATAACATCGCATCAGCAGATCCTAACGTTTGTTCGTGTATAGGTGAACCTTCCATTCTATACATGACTGATGTCATATCTCTACCATTTCCCGTTTTATAACCCATTGAACGCCAAGCTATATCCATTTTTAGATCACTCTTTACATGATCAAGGACTTTTTGTCCAAATTCTCTAAGAGGATCTGAAATATCTGCCAATAAGTCAGTTAATCTATCTCCATCTAAATCTGTTGCTAAGACAATACATTCCTGATTATTAATTATATCCCATACTAATAAGCCATAATTCGTGTCTGCAATGTGTTGTTCAATTTTACCAGACCAATTTCCCATACCTTCCTTAAAGTCTTTAGGTAGTAGAGAAATTATTTTATCAATATTTGTTTTATGTTCTTGATATGCATTTACAGCCCATTTCCTACCAATTTCAAATTTTGTTCCCTCAAGTAGCCAAATAAGAAGGCCTGCGTTTATTCCGTCTTCCATAGCCTGAGTAGGTTTGAAAGCTACTCTTCCCAATTTTCCAGTGTCGTTAACCATTTTTAGAAAAAGGCGACATGCATAAGCCATTTGTATTCCAGGTGTGTTCATTTCTGTATGCACTATACCTGTTTTGTCATTTACACTGAATTTGGATTTATCTTGAGAATAAGGCAGGCAAGGCATACATCTTACTACAGTAATAGGTCCATATGGACGAACATTACAATAAACACCTGCCTGTGTTCTTAAAGGAGCATTTCCAGACTTGCCCATAACTACAACTTTATTTCCTGATTTATCATTAACATATGCATCACCAGCTGTTGACCACTTAATTGAAGTATTTTTCATGTTTCCAAACCAGCTTAAGGCTTCTAGTTCTGTGTCATGTCTTATTTGGGACCACATTGGGACAGCATAAAAAGGAAGATTCAAAATATCTGCAGCAGCAATTGTCCCTAATAAAGCATAAGCATCAGTTAATGAATGACATATTGGGTTTACGATTCCGTCATGCTTTCCACCTTTCCAAACTGTTGCTTTTGGGTAACCAATAGGTCTTATTTCAGTTTCTTGATATAGATTATTTAGGTAAGATTTTAAATCACCACCTTCAGATTCAGTTGTAGCTATTTTCATTAAATCTAGCATCTTTTTCCCTTATAAAACATTGTTAATGTTGTTTTTAAATTAATTGTAAAAATTAGTATAAAATTAATAATTATACATACATAAAATATTAAATTATTTAAATGTTTTTCAAAAAACTTTTTAGAGTATTTAAATTTTTTATTTCTTGAAAATAATTTAAATTATTTATTCCCATAAATTCTTCATTAATTATATGATTTATTAAATTAATGAGCGGATCCCAGTAACCTTTAAAATTAATTATGCCAACATTTTTATTTTTAATTTGATTTAACTGACACCAAGTTAATACCTCAAAACATTCGTCTAATGTTCCAATTCCTCCTGGTAAAACTAAAAAACCATCAGACTTGTCATACATCATTTTTTTTCGTTGATGCATTGTCTCTGTTCTAACTAGTTCAGTATTAAACTTTTTTGAGTGTCCTGAATGTAAAAGATCTTTTTGTAATAAAAAACTTGGAATAATACCTGTAGTTGAAGCACCATAATTAATTGCTGATTGAGCAACTGCTCCCATTATACCATTTTCACCACCACCAAAAACTATATTAAAGTTATTATTAGCAATTATTTTCCCAATAATTTCTGCTGTTTCTTTATTTTCTATATTTTTACCAGAAACAGATCCGCCAAAAACACAAATATTTTTTTTCAAGACAACTCCAAATTTGTTACAAATAATTAAAAATTTATATATTATTGCTAGTAATTAATTTACTGTAACACAGTTAATTAACCTAAGGCTTTTTTTATGAAATTTTCAAAAGTAATTTATTTTTTGTTAATAGGAACAATACTAGCAACGATAGCTTTATTAGTGGTTTTTGATCAATCAGACACGGAAGATAAAAAAGAAGTAATAGTCCCTTTAGTTAAAGAAGTAGTTGATGCTAAACCAATAGAAGTTAAGCCTACAAGAAAGCAGGCAGCGGAAACTATCAAGCTTGAAGTTATTAGAGTTAGGCCAGATGGAAGTCTTGTTATTGCTGGCAAAGGTTTACCAAATTCTAAAGTTGAAATAATATCTGGTTCAAAAGTCATTGCTGTAACTACTAGTGACAAAATTGGTGATTTTGTTGCTGTTCCTGAAAAACAGCTAGAGAGTGGTGAATATTTTTTATCTTTTCGACAAACTACTAACGATAAAAAAGTAATAATTGCAAACAAGTCTGTTGCTATCAATGTAACAGGCGCTAAAAATGATATTCCAATAGTCGCAATAATTGATAGTGAAGGAAAACTCGGAGCTAAGGTAATACAATCTCCAAGTTTAGATGATAATAAGGAAATTAATAAACAAGAAAAAAACATTATTGAGGATCAAAGAGATCCATACATAGCAATTTTGGCAATAACTCACGATACTAAGGTAGGACAATTAGTTTTATCAGGCAGAGCCCATAATGGAGTTCAAATTAATGCGGGGTTTACTGGAAAAGAAACGTCTTCTACTAAGATTATAAATGATGAATGGGCTTTATCTATACCTGGTAAGCTTATAGCTGGTAAGCAGAAAGTTTTTGCTGTTTTATTAGGAAAGGATGGTAAAGTTTTAAGTGAAAATTCAATAATTATTAGTGGCAAAATTATTCAAAATGCTAATGGAAAAACTTTTGTGGTAGTACAAAAAGGGGATGCACTCTGGAATATAGCTTATCAAAGACTAGGAGTAGGAAACCGTTACATTGATATAGTTAAACTTAATAAAAATAAAATTATAAATCCTGATTTAATCTATCCTAAGCAATTGTTTATTATTCCTAAACAAGTTATGAATTAAGCATGACACCCTTTTAAATGTTTGATACTGAGTTAAATAAGTTTTTAAAGCCAACTTTAAATGAAATAGCAAAATTATTGATAAAATTTGGTTTTAAAGCAAATTTTGTAACTTTCGCTGGATTTTTTTTTGGCCTTTGCTGTTTTTACTTTATTGTGAATTCGTTATTTCTATTAGCTATTATTTTCTTATTTTTAAATAGATTGTTTGATGGATTAGACGGAGCAATTGCACGTTTAAATGGTGAAACTGATATTGGTGCTTTTTACGACATTATCTTAGATTTCATATTTTATTCGTTATTTCCTATTGCCTTTATTTTTCTAGATTTAAATTATTCTTATTCTATATGTTTTTTATTATTAAGCTTTGTTGCAACACAAACAACTTTTTTAGCTTCTGCATGGATTATAGAAAAGAATAAAATTTCAATTTCAGATGGGCATAAAAAGTCTTTTTTTTATTCAGGAGGAATTACAGAAGGTTTTGAGACAATTATTTGCTTCACATCAATGTTATTATTTCATGAATTCATAGATTATATTGCATATATTTTTGGTGCATTATGTTGGATTACCTTTTTTTTTAGAATTATTTTTGTAAAAAAGATTCTTAGTTCTAAAAATGATATCATTTAAGTCTTAATTTTGTTAAAATGAAATAAATATTAAATTAAATGATTAAATAAACAAGGTCCTAATTATGGTCAATATAAATAAAAATCTAAATGACGAACAATATAGAGTTACACAAAACCATGGAACAGAACCAGCATTTTCTGGTGCATATTGGGATAAAAAAGATAAAGGGGATTATAAGTGTATATGTTGTGACACAGTCCTTTTTTCAAGTAAAACGAAATATGATTCTGGTTCAGGTTGGCCTGCTTTTTATAAACCTGTATCAGAGGATGTAATTGGTAAATCCTTGGATAATTCTTTTTTTATGCAAAGAACAGAAGTTCACTGTTTAAAATGTAATGCACATTTAGGGCATGTTTTTCCAGATGGACCTAAACCGACGGGATTACGCTATTGTATAAACTCTGCATCTTTACATTTTAAAAAACTAGAACAAGAATAATAAATGTTAGGAACAACTAAGATTTATGGATGCCTTGCTGACCCTATTAATCATGTAAAAGCACCTACAATATTTACTTCTATATTTAAAAATAAAAATATTGATGCGGTCATGATACCAATTCATTTAAATGATGATAATTTAGAAAATGTTTTAAGTTCATTAAAAGCTATTAAGAATTTTAAAGGGATGACTGTAACAATTCCTCACAAAACTAATATTACAAAATTATGTGATTATTTAGAGTCAGATGCAAAATTCACAGGCGCTGTAAATTGGATTAAATTTGATAATGATAGAAACTTAATTGGTGACAACTTTGATGGTCAAGGGTTTGTTAATGGTTTTATTAAACAAAATTATTCTCTAAAAAATAAAAACGTTTGTCTTTTTGGAGCTGGTGGTGCGGCTGTTTCAATTGGGGCTTCATTAGTTAATGAGCATATAAAATCTTTAAAGTTGATTAATAGAGATATAAATAAAGCTATTCATTTGAAGAACAAAATACATTCAAAATCTAACCTCTTAAAAGTAGAAGTTTTCCCAGAAAGTGATTATACATTAATTGACAGTGACATTATAATAAATGCAACAAGTTTAGGCCTTAAGCAAACAGATAAATTGCCTTTTAATGTTAATAATAGTTCCCCGAATTCTGTAATCGCTGATATTATTATGCAACCTGAAGAGACTGAATTATTAAAGCATGCTAAATCTTTAGGTCGCTCTATCCATTACGGTAAATATATGATAGAAAGTCAGACCGATTTAGTAGGTCGTTTTTTAAAGCTATGGTAAATTATAGGATAATTCATGGAAAATAATTCAGTTTGGGACGAAAAACAATTAGGAAAATTAAAAAAGTTATGGGATGAAGGCTTACCTATAACTAAAATAGGACTTGAATTAGGTGTTTCAAGAAATGCTATTGCAGGAAAGGCACATAGGCTAGGTTTACCAAAAAGAAATTCACCAATTTCAAAATCTGGGGATCCAAGAAAGAATCAAGATGTCTCTAATCTTGAAACAAGTAAAGAACTTCCTCTCAAAATTTTACTTAGAGAAGTTGAGTGGTCTCGAAACAGATGCTGTTGGCCAATTGGAGATCCTAAACTGCCTGGTTTTTCTTTTTGTGGTACTTCAATAATGCCAGGAAGACCTTATTGCGAAGAACATTCAAACTTGGCTTACACTACTACAAGAGAAAGTTAATAAATTTATTATGATGCCGCTTATAAAAAAGCGTACAGATTACAAGCCTCTATTATGGTTGCCTGAAAATACTTTTATAGAAATTTTTATTTTTGATAATTTTACAATTGTAAAATCAGCAATCACATTCAAAAAAAATAAATCTGATCTAATTGAAAACTCTAGTTTGAAAGAAATGTTAGAATTAAATGGAGTAAATTTAATTACTAACAAGTTTTTATTAATTATTAACGAAACAAAGTCTAAAAGTATTAAAATTGATAACTTAAAAAAAATTAATGAAGTTGTTTCAATTTCTATCCCAAGTAAGACTAACTCTTTAAAAATTGTTACTGAAGTTAAAATATTTCCTAAAGATAACTCGTCTTTAGAAGGATTATATGAAAGCAATAACATGTTTTGTACTCAGTGTGAACCAGAAGGATTTAGAAAAATAACATGGTTTCCAGACAGACCTGACTGTTTGAGCGTATTCACTGTTAAAATTGAATCATCAAGCAGGTTTAATACAATAATTTCAAATGGAAATTTGATCGATGAAGGTGCTGTAAAAAACAATAATAAAAGACATTTCAAAGTATGGCATGATCCTTTTCCAAAACCCTCATATTTATTTGCCTTAGTTGTTGGTAATTTAGAATTTTATGAGTCTAATTTTACAACTTTTTCAAATAAAAAAATTATTCTTAAAATTTTTACTGAAATTGGAAATAAACCTCTTACAAAATTTGCAATGCAAAGTCTAAAAAATGCTATGCGTTGGGATGAGAAAAAATACGGATTAGAATATGATTTGAATACTTTTATGATAGTCGCAGTAAGTCATTTCAATATGGGAGCAATGGAAAATAAAGGTTTAAATATTTTTAATTCAAAATTTGTCCTTGCCGACAATAAAACTGCTACCGATAGGGATTTTAAAAATATTGAAGCCATCGTTGCACATGAGTATTTTCATAACTGGACTGGAAATAGAGTTACTTGTAGAGATTGGTTCCAATTGACTCTTAAAGAAGGATTAACAGTTTTTAGAGACCAAGAGTTTTCTGCTGATATGAATCATAAAGGAGTTAAAAGAATTGAAGATGTTTCACTATTGAGATCTATACAATTTCCAGAAGATGCTGGGTCAAACAGTCATCCAATAAGGCCAGAAAAATATATTGAAATTAATAATTTTTATACACCGACTGTTTATGAAAAAGGTGCAGAGATTATTAGGATGATATTTAATTATCTAGGAGAAAAACTCTATAGAAAAGGAATGGATGTTTACTTCGAAAGTTATGACGGCAAGGCAGTTACTTGCGAAAACTTTATAGAGGCCCTTACTAAAGGTAGTGAATTAGATTTAACAGTATTTAAAAAATGGTATTCTCAATCAGGAACACCAAATTTAGATATCAAAAGAGAGATAAACGATTCTGGAATTACTCTAAATATTTCTCAACTGATTAATAACAAAAAAAGCCGTTTACCAATTCCGATAAGAATATCATTTATAGATGAGAATGGAGTTTTTGTTAAATTTAAACTAAATAATTCAGACTTTAACTATGAACATGTGTATTTATTAACTGAAAGTGAAGATAATGTTAAAGTTATAACAAACAACACTAACTTAACCCCATCACTTTTAAGAGGTTTCTCAGCTCCGGTTAAATTAAAAACTGACTTAAAAATAAATGAATATATTCATATACTTAAATTTGACAATGATTCTTATAATAGATGGGATGCTATTCAAAATTTATATTTAGATTGTTATTTTAATAAATCTACAATTAAATTTCTTTCTTTATCATTAAGAGCCTTATTATTGGATAAAAAAATTAATTTTTCTTTAATGGCACTTTTTCTTGAACTTCCTTCAAGAGATTCATATGAAAATTTACTAGATATTGCAGATCCAATTGATGTTTACTTGCAAAAAATAGATCTTATAAAGTCAATCGCTAAAAACTTACAAGGTACACTAGAAAATTTAGCATCTATTATTTTTGAAAGTAAGATTGATAAGAAAAAATTTGAGGGAGAAAGAGCTTTACTAGAAAAAATACTAAATTATTTAGTTTTGATAAATAGTAAAATAGGAATAAAAATCGCAAAAAAAATAGCAAAAAGTGATAATATGACTCTTTCGATTACTGGCTTAAAGTCCTTATGTTTAAGTAATAACAAAATTGCATTAGAGTACTTAAATGATTTTTATCTGAAATGGAGTGATAATGATTTAGTATTAGAAAAATGGTTTGAAATGATGTCGTCTCTTAATTTAGACACAGAGGGAATTAATCATATTAAGGTGTTAATGGAACATAAATTATTTGATATTAAGAACCCGAATAAACTAAGATCTGTTTTAGGTACTTTCCAAAAGGAAAATATTTTACTTTTTCACGCTGAAGATTCCTCCGGCTATAACTTTATATCTGAAAAAATAAGTATTATTGACAAAATAAATCCTCAAGTAGCAGCTAGATTAATATTACCACTTACAAGGTTTAAAAAATATAATGAGGATAGAAAAAATAAAATAAGGAAGGTTCTGAAGAATATTTTTAATCAAAAGCCTTCAATTGATTTGTCTGAGATTATTGAAAAAGCCTTAAACTGATTTTTTTTTTAAAAAATCAGGGATTTGACCACTATCTTTAAAATTAAGAAAATTTTCAATAGGTAAAAATGTATTGCTAAAATTCTTTTTAGAGTTTTTCTTATCTGGATCTGTTTTTAATTTTAAATGATCCATATTTTGCTTTTGTTTTTTTAAATTTATATCTGTTACATTAAGTATTTTAATTTTCTTTTTGATAAGTTTTTCTATTAATAAAATATTTTTTTCATCATCTTCATTGAAGATAGTATATGCCTTACCTTTTTTTCCTGCTCTTCCAGTTCTTCCAATACGATGAACATAATCTTCAGGATTGTTTGGGACATCATAATTAAAAACATGACTTAAATCTTTTATGTCTATTCCTCTTGCTGCGACATCAGATGCAACAAGAATATCTGCAGACTTATTTTTAAATTTTTCAAGAGAATTAGTTCTTGAACTTTGATCCATGTCTCCATGAAGACAAACGGTTTTATAATTATTTTTTTTTAAAAATGTATTAACTTTATCAACATTATTTTTTTTATTACAGAATATGACTGCGCTTTTAAATAAATCTATATTTAATAATATTTTTAGATCGTCTAATTTATTTTTATTATAAGCGTTAAAAAAATAACTATCTATATTTGAAGAAGTTGATGAATAAGGGTTTATTGTTATTTCTTTTGGATTAATTAGTAAATTTTTTCCAATTTTTCTTATTTCATTAGAGAGAGTTGCAGAAAAAAACAATGTTTGTCTAATTCTTGGTAATAATTTATTTATTTTCATAATATCTGGGATAAAACCCATATCTAACATTCGATCAGCTTCATCAATTATAAGTATTTTAACGTCTTTTATTATTACTTTACCTCTTTCCATATGATCTATAAGTCTACCAGGGGTTGCAATAAGTACATCTACACCCTTTGCCAATTTATTATCTTGCTCTGTGAATGACACGCCACCAATTAATAATGCCATTTGTAGTTTAAGAAACTTATTAATAAAATTAAATTCCTCAGCTACTTGCATAGCTAATTCTCTGGTCGGTGCTAAAATAAGTGATCTAGGCATTCTAGACTTTGATTTTCCACTACTTAATATTTCAGCTAAAGGCATAATAAACGAACCAGTTTTTCCTGTCCCTGTTTGTGCGCAACCTAGTATGTCTCTACCCATTAAAATATGTGGAATAGCTTCTTTTTGAATTTCTGTGGGATTTTTATAACCTTTTTCATTAATGGAAGATATAATTTCCTTACATAAGCTTAGTTCTTCAAAATTCACATCTATTCCTTAACTAAAATTATAATGTATTTACTTATATTAATTAAAAGTCAAATTAAACTATTTCAAAGTTATATAATCTAAATATCAAAGTTATTAACTAAATTAGCATTTTCTTGAATATATTTAAACCTAAGTTCAGGTTTTTTCCCCATCAATATGTTTACTAACTCGTCAACTAATCTTCTTTGATCAGCTTCTTCAATACTTCTTTTAGGAACAGTAACTTTTAAAAGTTTTCTTGTTTTAGGAGACATTGTTGTTTCTTTTAATTGTGAAGGAGGCATTTCTCCTAAACCTTTAAATCTACTAATAATTCCTTTTCCAGAAAATTTTATTTTTGCAATCTCATTTTTTCTTTCTTCTGTTTGGGCATAATGAGATTGTCCGTTATATGTGATCCTATAAAGTGGTGGTTGGGCAAGGTACAAGTGACCTTTTTCTATTATTTCAGGAAAGTAATTATAGAAAAAAGTTAATAGGAGTGCAGCTATATGGGCTCCATCAACATCTGCATCTGTCATTATTATAATTTTATTATATCTTAAATTTTGTAAACTATTTGACTTTAATTGTTCCATTCCTATTGCTTGCTTTAAATCACTGATTTCTTGGTTTTGAGACATTTTTTCATTTGAAGCACTAGCAACATTTAATATTTTACCTTTGAGTGGTAGAACTGCCTGCGTAACTCTTTCTCTAGCTTGTTTAGCTGATCCACCAGCACTATCACCTTCTACAATAAAAAGCTCAGACTCTTCAAATTTATCACTAGTGCAATCTGCTAATTTTCCAGGTAGACGAATTTTTTTTGTTATTGTTTTTCTTGAAATATCCTTTTCTTTTTTCTTTCTTTTTCTTTCTTCGTAATTCTCAATTGCTCTATTTAATATTGATTCACCTAATGAAAGGTCGTTAGACAACCAAGTTTCAAATCTATCTTTTATTGCAATTTCTACAAGTTTAGTACTAGATAAATTTACAAGCTTTTCCTTTGTTTGCCCCTGAAACTGAGGATTTTTTATAAAAATGGATAAAATAGAACCTGTTGAATTTATTAAATCATCATAAATAAGCTCGCTAGCTTTTTTAAAGCCTTTAATATCTGCAAAATTTCTTATGCCTTTTGTTAAAGCATGTCTAAAGCCCAATTCATGACTACCACCAAGAGGCGTTGGAACAGTATTGCAAAATGTTTCAATAAAACTTAATTGACCATGGGCAAGCCAAGCGATTACCCATTCAACAGATTCATCCTCAATTTTCACCTTTCCATGAAAAGTAGATGATGTAAACATTGGAATTGTAGAAGTTTTAAATTGAATATATTCTATTATACCATTGACATAACGTAATTTTTTGGTATTCGGTGTTATAGTATTTCCTTTAAGCAAAGAAGCTTCACATTGCCAATTTATTTGTACACCACCAAAAAGATAGGCTTTATATTCTAAAATTTTGAAGAGCTTGTCAGGATTTAATAAATTATTTTCTCCAAATATACTCGTGTCTGGTTTAAACGAAATTGAAGTTCCAGTGTGTTTTTTTTTAGACACAATTTTATTGAGTTTCGTAGTTGGTAAACCTTTTGAAAACTCTTGAGTGTAAAGCATACCTTTTCGAATAACATCAACTTTCATAAAAGAAGAAAGTGCGTTTACAACTGAAGCTCCAACTCCATGAAGACCACCAGATGTGGCATAATTTTTATTTGAAAACTTACCTCCTGAATGGAGTGTCGTCATTATAACTTCTAATGCTGATTTATTTTTAAACTTTGGATGGCTATCAATTGGAATCCCTCTACCATTATCGGAGATGGTGAGTATATTATCGTCTGATAGTTTTACATCTATAACAGTTGCGTGTTTAGCAACTACTTCATCCATAGAATTATCAATTATTTCAATCGCCAAGTGATGTAAGGCATTGTTATCTATACCACCGATATACATCCCAGGTCTATGGCGTACGGGTTCTAAACCTTCTAAAATTTCAATTTCAGCAGCGTTATAATTATTATCTAATAAACTTTTATTCATTTTTTAAACATGATATATAGTATAATAAAAACATATTGTTGCGATATCTAGCAATAATTTTATTATTTTGATAGAAAAAACCCAACTTAAGTTGGGTTTTTTAATATTTTTAATTAACTTGAGTAATACATCTTAAACTCAACTGGATGTGGAGCGTGTTCAAACTGAACTACTTCTTCCATTTTGAGGTCAATATAAGCTTCTATTTGATCTTCAGTGAAAACGTTACCTTTAGTTAAAAAGGACATATCATTAGCAAGTGCGTCTAATGCTTCTCTGAGTGAACCACATACAGTTGGTATGCTTGACAGTTCGCTTGCAGGTAGTTCATACAAATCCTGATCCATAGCAGCTCCTGGATCGATTTTGTTTTGTATTCCATCTAATCCAGCCATTAACATTGCAGAAAATGCTAGGTAAGGGTTAGCTGTAGCATCAGGAAATCTAACTTCAACTCTTTTCCCATTAGGACTATCAGTAAATGGGATACGGCAAGAAGCAGATCTATTTCTAGCTGAATATGCTAGAATTACAGGAGCTTCAAACCCAGGTATTAATCTTTTATAGGAGTTTGTTGAAGGGTTAGTAAATGCATTTATAGCTTTTGCATGCTTTATAATACCTCCTATATAATACAAACAATTTTCTGAAAGTTGGGCGTATTTATCACCAGCAAATAAAGGTTTACCATCCTTCCAAATAGATTGATGAACATGCATCCCTGTGCCATTGTCACCTGAAACAGGTTTAGGCATGAAAGTTGCTGTTTGACCAAAAGAATGAGCTACGTTATGCACTGCATACTTATACAATTGTACATTATCAGCTGTGTCAATAAGTGTACCAAACATCATTCCTAATTCATGCTGTGATGGTGCCACTTCGTGGTGATGTTTTTCCATTGGAACACCCATGTCAACTAATGATAGAACCATTTCACTTCTTAAATCTTGTGCTGAATCAACTGGTGGTACCGGAAAGTAACCACCTTTAATACCTGGCCTATGTCCCATATTGCCTTCTTCAAAACTTTTACCAGAATTGTAAGGACCTTCTGACGAATCTATTTTATAAAAAGAACTATTCATTTCAGCTTCATATTTAACATCGTCAAAAACAAAAAATTCAGGTTCAGGACCAAAATATGCTGTATCACCAACTCCAATAGAACCTAGATATTCAAGAGCTTGTTTAGCTGTTGATCTTGGATCTCTTTCATAAGGTTTACCGGAAATTGGATCCAAAACATCACAGAAAATTGATAAAGTAGGTTGAGAGAAGAAAGGATCGACAATGCCTCTGGTACAATCAGGCATTAGTTTCATGTCAGATTCGTTTATAGCTTTCCAGCCTGCTATGGATGAACCATCAAACATAAAACCTTCAGCCAAGCTTTTTTCGTCTATAGTGCTTACATGTTGAGATAAATGTTGCATTTTACCTCTTGGATCAGTAAACCGAAGATCAATAAATTGTATTTCTTTTTCTTTAATCATATTCAATATAGATTTTGCATCTGACATTATAATAACTCCATGTAAATTTTAAATTGCTTCATTACCTTTTTCACCCGTTCTAATACGAATAGCTTGATCTATAGATGATATGAAAATTTTACCGTCACCAATTCTGCCTGTTTTAGCCGATTGCTCTATGCATTCAATTGCGGGTTCTACAAGTTCATCATCTACAATTATTTCGATTTTAACTTTAGGCAAAAAATCAACTACATACTCTGCACCTCTGTAAAGTTCAGTATGACCTTTTTGTCTTCCAAAGCCTTTGGCTTCGTAAACTGTTAAACCTTGAATACCGATTAAGGAAAGTGAATTTTTTACTTCATCAAGTTTAAAAGGTTTGATTATAGCTTCAATTTTTTTCATATTAATACCTCTATAATTAAATATTTATAACCTAAATACATTGAGACAAAATTGTATTTACAAACTTAAATGATATTAGAAAAAAATGCTTAAAAATTAAGCAACTATTTTTAAAATATATTTTTCATTCTCGATATTGCTTCTTCAATTGCATCATTAGAATTTGCACAAGACAATCTTATGTAATTTTCTCCATATTTGCCAAATGAAGTTCCAGCTACGGTTGCAACTCCTATTTTATCTAATAATAAATTTTGAACCTCCATTGAATTTTTATTTGTATCACTTATGTTGGGAAAACAATAAAATGCACCATTAGGTTTTTGACAATTTAATCCTTTGACTTCATTTAACTTTGTAAACATTAGTGTAGCTCTTTTTTTGAAAGCTTGATTCATTTCTTTAACACATTCTTGAGGTCCTGTTAAAGCCTCTAGTGCTGCATATTGAGCACTGGCATTTACACATGAATGAATATTTACAGCTAATTTTTCAGCAATTTCATAAAGTCTTTTAGGAAAAATACCATATCCTAGGCGCCATCCGGTCATAGCATAAGTTTTAGACCAACCATTTAAAATTATGAGTCTATCTTTAATTTCAGGAAATTTTAACATTGATGTAAAATTAATATCTCCAAAACAAAATTGATCATAAATCTCATCACTCATTAATACAACATTCGGAAATTTTTCTAACCCCTTTGCAAGTTTTTCAAGTTCAAACTTTGGAACGACGCCTCCAGTAGGATTTGCGGGACTGTTTATAATAATTAGGCTTGTATTCTGATTAATTTTCTTAAGAATGTCTTCTGCTGAAAAAGAAAAGCCCTTATTCTCACTTAATTTATATGGAACCGCCTTAGCTCCAGAATAATTGATTGCGGACTCATAGATTGGAAATCCAGGATTAGGGTATAAAATTTCCTTATTTTTTTCTCCCATTAGCATAGCAGAGAAAAATATAATCACTTTCCCACCAGGTACTATGAGAATATTATCAGGAGAAACTTGAACTTTATGTCTCCTATTAATGTCATTTGAAACAGCTTCTCTTAATTGAGGAATACCTATAGATTGAGTATATCCATGATGACCATCTTTAAGTGCTTTTATTCCTGCTTCTACTATATGTTCAGGAGTTTCAAAATCAGGTTGACCAATCCCAAGATTAATAACATTTTTTCCTTCTGAGGCTAATTTATTTGCTTTCGCCAAAACCGTGAAAGCTGTTTCTGTTCCAAGATTATTGTTTCTATCAGCAATATGGTGAAATTTGTTCATTTAATAAAACCTTGATTAATTTTGTAATATTAAATACTTATACAGTCGTATTATGAAAATAAAGTATTTTAATGAAGTCTAGTAATTTTATTCAATATGGCGGGTGTAGCTCAGTTGGTTAGAGCGCGGGTTTGTGGTACCTGAGGTCGCCGGTTCGAAGCCGGTCACTCGCCCCATCTAAATTTCTAATCATTCTAACTTGACCTTTGGTCATTCGTAAGTTAGCTATTTATTTTGTTGTTTTTAAAATAATTTTTTGCGGGCGTGGCGGAACTGGTAGACGCGCAAGATTTAGGTTCTTGTATCGAAAGGTGTGGGGGTTCAAGTCCCTTCGCCCGCACCAAATTTAAGATTCAAATCTTTTAGTTTTTTAAGGGGTATTATACTGATATGGCTATTACGCAAACTTTATCTGAAGGTCTTAAACGTGAATTTGAAGTTGTTATTACTAATTCAGAGATAAACAAACTAGTAGATGTAAAACTTGAAAATATAGCTAAAGAGGCTAATCTGCCTGGATTTAGGCCTGGAAAAGTTCCTGTTTCAGTTGTTAAAAATAGATTTGGCAAACAGGTTTTGGGCGAGGTTGTAAGAGAATCTGTTGACAACGCAACTAAAGATACTATGGAAAAAAACAAACTTACTCCTTCATCGCAACCAAAAATAGAAATTATATCGTTTGAAGAAGGTGAAGATCTCAAAGCAAAATTTTCTGTCGAAATAATGCCTGAATTTGAAATACCTGACTTGTCAAGTTTAGAAATAATTAAGCCTACAGTTAAGGTTACTGAAAAAGAAGTGAATGATGCTGTAGAAAAAATATCTAAAGAAAATATTGGGACTAAAAAAATTGAAAAAGCTAGACCTGCAAAAAATGGAGATACAGTCGTCATTGATTTTTTAGGGAAAGTTGATGGTATTGCTTTTGATGGAGGAGAAGCAAAGGGTCATAACTTGAAACTTGGGTCTAATTCTTTCATTCCCGGTTTCGAAGACGGTTTATTAGGATGTGAAGTTGGAAAAAAAGTAAATGTTGAAGTGACTTTTCCAGAAGATTACCAAGCTAAAAATTTATCTGGGAAAAAAGCTGTTTTTGAAACAATTATAAATGAAATTAAAGAAGATATTGAGTTGGTTATTAATGACGAATTTGCCAAGACTTTAGGTATGGAAGATTTAAAATCTCTGAAATCTGCAGTTTCAGATCAAATAACTAAGCAACATGATCAGGCTAGCAGAGAAAAGTCTAAAAGGCAAATACTTGATAAACTAGCTGATACTGTATCATTTGATCTACCAGAAACTCTAGAAAAAGAAGAATATAATAATATATGTAAAGCCATGAACCCAAATGCAAAACCGGATGATACGTCTAACACTGATGAAGAGGGCCAGGTACCAGAAGCTGATAAGGGAATGAAAAAAGAAGAAAAACAAGACGCTTCTGAAATAGCAAAAAGAAGAGTGAGACTCGGTCTTCTATTATCTGAAATAGGTAGAAAAAATAATATAAAAGTTGAAGAAGAAGACACTAGAAATGCAATGATGAAAGAAATACAAAAATACCCTGGACAAGAAAAACAAGTTATGGATTATTTTAAAAACAACCCTGACGCTCAACAGCAATTATCAGGGCCAATTTTTGAAGATAAAATCATAGATTTCATTTTAGAATTAGCAATTACTAAAGAAAAGGTTGTTTCTGTTGAAGAGCTATACGAACAAGAGGAACTTGATTTGAATAAAGAAGCAGTTAAGGCCAAAAAATCAAACAAATTAGTTAATAAAAATAATGTTGAAAAATCAACTAAAAATAAAGTAAGTAAAAAAGTTCAAAAAGTAGATACTAAAACAAAGAAATAAGGAGTTATCGTTAATATGTTTGAAAATTTTTCTAATTCATTTAAATCAACAAAAGAAAATGGGGCTCTTGTTCCTATGGTTGTTGAACAAACAAGTAGAGGGGAGAGATCTTACGACATATATTCTAGACTTTTAAAAGAAAGGATAATTTTTCTTGTTGGGCCAATCGATGATAATATTGCTTCATTAGTATGTGCTCAATTATTATTTCTAGAAGCTGAAAATCCAAAAAAAGATATATCCATGTATATTAATTCTCCTGGAGGTGTCGTAACCTCAGGATTGTCCATATATGACACAATGGAATATATAAGACCTGACGTATCCACTGTGTGTATTGGTCAAGCTGCTAGTATGGGTTCTTTATTATTAACTGCAGGTGCTGAAAAAAAAAGATATTGCTTACCTAATGCAAGAATAATGACGCATCAACCATCAGGAGGTTTTCAGGGTCAAGCTACTGATATAGAAATTCACGCAAAAGAAATAATCAATCTAAGAACTAGGTTGAATGGGATTTATGTTAAACATTCTGGCAAGAAAATTGCAGAAATTGAAACATTAATGGATAGAGATACATTCTTATCCCCTGAAGATGCACTTAAGCTTGGTTTGATAGACGAAGTTGTTGATAAAAGACCAAATGTTAAATAAAATTAATAAAATATTTTAGATATTGCATTTTAAAAGAAATCTATAGAATAATAAGATGCAAATACAAAAAATGAGGTGGTAACATGGATGAACAAAAAAATGAAGGGAAGAATAAAACAACTCTATATTGTTCATTTTGTGGAAAAAGTCAGCACGAAGTTAAAAAGTTAATTGCAGGACCGACTGTATTCATTTGTGATGAATGTGTTGAATTATGTATGGATATTATTAAAGAAGAGCACCAATCCTCCATCACCAAGAATAAAGAAGGAATACCATCACCTGCCGAAATATGTAAAATATTAGATGATTACGTAATTGGTCAAACAAAGGCTAAAAGAGTTTTGTCTGTAGCTGTCCATAACCATTATAAAAGATTAACTAATACATTGGATATGAATGATATTGAAATTTCCAAGTCAAACATACTGTTAGTAGGACCTACTGGATGCGGAAAAACTTTACTGGCACAAACTTTGGCTAAAATCCTTGATGTTCCTTTTACAATGGCTGATGCAACCACTTTAACTGAAGCTGGTTATGTAGGGGAAGATGTAGAAAATATAATTCTTAAATTATTACAAGCCTCAGATTATAATGTTGAAAGAGCTCAAAAAGGAATTGTTTATATCGATGAGGTTGATAAAATTTCAAGAAAATCTGAGAATCCTTCGATAACAAGAGATGTAAGTGGTGAAGGGGTTCAGCAAGCTCTACTCAAAATTATGGAAGGTACAATAGCAGCTGTGCCCCCACAAGGTGGAAGAAAACATCCTCAACAAGAGTTTCTTCAGGTGGATACAACTAATATACTTTTTATATGTGGTGGAGCTTTTGCAGGTTTAGACAAGTTAATTGCCAATAGAAATAAAGGATCATCAATTGGATTTGGTGCAGAAATAGTTAATTCACAAGATATTTCCAGTTCTGATGTTTTAAAAAATGTAGAGCCTGGAGATTTAGTTAAATATGGACTTATTCCTGAGTTTATCGGTCGTCTTCCTGTCTTAGCAACTCTAGAGGATCTTGACGAAGATGCTTTAGTAACTATCTTGACAAAACCAAAAAATGCCTTGGTAAAGCAATATCAAAAACTCTTTGAAATGGAAAATACAAAACTTGAATTTAGAGAAAAGGCGCTTAGAGCTGTTGCACAAAAGGCTATAAATTTGAAGACTGGTGCTAGAGGTTTACGGTCAATTATTGAAAATATTTTAATGGATACCATGTTTGAACTTCCTTCTGAACCAGATATAAATGAAGTTGTTATAAATGAAGAAGTCATACTGAATGGCAGCAAACCTATTTTAGTACATGAAAAAAAATCAAAAGAAATAAATAATCCTTTATAAAAAATCATTTTAGCTTGAAGTTTTAAAAAAAAATATCATTTAAATATCTATTAACTAATAAAAAGGATATTGTCTTGACTAATACTGCGTACCCAATACTACCTCTCAGAGACATAGTTATATTTCCTCATATGATAGCTCCTCTATTTGTTGGAAGAATAAAATCTATAAAAGCAATTGAAGCAGTTATGGAAGAAAACAAAGAAATAGTTTTACTAACTCAAAAAAAACCATCAATTGAAGACCCTAAAGAAAAAGATTTATATAAAGTAGGTACTATTGGCAATATTCTTCAGATGCTCAAGCTTCCTGATGGTACAGTAAAAGTATTGGTTGAAGGCAAATCTAGATGTATTGTAAAAAAAATTAATATATCAGAAGGTTATTTAAGTACGGATGCAATATTATTAAAAAAACAAGATAAATTAGTTGGTGGTAATGAAACAACTACAAATTTATTAGATTTGTTTGAAAGGTATGCTAAACTAAATGGAAAAATAAGCTCTGAAACCTTGTCCTCAATTTCCGAAATACAGGATCCAGCCACATTAACAGATACAATCATTAATAATTTAGTTTTTAACATTGAAGAGAAACAATCTTTTCTTGAAATGATTAATCCTATTGAAAGAGTAGAAAGTTTAATAACAAAAATTAAAAACGAGATTGAAACCTTAAGTTCTGAAAGAAAAATACGAAGCCGTGTTAAAACCCAAATGGAAAAAACTCAACGTGAATATTATTTGAATGAGCAGTTAAAAGCTATTCAAAAAGAGCTTGGTTCATCTGAAGATGGAAAAAATGAGTTTGATGAAATTGAAGGAAAAATAAATAAAGGTAAGTTATCAAAAGAAGCAAAAGATAAAGCATTATCAGAATTAAAAAAATTAAAAAACATGAGCCCTATGAGCGCTGAAGCCACAGTTGTAAGATCATATATTGATTGGTTAGTGTCAATTCCATGGACAAAAACTAATAAGGTGAAATCTGATATACTCAAAGCTAGAGAAATCTTAGATAATGATCACTATGGATTAGAAAAAGTAAAAGATAGAGTAATCGAATTTTTGGCTGTCCAAAAGAGAACTAAAGAGATTAAAGGTCCAATTTTATGTTTGGTTGGACCACCAGGGGTTGGTAAAACTTCTCTGGGAAAGTCAATCGCAGAGGCTACAGGAAGAGAATATATTAGAATGGCTTTAGGTGGAGTTAGGGATGAGGCTGAAATAAGGGGACATAGAAGAACATATATTGGCTCCTTACCTGGAAAAATAGTTCACGGTATGAAAAAAGCCTCTGCAATTAACCCTTTATTTTTATTAGATGAAATAGATAAATTAGGTAATGATTATAGGGGCGATCCTTCTTCTGCACTTTTAGAAGTTTTAGATCCTGAACAAAATAAAACTTTTCAGGATCATTATCTTGAAATTGATTATGATTTGTCAAAAGTTTTGTTTATTACAACGTCTAATACCTTAAATATGCCTCAAGCTTTACTTGATAGAATGGAAATAATCAGACTTGCAGGCTATACGGAAGACGAAAAATTAGAGATAGCTAAGCGTCATTTAATAAAAAAACAAATGGATAATTGCAAGCTAAAAAAGACAGAATTTTCTATTAATGAAGAAGCCCTGAAAATCATAATTCAGTCATATACAAGAGAAGCCGGTGTTAGAAATTTAGAAAGACAATTAGCTAAGTTGACAAGAAAAGCGGTAACTTTAATAGAGAAAAAAGAAGCTGAATCAATAAATGTTACTAAAGAAAATATTAATGAAATATTGGGTGTGCCAATATACCAAAGACAAGAAATTGAAAAAAATAATCTTATTGGCATGACTACAGGGTTAGCGTGGACTGAAGTTGGTGGTGAGTTGTTAACTATAGAAGCCGTTAAAGTACGAGGTAAAGGTAAAGTCTCAGCTACTGGAAAATTGGGTGATGTCATGAAAGAATCAGTTCAAGCAGCTGAATTTTTTATAAAATCTAGAGCCCTATCATATGGTTTGAATCCTGTTCATTTAGAAAAAAATGACATACATGTTCACGTGCCAGAAGGTGCTACCCCAAAAGATGGACCCTCAGCGGGAGTCGCTATGGTAACAAGTATAGTTTCTGCTTTAACAGAAATAAAGATTAAGAGTAATGTTGGTATGACAGGTGAGATAACTTTAAGAGGTAGAGTTCTTCCAATCGGTGGTTTAAAAGAAAAATTATTAGCGGCTAAAAGAGGTGGATTAGATACAGTTTTAATACCTATTGACAATAAAAAAGACCTAATTGAAATACCGGACAATATAAAAGAACAATTAAAAATCATACCTGTAGATTCTATTGATCAGGTAATAGAAAATTCACTAGTTCACTTACCTCAAGAGTTAAGTGTTTTGGATGCAAGTAAATTAGGCACAGTTACTGATAAAAATATAACTGATGAGGCGAATATTTCGCACTAAGTAAAACTATTTTTATTATTATCTTTGTATTAATTAGCTTTATTTACTAGTTTAATGTTTTAAAATCGTTTATAAATATCTGAAATTTAATCTTTTAATGGAGGTACGAATGAATAAAAATGAATTAGTTGCAAGTGTTGCTGAAGCATCAGGTCTTTCAAAAGTTGACGCCGGAAAAGCTGTTGACGGTGTTTTTGAATCTATAACTGGAGCGCTTAAATCAGGTGGTGATGTTCGCATAGTCGGTTTTGGAACTTTTTCTGTTGCTAATCGTGCCGCTACAACAGGCAGAAATCCAAGAACTGGAGAAGCAATTCAAATTAAAGCATCTAAGCAACCTAAATTCAAGGCAGGAAGCCCATTAAAGGATGCAGTCAATAATTAATTAAAATTAATAAATTAAAAAAAGGCGTCTTATTTAAGACGTCTTTTTAATTAAACACCTTTGTTTGATGGATATTTTTTCTTCAATAACTTTGCCGTTAAAATAACTTAATATTTCGTTTTGCTTAGAAATTAGATTAATAATTTCTCTATCTTTTAAAAGGAAATTTGGATTTTTAGGGGATCCGTATTTTTCATTTCCTAGTGAAAACGTCTCATAAAATAAATACCCACCATTTTTTAATAAGTTAATTAATTTTTTAATTTTCGGTCTATATAAATAATTTACAACTATAATAATGTCATAATATTCATTTTTCAAAGGCCATTCTTCATCAGTTTCAAGGTCAAAACAAATTGTGTTAATATAATTAAACTTTCTATAGTCATCCAGTCTTTTACTATCTTTATCAATAGCGGTTATAATTTTATCTTTTTCTGCTAAATGAATACTATTTCTTCCATTTCCACTAGCAAAATCTAATATTTGAATTTTTCTTTTGGGTGCAATTAGTTTTATTTGTTCTATTATCCAGTTTGTTGGTCTTTCTTTTTTTATCCATAATATCTAATTAAACTAAATTCACATTTTAACAAGATTAATTTTGTTAAAAAGTAGCTTCAAACCCTAAAAACAAGGTTCTTCCAGGTTGAGGATATGCATATGGTTTATTTCCTGACCAAGCAGCACTTTTAATTAAATTTGTATAATATTTTTTATTTAAAATATTATTAATTGAGCCTTTTAGTTTAAAACTTTTAATTTTATGAGTAACGTTAAAATCTATTATTTGATACGCCTTAGATTTTGGCAGTAGATAAGTAGGATCGTTGCCAGATCTTTGCTTACCCATATACTTATATTCTAAAGAGGTATCAGTGTAACTATCTAAATCATAGTTTAAAGACAGATTCCCTGAAATTCTTGGAACATACGATGTCTCATTTCCCTTTTCTATACCTTTAGTAAAATGAGAATCTATAAACGTAGCGTTTGATTTAAGATTTAAATTATTATTAATAGATTGATCAAATTCAATTTCTAAACCTTGATGAATAGATGGGTCGAAATTTTCATTATTAAGAGTAGTCTGGTTTAAATAAATTTGATTTTTGATTAATGTTCTAAATATAGATGCCTTATACCTGTGTTTTTTTTCAATTAATTCATATCCTAATTCAATATCATTTGAGTATTGATGATCAATATGCGTGTGACCAGGAGATGGACTAATTAATGATATTATCTCATCTAACCTTGGTGATCTATAAGATCTAGAAACATGAGAAAATAATTTTTGACCATTTTGTAAATTATAATTAGCACCTAATGACCAAGCATAATTTTGTCTGTCATCTGAAGACAAACTAGTTTTAGTAGTATAATTATCTGTATCCAACTCATAATAATGGTAACGAAACCCTATTTCATAATCAATTTTTTTATTTGATGAATGATTAAATTCAAATATTCCAAAAGGTTCAATTATATTTTGAGATGCTATATTATGATACTTTACCTGTGACCAATTATTTCCTATAGCTCTGTAATCTGATTTAAAAAAATCCACACCAAATTTGGATTTAAGGTCTAGATTATTAAATTTGTATTTTTTTATAAGTTTTGAGCTAAACGTAGCCGTTTCTAAATTTGTTTTTGCTAATATATATCGACCACCAGATAGCGCTGAAGTAGTTTGGTCTTTGTCTTCAAATTTAAATACATTAGAAAATTTATTTCCCGAATCTAATATGTTTTGTGAACCAATACTTATAGAATTTACTTTTTCTGTTCCAAAATCTTCAGGAGTTCTTGAATATCTTGGTCTTATATAGAAGTCAGTTAAAGTAATATTTCCAGGTATCTCCGTCAATTGTTCTGAATAACTGAATTTAGCAAAATATCTGTTAATTGGATCCTTTAAAAAAGATAGATCAAAATTAAAGTTATCACTCTTGAATTTACTATTTTCACGATAACCTTGAGTATCTTCTTCAGAAACAAAACTTTGAATAACAAAGTTATTTAATTTTTTGGTGTAAGAAAAAGATTTGCTTTTAGAACTAAAAGATTTAAGAGAAGTTTTTAAATTAAGTTCATCTCTGACAAAATTCGGATTTTTAGTAATTATATTAACCGCGCCTCCAGTAGCTCCATCTCCAAATAAAACTCCTGCTGAACCACCTTTAATCATCTCAATTTCATATATGTCACCAATATTTATATTTGATAAATTAGCTCCTCCCATTGTCATGTCAGTTAATCTAATACCATTTACAAGAATAAGTATATTACGAGATGCTTGTTCACCAAACCCTCTCATTCTGACAGATGTTTTTGCATCGGTACCATAGTAGTAATTTTCAAAATTAATGCCTGAATATTTTGAAATCAAATCACCTATTGTTTTATATGATGATTTTCTTATCTCATTATAATCAATTATAGTAGTTGAACTTCCTATTACATTTTTATTAATTTTAGAAGGATATATTGTAATTCTTAATGGTTTTGAGGTGTCAGAATATGACATGGAAATTGAAAAAAATGTTAATATTATAGGTAAAATTAACGCACGTGTAATCATAATTGCCTCCAGCAAACTAATAAATTTAAAGAGCCTAAGCCCTCAACTTTTTAGTCGCCAGACGATATATTACACGTGCCATCTACTCTACCCGGAAGCTGACAAAGCGACAGTCTATGGCAGGTCTCCTGGCTTATGCTTCACAGTTCAGGTAACCTTCCCGGAATAATTCCAGTGGTACATCTACCATTACTAAGCACTTACAGTTGCGGGGACAGCTTTGGCATACAATTCAAATGAATTACCAAATTCCCATTTTAAGCTTGAAGAAAACTTCGAAGCACCATAAACATCTTATTATTAGTTTAATTAATCCTACCAATGCAAGTTTTAAATAAGATTCTTTTAAATGATCAAATTAACAATTCTTGGAAACGGCTACACTGCCCAATTTTTATCAAAAGAGGCTTTAAAAAAAGGTTTTCAAGTTTCTATAATTACAAGAAATATTTCAAAGCCAAGAAAAAATATTCATTATTTTAATTTTTATGATTCTGTAAATATTTCAGAAAAGCTTAGTAAAGAAAATATAATTTCTACAGTCCCCCCTAATGAAGAGGGTCTTGATCCAATAATTCAAAAGTATGGAAAATCGATTGCATCGAATAAAAATAAAATTATCTATTTTTCTGCAACATCAGTGTATGGAGAAGGAGAAATAGATGAAGAAACTAAACCTAATCCCAAACATAATAGAGGTCTAATTAGACTTAATGCCGAAGAAAAATGGATAAAAACCAATCAAAATATATCAATTTTTCGAATCGCGGGTATATACGGTCCTAAAAGACATCCCATGATTAGATATCTTGAGGGTAATAACAAAATTATAGTTAAAAAAGACTATATTCCAAACAGAATACATGTTGAAGATTTGTCTTCAATAGCTATTCAAATTTTAACTAAAAATCTTAACTATAAAATTGTAAATATATGCGATCAAAACAAAATCAGTAGTTACGAAGCCGTTAAATATGTCACAAACAAATTAAAATTAAAGGAACCGTTAATTATTAAATATAACCCAAATAAAATTTCTGATAATTTGAAATCTTTTTATGAGTTTAATAGAATTATCAAATGTAAAGTTATAGAAAATCAACTTAAATATGAATATAAACATCCAGACTACACAGAAGCTTTACTTACTTTAACTAAAAAATTAATAAAAACACAAATGAATTCTAGGATAAATTAATTGTCAAAATTCTCTAATAATTCTCATAAAGTAACATTTATAAAACACTGGACTGAAAGTTTATTTTCTTTTCGAATTGAAAGACCACCAAGTTTTAAATTTAGGTCTGGCGAATTTGTAATGATTGGTCTACCAAATGAAGAAGATAAACCTATATTGAGAGCTTATTCAATCGCCTCACCCAGTTGGTCAGAAGAATTAGAATTTTATTCAATTATTGTAAAAGATGGCCCTTTAACATCAAAATTAAAAAATATAAAAATTGATGATAAAATAATAATGATGCCTAAGTCTACTGGCACATTGGTTTTAGACGCATTAAAACCCGGAAAAAGGTTGTTTTTACTCTCTTCTGGAACTGGTTTTGCACCTTTTGCATCACTTATTAGAGAACCAGAAACATATGAAAAATTTGAGACAGTTATTGTAACTCATACTTGCAGAACTATCCAAGAACTGTCCTATAGCAAAGAAGTAATTAATGAAAGCAACAATGACGAAATTATAAAGGAATTTATTTCAAATAAATTAATCACTTATCATTCCACAACAAGGGAAAAATTTATCAATAACGGAAGAATAACAGAACTTCTTACTACTAATAAAATTTTTAAAGATCTTAAAATTGAATATATATCTTCAAGCGATAGATTTATGTTTTGTGGGTCAATGGGACTAAATAATGATTTAAAGGCTATAATGATAAAACATAATTTACAAGAAGGTGCAAATAACAATCCTGCCGAATTTGTTTTAGAAAAGGCTTTTGCTGGTTAACTTACCAGCTTTCTATATCAGGCCTTAACTCTACATCAAATGACCAAGCAGAACGTTTTTGTTGTGATATTCTAAATATTTCTTCAGCTATATCTTCTGGCTGGGCAAATTCCATTTCGTCTTTGTTTTTTTGATGTTCAATTCTACTTCTTGTCCAAGGAGTGTTTATAGATGCATCTATAGTTACATATGAGACGTGAATACCTTTAGAGCCAAAGTCACGAGCTAAAGATTGTGCTAAAATCCTTTGAGCAGCTTTGGTAGGTGCAAAATAGGGTGTCAAAGCAACACCCCTATGTGCTGCAGTATTTCCTGTAACTATAATTACGCCCTTATTATTATCTAGCATGTCCGGTATCAGAAAATGAGCCAAATACATAAGCGAAGTTGTATTAATTCGAAAGTTTTTTTCTAACCATTCTGGTTTACCGTTAAGCAAATATTCAAAATTTCCTTTAACAGCATTATGAATTAGTACTTCTGGAGCTCCCATTTCATCTTTTATTTTCTTACATGTATTTTCTAAAACGGTTAAGTCTGATACGTCACAAACGTAGCCTTTAGAGCTTAATAATTCCTTCTCAAATTTAATTAACCTTTCTCTAGTTCTAGCTATCATTGCAATTCTATATCCAGCTTTAGCAAACCGTCGAGCTGTAAAACCACCTGTCCCATCACCAAGACCAGTAATTAAGCAAACTGGTTTATCAGTCTTTAACATGATAAATCTCCAAAACATTCATAATTACATATAAATAGTAGTAAGAATTTTATATTATGTAAATTATTTGAGACTGATTAATTTTATTATTGAAATGGTGGGCGGTGACGGTCTCGAACCGCCGACATTCTCGGTGTAAACGAGATGCTCTACCAACTGAGCTAACCGCCCATTTAATATAAGTTTATACGTAATTTTAATAAAGTTGACAACTATGAACTTATTTATTTTTATTAATAAATATAACTTAGGCTTAAGGCATAAAAATTGTTAGAAACTAAAAAAAAAGAAAGACCAACAAACTGGATAATAGAACAAATAAAACTAATTGCACCCAAAAGAAAAATTCAAATATTAGATTTTGCTAGTGGAAATG
>ATWQ01000004.1 GCA_000421325.1 alpha proteobacterium SCGC AAA536-K22
AAATAATAAATTTTCAAACCTTAGTCAAACAAAGACAAAAAGGTAAACCTGTGTCGAGAATTTTGAACAAAAAAAATTTTTGGAAAAGAGAATTTATGCTTAATGGAGATACTCTTGACCCAAGACCAGATTCTGAAATATTAATAGAAGCTGTCCTAGAATATTTTCCTAATAAAACACAATTATTAAAAATTTTAGATTTAGGTTCCGGTACTGGCTGTCTGGGCTTATCACTTTTAGAAGAATATGAAGATTCTTTAATATCATTTGTAGATGTTTCTAAAAAATCTCTTGAAATTGTAGAGAAAAATTCACATCAATTTTGGCTGAAAGGAAAGTTAAAATGTGTTCATTTGGATTGGCATACGTACAATTGGGATACACAGTTATTAAATTTTGAAGAAAATAAAAAGTTTGATATTATTGTAATCAACCCTCCATATATACCTTCAAATGATATTAAATTTTTAGAAATAGAAGTAAGAGATTATGATCCTATTTTAGCGTTAGATGGTGGTAATGACGGTTTAAATGCTTATAGGTCAATAATCCCAAGGCTTAAAAACTTAGTTAAATCTGATGGGAAAATATTTGTTGAGATAGGCAAGGGACAAGAAAATTCTGTATCACAAATAGCTCTTCAGCATGGCCTTTTCTCAATTGATTACAAAAGAGATTTATCAAATATAATTAGAGTTATTGTATTTAATATTAAATAATTTTTTTTATGCTTGGCTAAATCAAAAAAATGTTTATATAATTAAACCGTAAGTTTAATGCTTACTTTTAAACCTTAAATTTTAAATTATTGAGCTATTGGTTGAAAAAAGAGCTCCTAACCACTTTTATATAAAGTACAGTATTAATAAAATTATAAGCTTAAATTTTTAGGAAAATTATGAGACAGCAAAATAATGGGCGTCGTCGCCAAAATCGTGGATCTAATCGAAGAAATTTTGGTAACGGTAATTATAATGGAAATTTAAATAAAAATACTGTTATTGATAGTGCGGGACCTGATGGTCGCCAAAGAGGTTCAGTTTCCCAATTAAATGAAAAGTATACCAGTCTTGCATCGGATGCCTCATCATCAGATGATCGAATATTAGCAGAATCCTTTCTTCAATTTGCGGATCATTACTACAGGCTCCAAAAGGAAATAGAAATAAATAACGAAGCCAAAGAAGCTAGAGTTAAGAATGAAATGCAGCCAAGTGAAGTCTCAGTTTCTGATATTGAAATAGATAAAAATGAAAAAAACGATAAAAGACCACCAAGACGAAAAAGAGGTTTTCAAATTAGAGAAAACGAACTGAAAGTCACAGAAAATAATTCTGAAAGTAAGGACCTTAACGTATCTAGCAAAGAAGATACAAACAGCACTAATTTATTAATTTAGTTTAAATAAGAAAATATTCACAACTTTATTAACTTACTTATATTCAATTCTAGATTGAAATATCATTATAAATCACCATTTATATAATATGATTTAATCAATTTGGGTAATTATAATAAATAATTTAATCACACAACTTTCAGATAGATCAAAAATTATTTTTAATTCTGCTTACAAACTAGCTGTTAAAGATAATAAAATACTTAGTTCTTATCATATATTATTTATAATATTAGATGATACAGATCTGTATATTAAAAATATTCTAATTAAATTAAATCTAAATATTAACCTTATAAAAAAACAAATAGGTTTGCTTTTAAAACAATCCGGTCCTTTAGGACAAAATGAACAAGTAGATCAAAGTGTAATAACGCTTTTAAAAACTTCTGAGAGGTTAATGAAGGAGTTTGGTGACGAAGTTATTACAATAGAAGTTTTATTGTTGTCATTTACTGTGATTAATGACCAAGGTAAAAAGATTTTATCAAATTATCATATTAACTTTAGTAACTTGCAACATGAGATTAAAAAATTTAGGAAAGGTCAAAAAGCTATGAATGAGAACGCTGAATCAGGTTTTGACACTTTAAATAGATTCGCAACCAACTTAACGGATAATGCAAAGAAAGGTTTATTAGACCCAGTTATAGGAAGAGATGAAGAAATAAGAAGGCTTATCCAAGTTTTATCTAGGAGAACAAAAAATAATCCAGTTTTAATTGGTGAGCCAGGTGTTGGAAAGACTGCGGTTGTAGAGGGTTTGGCAATCAGAATAGGCAATGACGATGTTCCCGAAAAACTGAAAGGTAAAGAAATATTTTCTTTAGATTTAGCTAGTATTTTAGCAGGAGCAAAATTCAGGGGTGACTTTGAAGAGAGGCTTAAATCTTTGCTGATTGAAATAGAAAAACAAAAAAATAAAATAATATTATTTATTGATGAACTCCATTCACTAGTTGGAGCTGGTGGTGTAGATGGTTCACTTGATGCCTCTAATATATTTAAACCTGCTTTAGCGAGGGGAGAGTTACACTGTGTGGGTGCAACTACATTTGATGAATATAGAAAATATATTGAAAAAGATAAAGCCCTAGAAAGACGTTTTCAACAAGTTTATATAAATGAACCTGATATTGAAAATTCTGTATCAATGATGAGAGGTCTCAAAGAAAGATATGAACTGTTTCATGGAATAACTATTTCAGATAAGGCTTTATCAGCGTCAGTTTATTTATCATCAAGATATATTAATGATAGATATCTGCCAGATAAAGCTATTGATTTAATTGATGAGGCAGCTAGTCGCAAAAGGATTGAAATTGACTCAAAACCTGACTCATTAGATGAAATTGATAGGAAGATCATACAATTACAAATAGAAAAAAAGGCTTTAATAAAAGAAAACAATCATCTATCAAATGATAGAATATCTAAGGTGGAACTAGAATTAAAAGAATTAGAGGCAATTTCTCAGAAACAAACAGAGAAATGGAAAACAAACAAAAGAATTTTAGAAGAAGAGCAAAAAACAAAAGTTGAACTAGAAAACTCTAGAAATGAATTAGATATCGAAAAAAGAAATGGGAATTGGGAAAGGGCAGGGGAACTTTCTTATCAAATTATCCCAAGTCTAGAAAAAATGATTTCAGATTCTAAAGTTTTAGATGGTCACGTAAACACAACAGTTACGGAAAATGACGTTGCCATAGTTGTTTCAAAATGGACAGGTATACCTGTAGAAAAAATGGTAGAGTTTGAACGTAAAAAATTATTAAATATTGAAATGGAATTAAAAAAAGCAATAATTGGCCAAGATTTAATAATTAGTGCAATTTCAAAAACAATTGTTCGTTCTAGAGTTGGGTTAAATGATGCAACTAGTCCTATAGGATCATTTTTGTTTTTAGGATCAACTGGGGTTGGTAAAACTGAAACAGCCAAAAATTTAGCAGAAATCTTATTTAATGAAAAGGATGCTCTAATAAGAATAGATATGTCTGAATATATGGAAAAGCATTCTGTTTCTAGGTTAATTGGAGCACCTCCTGGGTATATTGGGTACGAAGAAGGAGGCGTTTTAACTGAAGCAGTAAGACGAAGGCCATATAGGGTAATTCTTTTTGATGAAATAGAAAAGGCTCATGGAGATGTTTTGAATTTACTTTTACAAGTAATGGATGACGGTCGATTAACAGATAGTCATGGCAAAACTGTCGATTTTACAAATACTATTATTATTATGACTAGTAATCTTGGTGCAAATCATTTCAGCACTAATATAAATTTTAGCCAAGATAGCGAAAAAGAGAAAATGATTAAACAAAAGATAATGGAATCTATTAAATTAAAACTTACACCTGAATTTTTAAATAGATTAGACGAAATTTTATTTTTTTCTAAATTAGGAAAATCACATGTAAGTCAAATTGTAGAAATACATTTAAATCAACTTAAGAAGAGATTATTACCAAATAATTTTTTTATCCAATGGGATAATAAAGTTAATGATACAATTGCACTACTAGGATACGATCCAGAGTACGGTGCACGGCCAATTAAAAGAAAAATTAGACATGTTGTTGAGGATGAAATAAGTCAACTTATAATTAATAACGCTGTTAAAGATGGTGATACGATTTTAGTGAGTGCTAAAGACAATATTATTCGAGTGAATGTTAAGTAGAAATATTAATTTAATTTATAATCCCTAATTCTATTAACTTCATTTATAGCCATCTTGTTATTTACATTTGATCTTTCAAGAGCTGTCTTTTGATTAAGAATTTTTTGAACGTGTTTGTGATATTTAATTATATTCTTTTTAGGAATATTTTTGCCTGCTGGCAATTTTATATTCATTGGATTAACTTGTTTATTATTTCTTAGAACTTCATAGTGTAAATGTGGACCAGTTGATCTACCACTGCTTCCTACATAACCTATAGTTTTACCTTGTGAAACTCTTTTACCAACACGCACATTTTTATTAATTCCTGATAAATGAGCATAAGCAGTCTTATATGTTCCCGTATGTCTTATTCTTATGTATCTACCATATGATCCGTTCCATCCTGCTTTTTCGACAACTCCATCCCCAGCTGCAAAAACTGGTGTTCCCGAAGGTGCTGCAAAGTCAAGCCCTCTATGCATCTTTGTATACCCTAGAATTGGATGTTTTCTATTTCCATATCCACTTGATAATCTTGCGCCATTAATTGGTGTTTTCATAATAGTTCTTTTGGAAGATTTTCCATTTTCATCATAATACTGAGGTAATCCATATTTATCCTCATAATTAAAAAAGTTTAGTTTATTTCCAGATAAATTTAAGCTTATATAAGTAATAGGATAAGTTTGGATTATTATATTTTTAAAGAGATCAATTTTTTTTGTAAATATAACTTCAAAATTGTCACCTTTTCTAATTTCTCTTTGAAAATCAACAGAAAACCCTAACAAACTTATCATTTCTAACAAAGTATTTTTAGGAATTCCTGCTTTTAAAGCAGATAAATATAAGCTAGATTGGATTTCACTTTTAACTAAAGTATTCTCTATTTTAGCAGGTCTTAAGAAGATTTGTGAAAAGTAATTATCATTAATGTCTTGCCATACAAAAATATCTTTTGTTTTATTATAGTTTAATTTAATTGCTCCACCAGCTAGTTTTGAAGGGGTTGAGTAATCAATAATCATTCCAACTGGTAAAGATTTAAGAATTCTTTTACCTAGGTTAATCTTGATAATAGAATCAACAATTTTATTTATATTCTCATTATCAAAATTAATCCTTTTTAAGGCAGAACTTAGTGTTTCATTTTTCCTCAAAGTTGTACTTTGTGAATCTATAGATGGTTTCCCACCAACCTTTTGAATCATATTCAAAATTGTATCTGCTGATTCTTCAAGATTTGAGAGGTTTGAAGGTCTTTTAATTGGAATTTGTTGATCTATGCTAACGTAAGATTTAGAAAAAGCGATATTTGAAGTAATTAAGATTGGAATAAGTAAAACCATGACAATAAGAAATGGACATAAAGAGCTAATTTTAAATGCTTTTTTCATAATATCGCAGATATTGGAGTTATTGTGTGTAAATGTCAAGGTCCCAATTATAAGCTATCAATTGAGTGTTATATTAAAGTAATTATGAGTGTTTTGAAAAATATATCTTTTTTTGTATAAATTTTGTTATTTAAGTTTGACATATGTTGTTATGATGAGTATAACGCCCATTCGATTAAGTTTATTAATTGAATTACTCTAGAACGAGTGTCTGTTTGAAATTGTTAATATATAAGAAGAGATTCACAGACGGCGGTTTTTGTGTTTTACATAAAAATAATATGGTCGTCTATTGAATCGCGCAATTTACCATAATAATGAACAACAAATTTATTTGTTTGTCAGTAATTTGAGTGTGAAGGTATGATAACCTTTTCGGTAGGATTTTTTTTAAATCCATACCCATCAAACCTAAGAGTTTGATCCTGGCTCAGAATGAACGCTGGCGGCATGCCTAACACATGCAAGTCGAACGAGATCTTCGGATCTAGTGGCGCACGGGTGAGTAACGCGTGGGAACCTACCTTTTAGTACGGGACAACGTTTGGAAACGAACGCTAATACCGTATACGCCCTCCGGGGGAAAGGTCTGCCGCTAAAAGAGGGGCCCGCGTCTGATTAGCTTGTTGGTAGGGTAATGGCCTACCAAGGCAATGATCAGTAGCTGGTCTGAGAGGATGATCAGCCACACTGGGACTGAGACACGGCCCAGACTCCTACGGGAGGCAGCAGTGGGGAATATTGGACAATGGAGGCAACTCTGATCCAGCAATGCCGCGTGTGTGATGAAGGCCTTAGGGTTGTAAAGCACTTTCAACGGTGAAGATGATGACGGTAGCCGTAGAAGAAGCCCCGGCTAACTTCGTGCCAGCAGCCGCGGTAATACGAAGGGGGCGAGCGTTATTCGGAATTATTGGGCGTAAAGGGCTCGCAGGCTGCTTGAACAGTTAGACGTGAAATCCCCGGGCTCAACCTGGGAACTGCGTTTAATACTAGCAAGCTAGAGAAATAGAGAGGAAAGTGGAACTCCCAGTGTAGAGGTGAAATTCGTAGATATTGGGAAGAACACCAGTGGCGAAAGCGACTTTCTGGCTATTTTCTGACGCTGAGGAGCGAAAGCGTGGGGAGCAAACAGGATTAGATACCCTGGTAGTCCACGCCGTAAACGATGTGTGCTAGATGTTGGAGGGTTACCTTTCAGTGTCGCAGCTAACGCACTAAGCACACCGCCTGGGAAGTACGGTCGCAAGATTAAAACTCAAAGGAATTGACGGGGGCCCGCACAAGCGGTGGAGCATGTGGTTTAATTCGAAGCAACGCGCAGAACCTTACCAGCCCTTGACATGTGGAGTATGGTTATCAGAGATGATTTCCTTCAGTTCGGCTGGCTCCAACACAGGTGCTGCATGGCTGTCGTCAGCTCGTGTCGTGAGATGTTGGGTTAAGTCCCGCAACGAGCGCAACCCTCATCTTTAGTTGCCAGCAGTTCGGCTGGGCACTCTAGAGAAACTGCCTGGGATGACCAGGAGGAAGGCGAGGATGACGTCAAGTCCTCATGGCCCTTATGGGCTGGGCTACACACGTGCTACAATGGCGGTGACAAAGGGAAGCAATAGGGCAACCTGGAGCAAATCCCTAAAAGCCGTCTCAGTTCGGATTGTTCTCTGCAACTCGAGAGCATGAAGTTGGAATCGCTAGTAATCGTAGATCAGCATGCTACGGTGAATACGTTCCCGGGCCTTGTACACACCGCCCGTCACACCATGGGAGTTGGTTTTACCCGAAGACGGTATCCTAACCTTTTAGGAGGGAGCCGGCCACGGTAGGGTCAGCGACTGGGGTGAAGTCGTAACAAGGTAGCCGTAGGGGAACCTGCGGCTGGATCACCTCCTTTCTAAGGAAAATGTAAGATTAAATTGCCGCCGTCTTTGTATCTCTTCTTTTAAACAAATAATTTATAGTATTGCTACAGCTAAAGGCGCGTAGCTCAGTTGGTTAGAGCGCACGACTGATAATCGTGAGGTCGGCAGTTCAAATCTGCCCGTGCCTACCACTATCTATGTATTTTGTTTAGTATATATTAATTTTTGATACAGTTTTGACATTAAATAGGTTAATCTGTTTGAAATAGTTGGTGAAGATGATCCCAAATAATAGGGTAATACTTTATTTAGTGTTATCCAGCTTACGGATTGTGCTTTTAAAATCTTTTCAAGATTAGATTTTAAAGAGTAGTAATGGTTGTCTGACCGGTTACTACTTTCATGTACGGTCCGATCAAGCGTCTTGAAGAGCATTTGGTGGATGCCTTGGTACAGAGAGGCGACGAAGGACGTGACACGCTGCGATAAGCTGTGGGGAGCCGTGAGTAGGCTTTGATCCGCAGATTTCCGAATGGGGAAACCCAAACCATATTGGTTTATCCCGCAAGGGAGGCAAACCCAGCGAACTGAAATATCTAAGTAGCTGGAGGAAAGGACATCAACCGAGACTCCGTTAGTAGTGACGAGCGAACGCGGACCAGGCCAGTGGCCAATTTGAAAATAACCAGAATGACCTGGAAAGGTCAGCCATAGTGGGTGATAGCCCCGTATGGGTAATGTTTCATTTTGGTCCTTGAGTAGGGCGGGACACGAGAAATCCTGCTTGAATATGGGGGGACCACCCTCCAAGCCTAAGTACTACTCTGTGACCGATAGCGAACAAGTACCGTGAGGGAAAGGTGAAAAGAACCCCTATGAGGGGAGTGAAAAAGACCTGAAACCGAATGCTTACAAACAGTAGGAGCTACATTACGTAGTGACTGCGTACCTTTTGTATAATGGGTCAGCGAGTTAATTTATTGAGCAAGCTTAAGCCGTTAGGTGTAGGCGAAGCGAAAGCGAGTATGAATAGTGCGATTTAGTTCGATGGATTAGACCCGAAACCGGGTGATCTAGCTATGGGCAGGTTGAAGGTGCGGTAACACGCACTGGAGGACCGAACCCACGTCTGTTGAAAAAGACGGGGATGACCTGTGGCTAGGGGTGAAAGGCCAATCAAACCCGGAGATAGCTGGTTCTCCGCGAAAACTATTTAGGTAGTGCGTTATATATTACTGCCGGGGGTAGAGCACTGGATGGGCTAGGGGGGCGCGAGCCTTACCAAACCTAACCAAACTCCGAATACCGGTAAGTACAGTATAGCAGACAGTCCATGGGTGCTAAGGTCCTTGGACGAGAGGGAAAGAGCCCAGACCACCAGCTAAGGTCCCTAAGTTATGGCTAAGTGGGAAAGGATGTGGGAAGGCCAAGACAGCCAGGAGGTTGGCTTAGAAGCAGCCATCCTTTAAAGAAAGCGTAACAGCTCACTGGTCTAAATAAGCCGGCCTGCGCCGAAGATTTAACGGGGCTAAAGCCATACACCGAAGCTGTGGATGCCGTAAGGCATGGTAGCGGAGCGTTCTGTAAGCCGCTGAAGGTAACACGTGAGTGTTATTGGAGGTATCAGAAGTGAGAATGCTGACATGAGTAGCGATAAAGAGTGTGAGAAACACTCTCGCCGAAAGCCCAAGGGTTCCTGCGCAAGGTTAATCCACGCAGGGTTAGTCGGCCCCTAAGATAAGTGCGAAAGCAGTAGTCGATGGGAACACGGTTAATATTCCGTGACCTGATGGTAGTGACGGATAGTGTAAATTGTAAACGCTTATCGGATTGTGTTTGCAGTGAAGCTGTTCCAGGAAATAGCTCCATCATTAAGACCGTACCCGAAACCGACACAGGTGGGCAGGTAGAGAATACCAAGGCGCTTGGGAGAATGATGTTGAAGGAACTCGGCAAAATGCACCCGTAACTTCGGAATAAGGGTGGCCTGTTCTGGGCAACCAGAAACAGGTAGCATAAAATAGGGGGTAGCGACTGTTTATTAAAAACATAGGGCTCTGCAAAGTGGCAACACGACGTATAGGGTCCGACGCCTGCCCGGTGCTGGAAGGTTAAGAGGAGTTGTGCAAGCAGCGAATTGAAGCCCCAGTAAACGGCGGCCGTAACTATAACGGTCCTAAGGTAGCGAAATTCCTTGTCGGGTAAGTTCCGACCTGCACGAATGGCGTAACGACTTCCCCGCTGTCTCCAACATCAACTCAGCGAAATTGAATTCCCCGTGAAGATGCGGGGTACCCGCGGTCAGACGGAAAGACCCCGTGCACCTTTACTATAGCTTTGCAGTGGCATCAGGAAGCCGATGTGCAGGATAGGTGGGAGGCTTGGAACTTGTAGCGCTAGCTATGAGGGAGCCATCCTTGAGATACCACCCTTCTGCTTTCTGTTGTCTAACCGAGGCCAGTTATCCTGGTCCGGGACCCTGCATGGTGGGTAGTTTGACTGGGGCGGTCGCCTCCTAAATGGTAACGGAGGCGCGCGATGGTAGGCTCAAACCGGTCGGACATCGGTTGTTGAGTGCAATGGCATAAGCCTGCCTGACTGTGAGACTGACAAGTCGAGCAGAGACGAAAGTCGGTCATAGTGATCCGGTGGTTCTGTGTGGAAGGGCCATCGCTCAACGGATAAAAGGTACGCCGGGGATAACAGGCTGATACCCCCCAAGAGTTCACATCGACGGGGGTGTTTGGCACCTCGATGTCGGCTCATCACATCCTGGGGCTGGAGCAGGTCCCAAGGGTTTGGCTGTTCGCCAATTAAAGTGGTACGTGAGCTGGGTTTAGAACGTCGTGAGACAGTTCGGTCCCTATCTGCCGTGGGTGTTCGAATCTTGAGAGGAGCTGTCCCTAGTACGAGAGGACCGGGATGGACGCACCTCTGGTGTACCAGTTGTCGCGCCAGCGGCATAGCTGGGTAGCTATGTGCGGAAAGGATAACTGCTGAAAGCATCTAAGCGGGAAGCCTCCCTCAAAACTAGGATTCGCCGAGAACCGTGGAAGACTACCACGTTGATAGGCTAGGTGTGGAAGCGCAGTAATGTGTGAAGCTAACTAGTACTAATAGTTCGATCGGCTTGATCGTGACCGTCATGAAAGTAGAAACCGGAAGTTTTTATTATTATGATGAAATCGTAAGTTATTATTTGGATTATCTTCTTATCAAAATGTGAGGCTAAATGGCCTGGTGATTATGGCGCAGATGTACCACCCGATCCCATCCCGAACTCGAACGTGAAGCTCTGTTGCGCTGATGGTACTGCATCTTAAGGTGTGGGAGAGTAAGTCGTTGCCAGGCCTTTTAGCCTCACAATTTATAAAGCATGACGCGGGGTGGAGCAGCCCGGTAGCTCGTCAGGCTCATAACCTGAAGGTCGTAGGTTCAAATCCTACCCCCGCAACCAACTATTCATTAATATTATCAATATCTTAACGTCCTTAGGGGCGTTTTTTTATTCTTTGTAAATATAAAATTGCTACTTTCATTGCCACTTTTAAACTTACTGAAAACTTAATATATACTGTTACTGCACCCTTTTCCTAATCAAGATTGATCTTTGGTCAAGGGGTGGTCTGCCCATTGACCGTAGTCCATGGAGCATGGACCAGGGTTCAATGATGGGTTGATGGAGTTGGTTAGGCGTTATTTTGTTTGATTTTAGAATATCTTTAAATTAAATATTTATATTATTAACTTTTATCAGACTTTTATTTTTAAAATGAAAATAGACCCTTTTAAAATATCCTATCCCAAACAAAGAATTGTGGAAATTAAAGAAAAAGTTGAAATGTTTCCATGGCATGAAATGCCTAAAGAAGGTGGCTGGTCTTTTGGAACAAATATAGATTACATGAAGAATTTAGCTGATTATTGGACCAAGAAATATGATTGGGAATCTCAGGAGTTCAGATTAAATCAACAGCCTAATTATATTACAAAAGTAGATGATATTGATATTCATTTCATTTTTAAAAAATCTTCTTCCCCGAAGGCTATCCCGTTAATTTTAATTCACGGATGGCCCGGCTCAATAGTTGAATTTCTGGAAATCATTGAACCACTTTGTGAACCAGAAAAATATGGGAATAAAGACGAAATTTATTTTGATATTATTGCGCCCTCTATTCCTGGTTTTGCATTTTCTGGGAAACCGGCTAATCCGATTGGACCAAGAAGAATTGCTGAGATTTTTAATAAACTAATGACGGAAAACCTTGGTTATGAAAGATATGTTGCTCAAGGAGGTGATTGGGGTAGTGCAATTTCTACATGGCTTGGTTTTGATCACTCAAAAAATTGTAAAGGTATTCATATTAACATGCTTCCAGCAAGACATATTGATGGGCCAAAAACTGAGGAAGAAAAAAATTGGGATAAGCAATTTAATATAGATTATGTCTCTCAAAGCGGATATTTTGCTATACAAAGTACAAAACCTCAAACACTTAGTTACGCCATGATGGAGAGCCCTGTAGGTGTGGCTGCTTGGATAGTAGAAAAATTTTACCATTGGTCTGATTTAAAAGATGGAAGTCTAGATTTGACATACCAAAAAGATGATTTGTTAACCAATATTATGATCTATATCCTTACTAAATCATTCAATACATCATCTTGGATTTATTATGGCAGAGTCAAAGAAGGAGGACGAATACTTTCCAAGGAAGGGAAAAGAGTAGAGGTTCCAACTGGATGTGCTGTTTATCCAAAAGAGTTTTTAACATGGCCTCCTAAGTCATATGTGGAAAGGCTTTTTAACCTGGTCCATTGGACTGAAATGAACAAAGGTGGTCATTTTGCAGCTCTTGAGCAACCCTCATCTCTAATAAAAGACATTCAAGACTTTTACAAAAAAGTTTGGTTGTAAGGACAGAATTAACTTAAGGCTTTATAATTGATATCTGGCCATTAGTTAGTTGCCTGGAGGAGTATCTAATTTTTAAGATAAGGGTAGCTTTTAACATCAAGAATTCTGATCATAAAATTGTACAACCCTTTACCTTTTTGCTCCACTGCATCCCTAATCGCTAGATGAATATTGCTGGAATTTTCAACCTCCAAGATCATCATTCTCTGTCCAACTGTGAAATTAGCATTAGTCAGTTTCTGAGGGATATCTTCAATGATGCTATTCAGACGCTCAATATTAGCTTTCAGCCATTTCTCTTCAAGATCTTCCTCTCCTGCTGGAAATATATAGCGTCGATCAACCAGTTGTTTAATGTGAAGAACACGCTCAGCAATTTCTTGAAGTTTTGAATAACCTCCAATAGCACTAACTGCGTCTCTTATGTCACGATTAAATCCAGTGCCGTCAGGACGAAGCATTGGGTTTGGGGGCATGGCATAAAAGGGTAGTGCAGGCGGAGGTTCTGGCGAGTTACATTCATTAGCGCAGTCAAGTATATGCTCAATAGCCTTTAATGACGCTGAATCCTTAAGCAGCGAGGCTGAAATTTTCTGGCGTAGCGTCGGCTTTGGCAGACCAGCTTTAACTAATTTTTCTTCAGCAATTGGGATTCCATTGGGGCGATCAACAGCCTTCTTATACTTATCTGAAGTCCTCAGTTTAAGTTGCAATAAAGCTTTTGTTATAAGCTTTTTGCTAGTACTAGACGGAACTTTTCCGTGACGCCCCACAAGATAATCAGCAATGCCAGGATAAAGAGAATGGTATTTTTCACGGCCTTCTAACTGGTGCCAGAGTGATAGTGCAGCCTGACCGGTAGTATTCGCTGCATAAGGCGTAACTTGAGTTGGTTGACCAAGATCTTCTAGGATTTCTGCTTGCATTTGATATATTGCAATCTGAATTTGGTCCCAATCAGCGTGATGACCATTTACTCCAAGAAGGCGTCCAAGATTCTCCACCAGTCCAGGTATTGATTTAAGCGTTGCAGATGCACCACCTGGTGTGCGTGCGTAATACATGGCTTCTACAAGTTCAGAATTATAACGTGACTCGAAATCACGATATTGAAAACGTAACCCATAAAGGGAAGACATACTAGCCTTGATAGCATCATAATTTAATTGCGGGGATTTTGCAGCAACTCTTTCATCAGGATAATTCCTTATGAGGTTTAACATCTTGTTCATACTTGGTTGTGCTGTTGACCCAGCAAGAGCTGGATGTTGTACATCCATTGTTATATCCTTATCCAATTCCACAGCAGCCAAAGCCGCAGCCATGTAGCAGACAGGAGCCTCACCAAAAGTGGAGTGTGCGTGAATGGTTATATCTTGGTCAGGAAATCGCTTATATAATGATGATACAAGTTCATATACAAAATAGGCACGTAATCTTCCACTAGCGGACTTCAAATAAAATCCTTTATGGCCAAGTTCTATAAGTTCTTCAGCAAAAACTAGACATCTGGCAACAGTTACGTTTGGATTATCTTCAATACAAATTGTTCCTTGTGCTATAATATCATAACCCTCACCTTGAGCTTCTGTGACAGCCTGAGCAACACCAGAAAGACATGCTGCATCATTTAGTCCGTGGAAATTCTGCAGGATATTCACCCCCATTTTTGCATATTCAAAAACTAGCCCTTTTATTACATCATAGGATTGAGGCTCATAACCAAGAAGAAAATCACCACGGATCAGAGCAGACTGCCGTACCCCATGACTTTTAAAATGTAAAAGCAGTTTTTCAACTTCTGCCCATTCGTTACGGTTTTTTTTGGCAAAAATATCAAAAAAGGTACCGCCACCTGTCTGAATAGCATCAGTGCCAATCAGATGAGCAGTTGGATAAGCATCTATCATTTCCTGGGCAGACGGGTTCGTTCCAAATAAAGACTGAATGGAGTCTCGGAATACATCTTGGAATTTTATTTTTGACATAGCAATTTCTCAATACTATTAATGGTGACAAGTTGCTTAGCCACAAATCACAAATATTTTTAAGACTATTTAAATACTTGTTATTTTCGTTTGAAATAAGTAATTTTAAACCAAATTCTAGTTTTCATAAATATCGTAGATAGGAAAAGGTACAAGTAAAATATTTACAAGCCTTGTTACCTGGCAATTTCTAAAATCTGTTTATAAAGTGTGCAATATTTTAACAAATTGTCTAAAGTTAGCGATCAAGGCATCAAGAATTTTTCAAATTTAAACTAAATCAAAGTATGTTGTAGACTAATTTGTAGACTGAATAAATATTACTCTACAAAGTGTAAAGAAATCAGATGATTAAAATGAAATAGAGGGGAGGTTATCTCTGAATAGATAGGATAATTTATGAAATTATTTCATCAGTATTATTGTCAACTATAACTGGATTTTCATAAAATTTTATATCAGGTGCTGAGAACTTTTCTGTAATCCATTTAATTCTATCTTCATCAAACCAACTTTTTGCATTCTCTATATTATTAAAACAATAAACTCCACCTGCTAAATTCTTTGAAGTATCACAGATATAGTTTTTTCTAATTAAACCTGGAGTGTCCTTATATATGGGTGATGTTTCTAAAAACTTCTGTTTTAAAACTGGGTCAGTTAATTCATCATTTATCTTAAAAGTAACAATTGCAATTATCATTATAAATCTCCTTTAAAATAATTTACTATTTATATAGTTCTACACTAAGTTGTAGACTGAATAAATATTGGATTATAAGATATAAAAATAACAGATGGTTATTATGAAATAACGAGGTTCCCTCCGCCATAATATAATATTAAGATATTGATTTTATTAAATTTATTTTTAAATAAATATAGCTACCCACAACTCTACCCTCAATAAAGTATAAGAATAAACTAAAATATTATTTAGGGGTTACTGCACCCTTTTCCTAATTAACATTGGTCAATGGTCAGGGGGTGGTCTGCCCATTGACCGTAGTCCATGGAACACTGACCAGGGTTCAAGGATGGGTAAGCAGAGTTTAGGTCTGGTAAATTTATTTGTAATTTACTTTCCATGACTTAAGGCATGAAGCAATATCAAGGATGTTTGAAAAAGGATTGAATGTACCAGAGGTTGCATCAATTAGTGGTCATAAGACAGCCAGTCAGTTGTTTAGGTATGTACAAGTTAATGGCAGGTTATAAGCTTGAGAAACTTTTTTCAAAAAATATTACATATTTTTTCTTTACCTTACTCTTAGGGTAAGGTTTATATATATGGATAAGATTTCATCAATTAAACACATATTCGTATTACGATTGTAAATCTAATAAATTTTTCAGGGAAAAACATGATAAAAATTATTTTAAGTCTCTTGTTCATTTTAAGTCCAACAATATCTTATTCACATTCTCAACTTAAAGAAATATTACCAAAAGATAATGTTGTTTATTCAAAAGCACCTCTACAAATTAAATTAAAATTCAGAGCAAATGTAAAACTTGTAAAAATTAATTTAAATAAAATTAATAATGAAAATCAAAAAATAAAATTAAACTTAGATTCCTTCACTCAAAGATCAAAAGAATTTGCTATTCCAATGCCAAAAATTTCTTCTGGTAAATTCAATATTTTGTGGCGAGCGTTAAGTCCAGATGGGCATTTAATTAAGGGTAAGTCTGTATTTGAAGTGAAATAAATGTTTATAGACATATGGACCATAATAAACCCTATTATAAGGACGTTTGTTTATATAATCGCCTTATATTCAATAGGCTCAATACTATTTCAATTTCATTTCCAAAAATATTTTAATGATGAAATTAACTATTTTTGTAATAAAATAATAAAAAATAGTGCTTTTTTAGGTCTTCTGATTAGTATTTTGGCTTTTATATCAATTGCTGGGAATCTTGGAGGAGAATTTAAAAGTATATTTGAATTAGAATTAATTGAATTATCTTTTGAAACCATACAAGGAAGATCTACTTTATACTTAATTGTAGGTTTTAGCTTTTTAAGTTTATCTCCTTATTTTCCACCATTAGTTTTTAAAGCTTTCAACATAGTTGGTGCCATCTTAATATTAATTTCGTTTGTCGTTGTTGGTCACTCTCTATCTCAAGGCATCTTTTCACAACTCTTAGTGTTAATTCATGTTATTTGCATTTCATTTTGGTTAGGTTCTTTTTTACCGCTTCGATATATGTGCACCATCAAAAATTTTACAAACTTATATTTTATAGCTGATAATTTTGGTAAACATGCAGTTGTGTATATTGGAATATTAATTTTAACTGGTTTAACTTTTTCGTATATACTTTTAGGTGGGATTTTACCGCTTATATCCACTACTTATGGAAACGTATTATTAATTAAACTGTTTATAGTCTCAATGATTTTGTTAATTGGAGCAATAAACAAATTTAGAATAGTGCCTGAAATAAAAAAGGATTTAATTATAGGTCAAATTAAACTTAAGTATTCAATTAATGCTGAAATAATCTTATCAGTTTTAGTTTTATTTACTACTAGTATACTTACTACATCATTACCAACACCAATGGGAATGTAGCTTTAAATAAAAAATCTTTATTTAAAGACAGAATAACCTAAAACCAAAGTCTTTGAAGATCGTGTAGTCATGGATATTATTGAACAAGTTGTTTGGGGGGTATTATTTAAACCTACGAGCTTCAAGTTATGAGCCTGACGAATCATTGGTATAAATCTTTTTCTATATTTTTCTTTACCTTCCTCTTAGAGGAGGGTTTAAAGAATAATAAATGATAGTTAACAACATTGTACATATAAACTGGTTCTGCCAACATACTTGGTTACAATCATCTAAAAACACTTTATGGTGTTTACTTGGATGTTGTATTGGTGATTTTGGTACAATCGCATATTTTCAATTTATGGAAATTGAATGGCCCGTTATATTAATCATGTCTTTAGCTATTGTTAATGGAATATTAACATCTATTGCGCTTGAAACTTTTATACTTTCCAAACAAATGTCTATGCAATTAGCCATTAAAACAGCAATTGGAATGTCTTTAGTTTCTATGATTTCTATGGAATTAGCTATGAATTTAACTGATCTTGCGCTTACTGGTGGCGCTATTTTAACTTGGTGGGTTATTCCTTTTATGCTTGTTGCAGGATTTATAACACCATTGCCATATAATTATTGGCGATTAAAAGCATTAGGCAAAGCATGTCATTAAATTTTAAAAGTTTTATTAAAATTAAGTTTTTACTTGTAATCATTATTCCAACATTTTTATTGTTTTTTGGAATGATTATCTACATGCCTAAAGATAAAAATGCTCAAGCTGCATACATTTTAAATCCTGATAATCATGACATCGTTGAACTAGGAAAATCTGTATATGTTCAAAATTGTGCATCATGTCATGGTGTAAAATTAGAAGGTCAAAAAGATTGGATGTCAAGACTGCCAGATGGATTAATGCCAGCTCCTCCACATGACGAAACAGGTCACACTTGGCATCATAGTGATAAATATTTATTCATGATTACCAAGTATGGCATTGAAGATATTATTGGTCAAAAATATGCTAATAATATGCCCGCTTATAAAAACATTCTCTCAGATAAAGAAATTATTTCTGTATTATCTTACATAAAGAGTACATGGCCAAATAAAGTTAAAAAAATCCACGACCAAATCAATGCTCGTGAGAAATCAAAGCAATCTTGAACAAAAACGAAAGTATAAATGGATGTAACATGGTATCTCGACGTGATTTTTTAAATTTTTCTGCGGCAACAATTGCTTTAACCGCTTTACCTAGTCAAATTCAATCTAAACAATTAATTCGTAATTATAGACTTACAGCTGGTATTACACCTCATCAATTTGATGCAAAAGGTATCTCCGACAACCTATGGTTATATAACAAACAAACACCTGGCCCACTTATTGAGGCAAAAGAAAATGATGTTATTAGAGTTAAGTTTGTTAACAATTTACATGAAGCAACTACCATTCACTGGCATGGTATAAAAAATATTAATAAAATGGATGGTGTTCCATATTTAACTCAAGATCCTGTTCAACCTGGTGAAAGTTTTTTATACGAATTTCCTGTAAATCATGCTGGAACTTTTTGGTACCATGCACATGTCCAAACGTGGAAACAAATTTCAAAAGGATTGTATGGTCCTCTAGTTGTTAAAAATCATTTAGATGAACAGTTTGATAACGATTTAATCATATTAGCGGATGATTGGAGATTAAATAAAAATTATCAAATCGATAAAAAATCTTTTGGATCACTTCATGATTGGTCGCATGCTGGAAGAATTGGAAATTGGCTTACAATCAATGGCAAAAAAATTCCTAAATACTCTATAAATAAAAATGGTCATACAAGATTAAGATTTATTAACGCATCTAATGCAAGGATACTTTCATTTGGATCAAGTTTAGATGGCATGAAGATCATATCAATAGATGGAATGTCGGTTGAACCATTCATAGAAGATAAGTTTAATTTAGGGCCAGGACAACGAATTGATTTGTTAATCAAAACTGATGATATATCAACAATTGATTTTTTTGAAGTTAGTGGTAAAAAACCGATAAGCGCTTTCAAGCTTAATATTAATCAAAATGGTAAAAAAAATATTCGAAAGAAAGACATAAATTTACAATCTTTTAAAAAAATACCTCATTATAAAAACCCAAGAATATTAAAAATTCATATGCAAGGCGGTGCAATGGGAAATCTTGCAAAAGCTTATTTTGAAGGTGTTGAAAAAAATTTTCGTTCACTAGCAATAGAAGATAAAAAATTCTGGGCATTTAATAAAGAAGTAGGTAAATATGAAAAATCACTTGCAAGTGTAAAAAAAGGACAGACAATAATTTTAGAAGTTTGGAATGATTCAAGATGGCCACATAGTATGCATCTGCATGGTAATCATTTCTATGTTGAATCTAAAGAGTTTTCAGATACTGATAAACTAGTTCTCAGAGATACATATCTGATGCAACCAGGCGAAAAGTCAAAATTTACTTATATAGCTGATAATCCTGGTAAATGGCTTTTTCATTGTCACATGTTAGAACACGCAGCATCAGGTATGATAGGTTATATTGAAGTATTATAATTTAAAATGCCTGAAGAAACCTGACGACTGGTTGGTACAGCCAAACCCTTATCAGGCTTAAAACACGAAAAACCCCAAAAACAGAAGTTCTTGAGGTATGTGTAAGTCATTGATTTTATTGAATAAGTTTGTTTCAGGGTTAGGATTTGAACCTACGACCTTCAGCTTATACGCTTTACTTTTCAATTTTCTAAATATAATATAATCCCCTATGTTATATGGAGGTATAGATGGGCCATATCATTCACGACACTTCAAATCTAGTTGCTCGTTTACGGCGGATCAAAGGACAAGTCGAGGGCGTCGAACGCTCCTTGGAAACTTTCGGTGAATGCACTGAAATATTGCGGCAGATCGCGTCTATTCGGGGGGCCATGACCGGGCTAACAATCGAAGTACTTAAAGAACATCTCCGCAGTCATATTGTCAAGGCAACTAATGACACTTCGCGGGAAAAAGCTGCTGAAGAGATGATCCAGATATTGCAGTCGTACCTTAAATGACGGGCAAGATCATCCGGAAAGGTAAACAGATGGCCCAGAAAAGTACGACCTCGCTTCAGCATGAGCATGTCTTCTTGGGCGCCAACCAAGAGCGAAACGAGCGACGGGTGTGGCTGGTTATTGCATTGACGGCCACAATGATGGTTGTGGAGATCACAGCCGGGCATTGGTTTGGCTCCATGGCGCTGATTGCAGATGGGTGGCACATGTCCACACACGTAGCGGCCATGCTGATTGCTGTCTTGGCCTATCGTTACGCGCACAAGAATACCGCCAACCTCACGTTTACGTTCGGCACAGGCAAAGTTGGTGATTTAGCTGGATTTGCCAGTGCCGTAATCTTAGCTCTCATTGCACTCCTGATTGGGTGGGAAAGTTTTCAACGGCTCATGGCACCTATTCCGATCAGTTTCAACCAAGCTATCATGGTTGCTCTAGTCGGATTGATTGTAAATTTACTGAGTGCATGGTTGCTATGGGACGATCATCACCACCATCATGGCCATGGGCATCAAAAACACGATCATGAACATGATCATGGCCATCACCATGGGCATGGTCATGACAACAACCTGCGGGCTGCCTACCTGCACGTTCTGGCGGACGCACTGACATCGGTTCTGGCCATTTTCGCCCTACTTCTGGGTCGCGCCTATGGTTGGTTTTGGGCTGACCCTGTGATGGGGATTATCGGTGCAATTGTGATTTCACGTTGGTCATGGGGTCTCATCAAGGACTCGAGCAGTGTCCTGTTGGATCGCGTACCCGAAGGTGGAAACATCGAAGAAAAAGTGCGTAAGGCAGTAGAGACTGGCATGGATAAGATCACTGACCTACATATCTGGCAGATCGGTCCTGGCCATTACTCGGTCATTGTATCGATTGCTTCACAGACACCCAAGGAGGTTTCGGAGTACAAAGCGAAACTTACCCACATCGATCACATATCTCATACCACTGTGGAAGTCCATCAAGTCGGTCACGACGCATGATGAGGCATCGGTTTCGGGGAGTAAGATGCCAAAATGACCAACTACTACCGACAGCTTGCTCGTATACCCTTCCGGCGATACTTTATAGCAAAAGCTTTATTAGGCTGCAGAGAACAGTAAGCCCATTAGACGCGCACAAATCAGGCTTTAAAGCTGGTTTGGTGGAGTTTGTGAAGTGTTATTTTATCTTAGATTTTTGTATAAACAAAAGGAAATATTTAAGCTAATAAAAGACAATTTTCCACTATTCTTAATACGGTCATAGATGGGCATTGGTCCGTGGTTCTTGGTTGTTAAATAGCTTTGCCTTGAATTAACCTTTTTATTTACAAATTTAGAACTAAATTTTCCATATAGTTATTAATATAAAAGAAAATGTTTTTCATTTATAAACCTCCTAAAGGCATTAGCTATTCATAGAGCTAATGCCTTAAAATATTTTAATAACATAAAAAAATCATAAAATATTTGGAATAAAGCTTGATATGGAAAGTTCCATACACCCTTGTCCGGGGTTACTGCACCCTTTTCCTAATCAACATTGGTCAATGGTCAGGGGGTGGTCTGCCCATTGACCCTAGCCCATTGAATACTGACCAGGGTTTATCAACATCTATTGTCATTCCAAACAAAATAAAAATTGCAGTTAAAAATTCATATAAATTTGAAAAGCTATTCCACATAAAATAGCCCCACCAAAACCAAATACAAGATAAGCAATAAATGTTGAACGGTTAACTAAAGACCAAACGGCAGTCATTGCAGGAACAGAACTGATTGCACCACCAACTAAGAAAGCCATAGCACCTCCAGAACTTAATCCTTGTTCGATTAGTCCAGATACAATCGCAGGGGCTGCATATGAATTTAAATAAGCTGGCACACCAGCAAACGCACCAATTAAAATTGAATAGAATCCGTCACCAGACAAGAAATTTCCTATAACTTGTGCTGATAGGTATTGAACCATTAATGCTTCAATTAGATAAGCAAGAGATAGCCATTTCAATAAAAATAATGCATTTGATGTGAATTCTTCTTTAAATATATTTATTCTTTCAGTTTTATTCCAAAATTTTAATTCAAGATCTCGGTTAAAGGGGTCTTTAGTACCACAACAAGATCCACAACCATTTTTGTTTTGCTGTTTTAATGGATGAGAGAACATTCCAAATTTTGATAAAAAATAAATACCAAAACCACCAATTAATCCAATTGCCAAAGCAGATACTGTTTTTGCAATTGCATAATCCCAACTTAATGCACTTGCAGTGATTAATAATGCTGGAGGATCAATTAGTGGGGATGACAACCAGAAAGCCATTACAGCTGAAAGTGGGACACCCAAAGCAAGCATACTTGCTATAAATGGAATAACTTCACATGAACAAAAAGGAGCAAGTCCACCAACAAGAGTTGCAATAAAAATAGTTTTTACTTCTTTACCTTTAAAAGCTTTTGAAACTAAACTTTCAGCACCACTTGCTTTTAAATAAGCTACCAAACTAACTGCAAATAATATAAAAGGGATAGTACCCATCAAAGCTTTCGATGCAAAAGTAATAATTGAGCTAAAATCCTTTGGAATAAAGATGAATACCAATAATGGTAATAACAAAACTATAGTCCAAACTGATTTAAAATTAAAATTTTCTATGTTGATATATTTTAAAATTAGAGCTTTCATTATTTTCTTTTGTTTAAACAATATACTTTTAGAGGGTAATCTGCCAATTATTTGAAATGGTTAAGTTGTGCAAAGTTTAAGGTAGATCTTCCTTTTTTTCTTGGTGAATAAGATATATTATTTTTATTTCTATCAAAGCTTCTTTTCAATTACTGACGTAAGTTCAATATGGCCTAAATCAACTATAGGGTCCAGCCATTCATGAACACCCTCAGCAGTATCAGTTTCTATAAGCATAAAAATTGCATGTTCGAGTGAGTTACCAACATTGAATTTAATTGTTACTCCATACTCATTTGCTTTTCGAAGACGATTTTTAAAAATCTCACTTGTTTCTTTGTTATTTTTAAAACAACTCTCAGCACTATGCGTATATTTAAGATGAAAAAGCATATAATCTCCTTTATTTATGATTTATTATGTTAAACAAATATTAAAAAAATATTACGTTATTCATTTTAAAGCTGTTTTAGTTACTAGATAATTTTTTATTAAGTTGAAAACAAATTTTATCAAAGCGTTTCATTAATTCGATATCTTTATGTGGTAAATTGTCTACAACTTCTTGACCCCATTTTATATAATCAACTATTTTTTTTTTACTCCAATATATAGGTGGGTCATGAAATAAATTCTCTAAGTTAGATATTTTATCCGCAAGTTTAATTAAGGAGGCGTCGACTGACAAAATTTTAGCCGCCATTATTTGATTTGACCATCTTTCGGCTTCAGAACAAAAGGGTTTATCTGTCATTTCTTCTACTAGTTCAAAAACATCGTTTCCAAATAAATCTTTAACTTCTTTTCTTGTTGCTTTGCGATCTTCAACAACATCGTGAAGGTAAGATGCTATTATGATCGAATCATTTTTTTTTGTTGATGAAATTTTTACTAGTGCTACAACTTCTTTAATATGTTCAAAATAAGGGTTACCTTTTCTTCCTTTTCGTACTTGACCATAATGACGCTCTTCAGCAAATGATTTTGCTAGTTTGATTAATTTTTTTTTCACCGGTTAACCATAAAATTTAAATTTTAGTCTTATCGAAAGATAAGCATACTTTTGAACTTTTTATAATTGTTTAATTGATATGAAGGATAGGGTGTCTGCTAAAGTATCTTGTAAGCTATTGTTTTGACTCTACAATTTAGACAGCCCAATATCCTGTCCCACAATTTGACCCACAATCAAATCAACAGAATAGGGGTTACTGCACCCTTTTCCTAATCAACATTGGTCAATGGTCAAGGGGTGGTCTGCCCATTGACCGTAGTCCTGGTGCATGAACCAAGGTTCAAGGATGGGTTGGTGGAGTTGGTAGTTACGTTGGTAAGATTACTGTTAGGTAAATTTGTTTGAAATTAAAGATAAACGTTTCTAAATAAAATGTTTAATATTTAAGCTAATTATAAATGCAAATGCAATAAACCTTGATTGTAACTTCATTTATTGTTGTACTTATATTTAGTTATTATCCATTTTAGTCAAAGTATACATCTCATGTTCTAGTCCAAGTTTAGGCGCTATTTCTGGTATTCTTTTTGACATTATCTTTTCCATTTCTTCTGGATTAGTTATTGTTGCTTTTATCATTGCAGTGTTTTCATCAACTTTTCCAATTATATCGTCTTTCATAAATTGTTTTCTTAATTCTAAATCACCATCATATACAGATTTCCACTCATCATAAGTGCAAGTAAATTTTGCTACAAAAAAAATTTCCATTATTTAACTCCTTTAATATTTTTTTTAATACATTTTGTATTTACAATTTTTGATTACAATAAATATATTACCTTATTGAATGGTAAATCATTCCTCCAGGACTAATAACTTTTCCATAATTATGAAGTATATTACCAAAGTCCTCAAAATAATCATTTTTCATAGCATTCTCTATATGACGTTGAACACTTTCTAATGAAGTAAATCTCTCATTTATTGTGAAAACTATATTTCCAGTTTCACCCTTTGAGGGATCAGTTGGATCAACAAATTCAGGTGCTTTAGTGAAATAAGAATTTAAAAGGTGCTCCTGACCATCGTTATTTTCTGAATAAAACTCTTCCATCCAGGATGCGTGTTTTTTAAAAATACTTTCAACTTCTTCTGCACTTTCTTTCGGAACCACATATCCTAAATTAATACATCTTATTTCTTCTGACATTTAAACTACTCCTATTTATTATAAGTAAATGTTACTCTTCTAGATTTAAAATAATAGTTATTTATTAGATATTTAATAACACCCTTGATGATATTAATGTTCCAGCATTGCTTGCTTTTAATACAATCTTTTGAAATTGTTCTGACATACCAACTCTATCAATTTGTTCTCCCATAGAAGACATATCACGGAAATAATAACAAGCAATTAATCTGTCCATGTTAGTTGCTAACAAAGGTACAACTGCCATAAAAGAAGCGTCCTCATCTTTTAAAATAGCATCTATTTCAGGAAAGATTTGAACTGCTTCAGACATATTATCTCTAGATAACTGGTATTCCCTCATCATAATTACATTATGATCAGGTGAAATATTACCATATATTGTTCTAAAAACTTCAGGACCTATTAAATGACCTCCAGGATCAGCTTCTCTTTCTTTCATCAAAGCAACTCTAGCTGGATCCTGTGACATTTCGTTAAATGAATTACAACCTTTTTCCATGTTTTCATATGATGCGGTTAAATGAATTGATCCTGCTAAATCACCTGCAACTATTCTTGCAACTCTAGCCTTTGCACCATGGTTGGTCATTATTTCTTGCATAGATTTAGCCCTCTTTAATACTAAATCACTTTTACCTAATATTGGCGTTAGTATTCGTCTTGAAATGATAGTCAATTTTACCTCCTCATTAAATAAATTATAATTAGAAACTAAGGATATTAATCATCAAAGTTTTTTGTTAAGATTTCATTACAATGATGGATTTTTGTGCATATTAAATTATTATGACCGTAGTCCATTGAACTCTGACCAGGGTTGAATGATGAGTAAGCAGAGTTTAGGTCTGGTAAATTTATTTGTAATTTACTTTCCATGACTTAAGGCATGAAGCAATATCAAGGATGTTTGAAAAAGGATTGAATGTTCCAGAGGTTGCGTCAATTAGTGGTCATAAAACAGTTAGTCAGTTGTTTAGGTATGTGCAGGTTAATGCTAGGTTATGAGCTTAACATTTTTGCCCCTAAAAATAAGTGTATATATAGGTTTGTGTTTGCAGTTAGCCATTTTTTCTATTTTGTCTCATTGTTATAAGGTCATTATTTTTTCATTTATTGATTGATATGATAAAATACTTTCTTGATATTAAAAACACCAATCTATTGGATTAATTAATATATTTAAGTACCATAAGATTTTGAACAGAAAACATTAATAAATAAATTAAACAGTAAATCTTATGAAATTAGAAAATAAATTAAAAGAGAAACTATTAAATAAAAAAAAGGTTCTTGGTTGTTGGACCAGCATAGATAATGAGATAACCTCGGAATTACTTGCTCTAGTTGGATTTGATTTTTTGTTGATTGACCATGAACATGGTTATGGTGATGTAAAAGGCATAACTAGACAAGTACAATCACTTAAAGAAACAGAATGTTCTCCGTTGGTAAGAATGCCAAAAGACGACGAGGTGTATGTAAAGAAAACCTTAGATACTGGGGTAAATAGTCTCATGTTTCCATTAGTAAATAATAAAAAAGAGGCTGAAAATATTGTAGAGATGTGTAGATATGCGCCTAAAGGTTATAGGGGAATGTATATCAGCAGAGCTTCAAATTATGGGATGAACATAAAGAAATATTATGAAACTATTGAAAAAAATTTGTTGATAGTTTGTCAAATTGAAACTTCTGAAGGCGTTTCTAATATTGAAGAAATATCAGAAGTTGATGGTATTGATATGTTGTTTATTGGTCCGATGGATCTCTCTACTAGTATTGGTAAGTTTGGACAATTTAGCGATCCAGTATTTATAGAAACAGTTAATTTAGCAAAAGAAAAAATAATGAATTCTAAAAAGTTTTCTGGAATGATGCCCTATGGAAATTATGATTGGAAAGATGTGTTTTCACAAGGTTTTGATTTAACTACAGCAGGTACAGAACTTTCAATATTAAGAGATTCAGCAATTTCAATCTTAAAGGAGTTTAATAATTTAAGGATAAACAAATGAATAAAACTAAATTTAATATTAATTATTAAAAGGGAGATTAATTTGAAAAAACCTTTAGTTAAGAGTTTGTCTGTTATTACTGTAAATGTACCTTTAAAAAGACCTATAGTTGCCTCATTAGGAACATTTGAATATTGGCCGTATATGCTAATTGAAATATCTTTAAGCGATGGAACAATTGGTAAAGGTTATATTGGTCCATACTTAGTAAATTATACCCAAACTATTACGTTAGCAATGAAAGAGCTTTTTAAAAATTTTCAAAATAGAGAAATTGCTCCTTATCAGTTTTATAATGAAGGTATGAACCATTTAAGTTTACTAGGAAGATCAGGAATTGCACTTTATGCTTTAGCTGGACTAGATATAGCATTCTGGGATGCTAGTTCTAAAATATGTAATGAGCCATTATGTGTTCACTTAGGTGGATCAGTAGATAAAGTTAAGGCATATAACTCCAGTGGATTATGGCTAGATGATCCCCAAACATTATATGATGAAGCATTGACTCTAATATCAGAAGGAAATTTTGATGCTGTAAAGGTTAGATTAGGTAGAAAAAAATTAGATGAAGACCTCAAGGCAATTGAAAATGTTAAAAAAGGTATTGGGGTTAATTCAGAACTTCTTTGTGATTTTAATCAATGCTTATCACTACCACAAGCAATACATAGGTTAAATGATTTGGATGATCAGGGATTATATTGGTTTGAGGAACCAATAAAATATTATGAGTTTGAAGGTTACAAAGAATTAAGAAAAAGAATGAAAACACCAATCATTTTAGGAGAAAACTTTCATGGTTATGATGATGCTTTTACTGCTTTAAAAAATCAAATTTCAGATTTTATAATGCCAGATTTATTAAGAATTGGTGGTGTAAGTGCTTGGCTCAAAACTGCATCTATTGCTGAAGCATTTCAAATATCTGTTTCTTCTCATTTGTACCACGAAGTCTCATCTCATTTAATGCGAGTAACACCAACAGCAGGTTATTTAGAGTGGACTAGATGGTCCGACATTATTTTAGAAGAACCATATGAATTAAATGATGGACACGTAGTAATCCCTAATAAAATAGGTACTGGAATTGATTTTAATAAAGAGACTATTAAAAAATATGAGTATAAATATTAAAATATTAAACCTTAAATTTTTAGCCGCAAACTTTTCCAATATTATTGTACATTTACTAATACAGTGTCCATTAATCCCTTACCCCTTATTTCTATTGATTTTTCCTCTACCTTCTTTTCTTTATAATTAAGCAACTCATACGTAGTTTTTGTCATATGAATACAGTCTGGTGAACCATAACTTTCTAATCGTGCAGCAGTATTTATTGTGTCTCCCCATACATCAAATGCAAACTTTGACTTTCCAATTACTCCTGATACTGCTGGGCCAGAATTTAGTCCTATTCTTAATTTTATAGGATCTCCATTATGATCTTTAAATGTTGAGGAAATTTTCATCATTTCTTTTGCAAGATTAAATAAAGTTACCGCATGATCTTTTCTAGTAACTGGCATACCTGAAACTACCATATATGAATCTCCAATAGTTTTTATTTTCTCGACACCGTATGACTCAGTTAAATCGTCAAATTTTGAAAACATATCATTTAAAAAACCAACAAGTTTTTCTGACGAAATTTTTTCTGACATAACTGTAAAACTTACAATATCAGCAAATAAAACAGAAATATCTGGATTATCCATAGATATTAATTTGCTATCTTTTTTTAATTGGTCAGCAATGGATTTTGGCATTATATTATGTAGTAATTTTTCAGATCTGTTACGTTCTTGTTCAAGAAAAAGAGAGTACATTCCCATAGGTAAACCTAAAACTAATAAGCTTCCTATGATATTACTCAAACCCAATATTGATAATGTTGTATTTTCAATTTTATAAAATGGCTCTAAGTCTGAAAATAATAGAAACATTGAAGAATATATTGAAATAAAAATTAAAGCTAAAAACACCTTTAGCCTCATATCCAATGGTACTGCGATAATTAATATTGCTAAGTTGATATACCAAAGATGAAAAAATGAATTCCACCCTAACATAAAAATAAAAGCTGTTGCAGATCCAACACCAGCTAAACAAGATAAAATTACACCTGATTTTGCAAAGCCAATTGTATGTAGAATAAAGCCCAAAAATATAAAGGAAGCAAAAAACAGTTCAGATAAAACCAAAGGTTCCCAATTTTGAACTGTTAAATAAAAGAGTAAATCTCGTCCAATTAATCCAAAGCCACCTGCAACAAAACCTAACTGCATAGCCAAGAAAGCAGGCTTCCATTTATCGGGATACCTTAATGGTGGAACTAAAATTATATCGTAAAGTAATTTTATCAAATGATTACTCAACATAAATCAATAACAATTTTAATTTGTCATTATTAAATTTGAATATCAAATTAATATTTACTGTGTTGAATTAATTTTCAAAAAACTGACAAATATTAGTCACTTTATTAATCACTCTGTGATCGTTATCAGGCATAAAACGTAGAAACCTAAAAAACCGATGTCTTTTATGATCGTTTAAGTCATTGATTTTATTGAATAAGTTTGTTTCAAGGTTAGGATTTGAACCTACGACCTTCAGTTTATGAACCTGACGAGCTATTCATTGAACAAACAAGGGTTACGGCACCCTTTTCCTAATCAAGATTGATCTTTGGTCAGGGGATGGTCTGCCGATTGACCCTGACCCTAGTCCATGGAGTATGGACCAGCAGGGTTCAAGGATGGGTTGGCGAAGATGGACAGCTATTCTTATAGGCTTTGTAAGAGTTTTAATTATTTTAAGTCTTGGCAGTTACTAGTTTTTTTTATTTAGGAGCCTATACCACAAAAAGATTTTTTGTGGCTGTTAACAATGTGTATACTAAATTCAAGCTCACATTTTCTAATGGTTAAAACATTACAAGTTGGTGAGGCATCAGTTATACAACCTTTCTCTTATCTTCAATTAGTATTTGGTCCAATTACTGGAGTAATGGTTTTTTCAGAAAATATAGATTTGATAATTATATTAAGAGTAATAGTTGTTATTGATTCTAGTTTATTTACAACGTGGTGTGAAAGTAAGAAAAAAGGATTGGTTTGCGCAAATAAATGTGTTTGACATTTATTTGCTTACATGGGCTAATTTAAATTAAAAGGATATGTAATGGCATTAGAATTCTTCGGGAAAACCTCAGAAAAATTTCCAATTCCTAAAACTATGAAGGCATGGGTTTTAGGTGACCCTGATAATTTATCATTAATTGATAAACAAGTTGAAATGCCAAATAAAGCAGAAGTATTGGTTAAAATAGATGCAGTTGCTATCTGTGCAACTGACTTGGATGTAATTAGTCATGGGCCACCTGCTATGATTGAAGGAGGTTTACCATTTAATAAAAATTTTACACCAGGTCATGAATATATGGGCACTGTAGTTGCTTTGGGACCTGCTGTAGATGAATTTGAAATTGGAGATAGAGTGACTGTAGAGATTCATTCTGGGTGTGGGCAATGTAAAAGATGTCGTATGGGTATGTATACATCTTGTCATAATTATGGACTTAATTATGGAGAGGTGAATAAAGGTCATAGAGCAAATGGATTTACTACAGATGGCGGTTTTAAGCAATATGCAGTCAATAACATAAATACATTAATAAAAGTTCCAGATGATATGTCAGATGAAGAGGCAACTTTGGTTGTAACAGCTGGAACAACCATGTATGGCTTGACAGAATTAGGAGGATTAATTGCTGGCGAAAGCGTGGTTGTTATTGGCCCTGGACCTATTGGTTTGCTTGGGGTTGCCGTTGCAAAAGCACTTGGAGCTGGTCCAGTAATACTTATTGGCACAAGAGATAGCCGCTTAGAAATTGGTAAAAAACTTGGTGCTGACCATACTTTAAACGTTAAAAATGAAGCTAATGTTATTCAAGCAGTTAAAGATATTGTCGGCACAAAAGGTACTGATTACGTAGTAGAATGTGCTGGCACTGAGCAGGCACTCAATGACGCAATAATGATGACAAATAGGGGTGGTAAAATATGTTTAGCAGCATTCCCTCACAAGCCAATCAGTATCAATATACCTCACATGGTTATAAATAATATTTATATGTATGGTATTAGGGGTGAAGGTAAAAGTGCAACTCATAGAGCAATAGAGTTCATGAAACAGAAAAGATTTGATGCAAGTTTAGTCCATACTCATACTTTTAATCTAGATGAATTACCTAAGGCACTAAAGTATGCAAGAGAAAGAATTGATAATGCTATTAAAATAGTTATTAAACCTTGGAGTTAATAAATTTAATAATGTTACCTTAAATTATTGTGTTTAAAATAATGCATTTGGAAGAAATGTTGCGATTTCTGGGAAAATAATAATAGCTACCATACAAATAAGCATGATCATCCAATAAGGAGTAGAGCTTTTAAAAATTGACATAACTTGTACATTATCACCCTCTCCATGAATTGCAGCTTTTACTGTATAAACAAGTAAACCAAATGGTGGGGTGAGTAATCCAGCTTCAATAGCAATAATGCCAATAATAGCAAAAGCAATTGGGTCATACCCAATTTTCATTGCAACAGGAGCAAAAATAGCTGCCGTTAAAAGCATTATTGAAATTGAATCGATAATCATGCCTAACAAAAACCAAATTAAGACCATAACGCCAATGATCATCCACGGTTCCATCCCAGAATCTAGAAATAATCCCTCTATTGCGTTTGCCATACCGGTCATAGCTAGTGTTCGTGAATAAAGGGCTGCTGTAACAAGTAACAAAAGAATTGGCGCTGATGTTCTACCGACCGATAAAATAGCATCTATAATATCACGAAATCTCATTCCTTTAATAATACCTAAGGACAATCCTATAATAGCACCAGCACCAGCTCCTTCGGTTGGCGTAAAAAAACCACTTAAAATCCCACCAAGAACAGCTAAAATAACAAAAAGTATACCGGCCAGACTAATAAAGAATTGTGGAATGGAAACTTCATTTTTTTTATCTTTAATTAATTGTTTTTCAATTTTAGAAACTGAATCGATTCCTTCTCCAACAGCCTTAGGCTTCAAAAGTGCCATGACCAAAACATAGATAAGAAATAAAGACATTAATAAAGCACCAGGTAAAACCCCAGCAGCAAAAATTCTGCCAATTGATTGCTCTGTCAAAATACCCCAAACAATCATCAATACACTTGGTGGAATGAGCATTCCTAAACAACTAGACCCAGCAATAGATCCAAGAGCAAAACCTTTATGATAACCAAAGCGTTTCATCTCCGGATATGCTATGCGTGAAAATGCAGCTGCTGAAGCAATGCTAACGCCAGTTACAAATGAAAATAATGCATTCCCTATAATTGTTGCTAGAGCCAGACGCCCTGGTATTTTGTATAATAGTTTATTAATGCCACGGTATACATCCGTCACAACGCCTGATCTACCAATAAATTCACCCATCAACATAAATAATGGAATGACCGCAAATATATATGATCTTATAGCTTCATATGCAGTTGCAGCCAACATCCGCTGAACTGTTTCAAACGCATAGCTGTCTGCGCCGGTTGTAAAAAAAATTCCTAGTGCACTTGTCATTCCTAAAGAGATGGCAATATGAACACCCATCGCAATTAAAACGATAAGACAAAGGACAAGCATGACAGCAATGTTAACTTCAAACACGATACTGATCCTGTATGTTAATAGTTGTTGAAGTTATGTTTTTCATAAGGAACCAGAAGATTTAGGCTTAAAAACGTCAATATAAGCTAAAACAAGATAATTAATTAAAGCTAATCCACTTCCAATCATGACCATCCACCTTGCTGGCCATGAAGGGACGCGTAACGCTCCTTCACCCTCAAATTCCCCTTCGATATATGAAAGAACACTTTCTTCCCAACCCCCAGTAATAATCATTAAAAAGAATATAGCACCAAGCAAATAACCAATGGCCAAGAAAATACGCTGGATTGAGTACGGCAAATGAATTATTAGAAAATCTGCTCGTAACATAGATTGGCTTCGGATTGCATAACCAACTTGTAAGAAAACAATAATTACAATTGAAGTGGCAACAATTTCTGCAGTTCCATAAACAGGTGAGTCAAAAACAGAACGACCTATTATATTAGCTAGAATAAGAAAAGCTAATCCAAAAGCCCAAATTGCCGCGACTACCATCATAAATTTGGACATATTGTCACTTATTTTAATGAGCGACAAATCAAATCTCCCTCAGTTTAATTGAACAGATAAATAAGAGCTAACTAAATTGTCAACCGAGAAGGTTTCTAACCCTTTTCAGTTGACATCCAATTTATGAATTGAGTGGTTGAAGGATACAACTTGCTCAATATTATTTAACTACGTAACGAACGGGCCATTTGTAGCCAACTTTTTCAGCAGCATCTAAAGTGGCATTAAGAATAGCTTTAGCTGGAAAGCCTTTTTTTTCAAGTGCATTAGCATGCTGTTGTGGCCAATCTTTAAGACCCTGAGCCCATTTAAGTCTAACAGATTCAGGTAAGTCATTAACATTAATGTTAGCGCGCAACCAAGCCATATCTTTTTCATAACCTACTTTGTTTGCAGAACCAGTTTTAAGCTCGAACCGTGCTGCAACTTCTTCTATTACCGGACGAACCTCAGGAGGTAACTTTTCCCAGAATCTTTTGTTAACTGTTAAAGCATGCCATGTGATAGAGCCAAAACCTATTTCGGTATAATATTCACCTACTTCCCAAAGACCAAAAGTTTTACCCCATGCGCTTGGGAACATAATGCCGCCTTCAGCAAGTCCGGTCTTAATTTTTTCATACCAACCAGGTAATCCATCAGTTACAGGAATTATACCAATACCTGCCTGTTTCATCCAGTTTAAGTTAAGACCTGCTCCAAGAATTTTACGCCCCTTAAGTTCAGAAAGATCTTTCCATGGAAAATTAGTTCCTAGGTTATATCCACCATCCCCTACCCGAGCGAGTAATTTTTGATTATATTTGTGGAATCTTTTTTCAAGGCTTGGAAACTGTTTATAAACTGAATTTGCAATTGCTACGCTTTGAACAGGGTCCATAGTGCCAAAGGGTAACATAATTTGAAATGCATGCATTGGTAACTTAGATGCTTCAAAACAAAAGCAGAAGCCACCAATATCAACTACACCATTTTGAACACCTTCAAACGTATCAAATACTTTAACAATAGATCCACTGTAACCTTCTATAAATTTTACTGTATGACCGGTCTTTGCTTTTACAGCTTTAACAACTTCGGGTTGAAAAAAATTTTTCATCAAGCCTGCATAAACCACTGTAGGTGGATGGCCAGACGCAATTCGGATGGTAATTTCTTTAGCCGAAGAACTGGATACAAAACCAAAAGTTCCAGCTATAATTAATCCAGCAACAATGGCTGTGGATTTTAAAGTCTTTAGTCTTAACATAATAAATCCCCCAATTCATTTAGTTTGATTTTATAAGTATATAATTAAAATCGTAAGCTTCTTTTTTAATTAAGCAAATTGTTTTTAACATATTAACTAACTTTAAAGCCCAAACCATCAATTTAAATACTCTATAGTTAATCAACTTTCATGTTTTATATGACATGTATCTTGAATTACTTAATCTTATCCTGCTATATTGTTCGATAATTAAACCTTCATAGAGAGCAAGAGTATGAAATCAAATTCTGTTACTATTAAAAACCAAGGTCCACCTTCAGTAATGAAATTATCAGAAGTAGATATTGCTGGTCCCAAAGAGGGTGAAGTACTCATTCGTCAATCTGTTATTGGTATAAACTACATGGATATATATCAACGATCAGGCTATTACCCAATGGATTTACCTAGTGGTATAGGCCTAGAAGCAAGCGGTATCATTGAATCTGTTGGAGATGGAGTTGATAATTTGACTCAAGGAGACAGGGTTGTTTATTCAGGTGGCCCTCCAGGATCATATGCAAATGTACGAAATGTATTGGCCTCTAGAGTTATTCGTATTCCTAATGGCATTGAAGATGAGCAAGCTGCAGCAATTTTTTTGAAGGGGACAACTGCTGAGTATTTGCTAGAGCGAGCTTACAAGGTTGAAACTGGACAAACTGTCTTATTTCATGCGGCTGCAGGTGGAGTTGGCCTAATTGCCGGGCAATGGGGTAAAGCAATTGGTGCTAGAATGATTGGTGTTGCAGGAGGACCAGAAAAATGCGCTCTTGCAAAAGAACATGGTTATGCAGAAGTAATTGATCGTAAAAACGAAAATGTTGTGACACGGGTTAAAGAATTGACTGGAGGCGTTGGGGTGCCAGTAGTTTATGATTCTATTGGCAAAGACACGTTTAAACAATCTTTAGAGTGCTTATCTCCTCGTGGATATTTTATATCTTTTGGAACCACTTCTGGTTCTGTGCCTCCTGTTGATGCGGCTATGCTACAACATAAAGGTTCGCTTTATTTTACTCGACCGACTTTGGCTAATTATTGTGCTGCTCGAGATGATTTAGAATTATCTGCAGCTCGCTTGTTTAAAATGATTGCCAATGGGTCTGTAAAAACAAAAATAGGACAACGCTTTGAATTATCAGATGTGGTAAGAGCTCACGTTGATCTGGAAGCAGGTAAAACCTTCGGTTCATCTATCTTGATACCTTAAACATAAACCTTAAATTCATTATTAAACATTTACGTGATTACTGCACCCTTTTCCTAATCAACATTGATCAATGGTTACAAGGTGCTCTTCCCATTGACCGTAGTCCATGGAGCATTGACCAGGGTTCAATTATTGAAATGACAATTGACTTTATGGAAACCAGCTTGATATTTATTGTAATTTCATAGAAAAATATTTATGTTACTTTTGATTAGGTATATATATTTATTTGAATGCTTGATATGTGCTTTTGATATTTAAAAATACTTAAAATAAAAAAATCAAATTACATAATTAATCATTTCAAATAATGATAAAATTTTAATATTAAATGTCTAACTTAATTATAATTCGTCACGCTAAATCTGATTGGAGCGGCAATGTTAATGATCTTCAAAGGGGTTTGAACAAAAGAGGTTATAATTCTTGTAGGGTAATTTCTAAGGAACTAAAAAAAAGAATAGATAAACCAGATTTGTTTTTAATTTCACCTGCATTAAGAGCAAAATTAACGTACGAAAATCTCTTTTTAAATTGGGATGATAAAGATAATAATTTATTAATTGAAGAAGATTTATATCACGCATCAATAGAACAGATTAAAAAAAAATTAGCTTCCAAAGTGCTTGGATTTAGTACTGTGGTTATAATAGGTCATAATCCCATTTTAAATTTATTAATGTATGAACTAACAACTAAAGGTCATAATAAGTTACCAACTAATTTAGTTACTTGTGGTGTTGTTATGATAGAATATTCTGAAAATAATTTTAAAAAACCAGATTTTACAAACGGGGAAGTTGTCGATTATTTTTTTCCTAGAATGTTTACATAAAAATTAAAAACTTGATTTGTCATAAAAATTTAATATTATTGTAACATTCTTGTAACAAATTTGATAATTTCATGATTCTTAGATTTATTTTCTCAATCTGTTTATTTATTAGTCTTAATTCTGTAGTATTAGCAGCATTACCCACTAACGACAATTTTAGTAAATTAAACAAAATTAATTTTGTTCAAAATGTAGAAGCAGCTAAAGAAAAGTTTCTATTAAAAGATTACCCAGGTGTTATAAATCTACTTTCTATTAATATTAAAAGTAAAGATATACCTAACAGTTACCTTGTAGAGAGTTTAATTAATAGGGCTAATACATATTTCTTTATTAGCGATTATAAAAATGCAAAGGCTGATTATTTAAAATGCTTGAACATTGAGCTATGTCAAAGAGCAGCTGTAAATCTTAATTTAGGAAAATTAGAGGTGAAGCTAGGGAATAATGAAATTGCAGCCTCCTACTTTAAAAACGCTATTTTATTATCAAAAAATAACTTTAGAGTACTTTCTGAAGCACTTAGTTTCTTTAAAAACCCTTAATTCATAATTTTGAAAAAAAATTCTAAATAATTTGTAAGAATTAAATAAAAATATTTAATTATTATTTTCTTAGGGTTATCAGACTAACTAAATTGCCAAATATTTGCCACAGTCATTGGCACTAAATTTAATCCTAAAGCTAGCAACGGTGAAACAAAAAATGTCATGATGGTTATAGCCGTAGTTGAAAGACCAATACCTTAATTCATCTTATAATGCCAGCAATTAAAAAGGTAAAAGCAACTATAATGGCAATTTCATTTGGGTTATATGTGATGTCCAATACTAGCACTTTCTGATTTCAGCAAGAATTTATGATACCATGTTTGAAATGATTAACCTAATCTCAATATTAATACTCCTACAAACAATCTGAGTATTAGGAGACACTTAGTAAAATTAAGCTTTTCCTCTAAGAAAAGAAAACAATATAAGATTGCAAATAGAGTCCGTTCAGTAATATTGAGCTTAATATTTTTGTAATCAATAACTGTATACTTAATTTTATGGTAGTTAATTTAACATATGAATTACAAAAAGATGATCTAATTACATGGATACCATTAAAAGATATTTATTTTAACAAATTTCATTATTCTCAAAATTTTGGAAAATTAGGGTTATGTGGTTGTCCTGGTACCCTATTAGACTCTAATAACCAAAAGATTAGAATTGAGAACACACTAAAAATTTTAAAAAATCATCACATTGATATTATTGTATCACTTTTAGAAATATCAGAATTAAAATCACTTGGATGTGATAATTTAATAAAGGAAATTAAATTAAATAATTTCGTTTGGTTTCATTTTCCAATCATTGACTTTAATATACCTACCAAAAATTCACTATTGAAGTTAAATTTACTTCTCTCAGATTTAGAAAGATTTTTAAAAGAAGAAAAAAATATTATAATACATTGCAAGGCAGGATTAGGTAGAACCGGTACAATCGCATCATTATTATTGGCTAAATTAGGAATATCCACAAAAGATGCTGTTCAATATATAAGAAAATATCGACCAGGATCAATTGATACAGATGAACAAAAAAACTTTGTTTTAAATTGGAAAAATTAACAAGGTGATTCTCTAATTTTCAAAAAAAAATTTTTTTTAATTATTTATTTAAAATTAGAATTTGAAATAATTTTTTTAATTTCCATTAACCTATTGAAATTATTAAACAAAATTTTGTTTAATAATTTAGAAATAAAAATTAAACAAAACTGAAATATTTGAAGGTCAAAAAGTAAAGAATCAAGGAGATTGTTTATGCTTAAAATAATTAATATTTCAAAATATTTTGATCAAGTTAAAGCCGTTAATAATGTTTCAATAAATGTTGAAAATTCCTCAATGATTGGAATTATTGGAAGATCAGGTGCAGGTAAATCTACATTATTAAGAACAATAAACAGACTAACTGATGCTACCTCAGGTGAAATTCTTTTCCAAAATCAAAATATATTAAATTTTAAGAAAAAGGATAAACTCGAATGGCAAAAAAATTGTGCCATGATATTTCAACAATTTAATCTTGTTCCAAGGTTGGATGTGCTAACAAACGTGATGCTAGGCAAGTTAAATGAAATGTCTACTGTGCGTGCTAGTTTAAAACTTTTTACATCAGAAGAAAGACATTCAGCACTAAACTTATTAAATAAATTTGGTATGATGCAAACAGCTCTTCAAAGAGCTGAAACACTCTCTGGTGGTCAGCAACAGAGAGTTGCAATATGTAGAGCTATGATGCAGGACCCTAAACTAATCCTTGCAGATGAACCTATAGCATCATTGGATCCTCTAAATGCCAGACTTGTTATGGAATCGCTTAGAAAAATTCACGATGAACAAAATATCACAGTGATTTGTAACCTACATACTCTTGATACTGCAAAGCAGTATTGTGATCGTATTATTGGTATGCAGAACGGAGAAATAGTCTTTGATGATTTGCCATCAAAACTAACAAATCAGAAGGCCAGAGAAATTTATGGTGCTGAAGCCGACGAAGCTTTTGAAGGCACTATGACATCAGTTTCATTAGAGAGCGCAGATATTAAGAAGACTGCATAAACTTATGGAAAATAGAAGACTAAACTTTAATCAATGGAGAAATATAAATGTTAAAAAAATTATATAGTTTTTTAGCTGTACTGACCGCTTTCTTGATGGTTTCTGCGGCTAATGCAGACAAAAAATACGATGGACCAAAAATGGACCTCAGTAAATTTCAGCCTGAGTTCAGAATTGGTTTTCTTGGAGATGAAGCATCCCAAGATATCATTGCAAGAAATGGATGTCTAAAAGATTATGTTGAAAAAGCATATAGTGTACCAGCTAAATTGTTTACATTCAAAGATTATGCTGGAACCATGGAATCAATGCTTGGTGGTAACCTTGATTACACTTGGTTTGGTTCTTCTGGCTATGCTGGAGTTTATCTACAAGATCCTAATGCGATTGTACCTATATTAACTAGAATGCAACCTACTGGTGACACTGGTTATTATTCTGTAATGGTAGCGAGAAAAGATTCTGGTATAAAATCCCTAGATGACCTTAAAGGAAAAAAATTAGGTTTTGCTGATCCTAATTCTACTTCTGGATATCTAATACCATCAATTGAGTTACCAGAGTTATATAATGTCAACATTGACAGTTACTTTTCTAAAACCCAATTTTCTGGTGGCCATGAAAACAACGTATTAGCTGTGCTAAATGGTGACGTTGATGCAGGTGTTACATGGGTATCTGGTGTTGGTAAATGGGAAGAAGGATACTCATCTGGTAATTTAAGAAAAATGGTTGATAAAGGTATCTTAAATATGGATGACCTTGTTCAGGTTTGGTCATCAAAGTTAATTCCTAATGGCCCAATTGTAATGCCAAAGAAATTACCACAAGAAGCTAGAGACGTTATGGTTGGAATGAAGCAATGGATACACAAAAATGATCCAAAATGCAGTGAAGATGTTGCAAATGGTATTGTAAAAGCTTGGGTTCCAGTTGATCATAGTTTCTATGAAGTAATTGTAAAAGCTAGAAAAGCAAAATTAGAAGCCAAGAAGAAAAAAGGCTAATTACTCATATGCAAAAGACAGTGTTTAGCTGTCTTTTGCATACTTTATTAACTCAATCAAAAATAATATTATAGTTGGAAATATAATGTATTCAGACAATATTTTAGGTTTTGAGACAATTGAGAAAAACCTAAAAGCCCTGGCTTTTAAAAGACTAATTTATTCTTTCATAAGCATTCTAGCTATTTTATTTCTTCTTTCCAGTGGACTTACAATAGCAGAAGAAAATAATGCTGGAAGCTTTCAAAGGGGATTGAGTAAATTTTTTGACTACCCTGTTGATCTTTTCAAAGAAGCATTTGAGTCTGGTTGGAGATGGTATGCATATGTATTCAAATATCTTCCAGATTTAATATCAACAATAAACATGGCTTTTTTTTCAACACTATTCGGGGCAATTTTTGCTCTTCTCTTGAGCCTGTTTGCAAGTAAAAATTTAATTAAAAACCAATATATAGTTACTTTATCTAGAAGAACCATGGATATTTTGAGATCATTTCCTGAGTTGGTTATTGCTATGATATTTTTGTATCTGATGGGAAAATCAGAATTACCTGCAGTTATTGCAATAGTAATTCATACTTCTGGAGCTCTAGGAAAATTATTCTCTGAAGCTATTGAAAATGCTGATAACAAACCAATTGAAGGATTACAATCTTGTGGAGCAAGTTGGTGGCAACGAGTTAGATTTGCAGTTATTCCTCAAGTAGTACCTTTATTTATCTCATACACCCTTCTGAGGTTAGAAATTAATGTAAGAGCGTCAACCATCCTTGGTTTTGTAGGTGCTGGAGGTATTGGAGAAGCATTGTCTGCTGTAATTCAGTTTAGATATGGCGACGAAATTATAGCTATTATGTTTTTATTAGTTATCACTATAATTTCCTTAGATTATTTCTCCAGATTTCTTAGGGGTAGATTAATTGGAGACAATAAGTAATGGAGCAAGTATTAAATCAAAATGTTATTGATGCAGTTGATCTAAAACATAAAAAACATATTAGAATTCTTATTATAACTGGATTTGTCTTTCTGGTTTATTTAATTGGGTCAATATTACACTTTGATCTACCTAACTTAGCTAAAAAGTGGAATAAAGATCGAGCGTCTATGTTTATGTTAGATATTTACGCTCACAAAGACCATATAAAAATGAATTGGAAAGATCCTCAGAAAATTGACGTAAGATTTGAGGGTGGTCACAGGCATGTTTATAAAGATGATCCCACTTGGCTTATTAGAAATAAAAATAATCAATCTACAATTGTTAACTTTGATAATGGTGGTCAGTTTGTTTTCTTTCCTAATAGAGTGGAAATGAGAAATTTTCCTAATATCAATGAACCATTCATTTTTAAGCTTAATAAAAATGGTAAACCTTATGTCGATGGGTATGTTGGAAAGGAAAGTATGTTGCCAAGTTGGATGCGTGCAACAGAAAACAAGGTTGAAGTGAGACCTTCTTTATATGAAAGGCTTCAGGTATATGGATCAAAAGTCGAAGTTCATAGATACGAGTTAGGATGGAAATATTTTTGGTTTGATTTCGATAGCCCTCTTGTTGGAAAGAGATTTTTTGACGCTATATCACTTATGTTTAATGAGGACAGAGTAGATCCAAAAATTTCAAATTTTAATCTTGTTGTAAATGAATTTTTAGAAAATGAAATTTGGCACCACAACACCGTTTTATTTGCCATGGTTGAAACATTATTAATGGCCATTCTTGGAACATTAATTGCCTCAATGGTTGGTCTTCCACTAGCTTTTCTTGCTGCTTACAATGTTACTCCACTTTCCTCAATAAGGTTTTTTCTGAGAAGACTCTTCGACATGCTTCGCGGTATAGATATGTTAATTTGGAGTTTAATATTCCTTAGAGCTTTCGGTCCTGGACTTTTTACGGGAATTTTTGCAATCGCATTTACAGACACAGGTACTCTTGGTAAATTAATGTCTGAAGCTATAGAAAATACTGATAAAAAAGATAAAGAAGGTATCCAGTCAACTGGTGCAAATAAAGTTCTTCAACATAGATTTGGTATCATCCCACAAATACTACCAATTTTCATTTCACAAAGTTTATATTACCTAGAGTCCAACACAAGAGCTGCCGTAATTATTGGGGCAATGGGTGCTGGAGGTATAGGCTTACATTTCCTTGGGGCATTAATGACTGGAAATGATTTTGAAAACGTTGCTTACATGGCAATTTTAGTTTTAGTTGCTGTAATGTGCATTGATACTATGTCAGCCAAACTAAGAAGATTATTAATTGGTATAGAGGATAAAAAATAAAGGAGTTACTATGAATAGATATATTTTAATAATAGTTTTTTTAATTTGCCCGTTACTTGTTCAAGCTCAAAGCAAAGATACAAAAAAAATAAGCAGTGAGGTCTCTTCTCAGGAAGCTGGAACATTAGTTAATACAGAAGAAATTTTTCAAAAGCTTATTGATAAGTGTGATGATGTTAATCTTCTTATGTTAAGGGCAAGAATAAGATTAGAGTTACCTAGAATAGATAAATCAGATGCCGAGAAAGTTGAAAAAATGATGTTAGAAGGTTTTGAAATTTGCTCGAAGAACAACCCTGAGGAAGCTAAAGTAAAATTAACAGAAGCATATGATATTGCCAAAAAGGCTGCATCTGAGAGATTTGGCCAGACTGGTACAGGTGGATTAGAAACTGTTAAAAAAGAAGTTGAAACCATAAAAGATAAAGATATTTCTAATGGCACAAAAGATAAGCCATGGTGGAAATTCTGGTAATTAAAACTTAACTTTTTATTAAAATATTTGTAAAAAAAATGAAAAATTATTTCGTAATGATCTTCTAAAAAAGGAGATCTAAAATGAAATTAAAACCTTTTGATCGTCCAGGAACCTTTTATAAAGGCAATTTGCATGGGCATAGCGATCATTCAGACGGACTACTTAAACCAAAGGCTGTCATTGATCATTACAGATCATTTAATTACGATTTTACCTGTCTTTCAGATCATTTGTGGCATGATAAAAAATTTGCAGCCCAAACTGTTTTAGATGTCTCTACATTAAACTATAAAGATTTTGTTGCATTACCTAGTGCTGAGATTCACGCTAAAGGTAAGAAATATGATAAAGCTGGTTTGTGGCATCTTGTAGCTAATGGCTTGCCACTAAATTTTAAAATGGCCTCTGAGATTGAAACAGTAAATGAACTTTTAGATAGAACTCTAAAAACTGGTGCATTTGTAACAATAGCTCATCCAGAGTGGTATTCATTATCGTCTGATGAGGCCATTAAAGTAAGTAATGCTCACGCAGTTGAAATCTATAATCACGCCGCAACAATTAGCTCAAATAGAGGTAGTGGAATAGCTACTGCTGATTTATTATTAAATGAAAATATTAGAATCTTGCTTACTGCAGCAGATGATTCTCACTTTCGCAAAAAAGACACTTTTGGAGGTTGGGTTTTTGTAAAAGCTAGAAATTTAACTATTGACAATATTTTAAATGCCCTCAAAAAAGGTCATTACTATTCCTCAACTGGTCTAGCCATATACAATATCGAAGTGGTTGATAATGAAATTAATGTAGAATGTAGTTGTGCATCACATATAATTATTTCAGGCTCATCACATTCTGCTTTGTCCAAAAGTGGGTATAATATCACGAGGGCAAGTTTTGACTTAAATAAGCTAGATTCAGATTTTTTTAGGGTAACCATCTTTAATGAATATGGAAAATATGCTTGGTCTAATCCTTACTGGTTAGATGAAATTTTTTAAAGATAGGAGTAACGATTGAAGATACTAGAGTTAACATATCTCAATGTTTTTATTTTTTTAGCACGTTTTTAGTCACATGAAAAAACTCGATAAAAACAAGCCTTTAATTCACTCAGATTGTCAAATTGTAGACAGTGATTTTGGTTCTTTTGTTGAAATAGGTGAATATTCTATTATTTCAAATTCTAATTTCGGTGATTATTCTTATTGTACAAGATTTTGTGATATAGCCAATACAGACATAAAAAAATTTTCTAATATTGCAAGCTCTGTTAGAATAGGTCCAACGGACCATCCAATGGAAAAAGCAAGTCTTCATCATTTTTTATATAGATCAACTGACTATTGGGAAGACAAAGAACATGACAAAGATTTTTTTAAAAATCGATATTCCAGAAAAACTATAATTGGCAATGATACATGGATAGGACATGCTGCTATTGTTAAACCTGACATTACAGTTGGGGATGGTGCCATAATTGGAGCTGGTTCTGTTGTTACCAAAGATGTAGAAAGTTATACTATTGTAGCAGGAAATCCTGCTAAGATTATAAGAAGAAGATTTTCAGAAAAAGTTGCAATTCAATTATCTGAAATTCAATGGTGGAATTGGTCTCATGAGAAAATAGGATCTTCCTTAGACGACTTTAGAACTTTAAGTGTTGAGGATTTTATATCAAAATATAAATAGATTAGGATACTGCATTAGATGATTTAATAAATCTGTCAGCAACGCTTTTACAAACACTTGCAATCTTTCCATTACATATTGTTGCTTCTATCTCTCTTGTTTTTGGGTTTATAATTACTAAATCTGCGTAATTTTCTACTTTGATAGCTCCTCTTTTGTCAATATTTAGTGCCTTCGCGGGATTTTCTGATATTAATGCCCATGCATTTTCAATAGAACAAATCTTATGATCTAACAAATACCAAATTGACTGGAGTAGTGATGGATAATAATAATCTGATACTAGAATACTACAGTATCCTAGTTTTAATAATTCTAAGGTAGATACATTTCCATTATGTGAACCACCTCTAACTAAATTAGGCGCACCCATTATTACATTTTCATTATTAAAGTATGCTTCTTTAGCAGCTAAAATACTTGTTGGAAATTCACAAATATTAGCACCAAAACTTCTAAACCATTTTCTATCCTTTATGCTTTCATCATCATGCGAACCAAATTTAATATTATTAGATTTCATAAAATTGCTTAATGTTTTTAAACTATCACTTACTTCATTTTCTTTTGTTAATCGATAATTCACAATATTTGCAAGTTCACTTTTTTCCATAGACATTTTATTAGCCCATGTTGCAAATGCTGAAGGTTTGTTTTGAATTTTTTCTATGGCATCAGGTATATGGTTGTTGAATACCACATAATTAAGTTCGTATTCTGTAATTAAATCAATAAGTTCTTGAACTTTTTCTATAAGATGAGTTTCGTATCTTACCTGAACATTTATATTAGTTATCATAGAAGGTCTGTATTTATTGAGATTTTCTAAAAATATTTTAGCGTACTCAGGACTTCTTATTCTACCTTCCCAGCTATAGCTACATGCTAGGTAAGCCGTAGTAATGCCATTAATGGAAAGTTCTTTGTCAACAACTTTAAGAGTATCATTCATATCAAAACTTACGCCTGGTCTTGGAAATAACTGTCTTTCAAATCCATCTCCATGTAAGTCTATTATTCCAGGTAATACCCAAAAACCCGTCAAATCTATAACTGGATAATTTTTTTTTATATATTGATTAGCTTTATTAACTTCAATTGAAGTTAAAAATTTATCTTCAATAGTTATGGTTCCTGATTGCATTTTATTATGATGCAAAAATTTACTGCCCTGTAAAATATATCCTGAAAATTGATTTGATTGTATTTGATTCATATATTTTACTTATCTTAATTTTATTAATTTTATATTACAAATATCAAAAGTTTAATCTTCTAATGTTAATTGAATTCTTTCGCCAACAAACCATGTCTGACTGAACTCTATTGGGATACAATTTAAATCTTGATTCACATATGTTGTTTTAAGAAGTGGGCTATTAATTTTACAATTAAGTAAATTTGCTTGAATACTATCAGCTAGCTCTGCGATTATATTAGTGTTTGACCTAACAAAATCATTTACACCCAATAACTTTAGTGTGTGTGTTATAGATAATTCTTTTTGAAATATTTCTAGAAAACTAGGAAACCTTTTATTTGGAATTATTCTTTTAGTTATAATAGTTGGAATATTATTAATTTTACCAGTTGTTTCTATTAAAAGAATCTCATCTTTTGAATTTATTTTTAAATTATCAGCTTCTATCTTTGATGCTTTTCTATACTCTGATCTAATAATTGTTGTTTTAGGAATATTGTTTTCATTAGTAATATTCTGTGAAAATCTTACTCTTTTTCCAATTTTATATTTTAACTTAGAAGCTTGAACTATTACACCAGATCCTCTTTTAGAAAATAAAATTCCTTCATTTTTTAATATTTGCAAAGCTCTTCTAACCGTGTGTCTATTTACTCCAAATCTTTTTGAAAGATGATTTTCAGAAGGTAGTTTATCACCTGAATTGTATATGTTATCCGCCACATCTTTTTTTAAGGCTTCATAAATTTGATAATAAATGAGTTTAGAATTCATGTAATAAAAACTTAATAAAAATATAATTGTATAATTAATGTTTTATAATTATAGGTTGTATAGTTGTATAGTTGTATAGTAAAGAAGTAATTTAAATGATTAAAAAAAGAAAATCTTGGATGAGTTTGTTAGCAACATCTAACCAAAGTGATTTGTTAAATCTCTGGGAACAAAAAAAAATAAAAGTCAATTATGTATGGTTAAGAACACCTGAAATTGGAAGCATAATGGCTCAAGGAAGAATGGGTGTAACTGGAGATAAATTTAATATTGGTGAAGTTACTATAACTAGATGTTCCTTAAAATTGAATTGTGGAACAATAGGTCATAGTTATGTTCAAGGAAGAAGTAAGAAAAAAGCTGAAATAAGCGCATTATGTGATGCTCTTATGCAAACTAAAATGTCCAAAGAAATAAATAAAAATATTATTATTCCTTTAGAAAAAATTAAAAAAGATAATAAAGACAAAATTCTCTCAAAAGCTGAAGCTACGAAAGTTGATTTTTTTACTCTTGTAAGAGGAGAAAGCGATTAATGGAAAATTATCCTTTTTCTGAAAATTCTATAAATAGTTCTATTGCTTTTAGATCATTACTAAATGCAACATCATATCCAGGTAGATCTTTTCAGATAAATAAACTTAACAAACCAAGTGTATTGTCAAATGCAGCAGCAATAATACTAATTACATTATGTGATAATGAAAGTAATGTTTACCTCTCAAAAGAATATAATACAGAAGAAGTAAGGAATTGGTTAATTTTTAATACTGGTGCTATTAGTAGTAACAAAAAGAATGCTGATTTTGTAATTGGTACATGGAAATCTTTATTGCCATTAAATGAATTCAAAATAGGAGTACCTGAGTATCCAGAAAGATCTGCAACTTTAATAATTGAAGAATCAAAATATAAAAAAGTAAAATGCAACATTGATGGTCCAGGCATAAAAAATAAATTACATATTGAATTACCTAATCCTGAATTATTTATCGAAAATAATAATCTTTATCCTTTAGGTTTAGATTTCTATTTCACAAATGACTTAGAAATTTTATCTATTCCTCGTTCAACAAAAATTAATATCATAAAAACGGAGCATTAGATGTATGTAGCTGTTAAAGGTGGAGAAGTAGCAATTGATAACGCTCATTCCTGGATGTCAGAAATAAGAAGAGGTGATACATCCATTCCGAATACTTCCCTTGATCAAATATCAGAACAACTCACACTTGGCGTTGATAGAGTAATGTCTGAAGGTTCTCTATATGATAAAGACCTTGCTGCATTAGCTATAAAACAGTCTAGAGGTGATTTGATAGAAGCTATATTTTTGTTAAGAGCTTACAGAACAACTCTTACAAGATTTAGTTACAGCAAACCAGTTAATACAGCAAATATGACATGCCTTAGAAGGATTTCAGCAACTTTTAAAGATATACCAGGTGGACAAAAATTAGGCCCTACTTTTGATTACACGCATAGGCTTTTGGACTTTAAATTACTAGCTGAAAATGAATCACCTATTAGTCCAACAAAAAAATATAATGACAACAAAATGCCTCATGTTTTAAGTTTTTTAAATCAAGAAGATTTAATGCAAAACGAAAAAGATAACAATCTTGATCCTATCGATATAACACGAGAACCTATTAGCTATCCAACATCTCGTTCGGCGAGGTTGCAAGCATTATCAAGAGGAGATGAGGGTTTTTTACTTGGCCTCGCATATTCTACTCAAAGAGGATATGCAAGAAATCATGCATTTGTAGGGGAACTAAGAATTGGCATAGTTGACGTAGAGCTTCATATTCCAGAATTAGATTTTGAGATTAATGTTGCTGAGATCATTTTAACTGAATGTGAAACGGTAAATCAATTTCAAGGATCAAAAATTGAGCCTCCACAATTTACAAGAGGTTATGGTTTAGTATTCGGACAAACTGAAAGAAAAGCTTTAGCGATGGCATTGATCGATAGAGCATTAAGATGGAAAGAATTAGGTGAAGATTATTCTGGCGCACCAGCACAAGACGAAGAATTTGTTATTTCACATTGCGACAATATTCAAGCAACTGGTTTTTTAGAGCATATAAAACTACCACATTATGTTGATTTTCAATCTGAACTAGAGCTCATTAGAAAAATTAGAGCTGACGCTAAAGTTAATATGAAAAGGTAATAAAATGAATGAAATGAGTAAAAATGAAAATATAGATATTCAAATTTATAATTTTGCTTATTTAGATGAAAATACAAAAAGAATGATAAGACGGGCTCTTCTGAAAGCATTATGTATACCTGGCTATCAAGTACCTTTTTCCTCAAGAGAAATGCCAATGCCATATGGTTGGGGTACTGGTGGAATTCAGGTAACATCTGCGTGTTTAATACCCAAAGATGTTTTAAAGGTAATTGATCAAGGCGCCGACGATACTACAAATGCTGTATCAATAAGAAAATTTTTTCAAAAAACTGCAAATGTAGCTGTAACTGAAAAAACTTCAGATGCATCTCTTATACAGACTAGACACAGAATTCCTGAAACAAAATTAAAAGAAAAACAAATATTAGTATATCAAGTACCAATTCCAGAACCTCTTAGATTCTTAGAACCAAGGGAGACAGAAACTAGAAAAATGCATGCTCTTTCTGAATATGGATTAATGTATGTAAAACTTTATGAAGATATTGCAAAACACGGCCACATTGAGACAGCATATGCTTATCCAGTAAAAACAAATGGAAATTATGTTACTGACCCTTCTCCTATTCCAAAATTTGATAACCCCAAAATGAATAATAGTCCAGCTATTCAACTCTTTGGCGCTGGAAGAGAACAAAGAATTTATGCTATTCCACCTTACACAAATGTTAAAAGTCTTGATTTTGAAGACTATCCTTTTGAAGCTATGAAAGCTAATTTCAAATGTTCAATATGCGGATCCAGTGATAGTTATTTAGATGAAATTATTGTTTCAGATGATGGTAAACGATCATACATATGTTCAGACACAGACTATTGCAAAGAACAAACCAAATTAAATTCAAAAAAAGAAGATCAATTATGAAGCAAGATTTCTTATTTAAAGCCTCTAATATTTCTAAATACTATGGCCAAAATATAGGCTGCAAAAATGTATCTTTAGATATTAATTCTGGAGAGGTCCTTGGAATTGTTGGCGAGTCTGGTTCTGGGAAATCTACATTACTAAACTGTATTTATGGAAATTTAGAACTTGATGAAGGAGATATTTTCTTAAACGACAAATCAAAAACAATCCTCAATTTTACAAAAATTTCGGAACCAAAACTTCGTTTAATTCAAAGATCTGATCTAGCATTTGTACACCAAAATCCTCGTGATGGTCTCAGGATGAATATAAGCGCAGGAGGAAATATTGGAGAAAGATTAATGGCAATTGGTCATAGAAATTATGGAGAAATTAGAGAGATTGCTTCAAATTGGCTAGAAAAAGTTGAGATTGATGTTAGTAGAATTGATGATAAACCAAGTACTTTTTCTGGAGGAATGCAACAAAGACTTCAAATTGCAAGAAACCTAGTAACTAAACCAAGATTGATATTTATGGATGAGCCTACTGGAGGTTTAGATGTATCTGTACAAGCTAAAATTTTAGATTTATTGAGAAACCTTGTAAGAGAACTTGGTATTGCTGCAATAATAATTACACACGATCTTGCAGTAGTAAGACTTTTAGCTGATCGCATAATTGTAATGCAAAATGGAAATGTAGTAGAGGCTGGTTTGTGTGATCAAGTTTTAGATGACCCACAGCATAAATATTCGCAATTATTAGTAAGTTCAGTATTACAGGTGTAAAATGATACAAATTAAAAATTTAAACAAATCGTTCGAACTTTATAATCAAAACAATACAAACATAAATGTATTTAAAAATATAAACTTCAAAGTTAATAAAGGCGAAGTTGTTGCCCTTACAGGTAACTCTGGTACAGGTAAATCTACTTTATTAAAATTAATCTATGGAAGCTATATTATAAGCAAAGGGGATGTTCTGATCTCAGATATTAATATTAGAAAATCGACTCCAAGAGATATTTTAAAATTAAGAAAAAATAGGCTAGGCTATGTTAGTCAGTTTTTGAGAGTTGTACCTAGAGTACCAACAATCGAAGTTGTTATAGAGCCCTTGCTTGATATTGGATGTGAAAAAAATATCGCATTAAAAAAAGGTCAAGAAATATTAGAAAGACTTAAAATTCCAAAAAATTTATGGAACTTATCTCCTTTAACTTTCTCAGGAGGTGAACAACAAAGAGTAAATATTGCTAGGGGTTTTATTTATAATTATCCATATTTACTTTTAGATGAACCAACCGCAAGTTTGGATCAAAATAATAAAAATATTGTATTAGATTTGATAGAAAAAGCTAAACTGAATGGGTCAGCTATAATTGGTATATTTCACGATGAAATAGCTAGAAATAGAATTGCCTCCAGAGAAGTCAATTTAGAAAATTTATAAAAGTTTTTAAAAAATGAAAAAACTTAATGGTAATTTGTTTGTGATTGTAGGTGCTTCTGGGGTAGGTAAAGATACTTTATTAAATGAAATAAAAGCTAAGCTAGAAAATTTCTACTTTGTAAAAAGGTATATTACCAGAACCCTTGATAAAAATAATGAAGACCATATCGCTATATCAAATACTGATTTTCAAAATAAGGTTAAAGATGGTTTTTTTGCAATAAGCTGGCAAGCACATTCCTTATCATATGGCATTCCAAAAGATATTGAAGATGAATTGAAAAAAGGTATTAATGTAATTTTTAATGGATCAAGACTCGCTTTGAAGCAAATTAGGGAAAGTTATCCTGATGCAAAGATTATTTGCATTATTGCTTCCAAAAAAGCTATTGAAAGCCGTCTTATATCAAGAAACAGAGAAAGTAAGGATGATATTAAAAAAAGACTTAATAGAGAAGTTGGAAAATTACCTTCGGATACAATCTATGTTAAAAATGACATTGATTTAGAAACTGGCGTAAATAACTTAATTAATGCTTTAAATTATTAAATTTAAATCTTTTAATAAAATAAAATTTTTCATCACTCTTTTGTCCAAAAATACAAATGTTATTAAAGTTTATCTTACTTAAATTAACTTGTTTTAAAATGTTTTGAAGAGATTTAAACACGTCATCAATTTCCTCAATATTTAATTTACTGGTAAGAGTTAAGTGAAATTTGAATTCATTAAATACGTAAGGATAACCCCACTTATAGAGCATTTTTTTTTGATTTAGGTTTAATTTTTCAGGATTTCTTTTTTTTAATTCATCTTGAGAAAGCTCATCTCTTAAATAATCTAATCCCTCTACAAACTTATTAGATACTTCATTTACTTTGAGGTTGTTAGTAGGAATAAATGCAATGAAATTACCTAATTTTTTAATAATTAGTTTATTTAAATGAAAACTATGAATTTGTTTTGATATTTCACAAACTTTATTTTCAAGATCATTGTAGGTATACCCATCCTTTAATCTAAATGGAGCTTTTATTGTGCCATGAAATCCATATTGTTTTGGTGCAAGTACAAATCTAGAAAATTTATGTAAATTAGGTAACTTTGGAGGATATGATTTTGTTATTTCTACACCTTTGTAAGGATCCCATCCTAGCCAACATTTTCCAAACACATCAAGTTCGCAGTTTTCAATAGGTGCGTAGTATATCGCATATCTTTTATAATTTTCTTCCATGAGATTTACATATTATAGTTTTGTTTCAATTTAATTAATATATTTTAACTTTTAAAAAAACTGTAATATTAGAGTCATAAATATTAATATTTAAGGAATTCATATTGTCTGATGTCATTTTAAATAACGTTAATATTGTAACTGAAGACGAAGTCTTTTTGGGAAATATTCAATTGAAAGACGGGTTTATTAAAAGGGTCAATAAAGGAAAATGCTCTTTACCTAGATCTATAGATTGCAGTGAAGATTACTTAATTCCAGGTTTAGTTGAACTACACACAGATAATTTAGAAAGGCATCTCAAACCAAGACCTGGTGTGAATTGGCCTATAAATAATGCTCTTACAGCTCATGATGGAGAATTAGCATCTGCAGGTATTACAACTGTATTCGATGCTTTAAGAGTAGGATCTATTAACAGAGATGGTGTACATAGATATGACAAATATGCAAGAGAAACAGCTACCTCTATCAATAACTTATCAAAAGACAAATCTTTTAAGATTGATCATTTTATTCATCTAAGAGCTGAAATATGTTCAGAGGATTTAATTCAGGAGTTAGAAGAATTCAATGCTCAAGATAAGGTAAAAATCGTTAGTCTTATGGATCACACACCAGGCCAAAGACAGTTTCGTGATGTTTCACAGTTCAAAGTTTATTTATCAGGAAAATTTGCTCTTTCAGAATCACAAATTGAAAGACACTTTTCATACTTAAAAGATCTTCAAAAAATGTTTGGTAAAAAACATAAAAGTGAAACAATAAAATTTAGTAAAAGATTAAATGCAGTATTGGCTAGTCATGATGATACTACAATTTCTGATGTGGAAGAGAGTTGCTCACAAGGTATAAATTTAGCTGAGTTTCCAACCACTCTTGAAGCTGCAACAAAGTGTAAAAGCAGTAACATAAAAATAATAATGGGAGCACCAAATTTAGTAAGAGGAGGATCTCATTCAGGTAATGTTTCAGCTCAATCACTTATTGATAAAGACCTTCTCGATATTTTAAGTTCTGATTATGTGCCTTCATCATTGATGATGGCAGCAATAATGTGGGGTATAAAATCTAAGAATTTACCCAAAAGTATAGCTGCAGTAACTACAAACCCTTGTAAGGCTACAGGGTTAAATGATAGGGGTTTAATCAAAGAAGGTTTAAAAGCAGATTTGGTTAGATTAAGTATTAAGAATGATTTGCCAATCATTAGAAAAGTATGGGCAAGTGGTCGAGAAGTTGCTTAAATAAAAGATGAAACGAAAATATGAAAAATTAAATCTATCATTTTTAGATAAATACCTAACTATATGGATATTTCTTGCAATGATTATAGGTATAGTTATTGGTAATGTTTTTCTAAATATGCCTAAATTTCTTGATTCAATAACTTACAGTAATACAAATATTCCTATTGCAATAGGGCTTATTTTAATGATGTATCCACCTTTAGCAAAAGTTAAATATGAAAAAATAATTGAAGTTTTTAAAGATAAGAAAGTCTTAGCTTTGTCTTTATTTCAAAATTGGATAGTAGGCCCTGCATTAATGTTTTTTTTAGCTATTACTTTTCTTTCTGATAAACCTGAATACATGACTGGCGTCATACTAATTGGTTTAGCTAGATGTATAGCAATGGTTCTTGTTTGGAATGAGTTGGCTAGAGGAAGTTCAGAATATGTAGCAGGATTGGTTGCATTTAATTCAATTTTTCAAATTATCTTCTTTGCGCCTTATGCATGGTTTTTTTTAAAATTTTTGCCTGAAATTTTTGGATATGACGGTCAAATTATTGATATTTCAATATTTTACATTGCTAAAATAGTTCTAGTTTATCTTGGTATTCCATTTTTAGCAGGTTTTGTAACAAGATCATTATTAGTTAAGAAATATGGCGAAGAATGGTACGAGAACAAGTTTCTTCCACGAATAAGTCCTATAACTTTAATTGCGCTGTTATTTACAATAATTGTTATGTTTACTCTAAAAGGTAATGAAATTTTGGAACTTCCTTTGGATGTTTTAACAATATCAATTCCTCTTGTCATATATTTTCTAATTATGTTTTTTATTAGTTTTAGTATCAGTAGGTTTGCCAATATTAATTATCCAAAGGCTACTTCTTTATCATTCACAGCAGCTTCAAATAATTTTGAATTGGCTATTGCAGTTTCAATTGCCACTTTTGGCCTTGCATCAAAAGAGGCTTTCGCAACTGTTATTGGTCCTCTTGTTGAAGTGCCTATACTAATATTACTAGTTTCAGTTGCTTTAAAATTTAAAGAAAAATATTTTAAATAGACTTAAATTATTACAATTTTGTTACGCTGAAATTCTTTAGATCATTACTTCTATTAAGAATGGGCCTTTGTCTTTTAATCCATGCTTGAAATTTTTAACTAAGTCTTCTATATTGACTACTCTAACTGCATCAACTCCCATACCCTTGGATACTGATACCCAGTCTAAAGATGGATCTTTTAAAGATAACATTTCCAAAGCTGATTTGCCTGGATTATCAACACCAACGTTCGTTAACTCACCTTGTAGAATTTTGTAACTTTGATTTGCAAATATTAATACGACTATGTCTAAATTTTCTCTGGCCATTGTCCACAAAGACTGGACAGTATACATCGCACTACCATCTCCTTCTAAGGAAATAACTTTTTGGTCAGGACAGGCAACTGCCGCACCTATGGCAACTGGCATTCCAAAACCAATTGATCCCCCACAATTATTAAGCCATGTATGTGGATAAGAACCAGCTGTTTGATAAAAAAATTCTCTTCCAGTAGTTACAGATTCATCTACAACTATTGCATTTTCTGGAATAAGAGCACCCAAAACCATACCAAGCGAGGTTGGATTGATGGGGCCACTTGGAATATCAGGAATTTTGAGTTTTGAGACTGTGCTTGGGATATTATCACTAATTCCTACTTTATCTGATAACTCATTAATAACAGTAGTAATGTCATCTGAAAGTGACGCTAATTCAATAAACTTTGTACTTTCTTGTGTTAACACACCTGGCTTATTTGGATATGCAAAAAAAGCAACAGGTCGCCTTGCTCCTAAAATTATAATGCTGTCAAAGTCTTTTAGAACTTCAACTGCTTTATCAACCACGTAAGGTATTCTAACTGAGTTTATTCTTCCTGCACCTTTATCTAATCGAGCATTAAACCAATCTGTTTTCATTGGGCAACCTATTTTATCAGCTACTTTTGCTAGCTTTATTAGATTTTTTTCTTCTAACGCTGAACCGCCTACAAGTATTAGAGGATTTTTAGCTTCACGAAGAGCTGTGATAGCTTCATCAATTAAATTTGAAGAAACGATACTATATTTATTTTTTAACTTAATAGATTGAATTGCGTTTCCTTCATTCCATGCAGTGTCACCAGGTAATATCAAAGTAGCAATTTGGCCTGGATTAACATTTGCCATTTCAATAGCCTCAGCTCCATCGACTGCAATATCTTTTGATGATTTACTGGTTTTAACCCAATGAGAAACTGGTCTTGCTATGCCTTCAATATCCGAAGTCAATGGAGCATTGAGTTTTATATGATCAAGGGCGTGCTCCCCAACAATATTTACTATTCCTGAACTTGCCTTTTTTGCATTATGAAGATTTGCAAGACCATTAGCCAAACCAGGACCCAAATGTAGTAAAGTAGAGGCCGGAGTTCTTTTCATCCTGAAGTAGCCGTCAGCTGCTCCTGTAGCACAACCCTCAAATAAACATAAAATACTTCTCATTTTATCGTATTTATCTAAAGCTGCTACAAAATGCATTTCAGATGTCCCTGGATTAGTAAAACAGACATCTACATTTCCTTCTAATAGAGTGCCAACAAAACTTTCTGCTCCGTTCATCTAATCCTCCAGACTTATAATTAATTTTAACATATCAAATAAAAAATCTAATTGGTAATAAATTAATAATATGCCAATCTTTACAAAATATGTTTCGAGATTTGTATGTTTAAATCATTAATTGAAAAAAATGAAAGACGAAGCCAACTTTCAATTATGGCGCAGTATCTTAATACATGTTTTATGATAAGCACTGTTGATGATGAATATTTAATTAGTATTGAAAAAGGCAATGTAACAAATGTCGAAGAAGGACCGTTTGTAATGCCAAGCTATATTTTTAAATTAACAGCCTCAAAGAATGAGTGGTTAAAATTTTTGCAATCAACTCCTCAACCGGGATCACATGACATTATCGCCATGCTTAGAAGAAAGGTTTTAAAATTTGAAGGAGATCTGCATCCCTTAATGTCACACCTGCTATACTTCAAATTGCTCCTTGCCTCTCTGAGACCAACGGAGAGTAATCGTGAAAATTGAAAAAGAACCAATAACTGGTAATTATGGTAAGTTTGAAATTGACGGAGTTAAACACAGAATTTACTGGGAAGAAGCTGGTGAGGGTATTCCTCTAGTTTGTCTTCATACTGCAGGCTCTGATGGAAGACAATACAGAGCTCTTCTAAACGATAGAAAAATATTAAAAAAATTTCGTGTTATAGTTTTTGATATGCCATGGCATGGTAAATCGTCACCTCCCGAAAATTCGCAAGTGGGGCATTATAAACTTTCAACTGAGTCATATATTTCTCAAATAATGAGCTTTATAGACGGTTTAGAATTAGTTAAGCCGGTTGTTATGGGCTGTTCAATAGGCGGTAGAATCATATTACATCTAGCTATAAATTTCCCTAAAAAATTTAAAGCCCTAATAGGACTTCAAAGTGCCGGACATTTAGATCCTTATTATGATATTAGTTGGCTTCATAGGCAAGATGTTCATGGAGGTGAAGTCTGTGGTGGAATTGCTTATGGTTTAATGGCTCCAACTAGCCCTGAAAATGATAAGTTTGAGACTATGTGGCATTATATGCAAGGTGGACCAGGTATTTTTAAAGGAGATTTATTTTTTTATAAATTTGATGGAAATATTGGAACAGAAATTAAAAAAATAGATAATTCAAAATGCCCAATATTTTTACTTACAGGTGAATATGATTATTCTGCAACTCCAGAAGAAACAAAATCTCTTGCTGACACTATAGGAATCGAAATGATTAAAATGAAGAATGTTGGTCACTTTCCAATGAGTGAAAACCCAAAAGAGTTTTTAAAATACTTGCATCCAGTTCTAGAAAAAATAAATTAACTACCAATCCTTACCAGCTGTCCAACCACCATCTACAATTAAGTTTGTGCCTGTACAGAAGCTTGCTTCTTCACTGGCTAAATATAAAACAGCACTCGAAATCTCATTGGGTTCTCCCCAACGTTTCATAGCGTGTAAGTTTCTTACTTTTTGAGAAGCTTCTTCATCTTGGAAATATCTTTCTGTTAAAGGTGTTCGAATAACACCTGGCCCCACTGCATTAACTCTAATATCATGCTTAGCCAAGTCGATTGCTAGTTGTTTAGTCATTCCAGCTGTAGCATGTTTAGATGAAGTATAAGCACATCTATTAGGCGCAGCGGTTACACTTAAAGTTGATGATGTTATAACTATGTTACCCTTTATTTTTTCTTTTATGCAGTGTTTTGCAAATGTTTGAGCAGTGATAAAAACACCAGTAACATTTATATCAATAACCTTTCTCCATTCCTCGATAGATAACTCTAAAGGAGAAACAATTTCTCTTATACCAGCATTACAAAATGCTACGTCTAAGCCTCCAAAATGTTTGTAGGCATTATTCATTGTTTCAATTGTTTCATTCTGATTTGTTACGTCTAATTTGAAAGGTTCTGCAATACCGCCAGCAGATTTTATTTCATTTGCAACTCTTTCAGCCATATCAAAATCTAAATCTGAAACAGCTACATTGGCACCTTCCTTGGCAAAACTTAATCCAGTTTGACGACCTATACCGCCAGCAGCACCTGTAATAAATACAGTTTTATTTGTAAATCTCATTGAAAAGTCCCCCTGTTAATATAAGTTTATTTGAAATAACGCTTTTGACAACAAATAATCTAATTAGGAGTAATCGATTGGATATAGAACATTTAGTATTTGAAAATGGTCCTCAAAGAGTAGGTCCGTTTAGCCATGCCGTTAAGGCAGGTGACTTTATTTTTGTTACTGGACAGATGCCAACATTACCAAATAATCCAGACGTACTAGTTAGTAATGACGTAGAAGAACAAACTCATCAAGTTATGAAGAACCTTATGGACGTCTTAAAACAGTCAGGATCATCTTTGGAAAGGGTTACATTTGTAAGAGTTTATTTAGTAAATTTTCAAGATTTTGATAAAGTAAATAAAATCTATAAATCTTATTTTGATGAAAATAAACTTCCTGCAAGAACATGTATTGGTGTAACTGGCCTTGCAGTAGGCGCATCAGTTGAAATAGATCTAATAGCTAAACAATAATTTTGAAAAATAAGTTTATGAAAAAACAGAGTAGTGCTTTTAAAAAAGGTGTTTTAACCGGCTTTGGTTTCCCTGGAATAGGGATGAGTGCAGCTATGTTTGGCTTTGGCGTTTTTGCTGGTGAAGCTGGGATTGATATTTATCTATGTATTGGTTCACTATTAATACTTTGGAGCATGCCTGGAATGGTCATTTTTGTATCATTGTATACAATAGGTGCCCCTGTCTTTTTACTATTTACAACAGTTTTGCTAGCCAATATGAGACAGTTTTTTCTAGTCTTATCAGGAATGACAATAATAAATATTCATGCTCATAAAATTTCATTTTTATCGAAACTGTTATGGGCGCATCTGATTAGCCCTACTGGTTGGGCAGAATTGACAAAAGTTAAAAATGAGCTTGAAGAAAAAGAACTACTTACTTTTTTTCAGGGTCTTACTATAGCTTTAGTTACAATAACATCCCTTACAACAATAATTGGTTTTAAGTTGTACTACTTTTTACCATCTTACATGGTATCTATTCCTGTTTTTATAATGCCTTTATATTTAACAATATTAATGTTGAGAGCTGTCGAAATTTATTACAGAGTTGCTGTTTTCTCTGGAGGAATAATCTGTCCAATTCTTTTCCCTTATATTGGTGATTGGAGTCTAATTTTAGCAGGACTTTTTGGAGGAACTATAGGAGTAATAACAAGCTACTTATTACCAAAATGGAGTTCTAATGTTTGAGACTTTAATTTTTGATAATAATTTGGTCCCATGGTTTATGCTTATTGTAGCAAGTTTTGGTATTTTTATATGGCGATTTCTGGGGCTAGTTTTATCTAGTAAGATAAATAAAAATAGTTTCTTTGCAAAATGGATCAATGCGGTTGCATTTGCAATGACTACGGGGCTAATGGTACGCATTATTATTTATCCATCTGGAGCTTTAGCAGATACAGAATTATTAGAAAGACTTATACCATTTCTTATTGGAGTTATCGCATTTTTATTTTTTTCAAAAACTCCAATCTTAGGACTTATGATTGGTGTCTTAGCATTTAGTTCGACAATTTTGTATAATCAATATTTTTAATTATCTGAAACTAATTGCTTGGCAATAATAAGTTTCTGTAATTCATTAGTACCCTCACCTATTGCTAATAAAGGTGCGTCCCTATAATATCTCTCTATATTATATTCTGGAGAATATCCAAATCCACCGTGAATTCTCATTGCTTCCGTTGAATTAAACAATGCTGTTTCAGTAGCAAAAAGTTTAGCCATTCCTGCCTGTAGATCAGACCTGTTTCCTGAATCATAAGCTTTTGCGGCTTGCTCTGTTAATAACCTTGACGCCTCAAGCTTAGTTGCCATTTCTGCTAATTTAATTTGAATTGATTGATGTTCACTTATAGGCTTACCAAAAGTTTTTCTTGTTTTAGCATACTCTATAGAATCGTCTAAAGATGCCCTGGCAACTCCAACACCCCTTGCAGCTACATTTATTCTACCTAACTCAAGGCCAGCTAATATTTGCTTTAACCCTTTACCTTCTATTTTACCAATGAGGTTAGATTTAGGCACTTTTACATTTTCAAGTTGTACCTCTCCTGTATCTATCCCTCTATATCCAAGTTTTTTTAATTTTCTGGCTACAAACCCGTGCTTTTTTTCTACAAGTATTAAACTCATTCCCTTGTGAGCAGGTTTAATATTTGTGTCAGTCTTGACTAAAACTGCTAAGATTGAACCCTGAACTGAGTTTGTAATCCAAGTTTTAGTACCATTTATGATATAGTCGTCACCTACTTTTTTAGCTTTTGTCTTAATTGATTGGAGGTCAGTTCCACAATCTGGTTCAGTTAATGCTATGCCACCTCTTATTTCTCCTGATGCAAACTTTGGAAGATAATACTGTTTCATTTCTTCAGTACCAAACCTCTCAACAGCCGCACACATGATTAAGTGAGAATTAAAAATTCCTGATACAGACATCCACACGGCAGAAACGTTTTCTACAATTTTGGAATAAGTAACAGCTGACAAACCCAAGCCTCCGTATTCCGGAGATATTGTTGCTCCAAAAAGACCTAAATCTGCCATTTTATCAGCAATTAACTGAGGGTATTTATCTTCTGATTCAAACTCCTTAACAAATGGCTTTACATCTCTTTCAAGAAACTTATTTACTGTCTCTATAATAAGATTATCTTCTTCTGAAGCAGGACTTTTTCGCTCAACTTCTGCAACTCTTTGTTCATTCATAAACTTACTCCTTACTAAAACTAAATATCAATCTGACTATATTCAAAAATTGAATTTACATTGTTAGCTTGATCAATTTTAAGCATTAAATCTGTCAATTGATCGACACTTTTTTTTGATAGATATGGCTCAGTTAGTCCCTTAAATTTTGATATGAATTCTTCATCTTCCATAAAGTTTTCTGGTTCTCCTTTAGGGATTTTTACGAATTTCTCGTATTTTTCTCCTTTAACCACAACCTTTATTTTTGCACTCATATATTCAGGACAACATTTTTCTGCATCTTCGTCAGGACTTACTTTGATTTTATTACATAAAGAAAGCGTGTCTTTGTTGTTTAAATGATTTTTATAATCATCCCACTGTAATCCTCCACTTTTAACAGTAACAGCAGCACAAAATGGCATTGAAAACTGTCCGTCAACAATACTTTTTGGGTGTTGTTTATCCGTTAATGGATAACCAATTATGTTCAAAGCAGTTTCTGATAAACCTATATCAATGTCGTCTAAATCATCAGATGAAAATTTTAATTCTTTTTTTAACTCTATTAATCCATCTATTGCAGCATGACTATATCTACATGAAGGATATGGTTTTACACCTAGATTAAGAGTTTCAAATTTTTCTCCAAGGCCATTCATTGCTTTTTTAACATCACCACCTGAAGCATAAGAATGTAAGTATCCCCATTGTCCTTCAAAGGCTTCTGATGGACCTTTGAAACCCTCTCCTGCCATAATTGCACAACTTAATCCATTTTGAGCAGCCTGCCCAACGTGAGACCTTTTTGTCCACGCACCATCAGTTAAAAACTGCATAGATCCTGCAGATTGACTTAAAGCAATACCAAAGGCAGATATGTACTGCTCCTTAGTTAATCCCAGTAAGTATCCTGCTGCGGCTGCCGCACCAAAAATACCGCATGTTGCAGAAGGGTGAAATCCTTTTTTATAATGCGCTGAAGATCCTCCAGCCAAACCTAGTCTTATCTGAACTTCATAACCAACAACACACGCAGTAATTAATTCTTGGCCTGATGATTTATTCATCTGCGCAGCAGCTAGCGCAGCTGACAAAATGGGTGCACTTGAATGAAGAGAAGCTTCAGCATGTGTGTCATCAAAATCAAGAGAATGCGCTAAAGTTCCGTTTAACAGTGCTGCGGCACTTGGTGAATATGTTTTTTTATCTGAAAACACCTGGCAACTACCATTGCTCATTTCTAATTTATCAATTGCAGATACTAAGCTGGATGTTGATTCCGCATCATGTCTAGCCCTAATTATTATCCCAACAGTATCCAAGATAAGTAATTTTGTTCTTTTAATAACCTCTGGAGAAAGATCTTCATATTTCAACTGCTCACAAAATTCAGCAAATTTTTCAGTCATATTTTCCATCTATTCCTCCTCATTCATATAAAATGTTAAACTATAATTTAATTTTACAAAACCAAAAAATAATCAGTAATATATACAATCTTTAAATTATTTAGTGAAAACAAATGACAAAACCTTTTGAATTAACGGCAAGTGATGCAATTAAACTTATAAGAAATAAAAAACTTTCTATACATGAATGGGTATTAAGTTGCTTTGAAAGAATCAAAGAAAAAGAAGATATTGTGAAAGCGTGGATATATTTAGATGAAGAAAATGCACTTAAAAAATCAAAGCAGTTAGACGAACACAGCAATAACTCCTTACTAGGTATACCATTTGGAATAAAAGACATTATAGATGCCAGTAATGTGCCTACTAGTTTTGGTACCCCTTTTTACAAAAATAACATTCCCGCAAGGGATGCGGCATCGGTTGCAGTTGCAAAGCAATCCGGTTGTGTGTTTATGGGTAAAACAGTATCTACAGAACTAGGACATAGGGCACCAGGTCTAACAACAAATCCACATAATAAAGATTTTACTCCAGGTGGCTCTAGTTCTGGATCAGCAGCGGCCGTAGCTTCCATGATGGCACCAGTTTGTTTTGGAACACAGACAACTGGTTCTGTTATTAGACCAGCAGCATATTGTGGTGTTATTGGTTACAAACCAACATATGGAGATTTTGATAAGTCTGGCATTCTCCCAAATTCTCCTTCAATTGATACATTAGGTCTAATGACAAGATCAGTAGAAGATTTATCTCTTTTACGATCAATTCTATTGGAAGAAAAAATCGTAGAACTTCAAAATATAAACTTAAGCAAATTAAAAATTGGTTTTGTTAAAACTCCTCACTGGAACAAAACAGATTTATCCACTCAAAGTAACCTAGAGACATTCATAGACACTCTTAAAATGGATAAATTAAATATAATTGACCTCAATATAGATGCATTAATATCAAAAGCAGATGAGTTACATTTAGACATAAGTGGTTATGAGTTTAAAAGATCTATCTCTTTTGAAAGATTTAATCATTATGACGAATTAAGTGATCAGTTGCGAAATGGAAGATTAAATGATGGGTATCAGGTAAGTAATGAAAAGTACAAAACTGCTCTTAAAAATCTTAATGCTTTGAAACATGAGACTGACTTAATTTTTAATGATGTTGATATGATTATCACTCCTAGCGCTCCAGGAGAAGCTCTTAAAGGTCTTGAATATACAGGTTCACCAATATTTAATACTACTTGGTCATTGAATGGTAATCCTTGTGTTACATTACCGTTGTTTAGAGGGGACAAAGATCTACCAATTGGCTGTCAGCTAGTTACAAAGTTTGGAGATGACAACCAACTTTTAGATTATGCTAAAACTATTATGGACACTTACTTAAAGTGAGATACAACTAAAAGTTCTGGTAATGTTAATGCTAAAGCAGGGAATAACAGAACTATTATCAACACGACTGTGTCGGAAATGCAGAACGGGAATGATCCTTTTATAACCGTTGTAACTGGTAAACCAGTTACGCCACTAACTGCAAATAAATTAAGACCAACAGGTGGAATAACACTTCCAATTTCTATACATAAAGCTGTTAATATTCCAAGATGAATTGGATCTACACCAAGCGCTAACGCTACTGGGAAATAAATAGGTACAGTTAATACTAAAATAGCTACACCAGTTAAAAACATAGATAAAAATAAAAGTGAACCCATTAATGCAAATAGGAAACCATGTTTAGATAAACCTAATTCACCTGCCCACTCAGCTATCATCATTGGCCAGCCCATATTGGCAAGATAAAACTGGAATATACCTACACATCCCAATAAAAAGAAAACAACTGCGGTTAAGTTCATTGTTCTAAGAGTTGTTGGCATTAATTCTTTTGCAAAAGTTTTTCTTTTAAATATTAATCCGTAAAAAAGAGCATAACTTGCAGCTGCTGCTCCTGCTTCAGTTGGTGTAAATAGTCCACCATATAATCCACCAAGAATAATGACTGGCATTAATAAAGCTGGAAAAGCTTCCTTAAAAGAACGCCAAACTTCGCATAAATCAAATTTACCTCTTGGTAATTTTATAAACAGGGAAACACTTACTATAATTACAGCATCACTAATAGCGAGCATTATACCAGGGATAATTCCAGCAAAAAACAAATCTACTATAGACATCTCAGTTATAACACCAAATAAAATAAGTGTTATACTTGGCGGAATAAGTAATGCAATTCCTCCAGCTGAAGCTATCACACCTGCAGCCATCCACGTGGGATATCCCCTTTTAATTAGTTCTGGATAGGCAATAACACTCATAGCCGCTGCCATTGCCGTTGATGAACCTGAAATAGCTCCAAATAAAACCGCTGCAAGTAATGTAGCATAGGCAAATCCACCAGGAACCCACCCAACAACAGCATCAGCAAACTTGAAAAGTCCAGCAACTAATCCAGTTCTTTCCATTAAAAATCCAGCAAAAATAAAAAAAGGAATTGCAACCAGAGTATATTTAGTAAGAAAACTAAAGAAAGCTTCAAATAAAGTACTGTAAGTTAAGAAATCATCAAAAAGAACTAACAATGCAGTCGCACCTGCAAGAGCAATTCCTATAGGAGCACCAGCAAATAAAAGACCAAATAATGAACTACCGAGGGAAAACATTAGTAATTTCCAATTCTAAAAAATTTAAACATCTGTAGCTGTTTCTATTTCCTGGGTAAAATGATCACCCTTTACGTAACTATGTACATCTTCAATAAATTGTAAAAAAGCTACCACACACATTAAACCCATCCCTATGGATAAAACAAAGTGAAATGGCCACATATAAAAAAATAAACTTTCTGTTCTTTCTCCAATTTTTATAGAGTATTCAATTGTAGAATAGGCCGTATATGTAAGAGACCCTGTAAAAACTGATATAAAAATAGAAACAAAGATTTTTAGAAAACCAACTGTTCTATGAAAACCTTTGGCATTTAGCAATTGAAGAACAGCGCTCATAACTAAATGACCTCTATTAATTTGAGTAACACAAATATATAAGGCAACTGATGACACCATTGCATAAATTACAGCATCCTGACCCCATTCAAAGACAACGCCAAAAATATATCTTCTAATTATCTCAGCTAAAGCAAAAAGGGTAACTCCTATCATTAAGTAAGCAGAAAGGTTACCTAAAATGAGAGTAATATAGGATTTTATTAAATTTGATATTTTATAAAATGAAGTCATTAGTTTTAAGTTAAAAAGGCCTAATAAATATTAGGCCTTTTTAATAAAATTATTTTCTAGACTTTTTCTTATACAGAGCAGTTCCTTTTGCGTATTTAGCAAAATCTGATGCAAATGCAGAACAGTCAGTTTTTTCTAATGCACTAGAACCCATTGGATTAGCGGCAACTAGGGCTTTAGCTTCAGCAGTAAACTGATCTACCATTTTATCTCCAGTAGCATCTACCTTTGTCTTAATCCATTCGTTAGTAGCACCACCCTCTTTTTTCTGTAAAACACCAGCTTCTGCAGGGCTCATAACATAAATACCAGCTTTTGACTTATCAGTAACTTTATACTTGTCTACAAGTCTCTTATCGTTACAAAAGTTAATAGCTTTTTGAAAAGGTATAAAGTCATTCATAATGATATCAGCTAGAGCTGCTTGTTGCTTTTTATCTAATGTGGACCACCATTTATTTGATGCGCCCATCCAGTAATAGTCACCAACAATACCGTTGATACCTGCAACTGTAAAATAAGGAGCTTGTTCTTTAGTAGCATTAAATCCACCTAGACTTGTGAGAAGGCCATCGATAACACCAGTTTGAAGAGCAGGCGGAACGTCACCAAAAGACATTGTGGTTGGGTTAGCACCTAATGCACCTAACAATGCATTTTCAGCTGGTCCCATACTTCTAATTTTCTTTCCAGAAAAATCAGAAGGAACTAACATTCTACTTTTAACAGCACCTGCACCCATATACATACTTAAATGTCCTGAACCGAAAATTGTTATTCCGTGCTTGTCATTAAAAACCTTCTTAAGTTGTGCAAAAGTTTTTGTTCCGTCTAGACCATTAATTGCACCAGGAGTAGTTAACTTTCCAGCACCAACAATAGTGTTAGCATATGGCTCTACACTAGAAGTTTTTCCAAACTGACCTGTCATCATCTCTAGGTTACCTTTTGTTAAGGCTTGAGTTCCTTTTGGAACATTGTATAGAGACTTAGCCCAATAAATTTGAACTTTACTTCCAGGAATTTTTTTCTCAACCTGCTCAGCAAAGAACATCTCAGCAATGGCGGCAGGGTGTGGGGGACCAGAGTGGTCTGACGCCCAACGCATTTTAACAGGTTTAACTGCATGACCGTCTGCAATAGCTAAATTAGTGCCAGCTGTAAAAGTTAGAGCCACAGCACCAACTGCGCCCAAAAGTGATAATTTACTAAATTTCATTAAAATTTCCTCCAAATATTTAGAATCACAAACTATAACGTAATACTTGTGAGGTAAACCTTTAATTGATTAAATAATGATTATTTAATTAATATGTTATGTAATTAAATCAAATAATTCCATTGCTCTTGAATATTTCTATTTCTTCAGAACTAAAACCAACTTCTTGTAATACATTTTGAGTGTCAGCACCTAATTCTGGTGCGGTTGTATCTTCAAATTGACTGTCTGAAATGTGTACAGGTGTTTTTAATAAACTTATGTCTTCACCACGTTTGGTTTTAAGGTGCTGAATATTTTGTCTATCTTGTAAAAATGGATTTTTAAGAGATTGTTTTAAATCTAATATTGGGGCTGCTGGCACTATTCCACCAAATTCTATCAACCAATCAGATGTGTTTTTTTTCATTAGTTCTTTATCTAAAATTTCAGTGATTTCGTCTCTGTTTTTTTGTCTACAAGCAAAGGTCTCAAATCTTGGATCCTCACTTAAGTCTTCTCTGCCAATTTTTTTACACAATACTGGCCAAAAACTCTCCTTATTACACATTAAATAAATCCAACCATCTTTAGTTTTGTATAATTGACATGGAACTAAAATTGGATGAGCTGATCTATCTAATCTTTCACTTTTAAAATCTGTATTCAATGTCCAAGCAGCCATATAGCTTTGATTAAACATAGCTGTATCAAATAAGTTCACATCTACATCTCTTCCCAAACCATTAGACCTTGCTGATAAAACAGCACTTACAAGGCCAAAAGACATTGTAAGTCCTGACATATAATCCACAATTGAAAGTCCAAATCTTGCTGGAGGACCACTTGGTTCTCCTGTTAATGAAAAGTAACCTGCCTCAGCCTGCATCAAATAATCATATCCAGGCCAATTTTTTCTTGGACCTTCTCTTCCATATGCAGAACAATGAGCCGCAACAATCGATTTATTAAACGTTTTAAGTTGGTCATAGGTTATTCCAAGTTTTTCTGGAACGTCCCCTCTTAGATTATTACAAACAGCGTCAGCATTTTCTACTAGCTTTTGGAGTATAATCTTGCCTTCCTTGGATAAAACATCCAACGTAATACTTCTTTTGTTTCTATTGAGCGCTTGGAAAAAAATACTAGATGCAGAGTTTTTATTATCACCATCTATGAAATAAGGACCAATATCTCTTAAATAATCTCCGCTAGTACCTGCTGGCTCTACTTTGATAACGTCTGCACCCATATCTGCTAAATATTGTGTGCCAAAAGGACCTGCACCATACTGTTCAAAGGCAATAACTTTAACACCAGATAAAGGTAAACTCATTATTATTACTTTCTAATTAGCCGTTTCTTCTATTATTTTGTCAACTACACTGTGTCCTCGTTTAGCCACAAGGAAAGATCTAACCATATCCATAACAACAACTTTTTCCTGATTTTTTCCAATATGTCTAACCTTAACGATACCTTGAGTAGGTCTGGATTTTGATTCTCTCTTGTCTAAAACTTCAGTTTCAGAATATAAAGTATCTCCGACAAATACCGGTGCGGGGATTTTAATTTCTTCCCATCCTAAATTAGCTATGGCTTTTTGACTTGTGCCACTTACACACATTCCAGTTACCAAAGCCAATGTGAAAGCAGAATTTACCAGATATTTCCCAAATTCAGACTTGGATGCATAATTAGCGTCAAAATGTATAGGGTGTGTATTCATTGTTAAGTTAGTAAACCATATATTATCAGCTTCACTTACCGTTCTACCTGGCCAATGTTCGTATACATCCCCAACTTGAAAATCTTCAAAATATCTACCTGGATCTTCTCTATACCTTTGAGGTCCTATTTTTCTAATTCCATATGTATTATCATCCATCTAATCCTCCCTTGATATAATCTGTCTCGCCACGGCTAATACAGGTGCATCAACCATTTTACCTTGATATTTAAAAGCTCCAGTACCTGCAGTTTTAGCTTCTTCTAAAACACCCTTTGCCCATTCTAATTCCTGACTTGTCGGCCTGTAAGCATCATGGATTGGTTTAATCTGATCTGGATGAATTGCAAACCGACCCTTAAATCCCATAGTTTTGACATATTGAGTTTCTTCTCTGCAACCATCAGAATCTCTAAAATCTAACCATACACCGTCAAGGGCATCTGCATTGTATAGAGCAGCGGCGTTAATAATTTTACCTCTACCGTAAGCTAAACTAGCTTTACCCATATCTCCACCTGTAGATGCACAATAATCTGCTGAACCAAATCCAATTCCAGAAAATTCTATATTTGAACAATCCCAATTCTCAACTGTTGCAATACCCCGTGGAGTTTCTATTTGTGGTAATATCAAAATATTAGTTCCAAGATCTTTTAAAAAAGTTCTACACTCATCGGCGGATTCTATTTTGGGTATAGCTATAGAATAAGGAAGAGTTGATAAAGATTTTAACATCTTTATATCATCTTGATATTCGTCAGTATCCAAGGCGTTAATTCGTAATAAAAACCTGTCTGATTGACCATCAAAGTTTCTATTTGCTAAATCAGCAAAATTAGATCTTCCAAGAGCTTTTTTATCGTGAGCCAGACCATCTTCCAAGTCAAAGATTACTTTGTCTGCTCCAGATCCTAAAGCTTTAGGTAATCTCTCAATTTTGTCTGTTGGTAAAAATAAAATACTTCGCAAAGTTAACTCCTGTTTTTATCATTTTATATAGAACTAAATTCAGCTCTAATCATCTTCCCATGCTCATCTAATTCAGGCATTTTGTTTACACTTGGTATAAAATTATCATGTATGGCACCTGGACCTAAAACTTTTACCTTGCCGTTTTTTGTATCAATCTCTAGAAAGTTATTTTGTGGATGGTTTTTCAACTGTTCCATGTCAGAAATTCTTCCATAAGCAACACTAGCTTCTTCAAGCTTTTTAATTAATTCTTCTCGTTCGAATTTCATAAATTTATCTTGAATAATTTTTTCTGTTAGCCCTCTATTGGCAACTCGATCCGAATTAGTTTTAAAACGATTATCATTTGCCATGGATTCATCACCCAACACTATTATACACAAGTTAGCCCATTCTCGGTCATTTTGAATTGCTATCAACAAAGTTAGCTTGTCCTTACAAGCATATGCACCATATGGGACAATTATTGGGTGTGTAATACCATTTCTTTTAGGAACTTTTTGATTATAAACATAACCCAAATAAAATGGATTCATCCAATCAGCTAGTGAATTAAACATTGATACTGAAATATGTCTTCCTTCTCCTGTTATACTTCTTTTAATTATTGCTTGCAAAATTGCTTGATATGCGGTCATACCTGCAGAAATATCACAAACTGAAGGACCAACTTTTGCTCTTCCATCAAATCCTTCCTTATCTGGTAGACCGGTAATATCAATAACTCCAGTTTCAGCTTGTATTAACATGTCATAAGCTTTTTGTTTTTTATATGGACCGTCATCTCCAAAACCTGAAATAGAACATGTAATTAAAGCGGGATATTTTAATCTTAATTCTTTTAAATCCAATCCAAGACGTTCAAATGCACCAGGTGCTAAATTTTGAATTAGTATGTCTGATTTAGAAATAATATTTTCAAAAATAGCCATATCCTCTTTATTTTTAAGATCTAAAGCAATTGATTCTTTACCCCTATTTAACCAAACAAAATAGGCGCTGTTGCCAAGTGCGTTACTATCATAATTCCTGGCAAAATCTCCCTCTGGTCTCTCAATTTTAATTACTCTAGCACCAGCATCAGCGAGTCTACATGATGTGTAAGGAGCGGCAACGGCTTGTTCAACAGTAACAACTAGCAAACCTTCTAAATCTTTAGATGAATTTTGAGCATTCATTAGCTAACCAAACAATCAACTAGAGCATCAACTTTATTTTCATTAGGTGCGTTTAATATTCCAGATATTTGATTTGATTTAGTCTCTGAGAGTAACGAAACAGACTTATTTACAATTTTTGTTTCTAAAATATTATTCTCAATTTTATCTGACAAGTCATGTTTATTTTTAACACCGCTAGACCCGTCCTTAATTGAAATTAATGATTGAGTGTTACTTAATTTATCATTTGGTATTACTCTCACTTTATCTCTAATATTATTTAAATTATCATCAAAACATATGTCATCGCTATATGTATCCAAGTCAGACGTATCTTTCCCATAAATAGACATTGCAGCTGTTAATTTATAAGAAAACTTTGATTCCAAACCTGTTTTTGGTTTTTCAATATTACAAACTTTTAACCATGATGGGTTAGTCTCAATTTTAATTTCCTCTATCGTTTCGGGGTTAAAGTTATTTTCTAACTTTAACTCGTCCAGAGCCTCTAGGAAAGAATGTAAGCCATGGCAACACGCATGGAACTTATATTTAATTTCAGGAAACAAAAAATCTGTGCCTAGATTTTCTATAGCTCTAGGAGGAATTTTTTTATCCCAACCATGTGTCAGGAAAAAACCCTGCTCACATTCGATTCCATCTTCTCTTGATACAAATCCAAGCTTAGATAATTTAGCAGCTTCAATACCATTTGATGCAGCCATTCCTGCATGAAATGGTTTACCCATAGTTCCAAATTGTGATTTAATTCCCGACGCTCTTGTGGAAACTAACCCAAGGGCATTTATTGTTTGATCCTCATTCAAGTTTAATAATTTAGACGCTACAATTGTTGAACCAAAGGAGCCACTTGTAGCAGTTTGGTGAAAGCCTGCATTATAATGGGAATATCCTAGAATATGTCCTATTCTTGTTGAAACTTCTACTCCTGCCATATAGGCAAGTAATATATCTTCCATCGAAGAGCCTAATTCTTCACCTAATGCCAAAGCAGCTGGCAATGCACTAGAAGTTGGGTGGCCAACAAAAAGGAAATGAGTGTCATCATAATCTAATGCATGCCCCGTTGCCCCATTAGCTAGAGCAGCTCCTCTCGAGGAAACTTTATGACCAGTTGAAATTACTCTTGCTTGATTAACCCCATTTTCTTCTTTAACCATTTCAGAAACGATTTTAGAAACAGGCTCTTTTTTGGCTGCATACGCCACGCCACACCAATCTAATATAGACATTTTTGCAAAAAATTTCATTTCATCGTTAAAGCTGTCTAATTTGCAATTAGAACCATAACTGCCAAACAATTTTGTTATCGACACCATTTTCTCCTCCTATAACTTTATTCAAAATGAGCTTCGGCTTGCATGGTCATCCCTGAGCCTTCAACTGCCCCCCAACAACTAATGCTTCCATCGGAATTTTCTTTAGCCCCAATTATATAATTACTATTAGCAAAAACTGGAGCCATTACTTTATGATTAAAAGATGTTACAGATTTACCTTTTAGTTTTTCTGCAGCTCTTAATAAGAATGTTGCTTGTAAAGGGCCATGTACTATTAAGTCAGGATAATTTTCTTCGTTTTTAGTATATGGATAATCATAATGAATTCTGTGACCAACAAAACCAATCGCCGAATAACGAAATAAAATAGTTGGATGCATAAAAATTGTTTCAGTGAAATCTGCATCTTCAGGTATGACATCTGATACCCCAGATCCTCCACCAGCTTTAGTTACATCACGATAAACAATATTATGGAATTCATGTAAACGAACATCATCATCAACTAAATATTCATATTCTGCCGTTACAAAACATAACTTACCTGTTCGACCTTCTTTTAATTTGATATCCGCTACTTTAGATTTTTTTATTACCTTATCACCTACCCTTAGAGGGTCTTTTACTCTAATTTGGCTTCCTGCCCACATTCTTCTTGGAAGTGGAACTGGAGGAAGAAAGTCACCACGTGCAGGGTGAGAATCAACACCGAGTTCATCATTTTTTTTTAAATTCCAACCTAACATCCAATGTAAACCTGTGGTTGAAGCGTCACCAATTGCAGGATCACCTGGATCAATGTTTAAAGTGGCTCTATACCTTTGTTCAACAATTGGTGTAAGATAATCTGTAACCGTCTCTGTATTACCAAGCCATTTATTTAAATGATTGATATCTAATTCTTCATTATCCATTTGCCGAACCTCTAATTTTTTTTAAAAATAATATTATTAAAACTATTAAATATAAAAAATATATTATTATCAATTAATAAAATTTTAACATAAGTGGAATTTAAATATGCCTTCTTTAATTTTACATGTCGACGAAAGTTTAGATTATATTTTTAAAAAATTAGACGTAAATTTAATTGAAAAAAATATAACAGACATAATTATAAATGAACTCAATGCCGAAAAAGATAATTGTCAAATTATTTGGGTTCAAAGTAAAATTTTTAACTCAAATTACAAACTTTATGGCGAGATAAAATTTAGAGAAAAAAAAAGTAGAGATATAAAAAAAAGAGAAAGTTGTCTAAAAAAGATTGGTGATATTTTAAAAAATGAATTTAATGTTTTTATAAGACTTAGGGCGTTTTCTATAAAGGAAGCTTATATAACCGCTCTAGACTAAAAAAATTAATCTGATTTTAAATTAATTTGAAAGGATAAAAAATGAGTGAAGGCATTGTATTAACAAGTATAGATAGCAGAGGTATAGCTGAGGTTGTCTTAAACCGTCCTGAAAGAAACAATGCTTATAATGGAGCGATGATTGCAGAACTAATTAACAGTTTTACATCTTTATATAATAATAACGATGTTAAAGTAGTCCTTATAAAAGGTAATGGAAAACACTTTCAAGGTGGTGCAGATTTAGAGTGGTTAAAAGAGATAGGTAAATTAAATAAAGAAGAAAATATTGAGGTGTCTAGAAGAACAGCTTCTGCAATAAAAGGTCTTACAGAGTTTCCAAAACCTACTATAGCCATGATCCATGGAGGCTGTTTTGGGGGAGGTACAGGAATTGCAGCAGCAGCTGATATTGTTGTCGCTAGTGAAGATGCTATTTTTTCAATTGCCGAAGCAAGATGGGGTGTAATGGCAGGAATTATTATTCCTCATCTAAATGCTAGTATAGGTGTAAGAAACGTTAGAAGATATGCATTAACTTGTGAACGTTTTGATGCTAATGAGGCCAAGAACATCGGCCTGGTTCACCAGATTTGTAAAACAGGGGAGCTGAATAATACTGTGAAGCCTATCATTGAAAGCTTATTAATGTGTGCTCCTATAGCTTTGGAAATGACAAAAAAGAGGGCTTTAATTGAAAGTGGTTTAATATTATCAGACGATAAATTTGAAGAATTAGTTCTAGAGCATTCTCAAAAACGAATGACTAGCGAGGCGACTGAAGGATTAAATAGTTTTCTTGAGAAGAGATTTGCCTCTTGGTATCAAAAATAATTAATAGGGAAATTAATAATGCCAGCTTTAGTTACTAATTCAAAAATATGGGGTGAAATGTTTGGGACAAGTGAAATGCGCTATTTGTTTTCAGATGAAAAAACTACTCAATTGTATTTAGATGTCGAAGCCGCATTGGCAAGATCACAGTCTAAATTAGGTATTATACCGAGTGAAGCTGGACAAAAAATAAGTGACGCAGCCAAAATAGATATAATTGATTGGGAAAAACTACAAAAGAGGACATCAATTGTCGGCTACCCTATTCTACCTGTAGTGGAGCAGTTAAGTGATAATGTAAGTGATGGTTATGGACAATATTGTCATTGGGGTGCAACAACCCAGGACATTATGGATACTGCTGATGTGCTTCAAATAAGAAAAGGACTTGATCTACTATCTTCAGATTTAAATTCTATTTCAGATGCATTGGTTAAAATTATCAATGACCATATAAAAACTCCAATGGCAGGAAGAACTCACTTACAACACGCCTTACCAGTCCCCTTTGGCTATAAGGCATCAACTTGGTTGTCTAGTATTGATAGGCATACAAAAAGACTAAAAGAAATTAATGATCGTGTCTTTAATGTTTCATTCTTCGGGGCTGCAGGAACTCTTGCCTCACTGGGTGAAATAGATGGATTAAAAACTCAATCAGCGTTAGCAAAAGAATTAAATTTGAATGTACCTGATGTAAGTTGGCACTCAATTAGAGATAACTTCTGTGAAGTAACTGGTTGGCTTGCTTTGGTTGGAGCTTCACTAGGTAAAATAGCTTATGATGTAATGTTAATGACGCAAACTGAAACACAAGAAGTTGCAGAACCTTTTCTTCATGGAAGAGGATCTTCTTCTACAATGCCTCAGAAAAGAAATCCTATTTCTTCAGAGATAATGTTAGCTTGTTCAAAGCTACTAAGAGAACATCATTCGTCTATGCTTGATGCTATGGTTCTTGATCATGAAAGAGCAACCGGTCAATGGCATGTTGAATGGTATGCACTGCCTAACGCATTTATCATAGCTTCTTCATCTTTTAGTTCTGCTAAATACCTTTTAGAGGGACTGGAAATTTCTCCAAAGAAGATGAAGGAAAATATTAATAAAACCAATGGGTTAATTGTTGCAGAAGCTGTAATGATGGCACTGGCTCCTCATATTGGCAGACAAATTGCGCATGATTTAGTATATGACTGCTGTCGCGACTCTATAAAAAATAATATTCCGTTTATTGACATTCTTTTAAAAGACAAAGAAATTTCTAATATTTTTAACAGAAATGATTTATTAAAAATTGTAGACCCAGCAAATTACTTAGGGGCAGGTCCTGCGATGGCAAGAAGACTTTTAAATAATAGATAATAATACTAGGTATATAATGAACCAATTAATGACAAAAGAAGACCTTAATGAATTTTTAGAAAAAGATTTTCCTCAAGTTAATAAAAACCTTGAAATCTTAAAAGTAAGTGACAAAAAATTTTCAATGCTTATGCATATTTCCAGTGAACATCTCAGGCCAGGAGCCACTGTTTCAGGCCCTACAATGTTTCTCTTAGCCGACGTTACTTTTTATTTAGCCACCCTCAGTTTAATAGGACCTAAAAGTCTTACTGTCACGACTAATTGTTCAATTAATTTTTTAAGAAAACCAACTGAAAAAAATTTAATTAGTGAAGCTCGTATTTTAAAATTAGGCAAAACTCTAAGTGTTGGAGATGTATTAATATATTCTGAAGATATTGATGAGCCTGTAGCACATGCATCCCTAACTTACTCAATACCAAAAAATTAAACTTTAAATTCTTTCTCTATGCCAACTCAAATGATCAGACATAAAAGTTGATATAAAAAAGTATGAATGATCATAATTAGGCTGCATTCTAAGATTTAAGTTTATACCAGCATTTTTACATGCATCTTCTAAAAGCCAAGGTCTCAAACCCTCTTCTAAAAAGCTGTCTGCATCTCCTTGGTCTACAAGAATTTCAGGAAAACGGTAACCATTTTTAATTAGAGCAACGCTATCATACATTTGCCAATCATCTTTATTTAACCCAATATATTTTTTATACGCTTCACTAGACCAACTAGCTGTAGAAGGTTCAACGATAGGAGCAAACGCCGAACAACTTTCGTATTTTTTAGGGTTTCTTAAAGCCATTATAATTGCTCCGTGTCCACCCATTGAATGACCAAAGATACTTTGCCTAGACATATCAAGATCAAAATTATCTTCTACAAGTTTAGGAAGTTCGTCATTTAAATAACTATACATATTATAATTTTTGTCATAAGGCGGCTCAGTTGCATCAACATAAAACCCTGCTCCAGATCCAAATTGCCAATTATCTTTTTCGTCTGGCACTTGATCACCTCTTGGACTAGTGTCAGGACAAATAATAGCCATCCCTAATTCTGCAGCTTTCTGTCTGTACTCACCTTTTTCCATTACATTTAAATGACTACAAGTTAGTCCAGATAAGTACCACAAAACAGGTGGGTTTTTAATTTTTGGTGGAGTAAAAATTGCAAAAGTCATTTTGCAATCATTTACGTCTGACGCATGAGTGTATACAAATTGTTTACCTCCAAAAGAAAATGCTTCAGATATTTTTTCCATCAAAAAACAACAACAGATCTAATTGACTCACCCGCATGCATTAAATCAAAACCTTTATTTATATCCTCTAATTCTAAAGTGTGAGTAATCATTGGATCAATATCAATTTTTCCTTGAAGATACCATTCTACAATCTTAGGTACATCTGTTCTGCCTCTAGCTCCTCCAAAAGCAGTCCCCTTCCAACTTCTACCCGTAACTAATTGAAAAGGCCTGGTTGTGATTTCCTGGCCTGCTCCAGCAACTCCAATAATTATGCTTTCTCCCCAACCCTTGTGTGCACATTCTAAAGCCTGTCGCATTACATTTACATTTCCAATACATTCAAAAGAGTAATCAGCCCCACCTCCTGTCAGTTCAACTAAGTGATTGACTAAATCACCTTCGATCTCTGATGGGTTTACAAAATGTGTCATTCCAAATTTTTTTCCCCAGGATTCTTTTTTATTATTCATGTCGACGCCCACAATCATATTGGCGCCTATCATCCTTAAACCTTGGATAACATTAAGACCTATACCGCCTAATCCAAATACAACAGCATTACAGCCAGCTGTTGCCTTTGCAGTATTCATTACAGCCCCAATGCCAGTAGTTACACCACAACCAATATAACAAATTTTATCAAAGGGAGCTGTTTTATTTACCTTAGCAAGTGCTATTTCAGGCACTACCGTGTAGTTTGAAAAAGTAGATGTCCCCATATAATGAAGAATGGGTTTCCCACTGATTGAAAATCTACTAGTTCCATCTGGCATTACTCCCTTACCCTGCGTGACCCTGATTGCCTGACACAAATTAGTTTTTGGATGTAAGCAATACTCACACTCTCTACATTCAGGGGTATAAAGAGGGATTACATGATCACCTTCTTTAAGCGAAGTTACACCTTTACCAATTTCTTTTACAATTCCAGCTCCTTCATGTCCTAAAATTGCTGGGAAAAGCCCTTCAGGATCGTCTCCAGAAAGTGTGAACTCATCAGTATGACATATTCCTGTTGCTTTAATTTCAACTAAAACTTCTCCAGGACGAGGACCTTCTAAATCTACATCCATAATTTCAAGTGGTTTACCAGCCTCAACAGCTACAGCCGCTCTAGTTTTCATTATTTACCCCTCTAATAATCAAAATTAAGATACGTTGAATTTATTATGATTTAATATCGATGACTTGCAAGGATTTTTAGTATATAAAATTATCTCTGTGAGATTTTAATGTAGGAGTAAATTTATGAGTTTTGTTGAAACTGAAATAAACGGACAGATACTTACTATAAGGCTAAATCGTCCTGAAAGATTAAATGCATTGAGTACTGTTATAAGATCAGGAATGGCAGAAGCATTTAACAGGTTTCATGAAGACAATGATCTTGAAGTTGCAATTTTAACAGGAACTGGTAGAGGCTTTTGTGCAGGTGAAGACATGAAAGAGTCTTTAGACAGAGGAATTCCTGGTTCTCCAAAAGAATTTGTAGAAGAAAATTTAGTTGACCCTTTTCAGACTGGGGTCCTTAAAAAACCAGTTATAGCTGCTGTCAATGGTTTTGCTATGGGCGGTGGTTTTATGCTAGTCGAAAGAACTGATTTAAGAATAGCCGTAAAAGAAGCTATTTTTGAAATGTCCGAGGCTAAAAGGTGGCTACTTGGTGGATATAATCACGGTCATTATGGAAATCTTCCTCATCCAGTTGCAACAGAAATGGCATTTGGATACAGAATATCGGCCGAAAGAATGCATCAAGTTGGTTTCATTAACCGTCTTGTCGAAGCTAAAGATTTAATGACTGAGGCATACTCTATGGCTGAACACCTTCTAACTCTCCCTCCTGCTGCTAGGGTTAATACACTTTATATGATGAAACATATGGCTCCAAAAATTAGTCCAAATATTGCAGATCTTGCTGAAAAACTTCATCTTCACGGTGATACAGAAGATAGAATGGAGAGCAGACGCGCTTTTGCTGAAAAAAGAAAACCGAACTTCAAAGGTTGGCTTAAACCTGAAGATAGATATAACATGCCCAAATTAGAAGAAAAATAGAGGTAAAAATGAATGAGATAAATGGTGCTCTTTCTGGCCTTAAAATAGTTGCTTGCTCTACAGCTCAAGCAGGAACAGTACCCTACATGCTTATGGCAGACCTTGGAGCTGAGGTGATTAAAATAGAAACACCAGGCAAAGGCGATAATAATAGAAGTTCTGGGTATTTAATGGGATCAACTGGATCTTTTTTTGAGACAAATAATAGAGGGGTTAAAAGTTTAACACTTAATCTTAAATCCGATAAAGGTCAAAAAATACTTCATGATTTAGTTAAAGATGCTGACATATTTGGACAAAATTTTAGACCTGGAGTTGCTGAAAAATTAAACTTTGATTATGAAACACTTAGTAAAATAAATCCTAAAATAGTATATGCCTCAGTGTCAGCTTATGGGCCTGATGCTCCTGATGGACATTTGCCGGGAACTGATGCAGTTGGCCAAGCTTTAAGTGGTATAGCTGAAGCATATTCAATACCAGGTAATAATTTGAGAACTGGTGTAGCTTCAGTAGCTGACGAAAGTTGTGCAATTTTAACTTTTGGAGGGATACTAGCAGCGTATATAAATGCGCAAAAAACTGGTAAAGGTCAAAAATTAGAAACCTCTCTTGTTGGAAGTGCTTTTAGACTTCTTGGATGGACCATGACAACAGCTATGTGGAGTAACAAGCCACCAATAACCGGTGCCAGAATTAATGGCACTAGAGAACGTCCGGGAATTGCAGCTTGTTTTAACGATATTGATGGAAAACCCTTTGCACTTCAGCTTGATCCCGATGATTGGAAAGAAGCAATGAAAGAACTTAATTTTTTTGACGTGCTTGAAAAAGATAATCTAATTGACCTTGGTCTTGCATTTGAGTCTGATGAAAAGAAAACAAAAATTTTAAACAAGCTTGCTGAATTATTTTCAACTAACAAAAGAGATCACTGGATCTCAATTTTAAGAAATGCTGACATGATATCCACCCATGTGAATACAATGTTAGAAGCATCTAATGATCCTAATTTAAAAGAAAATAATTATGTAACTGAGGTGTGGTATCCAGAACTCAACAAGAATATGAAAGTCCATGGAACACCCTGGAAATTTTCAAAAACTCCCGCTAACATTAAACGAGCGCCTAAACTTGGAGAACACAATTCAGAACTTCTTAATAAATTAGGATATTCTGATGACGAAATTCAGAATTTAACCGAAGATAAAATTATTTAATTTCTGTCATTTCATTAATAAATTTTTTGAAGTTTGTTACGTAGTGTTTAGAAGATCTTGTCATATTATCTATCATATCTTGGCTCAATTCTCTTACTGCCTTGGCTGGAGAACCAACTATTAATGATCCATCTGGAAACTCTTTATTTTCTGTAACCAGAGCCCCTGCACCTACAAGTGAATTATTACCAATTTTTGCATTATTGAGAATTGTAGCTCCCATGCCAACTAGAGAATTGTTTCCAATGGTACATCCGTGAATAATTGCATTATGACCAATTGTACAATTATCACCTATAGTTACAGGACAATCGGGATCAACATGAATTATAGTATTTTCTTGGATATTAGTTTCATTACCAATTTTAATTACGTCATTATCACCTCTTAAAACTGATCCAAACCAAATACCAACATCTTTACCTAAAATAACATTCCCTATTACGTGGGCGTCGGGTGCCACCCAATATGAGTCTTTTTCTGGAAGTTGAGGTTTATTTTCACCTAAGCTATAAATTGGCATTTCTTCTCCTTCATAAGAAATCATTATTAAAAGAATATTTAGAGTATATACTTTTTTAAAGTTGTTAATATATTTATTGATAAACTATAAGGATTTTTTTATGAATGATAAAGATAACACTATCTCTAAAATTTCAATCTACCGATTAGATGTTCCCTTAATTAAACCTTATAAATTATCTTATAATACTTTTCATTCTTTCGAACCTCTTCTAATTCATATTGTTGATAATAATGGAAATGAAGGGTGGGGAGAACAGCACATATCTCCTGGCTCAAGTAACGAAACAAGAGAGGGTGGATGGACATTTGCAAGAATATTATCAAAATTAATTGTAAATAAAACTTTTAACGAGGCCAAAGAAATAATTTCAACTCACTCTAATGTAAGTATTGTTGCATCAAGCGCTTTATATTCAGCAATCGACATGCTCACAGATCATAGTATTTTAACTAACAAAGATCCTATTAAACTGAAATTGTTAACTGCATTTAATGCGGAAGAGGAAATAGAAATAAAGGATGAGTTAGATAAATTAACAGAACAGGGTTTTACTACAATAAAAATTAAAGTTGGTAAAAATGTAAGTCTAGATCTCAAAAAAATTAATAATATTCAAAACCACTTAAATGGAAGAGCTAAACTTAGAATAGATGCAAATCGAGCATATACAAAAGTTGAAGGCTGCGAATTTGTTGCAGGATTAAAACCAAACTTTATAGAATTATTTGAACAACCTTGCCACGCCGACGATTGGGATGCTAATGCTGCAGTTGCTAAAATGTCAAGTGTCCCAATTATGTTGGATGAGCCTATATGTAGTAAGGAAGACATTAAAAGAGCATCACATATTGAAGGTGTAGGGTTGTGCAAGCTAAAATTAAAGAGATTTATGTCCATCTCAAGATTGGAAGAGACAATAAATTATGCTCATAGTTTAGGGTTAAAAATTGTAATTGGTGATGGTTTAGGCTCTGAAATAAATTGTTGGATGGAAGCTAAAATTGCAAGTGGCTTAATTGAAAATGCTGGTGAGTACAATGGCTTTTTAAAAATAAAACCGGAAGCAAGGATATTGTCAGACCCTATTAAATTTCAAGATGGATTTTTTATAACACCTAATAATTGGAAGCTAGAAATTGACAGAGATAAATTAGAAAAATACAGTATTAATAATGAAGTTATCTATAAATAAAATTTTAAGGAAGAAAGAATGAAATTGTTAAAAAGTACTGCTAGTCTAGGCGGTGAGATTTTAGAGATGGATCTTAGTCAAAAATTAAGTCAAAATCAGATACATTTTTTAAATCAATGTTGGAATGATAGATTAGTTTTAGTTTTTAAAAAACAGAATTTAGACGATAACAAATTAATAAATTTTAGTAAAAATTTTGGAGAATTAGATCCTCCTGGACCTAACCCATATGGTGTAAAGTTTTTACCGGAATTTCCTGAAATAAATGTAATATCTAATGTAAAAAATAAAGAGGGTACTCCGATTGGGAATTTAGGAGACGGCGAAGCTGTTTGGCATGCAGACATGACGTATCAAGAAACTCCACCAAAAGCAGGCATTTTATATGCTCTAGAAGTACCTAAAAATCAAGGTGATACTCATTTTGCTAATATGACTTTGGCATATGATGAATTACCTGACAAACTAAAACAAAAAATTGATGGTAAAATCTTAATACATGACTCTGCTCATAATAGCGCTGGAATGTTACGAAAGGGATATTCCGAAGTTAGCAATCCTTTAGAAACACCTGGAGCAAGACACCCGATAATAATTATAGATAAAAATACAAATAAAAAACTTCTGTTTTTAGGTAGAAGACCACACGCTTACATAATTGGTCTGGAAATAAAAGAAAGTGAAAATTTATTAGATCAAATATGGGAACATGCAACTCAAGAAAAATTTACCTGGACACAAAAATGGGAAAAAGGTGATTTACTTATGTGGAAAAATTTGAATGTTCTTCATAAAAGAGATGCATTTGACCCAAACACCAGAAGAATAATGCACCGAACTCAGTTAAAAGGTGAAATGAAGATATCAGCGTAAATAAATTTTAAATAATAAAATATTAATTATTTAAAAGATTAGTTGCTTTATAGAACTTTCGATTGCAGAATTAATACTTAATATTTAAAACTGGGAGAGTAATATGACACAAAAAAATAATTCTTTTCGAAGAAATATTGTTAAAGTTGGATTGGGTGTCGTCGCTATGGCAGGGATTAGTACCTTTGGTTTAGTTTCTATTGCTAGTGCTGATAAATACCCAAGCAAATCAATTGAACTTGTTATTCATGCTAAATATGGTGGTGGTACAGATACCACAGCTAGAATGGTTTCAATAAGAACTCGTAGAAATTTAAAAGCTGATATTTCTATTGTTGCAAAACGAGGTGGTTCAGGTGCAAAGGCTCAAAACTATGTTTTATCTAAGCCTGCAGACGGATATACCATAATGGCTCTAACTCAGTCTCACCTCTATACTATGGCTAGAGGTAAATCTAATATGAAGATTAATGACATTGTTGGAGTAGCTAGGGCAATGGATGACCCTACTTTCATAGCTGTGTCAGGTAAAGGTAATTTTAAGACCCTTGAAGATTTAGTATCTGCTTCAAAAAAAGCACCTCTAAATTGGGGAGTAGCACAAATTGGAGGTACCGAGCATATTGGTTTAGCTCAATTTGCTAAGGAAGCTGGAATAAAGTTTAAAGTTGTACCTTTTGGTTCTGGAGCTCAAATGGTTCAAGCTTTAATGGCTGGAAAGATTGATGCTACGTTACCAAACGTAAGTGAAGCAGCAAATCAAGTTGCTGATGGAAGTTTTAGAGCATTAGCTGTTATGGCTGAAGATAGGCTGAAAGATTATCCAAATGTTCCTTCTACATATGAAAAGGGAATCAAAGCTAAATGTTCTACAACTAGAGGATATGCTGTATTAGCCTCAACACCGCAACCAATTATCGATCAAATATCAAAAGCAATGGTTAAAGCTATGAAACATGACGTTTTTAAAAGCTACCTTGCTGGAGCTGGTCTTACCGTAGAAAGCAGTGTTGCTGGAACTAAAGTTTGGGACAAGCATCTTAAGGCTGAGTACAAAGTAGCTGCATCAGCACTAAAAGAGCTTGGTTTAGTTAAGTAGTATTAATCTTAATTATTAGGCTTTATACAAAATGAAAAATAATAAAACTGCACCCAGTAATCTGGGTGCATTGTTTAATAAAAAAGATACTATAATAGCTGTGCTAATGATTGCCCTCATAGCATTCTTATGGTTTGAGACAACAAAATTTGAGAAAGTTCCAGATTTATTTTCTAACAACATACCACCAGAAATGTTTCCACAAATTTTACTTATAATTATTTTAGGAATGATCCTTATAATTCCTTTTGAACATATGTTTCTTAAAAAAAGTGGTAAAAATATAGACTCAGCTAGATCTAAACCTGTAGAAATTTCAACTATAGGTACAATGATTATTTTGACAGTAATTATTGCATCTTCTCAATTACTAGGAGCTGCATTAACTATAATTGCAGTAAGTATATCTTTACCTTTTTATTGGGGAGAAAGAAGATTAAAAGTATTGATTCCATACATAATTGGATTTCCATTATTTGTAATAGTTTTGTTTAATATAATTCTTGGCGTTCATTTCGAACCAGGACTTTTAGATTTTTTAAAAAATTAAAGAGGATTAAAATTTGGAAGATGTCGCAAAAGGTTTAGGATTATTATTAGAATTTGAAAATATAATTTTAATACTATCAGGTGTTTTAATTGGAGTTCTGGTTGGAGCATTACCAGGTCTCAGTTCACCAATGGCAATTGCTTTGTTAATCCCTTTTACTATTTCTCTAGACCCTGTTGCAGCAATTTCTATGATGGCTGCATTATATTGTGCAGGAACATTTGGTGGATCTATAACAGCTATTTTAATTAATGCTCCTGGTGCTCCACCCGCTGTAGCAACTGCTTTGGATGGATATCCAATGGCTAAAAATGGTGAACCAGGAAGAGCCTTAGGTCTTGCTGCTGTATCAAGTGTTTTTGGTGGTATTTTTAGCTTAATAATTTTTATATTTGCAGCACCTTTATTAGCAAAACTTGCTTTAGAATTTGGACCAGCTGAATACTTTGGACTAGCAGTGTTTGCTCTATCAATGCTTGCTTCAATGAGTGGAAAGTCATCTTTAAGAAACCTAATTTCTGGGTTAATTGGTGTCTTGATTGGAACAATAGGTATTCACCTCACCACTGGAGTTGAGAGATTCACTTTTGATATTCCAGATCTTGAAGAAGGTATTCATTTTGTTCCTGTACTTATTGGTCTATTTGCTGTGAGTGAGTTATTTAAGCAATCAGAAAAATTGAATGCAGTTGTAGATAGAATTCAAGCTAAAGCCTTACGACTTCCATCCCTTTCTGAATTAAAAAAATTAAAATACACAATTCTTAGATCTTCAGGAATAGGTACCTTTATAGGTATACTTCCTGCAGAAGGCTCTACAGTTGCCGCAATTATTGGATACAATGAGGCAAGAAGATGGTCTAAAGAAAAAGATAAGTTTGGAAAAGGTTCACCTGAAGGTATAGTCGGGCCTGAAGCAGCAAATAATGCTGCAGCAGGTGGAGCCATGGTTCCCACTTTAGCTCTAGGAATACCCGGAAGTGGATCCACTGCTTTAATACTTGCCGCGTTAATAATGCATGGTTTTAGACCAGGTCCTTATTTAATTAGTGAAACACCTGAATTTGTTTATGCAATTTTTGGTGCAATGTTGATTGCTAATTTAGGTTTTTTATTTATTGGATTAATAGGAGCTAAATTCTTTTCATTAGTAGCATTTATTCCAAAAAAATTACTTTGGCCAGCTGTATTTATATTTTCAATGATTGGATCTTATTCCTTTGCATCATCTATGTTTGATGTATGGGTAATGCTTGCTGCTGGTCTTTTGGGTTATTTTATGGATAGAAATGGCTTTTCAGCTGCACCTCTAGTTATGGGATTAATTTTAGGTAAGTTAGTCGAGGAAAGTTTCTCTCAATCTATGATTATCCATGACAATAACTTTTTTGCACTCTTGGAAAGCCCTGTAGTTCTGTTGTTCTTTGTACTTACTTTTTTAAGTTTGTCATCACCATTTTGGACAAGGTTTTTCTCTAAGAAATAATTTTTTAACAGATAATAGTATGAATGAAAATAATTACTCCTCTATTGCCGACAAATATGGTAAGTGGGCCTATGGTTTACACATCAATGATATCCCAGAAGAAGTAATAAATAAGTTAAAAATTATAGTAATGGATTCTTTGGGATTAATGGCGTCTGCAAAAAATGAACCTTACATTCAAAGCTTAATTAAAGCACTTCAAGAAGAGGGTAAATGTAGTTTAGTTGGTCACAATAAAAAATTATCTCCATTTAATGCTGCGATTATAAACGGAACAGCTATTCATGGTGAAGATTTTGACGACACATTTGAAGGAACCCCTGTTCATGTTGGAGCAGTAATGGTTCCAGCTATGTTAGCAACAATTCAAGCAAAAAAACTATCTGGAGCAGAATTTCTGAAGGGCTTAACTATTGGTTCAGAGCTGATCTGTAGACTTGCTCTTGTTGCACCAACTGCTGTTCATAGACAAGGATTTCATCCTACAGCTATTTTTGGATCATTTGGATCATCCGTAGGTATTTCTTCTGCAATTGGAAATAATCCTAATCAAACAAGCTCCGGCCTTGGAATTGTTGGAAGTATGGCCTCAGGGATAATAGAATATTTAGCTGAGGGAACTTCTACAAAACGTCTTCACCCAGGATGGGCGGCAGGCTGCGGATGGCAGTCTGCTAATATTGCAAAATCAGGTTTTATTGGCCCAAGAACAGTTTTTGAAGGAGCACACGGAGTTTTTAATAGTTTTGCTACAGAAAGTATACAACCTGACTTTACACATATAACTGATGAATTGGGATATAGATGGGAATGTAGTAATTTAGCTATAAAGCCTTATGCCTGCGGAACTATGGCTCAACCCTTCATAGACTGTGCTATTAAACTTAAGGATAAAATTACTAATTTTAATGGAATAGATAAAATAGTAGCTCAAGTAGGTGAAGGTACAGTTCATAGGTTATGGGAACCAATTAAAGAAAAGCAAAATCCATCTTCTCCTTATGGAGCTAAATTTTCTGTTCCTTATTGTATTGCTGTGGGGCTAATTGATGGGGTAGCAGGTCTCAAACAATTTACTGAAAAGCGTTTGAAAGACAGTGAAATAAAAAATTTAGCTTCAAAAATTAATTATGAAATTAATCCTAAAGATGAATATCCAAAAAATTATTCTGGTGATATTTCTATTTTCATGAAAAGTGGAGAGATCTTATCTGCTAAGCAAGATTGTTTAAGAGGAGGAAGAAAGGCCCCTTTAACTTTTAGAGAAGTTGCTGATAAATTTAACGCTAATCTAAATTTTGCAAATATAAAGAAAAGCGAAATCCAAAAACTGGGATTTTTTGTTGATAATATTTTTAGTTGTAACAATCTAAGTGAACTGGAAAATATAGATTTCAGTTAAGTGATCTCTTTACAACCTTTGCCCAATAATAAATCTAAAAACCTCTTCCACTTGGCTTTGTAAGTAGTTCGGTTAACAACCCAATCGACATGCTCAAAATTCTTTTTTGAAGGATTTATTTGAATACCCCATAAACCATCTACTTCGTTTGGTACTGCAGAATACCTTACATCAGTAATAATATTTTTTTTAGTCCCAACCCCTAAATATCCTTGAGAAAACCAATTGAACCTCTCAATATCTTTATATTGTTGACTATTCTGATTTAATCCCATGAAGTTATTTGATGTATCTAGTTTTTTGATTTTAGTTCCTTGACAATATTCCAGTTTTGACAGCAATCTGACTGCGTCAACATAGAAAAAACCATTATCTTCATAGATAGATTTCCACAAAAATAAATTACCTAAGCTTGGCTTGACTGTTAATCTTTTACTTTCATGTCCTCTCATATTAGCAATAGACTTACCTAGCTTCTCAGCACGATTTTCTTGAACAACACCAATTCCAAGATAAAGGAAAATATAAAACACACCAAAAAGGGTGATGAATTTATTTTTCTTTAAGATTGAAATAATTATAAAAATAATTATAGGAACAGTTAAAAGTGGATCAACTACAGATATGTTGTTCCAGGAAATTCTTTCGTCAGAAAATGGCCAAAAAAGTTGAGTTCCATAACTAGTACAAGCATCTAACAACCCATGAGTTGCATATCCAAAAAAACAATAAAAGTACGTTTCCATCCAACTTAAATATTTTCTTGAGAATAAAAATGTAAAGATTGCAACAAGCAAGGCACCTATAGGAATAAAAATTATAGAGTGAGTAAATTGCCTATGATATTCCAATTTTAATAGTGGATCTGAACTTGATCTAATAAATATATCTAAATCAGGAGCCAGACCAGCAATACAACCAAGTATTGAGCCAATAAGAATTTTCTTTTTATTAGATATCGTCTGAGCAAAAATTGCTCCAAACGCACCTTGGCTAACAGGATCCATTTAACAAACCAAAATAATTAAATTACATTATATACACTAAGATTTCTTGACTGTTTATATTTTTTTCTTTTAACTTATTAAGCATATTAAAAAGGAATTTTAAATGAACCAAATCTATTCATCCACTAAAGAATATGATGCCATAATAGTAGGCGCAGGATTTTCAGGTTTATATCAATTGATATGTCTTAGAGATCAGCTTGGTCTTAATTGCCTAGTACTAGAAACAGGAGATGATGTTGGTGGGACTTGGTATTGGAACCGTTATCCAGGTGCAAGATGTGACACAGAGAGCCATGCATACTCATATTATTTTTCAGATGAATTGTTACAAGAATGGACATGGTCAGAAAGATATCCAGGTCATGCAGAAATCAGAAAATATATGAATTTTGTTGCTGATAAGTTTGATCTAAAAAAAAATATTCTTTTTAAACAAAAAGTAACTAGTGCTAAATTTAAAGAAGATAGCAATAATTGGAATGTAATAACCAATGATGATAATCATTTCAAATCTAAATTTCTAATTACTGCAGTAGGTTGTTTGTCCAATACGAATATACCTAAAATCAAAGGATTAGAAGATTTTAAAGGTAATTACTTTCATACAGGAAACTGGCCGAAAGATGGCGTTTCATTTGCGGAAAAATCAGTGGGACAAATCGGAACTGGCTCCACTGGTATACAAGCAGTTCCTGTTATAGCAGCAGAGGCTAAACATTTAACAGTTTTTCAAAGAACAGCTAATTATAGTATTCCTGCTAGAAACAAACCTTTGACTGAAGATTTTAAAAATCATGCTAAAGAAAATTTTCAATTTTATAAGGATCTTCTCAAAAGGACCCCAAATGGTCACCCTTTTGAAATTTCTGACCGTCTTGTATCTGACGTTAATGAAGAGGAAATGAATGATATTTATGAAAAAGCATGGGAAAAAGGTGGTTTACAATTTCGAGGATCGTTTAATGATTTAGTTACTAACATTGAGGCTAACAAAACAGCATCTGATTTTATAAAAAGTAAAATTAACGAAATTGTCTTAAATAAAAAGTTTGCTTCTATTTTATCAGATATTGACCACCCTTACGCAGGCAAAAGACCACCTATAGATAGCAATTATTTTGAAACTTATAATAGAGATAATATTAACCTGATAGATCTTAGGAATGATCCAATCAAATGTATAAATAGAAATGGAATTGAAACCAAAAAAAACTATTTTAATTTGGATATTATTGTCTTTGCTACTGGTTATGATGCAATGACTGGACCACTTTTAAATATGAATATATGTGGTAAAAATAATTTAAAATTACAAAATGTATGGAAAGAAGGGCCTAAAACATTTTTGGGACTTCAAATTCCTGGTTTTCCAAATTTATTCACTGTAACTGGACCAGGTAGCCCATCAGTTTTAACAAACATGCCAATGGCAATAGAACAACATGTAGAATGGATTAGAGATTGTATAAGCTTTATGATTAAAAAAGAATATACTACTATTGAAGCACGCTCAAATTTAGCTGAAAAATGGGGACAAGAGGTAAACACAGTTGCTAATAAAACATTATTACCTACCGTTAAACACTCTTGGTACTTAGGGGCCAATATTCCAGGGAAACCTCGCGTATTTATGCCTTATGCTGGCGGACTTCCAAGATACAGTAAAATTTGTGATGAAGTTAAAAAAAATAATTTCGAGGATTTTATTTTAGCTTAAATACTCAAGTCTCTGCAATTTGCTGCATTTTATTTATATTAGTTCTAATTTTTTTAATTCTCTCTTCAAGTAAATTTTTCTTTGGAGGTGACTTTGAGTCGAGTTGGTCTAGTAACATTGATATTTCATTTGCTAATTCATTGCTCTGTTTATTAGAATCTATTAATCTTATTTGTGTTTTTCTTATTAATGCACTTAGTATTACATTGGACTTAATCATTTTGGTAAAATACGATTTTGGTATTTTTTTTGCTACTAATTTTTGGGCACACACCCTTGCAGTCACTGTTCTAGGAACATCCAACAGTATTGAGCTTTCTCCAAATATTTCACCTATCCCTAACCTATTAAGTTTCAAGCCATCTTTAGTTTCTAAATTTACATATCCTTCCAATATTAGATATGCCTCTTTGGGTAAGCTTCCAGCTTCATATATAACTTCACCCGGTTCCCAAATTGCTGACTTACCGTTATCTAACATTTAATGTTCCTTTTCAAATTATCTTAGGTTACTCACCCAGTAATTTTTAATGGTTCCATCCAAAAAATATACGCATAAAATAGTAAATAACAGTAAAACAGACCATAAGCCCACCATGGTTTAGGTTTGAAATTTTTACTTTCTTCTTCAATTATTTCTAATTCTTCTTTATAATTTTTATAATAATTCATCATAAAATTAGATCTAGCCAATAATTTCTCCATCTTAATTTAAAGTATTAAATATCTAAAAATATAGTTTCTTTATCACCTTGTAAAAATATATCAAATAAATAAATATCTTCCTCAATTTTTTTGGCAACTAAACTACTTATATCATTTCTGCTCTTCTTTACTACGGATAAAAGAGGATCATTAGTTAAATCATCACCCTCAAAATATATTCGGGTGTTTAGTGTCATATTTAATCCTCTAGATGATACTGAAATTGATATATGTGGACTTTGAATTTTACCATCAAAGTTATAAACAAAACCAGGCTTAACAGTATGTAAATAAAATTTCTTAGTTAAATTGTCTGGAACAAATCGGGCAAAACCACTTTCTGAAGAATACAATCCATTTTCATCACTTTGCCAAGTTTCTAGCATGATATCATCTAATGCTTGGCCATCACCATCAAATACTGAACCAGTAATTGTTATAAGATTATCGTAACTTTTGTTAACAAAAGGTTTGCTCCCTAAGTCTTGATCAATCACTCCCCTTATATTTACTGAGTTGGGTAAACACCCAATATGTAGAAAGGGACCAGCTGTTTGAAATGGAGTTTCATCTAAAACTGTTTTTATATTGCTCAATTTATAACCCCTCTTTCTTATTTTCAAAATAAGTTTGATTGGTTCCCCTCAAAATAATATCAAACTTATAAGCTAATAATTTTTTTTTGTTTGACTGTGATGTGTCAAGAGTACTTATCAAACTTTTTCTAGCTTTTTCATCTGGTATTGAATTTATCATAGGGCATAAGTTTATAAGAGGGTCGCCTTCAAAATACATTTGAGTAATTAACCTTTGACCAAAACTTTTACCAAACACAGAAAAATGGATGTGCATTGGTCTCCATTCTATTCCACGATTTGGATATGGGTATGGACCTGGTTGTATTGTAATGAATTCATAATATCCTTTTGAAGAAGTTATAGACCTACCACAACCAGAAAAGTTAGGATCAATTGGAGCGATATTTTTGTCATTTTGATGAAGGTATTTACCAGCTGAGTTGGCTTGCCAAATTTCGATTAAGGCCCCATCAATTGGGTTAGAAAATTGATCGGAAAGGATTCCATAAACAATTATTTTATGCCCTACAGGAAGAGTGTTATTCTTTGAAAAATTTAATGTTAAGTCATTATCCAACTTACCTATCTTATTTTTATTAAAAATAGGTCCAGACATCTCTGATGTTGTCGATGAAAAAAAAATTTTTTTATTCTTGGGAGCTCTTAAAATACTAGACTTATAATCAGGAAAATCTAATTGTGGATGTGTTTTAGGATTTCTTTTTAAAAGTGAATCAACCATTTTCCCTCTTGGATAACAAATTAACTGTAATTAATCTAGTAAGGTAAACCAACATAATTTTCAGCTAAAACAGTTTGGGATGCAACAGAATTTTCTAAATATTCTAATTCGGAATCTTGTATACATTGATCAAATGAAGTTTGATTGGGAAACTTATGAAAAGTTGTAGTCATCCACCAACTAAATCTAATTGCCTTCCAAACTCTTGATAAAGCGTTTGTCGAATAAGAATTCAAATCGTCATTTATTTCAAATTTATAATACTGTTGAAAAGCTTTATGTAAATAATAGACGTCTGATACAGCTAAATTTAACCCTTTTGCACCCGTAGGTGGAACAATGTGAGCAGCGTCTCCAACTAAAAATAATTTTTTCCAACTCATTGGTTCGCAAACGAATGATCTAAGAGGCGCTATAGATTTTTCTATTGAGTGTCCTGTTATAATTGTATCCGCAGATTCTGTTGGTAGTCTTTTTTTTAATTCGTCCCAAAACCTTTTATCTGGCCAATGTTCAATTTTGTCATTCAAGGATGTCTGAATGTAATATCTACTTAAATTCTTGTTTCTCATCGAGGCTAAAGCAAAACCACTTCCATGATTTGCGTAAATCAGTTCATCACTTACAGGAAATGTTTCAGACAAAATACCTAGCCATCCAAATGGATAAACCCTTTCATGGATACTAACAATATTCTTTGGTATAGTACTTCTACTTATTCCGTGGTATCCATCGCAGCCTACTATAAAATCACAAATGATTTTTGTTTCAACACCATTTTTTTTAAAGGTTACATATGGGTTTTCTGTATCTATTTCCCTGGGAAGTACCTCTTCGGCATTATTAATTACCGTTCCATTTTCTTTTTGTATAATTTCATACAAATCTTTAGTTACTTCAGTTTGGCCATAGACAGTAACATGTTTATTAGTTAATTTTTTTAGATTTATTCTGAACCCATGGTTCTTAAAAGATAATTGTATTCCGTTATGTTTAAAACCTTCTTTTTCTAATCTACTAGAAACACCAGCCATTTTTAGCATTTCTATAGTCCCACTTTCTAAAACTCCTGCCCTAATTCTTCCTATTACATGTTCTTGGGATTGTTTTTCAAGAACTATATTATCAATACCTTCTAAAGATAAAAGTCTCGACAATAATAAGCCTGAGGGACCGCCTCCTATTATGACAATATTTGTTTTCATTAAAACTATCCCTTAAACGCTATAATTATTATTTCAAATACGTTACCAACAAAAAAACACTAGCAATTATTTGAACAAAATTAATGAAAACTGAAAACTTATGAAGTTTGTTAAATTTATTATCATTATTTTCATCTTTTGCCTTATTAATCATTGGCATTAAAATTTGTCTGGAAAAAAGAAATCCAAGCATAATAAAAGAAAAAACTAATAGCGAAATGTTACTTTTCTCAAAAATAGACAAAAAAATACCAGAAAAGCTTAAAACAAATCCAAAAAGATAATATTTAGGAAAAAAAATTCTTAGAAACTTAGATGATTGTTTCTCATCTAAAACTTTAAAAACTGAAGTAGCAACCACTAGTGGAAAAAAAATCATAAAACTCAAAATTGCTCCTGCTACAAATATCAACAAATCTTTCTCCATATAAATTAGTATTTTTTATTAAAATTAGATATTTTAAAATTGAATAATATCATACAATATATTGTTTTTAAAAAAAATTCTTGGGAATAATAATGAATAAAAATCAAATATCTTACTCAGTCGACACTCTTATTTCTGAACAGCAAATTAAGACAAGGATTACTGAATTAGGAAAAGATATTAATCAATTCTATGAAAATACTAATAAACTCCTAGTTGTTGGATTATTAAGAGGTTCCTTTGTATTTATTGCCGATTTAGTCCGTGAATTAAAAATACCAGTAGAAGTAGATTTTATGACAGTATCTAGTTACGGTAACTCTATGCAATCATCTAATAATATTAGAATTTTAACAGACTTAAATACAGACATAAAAAACCAGGATGTCTTGTTAGTCGAGGATATTATTGATACTGGCCATACACTTAATCAAGTTATTAAATTGCTTAATAACAGGAAACCGAAAAGTCTTGAAGTTAGCTGTTTATTAAATAAATTTTCTAGGCGTGAAACAGATGTTGAAAGTAAGTGGGTAGGCTTTGATATACCTGATGAATTTGTTGTAGGGTATGGAATTGATTATGCTCAAGACAACAGACATTTACCTTTTATTGGAAAAGTAGTTCAGGATTAAGTTGGGAATAGCTTAATTTATTTACCGTTAAGGTAGGATAATCGTGGAGATTTACAGAAAGCTATTCCCATTGAGTTAAGAACTGCAATTCACATGCCAAATTTAATCTGTATTTTACTCTATTTTATTAAAATCATCTAAATTAATATGAGGAGAGTATTCTACTTCACATTCCCCTTCTAAACCTGAAACTGTCCCACCCATCTCTCGAATGTCTTGCCAAAATTGATTACTCCACGACGATCTTGTTTTATTAACAAACTCTTTATTTTTAAAAACGTGAAATATCTCAATCGAGTTTTCAGTTACATTCATAAAGCACCTAAGTATCATACCTTCACTAAACATAGCCTTACTTTTACTTTTTAATGCATTTAATATAGCTTCTTTAGCCAGCTTATTTTGAAACTTAATTGATTTTGTAACTGCAAACATATTTTCTGGTCCTTATCTATTTTGAAATTAAAAACTTTTCATTATCTCACTAATTTTTTTATTAACTCCAAGGTTTAATAACAATTTTAATAGCATCATCTATTCGTTCTCTCGCATACTTCAACGCTTTAGGAAGCTCAATTAAGTTAAACGTGTGAGTGTGAACTAATTTTGCATCAAACCTTTTCTCTTTCATAAACTCCATAGCTCTATGTGTAGCACTTTTACCCTCACCTCTAATTCCAAACATATAAATATTATTTATAACCATATGCGGTATGTTGATTTCAACAGGCTTATGAGGGAAAGCTGCCAAACATATTTTTCCTCCCCTATTCGTCATCATGATGGCATCATTTAATGCCTGTTCAGTACCTGCACATTCAACTACATAATCAGTACCCTTTTCACCCACTATTTTTTTAACTGCTTGAACAATATCTTTTTTATTTTTTATATTAAGTATATAATCTGCACCAAGCTGCTTCCCAATTTCTAGGCGACTATCTCTTGTACCAATGAGAATTACCGGACCTGCACCCAAAGCCTTTCCAACTGCGACACCCAATAAGCCTATTGGACCAGGTCCTATAACTACAAGACTTTCACCTGCAATAAGACCTCCTAATTCTGTTAGCCCATACATCGTAGTACCAGCTGTAACAACCAAAGTTGCTTCTTCGTCAGTCATAGTGTCTGGCACTCTTATTAATGTGTTAATATTATTAATTGCATATTGTTTAAATCCACCGTCTGTTGTAAATCCATTTGCTCTATGACCTTTATTAACATTTCCATAGTTAAGACCATAATTATGGCAAGAAGTATACATACCCATGCGACATCTTTTACATTGACCACATCCAGAATGAATTTCTACAGTAACCCTATCACCAATATTAAATTCATCTACTGACGGCCCTAATGCCACGACAGTCCCCATATATTCATGTCCTGGGGTAAAATTTTTATTAAACGGTAATCCACCCTCTATTAAAGCTGGAGGACCACGACTTATAACATCAAGATCGGTTGCACAAATAGCTACTGCGTCTATTTTCACTAATACTTCTGACTTATTTGGCATTTCTACTATTTTATCTACTAAAGATAACTCACCGGGATTACCTAAAACCCAAGCTTTCATTTTTTCAGGTATAGGAAATTTTTTAGATGTTTTTCCCTTAAATTTTATTGACACGACAAAACCTTATTAAAAAGTTAATGAATCCATTTAATAAGCAATTTGTCAAACAAGATTAGTTTCTAGATATTATATTTCTTTTTATACTCACGCCATGTAGTAAATAGTCCAGAACCTATTACAACTATTACTCCAATTACAATCATAGAATTTATACTTTCAGCAAAAATTGTTACCCCAATTATAGAACCGAAAACTAATTGTAAATAAGAAAAAGGTTGTATAACAGATGCTTCTGCAACTTGTAATGTTTTTACCATCATAAAGTGCGAACTAGCACTTAACAAACACATGATAAAAAGCCATATATAGTCCTTTTCTGGAATGGCATCCCAAATAAAAAAACTGATTATACTCATAGTTACAGTGCCTCCAATGCCGGTCCAAAAAAAACTAGTAATAGCTGGATCTTGTCTAGAAACGTATCGTGTAAGAATTAAATAAACTGCAAACATTATAGCGCCCAATAATGCAAAAATTGACCCTTGAGAAATAATATTTGTAGTAGGCCTTAAAATAATTATTACACCTATAAAACCTATGAATATTGCAGTCCAACGTCTCCAACCAAATTTTTCACCTAAGAAGGGTACAGACAAACCTGCAACTATAAGAGGGTAACATGCTATAATCGCGTGTGTTTCAACTAAACCTAATAAAGTAAATGTATAGACAACTAAACAGTTATTTAAAGATAAAATAAGTCCTCTTGTAAATTGTGTAAATGGCTGCTTAGTATATAAAATTTTTGTAAAACTATTCTTAATAAATACACATGAGATGATCATGATTATAGCAATGAACCAATAACGCATAGTAACCAATGTGAAAACATTATTGCGTTCAGCTAAGAACCTTGAAACACCATCCATAGCTGAAAACATAAATGTAGTAACAACCATCAGACCTATTCCTAAAAGAATATTATTTTTCATAAAAGAACTCGGTAAGAAATAATCCGCATATATATATTGTTTGAAAAGATGTAACAACAACAAAAAAATAGAGACCTTTAGGTCTCTATTTTTAATAAGGAGGAATATAAGTTAATTACTTTGTACTATTTAAAACGACTTTATTAAAAAAAGTTTAGTTTAAAGATAAACTATTTTGTAAAATTGATGCTTTATTAAGATTTAAATATGCTTCTTTCTGCTGAAATATATCAAAGCTTTTTATAGGTGGTCGACACATACTTGTTTCAAATATTCCTTCTATAACTCGTAACATTTTGGAAAATTTAATAGATATATCTATATGTTGATGTGTAAAAGACAAAATTGGTAATATTTGACAAAATAAGTCTCTGGATTCTTCAATTTTATTGTCAATGAATAACTTATAAATTTTATTATAAATAATTTCCATTGTTGAGGGAATAAAGGCGTGCACTCCCCTATTTAAGGCTTCTATCATTCCCATAATAGCCCATCCACCACTAAGATGTAATTGATGATTTGTTGCTTCTAAGATCCTAGAATATTTAGGGCCAGAATTTAATACTTCTATTTTCAACCCTCTAAACTTAATTATATTCTTATACAGTAACATTATGTTTTCGTCACTCATTCCATTATCTACCCAAGATAAATCTTGTATCATTAAGTTATTTGGACCTACCTCAGCAATTTCATTAAAACATTCCAATAATTCATTACCAAAAATATTGTCGGGTGTTTGGCACAATATCCAATCAGCTCCTGCCTCTTTTGCAGTTTTTGATAAGGCAATTCTATCTTTTTGATTATTAGCGCTGCAACTTATAATTATTGGTATTCTATTGCTATTATAACTTAAACATTCATCAATAATTCTGCTCTTTTCGTCAAAGGATAAGCTTGCGTTTTCACCCCCAACAGCTCCTACAAGCATGCCCGAGCACTTGGTAGCAACTGTATGATCAATAAGTTTTTTTAAGCTAGGGATATCAATTTTATTTTGATTACAAAAAGGAGTGTGTAAACTAGGGATAATTCCTCTAAGACCAGAAATTATTTTTTTTTCTTTATCCAATTAAAGTGCCATTTTTAAGTTCAATGTCTGGACGTAGCAAATGAACATTTTTACCAGAAACGGCTCCTAATATAAGAACTTCAGACGTAAACCCTGCAACTTTTTTTGATGGCAAGTTACATACAGCTACTACTTGTCTTCCTATTAATTCCTCTAATGCATAATTAGTAATCTGAGCTGATGTAGATTTCAAACCAACTTTTGTACCAAAATCAATTTTTAAAATATATGCTGGCTTATTAGCCTTAAGGTTTTCAGAAGCTTCTAATATTGTTCCTAAAACAAGGTTTAACTTAGCAAAGTCACTAATAGAAATCTCTTCTATACCTGTTAAATTCATGAGTTTAATTTTTTTTTACTTTAATTAAATTATTCATTTTAGAAATATTTTGAACCATTAGAGATTTTAACATTCCACCTGAATCAATAACTATATTACGATACATAACGTCTCCATCAACAACACCCGTTGATTTCAAATGTAGATTTTCAGTTTGAATATCTGCATTCATCTCACCTTCAACTACAATATTCTCAGCCGACACATAACCAATAAACATTCCACATTTCTTGACATATAAGGTCTTAACATTAAGAGAACCTTCAAAGCTTCCATATAGCTCTAGATCTTCTAAACCCGAGTATACACCCTTAAAGAAAGAATCTTTTGTAATTCTAATTATTTGTTTCAATTTTGTTCCAACTAACTAAGCAATATAACAATGCAAAGTTTTTTATATTAAATCAACAATAAATTAATTCTAAATTACTCATTACCAATACATTTTAGGGTTAAATCATTAGTATATATTTCATTGTAACTATCTTTTATAGATCTTAAAATAGAATTGAATGCCAAGGATTTATCTTTTATGATGAAGATATAATTAAGAATTGGATCATTATCGTTAGAACCTTTGCTAATTGCCATTAATACTTTGTCAGAATTTTCTACAATTTTATATTCTGATGGCTCACCCTTTTCATCCTCATATTTAACTAATTGATCCTCTATAAACATTTTCGATAAACGACCATACTTTTTATCAATACATGAATATTCTAATGCATATGAATTGAATGAATAAAATAAGCAAAATATTATTAAATAAAAAAAATTCATAAAAATCCTTAAGTAAATTTAAAAAAACTAATTAATTTAAATTTAAATTAAAATAAACTAACATACTTTAAAATATTTAATAAATTATAAAATGAAAAAACAAACCTCTTTACTATTTATCTTTTGGACTTTAGCTTTCATTTTTATAGCTTGGTCGCTTCCTTTCATGGCAAGGCAAAACAGTTTTTTAAATGATTTTTTATCGTATTGTGTAACATTTATAAAATGACATTATTTTTAATAGAGAGTAAAAGAACAAATAAATTTACTTAAGATTTAATTTCATGACTTTCATTAATAAAAAAACAATACTACTTGTTACAATCATAGTTTCTTTTGTTATTATTTTAGTGGCAACATTCATGTTTGCAGAACATTTATCTCGTCAAAACACTCCCTCGAAAATATCGGATATCTTGAAAAACATAAATTTAATTGATCATAATGGGACCAAATTCAACAAAGCAAGTCTTAATGAAAAACCATCATTACTTTTTTTTGGCTTTACTCACTGTCCTGAAATTTGTCCAACTACACTAAGTCAGTTGTCAGAGATTACGGAAAATCTCCAAAATCCACTTGATTTAACAAACATTGTTTTTATCACATTAGATCCCATACGTGATACCCAAGATCACCTGAAAGAATATATTCAGTATTTTAATAAAAATGTAATTGCTATTACAGGTCAAATTAACGAGATTAAAAAATTAGCAGACAATTGGAATGTTTTTTTTGAAACTATTGGCTCATCGAAAGAAAATTATAATATGAACCATACCGCAACTGTTTTTATGCTTGATAGAACAGCTGCTTTTAGAGGAACTATAGCTTGGGGTGAAAATGAGGAATCTATAGTAAAAAAGATTATTAACTTGAATAAGTATTAATCAAAAATATATCCAAACTTTTTTAGGTGTTCTTTGGTATTTTTAGAAGAAAGAAATTTTAGAAAAAGGATCGCATTATTTTTTTTCTCCCCATTTTTAAGTAAAATAGCATCTTGTTTTATAGGAGAATATAAATTGTGGGGTATATCCCACATCTTTCCCTTTTTATTATTACTTAAAAAATCTGATTTAGATATAAAACCTATATCTGTATTTCCAAAATAGTTCATTAAAAAAACTTGATTAACACTTTTACTTAAAACTAACTTTGAAGATATTTCATTAAAAATATTTAATGATTCCAAAACTTCTTTGGCAGCTCTTCCATACGGAACATATTCTGGTTTTCCAATTCCAATATATCTAACATTATTTGAAATTAAGATTTGAGGAAATGTTTGACTAAAAAGATTTTTTTTTGTGCTATAAGCAACTAATTTTCCCGTAGCGTATGTAAAACGTGTTCCTAGAACTGCTTTTGTTGTTTTTTCAAGCTTTTGAGGTAAATCTTGATCAGCTGATAGAAAAATATCTAGTGGAGCTCCATTTATAATTTGTGCATACAAACTTCCACTAGAGCCGCTTGAAATAAATATTTGACCTTCATTGCTACTTTCAAAGTTCTCCTTTAATACTTTCATGGGTTTTAAAAAGTTTGAAGCCACAGCAATATAAATATTCTCTGCTAATAAGTATTTAAAAGGTATAGAATTAAAAAATATTAATGAGGTACATAATACCAAATAATTATTTTTGAATTTATTTTCTTTTAAAAACATAATGAATTAGCTAAAAAAATTGCTTAAATAATTAAAAAGAAAAATTATTACTATTATTATTATTATAAAAATAATTAAAATCGTCTGGAGATAGTCTTTAATTAAGACAACTACAAATTGTTTTGTTTGTTTAGTTCCTAAAATTAATACACAAAAAATTAAAGATAAAGGAAAGGTAATAAAGAATAGAGTAGAAAAAATCCAGAATTTAATAAAACCCATTTCTTTAAATCTGTTTTTTTCTTTGACTAAGTTGATTTTAAGCCTCCAAGAGTTTGCAAAACTAGTCCTAAATTCAATTTATTGTTCAATTTATGTATAACTTATCTGAAATTGAAACAAGACCACTTTTTAAAACTCTCGCATAAACTCCTAAATCCAAGTGTCCATAATGAGTATTAATTTCATTTGGTATATTAATGTCTCGAATAGCATTTTCAGGGTTTACATTGGTGGCTGCACACCTTTGTGTTTTTTTGAAAACTTCTAGGACACAATCAGCAATAGAAATTTTTTTTCCTATCCAATTAAATTCTTCCCAAGGATTTCCATTATCTATTAACAGATTTGCTCTAAACCTAGAAGGTGCAATTTTTTTACCTAGTTTTTTTTCCAATTCATTTATTGTATCTAGGTTGATTATGGACACAGCTTTATCTGGAATATCTGAAAATGAATGAGTTAAGTTATTGTTGTTTTCAACTTTTATTCCACGTACTAACTTTGGCTTCTCATCAATTCCTAAATTTAAATAATTTTGAAAAAAAGTTTCAACTTTATAAATATTTTCTTCTTCAAAAAGAGTTTCATTTATAACAATTTGATTATCAAGTCTTATGATTAATTCCCTAGATTTTGGATCAAATTTAGTATCTAGCTTGGCTAATTTTTCTTCTTTTACTAATGCTAAAAAATTTGTTTTTCTTAAATATGTCGGGTTATTCCTATCATATGTAACATGTGACCTTGAAAATGCATATTCCCGATCTCCAGGTAAAACTTGATTTTTTTCTAGTGCAATATTATCAATATTTTCGCCTGAAAGTCCTTTGATAGGATATCGGACGATACTTTTTATTTTGTTCATGAATACAACCGATCTATAAAATTGAATATTATAATTTTATATATTAATAAATCTATATAATATGTTTGAATATAAATTTTAAAATAAAATTAATTTTTTTATTTACAATTAAGAGGCAGTTTCAAATAAGACTTCCGGGTTAGACATGGTTTTAATTTCAAGAACGTTTCCATTTGGATCTTCTACAAAAAATGTCTCTTGCTCAAATTTTGAACCAATAAATCTTCTATATGGATTGTCAAAATAATCAATATCGCTTGCTTCTATTCTTTTTTTTACTTCTTCAAAATCTTTTGCTTCGAGGTGAACTCCAAAGTGAGGCACGCAAACATCACCCATATCAACATCGTGTCTTTCTCGAACTTGTTTAGTTTTTGTCTCATGAAGAGTAAGTTCATTTCCCCAAAAATTTATATCTATCCAACGACCTTCTTCTTGATTACCTGTTTTACATCCTAAAATATCACGATAAAATCCTAGAGCTTTTTTAATATTACCCGCAGGTATTGCTAGGTGAAAACAATTAGTCATAGAATTTCCTCGTAGTTAAATATTAAAAAAATTAATTACATTATTGTGGGGTTGCATCCTGCACTTCAAAGTAACCAGAAAACGGCCCGCTTCCCCCTCCACCGTTTGGATTATTTCCAGGAGCTCCAGCATTGTTGGTAAAAAACTGCGCACCATAATCAGTAACGTTAAAAATAAATTTAAAAGACATTGTTGCAGGAGAAATAACAATTGGGGTGTTCAAATTCATTACCCCAACTAACCTATCAACGTTAGAACAAACGTTAGACGCTGTATCACTCGCTCCGTCTCTTTTATCCAAGGTTGAGTTTTGCATTAAATAGCCATTAATTGTTCCTATAGCAACTGGGGCGTCTAAATATTCGCCGTCACATACGTTAGTCTGACCAAACTGTACTAAAGTTGAAGTACACTCTTCTGCAGGTGCAGTTGTATCAGCCGCATCACATGCCCCATTTCCGTCTTTATGAACATAAAACGTTGTATTATCGTCCTTAGTAAATTCTGCTTTAATAGTGAAAACATTATTTAATATTATGTAGGGGTATTGATATATCCCATTAGCTGGCCTTGTTGAAACACCAGTTAAAACAGCATCTCCTAATGCAAAGTCGTGCTCACTGCCATTAGTCTGGTCAGTAGCTGTAAAAACAGTTGTACATGTAGACTTATCTAACGAAGCTCCTGCCATTGGATTGACAGTACAAAGTCCCATTTCATAAACACTTGCTTTGTAAGTCTGTGGTGTAAATCTACAGGCTGTAGCTGTTGTCGAAAATAAGTTTGTACCAGTACTGCATGCACCACTATCCTCTGCAGTAATAGCAAAAGAAACATTATTCAGTAAAATAAAAGAAAATAATGTTATTAATAGTGAAATTACTTTTTCCAAGTTAAACATATCATACACCTCCTGCTGATGCAGTAAAGTTGGTCTGGATCACAATCTGATTTTTACGTCTTACTTTATCAAGCATCTTTTTTTTCATTGATGTATTATTAAACGCTTGGTTAGCAATTAAGTCCTGAACGATTACGTCTTTCTCTGTTGGACTTCCACCTAAGCCAAACTTGTAGGTTAGATTAACAAAGTCAATATCTGTTCCTGTATCAAAATCTTTTGTTCCAGCCTCTAACGTTACGTTGGGAGCAACTGGTGCATTAATTTGTAAACTATAGGTATTACCCTTAGTATCAGCAGTCTGATATCCATCCCATTTCCAGTTCTTTACAAATATTTTTGCGGATGGTACGAATGGAACTTGGCCACCTACTTCAATTTCATATCCGTCTAAAGCTCTTTCTGTATTGCCATTTTTACCTGTTTTGGCTCCACTTATGGCAAAATACTTATTTGCATTTATTTCAAAAGATGAACTTCTTAATTCAGCACCGATACTCATTCTTGAGTGACTATAAGTATTTTCATAATCGTGAAAAGTGTTTACACCGTAAATCCATTTTTCGTCATCACTTAACTGTCTGTATCCTATACCTAAATTTATGGTGTCTCGATTATTTTGCCTTATAATAGAACCCTGAAAAAAAGTTAAATCACCCTTATCTTCATTTTCAGAAATAGGATTAATTGTAAGTAAAGTAAAGTTAGGATCAGCAGCAGTTCTGCCCTCAATAGTAAGTTCAGTATTAGTAAACAAGGAATTAAAACCATCTTCAAATGCTTGAATAGTTTTATCGATAACTGTTTCTTTTAGTTTATCTGATGCGTTACCTGCAGCACTAACTTCTAAAAACGTTAGTGGCATAGCGACTAAAAATGCTAATAGTATATTACCTAATTTCATATGTATTCCCACCATTTATTTAAATATGGTAGAAATATCATATATAATTTCAATTAAGTTGTCAAAAAGGGTCTACAATGCTTTGAGAAGCTTTTTCAATAATTTTTTTGATTTTCCATAAACTTTAACTTTTTTAATTTTATCCAAATTACTCTTATCTTTCGATACCACAACTAAGCCGATCATTCCCATGGCTTTGTGAGGAGTACATTGATATAAATATATTCCAGGTTTTTCAAATTTATAACTAGCATCTTTACTAATTTTAGATTTGTACTTTTTTGCTCCTGTTGGCATCCCAATCAACTCAACATTATGTCCTTTGTCTTTAGATTTCCACAAGATTTCATCGTTAGTGTTAATTGATATGACTTTTTCAGAATAAACCATTCTTTCTTTTCCGAGCTTATTCAACATCTCTATAGTAAAAGTTTCAGCAATTGAGTTGCTAGAAACAAAAGAGAATATAACCATTATAAATAAAAATGATTTTAAAAATGACATTGATTTTTCCTTAAATTATTATGAACTTATTATAATATATCATATGGGTGTCTATATGAATAATTCAAACCCTAATAATGTCATTACTTCATTTCTTTTTTTTAATTATTTTTAACTGAATATCTAAAAGTTCTTAATCAAATTTTTAA
>ATWQ01000005.1 GCA_000421325.1 alpha proteobacterium SCGC AAA536-K22
AAAAAAAATTAAAAATTATTAAATTTTTTTAATTTTTGAATAATTTAAAATATTTAGACATGTTTTGTTGAGTTGATATTGTAATAATTTAAGGTACTACGTTGAATTTATTATGATTCTTAAGAATTGATTTTTTTTAAGTATTAAAAATTTTTTTAAATATATATCTAGCTTTTTTTAAGTAATTATTTTTTTTTTTAATAAAGTAATTACCATTTGCTCCGAATCGTTAATTTCGTTATTTTTAAATTTAATATTTACATTAAAAAAGAGGCCTAAAGCCTCTTAGATTGGTCAATTAAGCAATTTGCACTTAAGCTATTTTTTTTATTCTTGCCGATAATCTAGATAACTTTCTTGAGATAGTATTTTTTTTAAAAATACCTTTCGTAACAGATCTATGCATCTCAGGTTGCGCCTCAATTAAAGCTATTTGAGCTAATTTTTTATCTTCTTTAAGGATGGCTAACTCAACTTTCTTTATAAAAGACCTTACTCTATTTTTTCTTACTTTGTTAACGATTTCCATTCTAGAATTACGTCTTATTCTTTTCTTAGCAGAAATATGATTAGCCATTGTTTTTTTCCCAATTAAAATTTATATGTCTGAATTAGTTTTATCCAGTCAAAAAGTCAAGCTAATTAAGATATTTTATTTGTTTTTGGTGGTATCAGATTTGACAATTATTACAAAAATATGTTGATCGATTACTTATAACGGTAACTGAAATTGACTGCTTACATTTGATACAATTTTTATTTTTTTTACCATAAACTTCAAGTTCTTGAAAAAAATAACCAAGTTTTCCACTAGGTTGCAAATGGTTTTGGAGTGTTGTTCCTCCCACACTAATTGATTTTATTAGAATTTGTCTTGTAGCATTAATAATAGACTTTATTTCTTTTTTTTTCAGAGTTTTCACACTCCTGTATGGATTAACTTTTGCTTTGAACAGAATCTCACTAGCATAAATATTTCCTATACCTGCAATAACACTCTGGTCCATAAGAGTGTCTTTGATACATTTTATCTTTTTTTCAAATAGTATTTGTAGATAACCAACATTTAATTTTTTATCAAAAGGCTCGACACCTAACTTTTTTAATAAGAAATGCTTACTTATTTCTTTTTTATGAAATAAGTCAATATAGCCAAATCTTCTTGGATCATTGTAAGTAATAAAGTACTTTTTGTTATCTCTAGATTTTATTGCAATTCTTACATGATCATGTTTAAAAATACTTTCAAACTTGTCTCTAATTTTTATTTGTCCACTCATACCTAAGTGAATAAGAAGAATATTATTTTTAATAGTAGGTATTAATATATATTTTCCTCTTCTAAGAGGGTGTTTGAAAAAGTCATTTTCTAAATCATTTTTCAAAGATTTTTTTATTTTCCATCTTAGATCATGTCTAAGTATCTCTATATCTATAATTTCGGCGTTATTGACAATTTTAGATAAAGCCAAACATACTGTTTCTACTTCGGGTAATTCTGGCATCTTTTTATCCTTTTTTGTGTATCTTTAAATAAATTAAAAAAGTATATTTGGAATAATTATATAGTAATTGGGATTATAATGTTAAATAAAGATAATCAAAAAATTGACTTTGGATATAAAGCTGTAAAAAGATCTGAAAAGCAGAAATTAGTTAATAACGTATTTGATTCAGTTGCTAGTAAGTATGATTTAATGAATGACCTTACTAGTTTTGGAATACATAGGTTATGGAAGAATGATCTAATTAATTGGTTGGCACCTCAAAATAATCAAAGACTAGCTGATATTGCAGGAGGTACTGGTGATATAGCTAAAAAATTTTTGGACGCAGGCGGAGAAAGTGCCCATGTATATGACATAAACCAAGCAATGCTGAACACAGGTAAGAACAAACAGAATCTATCCAAAAAAATAAAATGGACTATTGCTAGTGCTGAAAATATTCCTGCAACTGAAGGCTCCTTTGAAAGAGCCACTATTGGATTTGGCTTAAGAAATGTTACTGATAGAGTAGGGTGTCTAAAAGAAATATATCGTATATTAAAACCTGGAGGCCGATTAATTTGTCTGGAATTTAGCCACGTAGAAAATAATACGATTAGAAAATTATATGATACGTGGTCATTTAATTTTTTGCCTTCAATTGGTAAACAAATTGCTGGGGATAAAAACGCATATAGTTATTTGGTTGAATCTATAAGACAATTTCCTACCCAACCTGAGCTTGCTCAAATGTTTTCAGAAGTTGGATTTTCAAGAGTTAAATACAGAAACCTCTCAAATGGTATAGTTGCACTTCATTCTGGATGGAAAATTTAAATGCAAATAAAACAAAAGTTAAATTATCCAATATGGAAAACACCATACTTTTGTATAGTAAGTCTTTTTGTATTTATTAAATTAGTGAAAGCAGGTGCTTTAACTCTATTAATTAATAAACAATTTTTTAATAAAAAAATAAACTTAACTTTAAAATTCTTTAATTTTATTTTTTACATAGAGAATAAAGAAGAAATTGGAAAAAAACTTCTCAGTTGTTTAATTGATTTAGGTCCAGGATACATTAAGTTTGGACAAGCTTTATCAACAAGGCCAGATTTGGTTGATAAAAAGACATGTCAATATTTAAAAAAATTACAAGACGACATAGAACCTTTTTCGAGTTCTATTGCCAAAAAAATAATTGAAACGGAAAATCAAAATTTAATTGATAATATTTTTTCTTATTTTGATGAAAAACCTATTGCGAATGCATCCGTTGCTCAGGTACATGTTGCTACTCTAAAAAACGGTGAAACTGTTGCTGTAAAACTTCTTAAACCAAATATCCAAAAAAAATTATTTAATGATTTTATTTTTTTTTACTGGGCATCAAAATGTCTTGAGATAGCTATCCCCAGTATTAAAAGACTAAAGCTTTCAAAAAATGTTGAAGTATTATCAGAAGTTTCATTAAACGAACTTGACTTAACATTAGAGGCATCCGCAGCAGAAGAACTTTCTGAAAACTTCAAAGATAATCCAAATTACAATGTGCCCAAAATTTACTGGGAACTTACTAGTAAAAACATGCTTGTTCTTGAATACATAAAAGGCATTAGGATTGATAATATAGATGCTTTAAAGAAGGCTAATCACAATATTAAGAAAATAACTGAAATTGGTACTGAAGTTTTTTTTCTTCAAGTGTTTCGTGATGGTTTTTTTCATGGGGATATGCATCCAGGTAATATTTTAATTAACTCCAAAGGGGTTCTTATACCAATTGATTTTGGTATTATGGGAAGATTGTCAAATAAAGATCGTCAATTTTTGGCTTTATTACTTACACATCTTCTTAATAAAAATTATAGGAAAGTTGTAGAAATACATTCGGAAGCAAATATGTTAGGGAAAGATATTTCTCATGATCAACTAGCACAAGCTATAAGGGCAATTTGTACACCTATATTAAACAAACCTATAGGCGAAGTTTCTCTAGCTAAATTATTGGGGCAGATTCTAGGTTTGTCTAAAGAATTTAATATTGAAGTACAACCTCAGTTCACTTTACTACAAAAAACTATGTTAATGGCAGAGGGTACAACAAGACAAATTAATCCTGATATTAATATGTGGGACTTATCTGCTCCTCTTATTGATAAATGGATAAATGACACTCACGATCCTTTTAAAATTCTTGAAGAATGGTTTCATAAAAATAAATTGGTTTTATTAAAAATACCTGAAATTATTGATAAATTTGATAAATTTTTAACAAAAAAATGAAAAAATTCATTTTAAATTCAATAAATTTAATATATTAGTTTTAATTTTTGGGAATAAATCTAATGAATAATATTTCACAACTGATTTCTCTACTTGGTGGAACAGGGTTAGTAGCAAAAAATCTAAATATTAAACCTTCTACAGTTTCAAACTGGAGAAAGTTAAATAAAATTCCTAAAAAAAAGATTCACAATATATTATCATTATGCTCGGGACTTAAAATAAACACTGAAGATTTTTTGCCAAGCAAAGATTTAAACAATGAAAATGGAAAGATACTTTTAATTATTTGTGGCGGAATAGCATCATACAAATCTCTTGAAGTAATTAGGTTAATAAAAAAAACAAACATTGATCTTGATGTAGTAATGACTAAATCAGCTCAGAAATTTATTACTCCTTTACTAGTTACAAGCTTGAATGAAAAAAAATGTTATATTGATTTATTTTCTGTTGAAGATGAAATAAAAATGAACCATATCATGCTTGCCAGAAAACCTGATATAATTTTAGTTGCTCCTGCTACAGCTAACATAATGGCAAAACTTGCTAATGGAATAGCCGACGATCTTGCAAGTACAATTTTACTTGCATCTTTTTCTCAAATAATTCTTGCGCCCTCAATGAACCCCGTTATGTGGAATAATTTGGCAACACAGGAAAATTATCAAAAACTTATAGGTAGAGGTGTAGAATTTATAGAACCTGATGTTGGAGACATGGCTTGTGGAGAAAATGGTGCTGGTAGATTTCCTGAACCTAAAATGATATTTGAGAATGTAATTTCAAATATAATTGATAGGAAAAACACGGCTAATCAATTTAAAGATGTGTCAATTATAATTACAGCTGGTCCAACAATAGAAAATATAGATCCAGTCCGATTTGTTAGTAACAAATCATCAGGTAAACAAGGTTTTGCTATTGCTTCTGAATTCTCTAGAAGAGGTGCACAAGTTACTTTGATTACTGGCCCAGTAAATATTCCAGTTCCAAAATGTACAAATATAATACACGTAATATCTGCTCAAGAAATGTTTGAAAAAACAATGTCACAACTGCCTGCTGACATATTAATTTGTAGTGCTGCAGTTGCAGACTGGAAAATGATTCCAGAAAGATCGTCAAAAGAAAAAATTAATCACGAAAATAAAATCAAAAAAAATAACCAAAAATTAGTATTTAAAACAATAAATAATCCTGATATTCTATCAACGATAGCTAAAAGTAATTTAAGACCTGGTATTGTTGTTGGGTTTTCTGCTGAAACTAATGACGTAATTAGAAACGCAAAATCAAAATTGATTTCTAAAGAAATTGATTTAATAGTAGCCAATGATGTAAGTGACGATAAAGTTTTTGGAAAAGATTTTAACAAAGTTTTTCTTCTAGATGAAAATAATTGTGAAGAATGGTCTAAGCAAAGCAAAAAATCCATAGCCTTTAATTTGGCAAATAAAATTTACAAAATTTTTACTACTAATAATATCTGAGGCACATATGCTTAATGATGATGATTTAACTAGATATGCAAGACAGGTAATTATTCCAAATTTTCACGAAGAAGGACAAGAAAAATTATTAGAAACAAAATGTTTAATAATTGGTGCTGGAGGGTTAGGCTGTCCTGTTGCGCTTTATGCTTCTGCAGCAGGTTTCGGACACATAGAAATATGTGATGATGATACTATTGAACTTACTAACCTTAACAGACAAATTGCTCATAAAAACAATAAAATTGGTCATAATAAAGCTGAAAACCTTGTTCGGGAATGCTCAAAAATTAATCCCAATATTTCTATTAAGTCAAATAAAAAAAATTTAAATCAGTCCACTGATATTAGTAATTTTGATTTAATTTTTGATTGTTCTGACAATCCAAAAACAAAATATACAATTAATCTTTTATCACATTTAAGTCAAAAAACTTTAATATCAGGTTCAGCTGTTCAAATGGAAGGACAATTGGCAGTTTGGAAAAGTGGGTTAAATAAAAGTTACCCTTGTTATGAATGTATTTTTCCAGAAACCAGTGAAAAAGCTCCTATTACAAATTGTAGAGAAGCTGGTATAATTGGACCTATAACAGGTTTAATAGGTAGTATGCAAGTTAATGAAGGAATTAAGGAAATCGCCTTTAAAAATTACCAAACAAGAGCTGGATATTTATTTTTGTATGATGGATTAGCTCAAAGTTTAGATAAAATAAAGCTTACTAAAAATCAAAACTGTCCTGTGTGCTCTATATGATAAATATAAACTTTTTTATATTTTTAAAAAATTATAAATTACTTTTATTTACAGCATTTATTTTTACAACCTATATATTATTTTACTCACAAACTACTATTTCTCAAATAATAGAACCCAAAAATTCTATTAATGGAAGTGGTTTAACAATACCTAGAATGGTGTCTTTAAAAAATGAATTAACGTTTGTGAGGACTGGACCAGGAAAAGAATTCCCAATTAAGTTTGAAATTAACCAAAAAGGATACCCACTTAAAATTATTGCTGAGTTTAATAATTGGAGAAAAGTAAATACTAAAAATAATTTATCAGGTTGGATACATACACAACTATTATCCTCATTTAAAACTGGGTTAATTATTAAGGAAACTGTTCTAAAAAAAAGACCTTTAAATTCAAGTAAAAATTTAGCTAGATTACTTCCAGATTTATTGATTAAAGTTAAGGGATGTAAATTGAAATGGTGTAATATTGAAGTCTTTCAAAATAAGAAATTTGTTGGTTGGGTTACGAAGAAGAATATTTGGGGCTCTGTGAACAAATAATTTACTATAATTATTTCATTTATTCTCTTTTGAGATTAATATAAGCTTAAGAACGAATTGTTAAAGGTGTTTTATTGTGGCTTTATTTAAAAACTCATTTAATTATCAAGAATTAATAGATTGTGCTAAAGGGCGACTAGCAGGTGTTGATTTTCCTAAACTCCCTTTACCACCTATGCTTATGTTTGATGAAATCACCAATATTAAAGAGACTGGTGGCACTTATGATAAAGGCACAGCTCATGCTCAATTTAAAATTACACCAGATAAGTGGTTCTTTCCGTGTCATTTTGAAAATGATCCTGTAATGCCTGGATGCCTAGGAATGGATGCATTATGGCAACTTTTAGGTTTTTCCTTAGGAAATATGGGTGGCAAAGGAAAAGGCAGGGCAATATCTGTAGGAGAAGTGAAATTTACTGGACAAATATTGCCAGTTGCTAAAAAAGTAGAATATTTTCTTGATTTCAAAAGAATTATAATGAGAAAACTTATATTAGGTATAGCTGATGGAAAAGTAGTTTGTGACAATAAGACCGTTTTTGAAGCATCTGATATTAGGGTTGGACTTTTTCAAGATTAATTAGTTCTTAATTAAATAGGATTAAACATGAGTAATGAAAAAAGAGTTGTGATTACTGGTATGGGTATAGTTAGCTCTATTGGTAATAACGTAGAAGAAGTAAAAAATTCTTTAGTAAACCAAAAATCAGGAATTGTTAAAGCTGACACCTACAAAGAAATGGGCTTTAGAAGTCAAATTCATGGTGCAGTGAAACTGAAATTAGAAGATTATGTCGACAAAAAACAACTTAGATTTATGGGTGCGGGTGCCGCATATTCAGTTCTTTCTATGGAGCAGGCAATCAAAGACTCTGGATTAACTCCTGAAGAAGTATCAAACCCAAAAACAGGTCTTATTGCCGGTTCTGGTGGACCAAGCACTGTCAACTTACTTCAATCATTTGATATCGCAAGGGAAAAGGGGCCAAAAAGAGTTGGTCCTTTTATGGTTCCACGATGTATGAGTTCATCTGTATCTGCCTGTATTGCTACTTTTTTTAAAATTAAGGGTGTTAATTTTTCAATCACATCTGCCTGTTCGACATCAGCACATTGTATTGGTATTGGAGCAGATCAAATTAAATATGGAAATCAAAATATAGTTTTTGCAGGAGGCGGTGAAGAACTTGACTGGACACTCTCTGTGCTATTTGATGCAATGGGTGCAATGTCTAGTAAATATAACGAAACACCGGAATTAGCGTCAAGACCTTACGATTTAGATAGAGATGGATTTGTAATTGCAGGTGGTGGCGGAATGCTTGTTTTGGAAGAACTTGAGCATGCAAAAGCAAGAGGTGCCAAAATTTATGGTGAGATAGTTGGCCATTGTGCAAATTCTGATGGTCATGATATGGTTGCGCCAAGTGGAGAAGGGGCGATAAGATGTATGAAGCAAGCTCTAACAAAAACTAATCAAAAAGTTGATTATATAAATGCTCACGGAACAAGTACCCCTGTCGGAGATATGCAGGAACTTCATGCTGTAAGAGAAGTTTTTAAAGATAAAGGCTATCTTCCAAGGCTCACAAGTACTAAGTCCTTAACAGGTCACTCTTTAGGAGCCACAGGTGTACAAGAGGCTATCTATACATTACTAATGATGAACAATAATTTTATTTCTGGGTCTGCTAACATTAATAATGATGATCCAGAAATAGGTTCTATCGACATACCTAGAAAAACTATCCAAAATATAGATATTAATTTAGCCCTTTCAAATTCTTTTGGGTTTGGAGGGACAAATGCCTGTCTTGCGTTATCGAAATTTAATTAAGAAAGTATATTATGTCTATAATGAAAGGTAAAAAGGGACTAATAATGGGCGTTGCTAACGAACGTTCAATAGCTTGGGGTATTGCTAAAACCCTAGCTGATTATGGTGCAGAGTTAGCTTTTTCCTATCAAAATAAAGGATTTAAAAAAAGATTAATTCCTTTAATGGATTCTATAAAAGCAAATAAATTTTATGAATGTGATGTGTCTAAAGATATTAATGAGACAAGCTCTATAGAAAATATGTTTAATAAAATTTCGGAAACTTGGGATGAAATTGATTTTGTTGTGCACGCCCTCGCATATTCAGATAAAGAAGAATTAAAAGGGAAATATGTTAATTGTAGTAGAGAAAACTTTCTAAATTCACTTGATATATCAGCATTTAGTTTTACAAGAACTGCTAAATCTGCTTTTCCTTTTATGTCTTCTAAAGGTGGAAGTTTGTTAACTTTGTCTTATCTTGGAGCAGAAAGAACTACCCCTAACTACAATGTAATGGGAGTTGCAAAGTCAGCATTGGAAGCTTCAATTAAATATTTAGCAATGGATCTGGGTAAAAATAATATTAGAGTTAATGGGTTATCAGCTGGCCCAGTAAAGACGCTTGCTGGTGCTGCTATTTCTGGCGCTCGCCATGTTTATAGATACTCTGAGAGTGTGGCACCATTAAAATTTAACCCAGAGCTAAAAGAAGTTGGTAATTCTGCTTTATACCTTATTTCAGATTTATCATCTGGTGTGACAGGAAACATTCATCATGTAGATGGTGGTTTACATAGTGTTGCTATACCTAAATCAAATGATCTAGAGTAATTTAAAACTATTTATTATTCCAAATAGGTTTTCTTTTTTCTGAAAAAGCTTCCATACCTTCAACATGATCTTTAAGCGCAAAAGTTGAATAGAATAAAGCTCTTTCAGAACGAATACCCTCTTCAAGAGTTGTTTCATATGCAACGTTAACAGCTTGCTTCGCTAATTTAGCTAAAGGTTTAGATTGATTAGCAATTTTTTGGGCAATCTCTTTTAAAGAAACATCAAATTCATCATTACTAATGACTTTTGCTACTAATCCTGATTTTTCTGCTTCATTAGCAGACATCATGTCTCCAGTCAAAATTGCTAACATAGCTTTTGATTTGCCAATAGATCTAGTCAATCTTTGTGTTCCTCCTGCACCTGGTATAGCGCCAATATTTATTTCGGGTTGACCAAACCTTGCATTATCAGAAGCAATAATAAAGTCACACATCATAGCCAATTCACAACCGCCACCTAAAGCGTATCCTTTAACACCTGCTATTATTGGAGTTTGAATTTTAGGGATGTCAAGCCATCCATTTTCTATATATCTTGATTCTGAAACTGATGCATAATTATGCTTGACCATTTCTTTTAAATCAGCACCTGCTGCAAAAGCTTTTTCTGAGCCAATCAAAACAATACAACCTACAGATAAATCATTGTCAAATTTTTCAGTTGCTTCTTTTATTGCTAGTATAAAACCAGCTGATAGTGGATTAAGTTTGTTTTCATGATTTAATTGAACCCATCCTACACCATTATCTGACCAAGATTTAATCCATTCATTTTTTGGAACTACATTATTCATAAAGAACTCCTTACATATTTTACTAATCTTCTTTTTTATTTTCTATGTCTTCACCAGTATCTTGGTTAACTCGTTTCATAGATAATTTAACCTTTCCTCTATCATCAAAACCTATAACTTTGACTTTAACTTCGTCACCCTCTTTACAAATATCAGTGGTTTTCTCCGTTCGAGCATTTTGCAACTCAGAGATATGAACCAATCCATCTTTTGTTCCAAGAAAATTGACAAACGCTCCAAAGTCTACTGTTTTGACAACTTTTCCAGTATATATAACTCCTAATTCTGCTTCAGCAACAATATCATTAATTCTTTTTTGAGCTGCTTCAGAAGATTCTGTGTCTGATGCAGCAATCTTAATCGTGCCATCATCTTCAATATCTACCTTGGCTCCTGTCGTTTCACATATTTCTCTAATCATTTTACCACCAGGTCCAATGATATCACGAATTTTGTCTAATTTAACTTTCATAGTGGTAATTTTTGGAGCAGAATCTGCTAAAGCTTCTCTAGACGAAACTATAGCTTTACTCATTTCATTTAATATGTGAATTCTACCTTCTTTTGCTTGATCTAGTGCAATTTCCATTATTTCTTTAGTGATAGATGTAATTTTTATATCCATCTGAAGACTTGTAATACCATCCTCAGTTCCAGCAACTTTAAAATCCATGTCACCTAAATGATCTTCATCACCTAAAATATCTGACAAAACTGAAAATCCTTTTTTTTCTTTAATCAAACCCATTGCGATTCCTGCAACAGGTTTTTTTATTGGAACACCAGCATCCATTAAAGCAAGTGAAGTACCACATACGGTAGCCATTGAAGATGAACCATTTGATTCTGTCACTTCAGAAACAATTCTAACTGTGTAAGGAAAATCTTCACCTAAAGGTAATAAAGGGTTAACAGCTCGCCATGCTAACTTACCATGCCCAACTTCTCTTCTACCAGGAGAACCTACCCTACCTGCTTCACCAACCGAATATGGAGGAAAATTATAATGTAACATAAACTTTGACCTATATTCACCTTCCAAAGCATCAATTATTTGTTCATCTTGGCCTGTTCCTAAAGTAGCTACAACTAGAGCTTGTGTTTCTCCTCTGGTAAATAATGCAGAGCCATGGGCTCTTGGTAAGGTACCAACTTCAGCTACAATTGGTCGAACTGTTTTAGTATCTCTACCATCAATTCTTTTTTTAGTTTTTAAGATATTACCTCTAACAATATCTGCTTCTAAATCTTTTGTTAAAGATGACACAAGTGAAGAGTTTGGTGACTCACCAAATGCTAAAGATATGTCGTTTCTTATATCTAATAACATTTTAGATCTATTTGACTTATCAATTTCTCTATAAGCTTTCTCAAACTTTTTTCTAAATAGTTTAATAGTTTTTAAATACTCTTCTTTTTCTTTTGGCTCGTCAGGCAAAGGTCTTGGTTCTTTCGCAGCTACTTCGGCTAAGTCTATTATAGCTTTTATTACTTGTTCTATCTCATTGTGACCATAATCAACTGCTCCTAACATTACTTCTTCAGATAGTTCAGATGCTTCTGATTCAACCATTAAAACTCCATCTGTAGTTCCAGCAACAACTAAGTCTAAACTAGCACCTTTCATCTGATCTATTGTTGGATTCAAAATATAATTTGTTCCATCCCAACCAACTCGACAAGCACCAATCGGCCCCATAAATGGTAGTCCTGAAATTGTTAAAGCTGCAGAAGCACCTAACATAGCGACTATATCGGGGTCGTTTTCCATATCATGAGCAAGGACCGTAGCAATAATTTGAGTTTCATTTTTATAATTTTTATGAAATAAAGGTCTAATCGGTCTGTCTATTAATCTTGAAACTAACGTTTCTTTTTCTGAAGGTCTTCCTTCCCTTTTAAAAAAACCACCCGGTATTCTACCGGCAGCAAATGTTTTTTCTTGATAATTAACGGTAAGAGGAAAAAAATCTATTCCAGGTTTCGCAGTTGAAGCACCAACTGCTGTACATAATACAGTAGTACCACCATAAGTAACCATAACTGCGCCATCAGCTTGACGGGCAATCTTTCCAGTTTCAAATGTTAATAATTTTCCACCCCATGTGATTTCTTTTCTATAAACTTCAAACATAATAATATCCTCTACCTACTTCTTAAATTCTTTCAATTTTCATATTTTTAAAAATATGACTGCAAAATTTTTTAAAATTACCTTCTTAAACCTAATCTTTTAATTAGATTTAAATAACGATCTTGATTTTTATTTTTGATATATTTTAATAAATTTCTTCTTTGACCAACCATACTTAATAGTCCACGACGTGATCCAAAATCCTTTTTATGATTTTTAAGGTGATCAGTTAGATTTTTAATTCTTTCTGTCAAAATAGCTACTTGAACATCAGCTGAACCAGAATCTGTTTCGCTATTCCCAAAGTCTTTAATTAATTCAATTGTTTTATTCTTTTCTATCGACATCGTATTTCCCTTCTATTTTTATATTAATTATGCGCTTCGGCTTAACTAGGTCAGTCTCAATTTTAACAAGGGCTATAAGCCTATCGTTTCTAACAGCGCAAAGTTTTTCGAATTCTTGAAAATTTGGATGTTTATTGAGAAATTTATTTTTAAATTCTAAAGAATTAAATTTAATTTTTTGTCCTAGCTTTAACTTCCTCGCCTCTATTTCGTTCAAAGCTAACGCCGGGATGTCGTCTAGCGCAGCTTCAATTGGTAACATTTTTTTTAAAATTGGTGGACTATGAATTATTTCTTTGAAAAAATCTATAAAAATCGTATCTTTTTCACTAAAATCACCTACTGTGTATCTTCTAAGAGATGTAACATGGCCTTTTGTATTAAGTCTTTCAGCAATGTCTTTAGCTAATGACCTCACATAGGTTCCTTTACCACACAAAACTTCAAATTCAGCAAAATCAGAATTAATAATATTTTTTAAAATCAAATTATGTATCTCTACTTCTCTTGGCTGATGTTTAACAATTATATTATTTCTAGCTAATTTATAAGAACGTTTACCGTCTATTTTAATTGCTGAAAAAATAGGGGGTTTTTGAAAGATTGTACCTGTAAATGAATTGATTATCTCAAGTATTTGTTTTTTAGTTGGTCTTACATTTGATTTTTCTAGAACTGTTCCTTCTGAGTCGTCTGTATTTGTTGTTTCACCCCATTTAACAATAAAAGAATATTTCTTACTTTTATTCTGAATAAAAGAAATACATTTTGTTGCTTCTCCTACTGCAATAGGCAATACACCCGTTGCCATTGGATCAAGGGTGCCCCCATGTCCGATTTTTTTAATATTTAATATTCTTGAAATTTTTGTAACAGCTTGACGAGATGTAATTCCGGTTTGCTTATCTAGTATTATCCAACCATTAATATTATTGATAACTACCCACCTCATTTGTTAAAATGAAAATTTTTATTTCTTAATCTTTTGCAAAATATTTTCTATATTTTTAGCATATTCAAAAGTTTCATCTATTCTAAATTGTAGCTTTGGAATTTGTCTTAGATTAATATTATTGGATATTAATTTTTTTATGCGTCCATTTGCTTTCTTAAGACTATCTAGTACTTCAAACTTATTTTCACCACCCAAAGGCATTATATAAACTTTAGCATTTTTCAAATCTGGACTAACATTTACTTCAGTTATAGTTATGTTATTATTTTCAATAATTTGATCGTAAAAAGTTTCACGAAGCAATGCGTTTGAAATTAAATGCCTAAGCTCTTCTCCAACCCTAAGTTGTCTTTGTGATTTTGTGAAATTATCCTTGGATTTTTTATTTATTTTATAATTAAAGTTATTAACCATTATAACCGCTATCCAACTTTTTTATCAATAGACTCCAAACTCCGAGCCACCTCTTTAACCTCAAAGCATTCCATCACATCACCTTCTTGAATATCATTATAATTTTCAAATCCCATTCCACATTCTGTCCCTTCACGAACTTCTTTTACTTCATCTTTAAATCTTCTTAATGTTTTAAGCATTCCTTGGTGAACTACTGTGTTATCTCTGAGCAATCTGAAACTGCAACCTTTTTTAACAATTCCTTCATTTACAAAACAACCCGCAATTTTTCCAATTTTAGATACCGAAAACACCTTTCTTATTTCAGCATAACCAATAAATTTTTCTTGTAAATCAGGGTCTAACATACCTGTAAGTGCTAATTTTGCATCCTCAATTAATTCATAAATGATTGAATGATACCTTATTTCTATATTGTCTCTTCTAGAAAGCTCTCTTGCTTGAGGAATAGCTCTAACATTAAAAGCAAATACAAGTGCTGAAGAAGCTGAAGCTAAGGTTATATCAGATTCACTTATAGCTCCTACGGCCCCAGACAATACTCTTATTTTAACTAGTGAATTACCTAATTTTTCCAAAGCAACTTTTATAGCTTCTAACGATCCATGAACATCAGTTTTAATAATAACTGGCAATTCTGAAGTTTCTCCAGCTTGAATATCTGCTAACATTTGTTCAACAGAACCACGTGCTGACAAAGTTGCCTCTTTTTGTTTCGACTTTCTAGATCTATACTCAGCAATTTCTCTAGCCCTGGATTCAGTTTCTACAACATGAGCTAAATCACCAGCATCAGGAGTACCCGACAATCCCAAAACTTCAACTGGCATAGAAGGACCTGCAATATTTATTCTTTTACCAGAATCGTTAAGCAAAGCTCTAACTTTACCAGACACACTTCCAACTACTATAATGTCTCCAACTTTTAAAGTGCCTGATTTAACTAGCAAAGTTATTACAGAACCTTTACCTCTTTCTACCTTTGATTCAACAACTACACCATTAGCGTTTACAGTAGCATCACTTTTTAACTCCATTAAGTCAGCTTGTAATTCAAGTGCTACCAATAGATTATCAAGTCCTTCTTTGTTTTTTGCAGAAACATCAATACATTGAATATCACCTCCCATTTCTTCAGGTATAAGTTCATGTTGAAGTAATTCAGTTCTAACTTTTTGCGGATTTGCTTCTGGTTTATCACATTTATTTACTGCAACTATAATTGGACAAGAAGCCGCTTTAGCATGTTTGATTGCTTCAATAGTTTGTTGTTTAATTCCGTCATCAGCTGCAACTACTAATATCACAATATCAGTAACATTAGCTCCTCTTGCTCTCATTTCAGTAAATGCTTCATGACCAGGAGTGTCTATAAATGAAATTTGAGAACCAGATTTTGTTAAAATTTGATATGCACCTATATGTTGGGTTATTCCTCCAGCTTCACCGTCCGCGACTTTACTTTCTCTCAAAGCATCTAATAAAGAGGTTTTACCGTGATCAACATGACCCATTATTGTTACAATAGGTGGTCTAGCTGTAAGATTTTTTGGATTGCTTTCTTCAAGTATGAGATCTAATTCTACATCAGATTCTGAAATTCTTTTTGGTTTATGACCAAATTCTGTTGTAATCAACTCAGCTGTTTCAGAATCAATAACTTCAGTAGCTGTTGCCATAATTCCATTTTTCATTAATTCTCTTACAACATCAGCTGTTTTTTCAGTCATTCTATTAGCTAATTCTGAAACTGTTATTGTGTCAGGTATCGTAACTTCTCTAAACTGTTTAATAGCAGGTGTTTGATCAGCTTGCATTCTTGCTTTTTCACGTCTTCTTTTGATTGAAGCTAGAGATCTAACTCTTACGTTGTCAGAATCTAAGGCTCGAGCAATTGTCATCTTTCCTTGTCTTTTTTCTTGAAAACCTCTGTTCCAAGATGTTTTTTTAATATTTTCCCTGAAAATTTCTTTTTCTGGTAATTTATTTCCTGTCCATAATTTGTTAATGGGTAGTGTTTCTGTGTCATCTAGTTTTTGTCTATCCTTTTCAGCTTGTAGAGCAGCTTCTTCAGCTTTTTTAGTATCAATCTGAGCTTGTTTTTGATCTTCTTCAATTTTTTTAATTTCTAGTATCTCTTCTGTTTCCGATTTTCTTCGAGCTAACATTTTGTCCTTTGGGGCTAAAGACGATGCTGCTTCTGACGCTTCTAAGGCATTGGCCGCAATACGCGCTTCTTCCATTTTAGCTTTTTCAACCTTTTCGGCAGCAATTGTCTCGGCTTCAGCTGCCGTCTTCGCGAGGCCCTCTTGTAACATCTTGCTTCTGGATTGAATCTCTTTGGCACTTAGTCCCGAACTGTTTTCAGAATTAGTTCTTTCAAATAACTTTTCATTAATACCAAGCCTGTTAGATAGTCTTTTTGTTCGTTTAACTTCGACTTGAACCGTACCTCTACCTGCCCTAGAATTTGTGGTAATACTATTGGAAGGCTTGGATGATGAAACAGAATTTTTTAATGTTAATTTTCCACTTGAGGAAAGACTTAACTTTTTTCTTTCTCCGTTTATGTTTTCTTCCATAATTACAATTCCTTAAACTGTGAATTAATTTTCAAGATTTTCGTCAGAAAACCAATGCTCTCTTGCTTTCATAATCACTGAGCCAGCATCATCTTCGTTGATAAAAATATTTGTACCCAAAATATTAAATAATTCTTCACTATCTAATTCTGCAAGATCGTTCAAAGTTTTTATATTATTTTCAACTAACTTTAGAAGGCTTGATTTATTAAGATCTTCAAAATTATATAAATCATCACTTATTTTAAGTTCTCTAAGTGAATTTTCAATACGCTCAGCTTCAATTGTAACAAAATTTTTAGCTCTTTGACTTAATTCAGAAGCAATGTCATCGTCAAACCCTTCGATAGAAACTAATTCATCTATAGAGGCATGGGCTATATCAGATACTGAAACGAACCCCTCGCTAACCATTAAATGAGCTATCACGTCATCAATATCTAAAGCTTCAATAAAAATTTTACTTCTTTCACTGAATTCTTCTTGTCTTTTCTCTGCTTCTTCTGCTTCAGTTAATATGTCTACAAACCAATTGGTTAATTGCGAAGCCAATCTTACATTTTGGCCTCTTCTACCTATAGCTAATGATAATTGGTCATCAGGAACAACTACCTCCATCCTACCTGCATCTTCATCCATAACAACTTTTGAAGGTACAGCTGGTGCCAAAGCATTGATAACAAATGACACGGGATCATCTGACCATGGAATAATTTCAATTTTTTCACCTTGAAGCTCATTGACAACAGCCTGAACTCTAGACCCTCTCATTCCAACGCATGCTCCTACAGGATCAATACTAGGGTCGTTAGAAAATGCCGAAATTTTAGCTCTACTTCCAGGTTCCCTAGCCACACTTTTAACCTCAATTATACCATCATATATTTCAGGCACTTCTTGAGTAAACAGCGCCGCTAAAAACTGGTTAGATGCCCTTGACAAGAAAATTTGTGGACCCTTTGTTTCTTGAGTTACTTCAATTATAAAACATCTTAATCTTTCTCCAGGTTTAAGTTGCTCTCGAGGTATCATCTGATCTTTTTTAATTATTGCTTCCGCTCTTCCTAGATCGATAGTAACTGAGTGGTTTTCAACCCTTTTGATAGTCCCAACAACAATCTCACCTACACGATCTTTATATTCATGATATTGCCTTTGTCGCTCAGCTTCTCTTACTTTTTGAGAAATTACTTGTTTAGCTGTCTGAGCTGCAATTCGACCAAAATCAATCGGTGGAAGAAACTCTTTGTAAAACTCCCCAATAGTTAGATTAAGATTTTTTCTTTCCGATTCCTGAAGTGTCATTTGGGTCAATTCATTTTCAATATTTTCAACCACCTCAGTAAATTGAGCGATATCAATTGATCCATTTTTTCTATCTATGTTAGCTCGTATATCTCTTTCTAGGCCATATTTTGATCTTGCAGCTTTTTGTATAGCTTCTTCCATTGCAAGAATCACTTCTTCTTTTTCAATAGATTTCTCTCTTGAAACAGCCTCTGCGACTTGTATTAATTCTAATCTAGGTATGGATTTTACTTCCATTTTTTTTCCTTTTGTAACGATAAAGTTATTTTATGTGATTATTTTTAATAGCCCAATCAGGATCTATATTAGCTTTCTCAATTTCAATGAAATTAACCTTCATTTCATTATCTTCAGTTTCTAGTATAATATGCCCGCTTTCGTCAATTCCTTGGAGAAATCCTCTAAATGTTTTTTTTCCCATAAATTTCTCTTTTAAAACAATTTTAGCTTTATACTTTTTAAATATTTTATAATCATTAATTATTGTCAAAGGCCTCGCTAAACCACCTGAAGAGACTTCTAGTACAAAAGATGAGCTAATTGGGTCATCAACTTCTAAAAAAGATGATATTTCTTTACTAAGAAAAGTACAATCTTCCAGGCTCATGCCTCTATCTTTAGTCCGCTCAGCCATTATCTGCAATGTTTTTTTTGCATACTCATTTATTAATTTAACTCTAATGAGATGATAACCTAGTTTTTTTAATCTTATAAATAATAAATCTCTTATATGTTCATCAAGCATTAATAATCTAATTCCTTAAATGAAAAAAGTGAGCCATTAGACTCACTTTTATTAGTTTATAATTTTAATTTCAAAATAAATCAATAACTTTGGTAACGATTATATAAAATTCATAGATATTTCATTTTTTTGAAAAAACAAACCAACTGGGCTTTCTTTTTTCTCTTATTGATTTTTCTTCATATTTTGTTGCAAAACAATCTTTGGGCCTAGTTCGCCAATTTTTTGAGTTCTGAACTTGCCAATCAAATTTTGAGTTTGCTTGAAACACTTCTAAAATCCAAGTTTTTAAAATTCTGTGATCTGTTCCAATTGTAATTGTTCCATTTATTTTTAAAATTTCATAAATACTATTTAAAAAATCAGCCTGTACCAATCTCCGATTTTGATGCTTTAGTTTAGGCCATGGATCTGGAAATAGTAATTTTACTTCTGAAATACTTTTTGAAGGGAAGAATTTTATAATTTTCCTTACATCATCGGGCCAAATTTTAATGTTATTTATATTGTTTTCTAAAATTTGTTTTATACATTTTACTGTTGTATTTAAAAATGGATCTGCTCCTACGTAGAGCGTGTCAGGATTTTGTTTTGCTGAATTTATTAAGTTTTTACCGTCACCAAAACCAATTTCAAGAATTATTTTTTTTTAAAAATTAAGAAAATTTTTTGAAAACTTGTCATATTTTAAAATATATTTAGATCCTGCTTCAAGAGCCAAAATACCTGATTTAGATAGTTTTCGACCTTTTCTTCTTCCATAAAATCTTGGAAACTCTTTAGATGAGAGCACATTCAATTTTTGTTTAACTCATCAAGGATAGGGTCAACAAGATCAGTTTTTTCCCAAGTAAATGAACCTTCAACACCTTCATTTGGTTCTCTCCCAAAATGTCCATAGGCAGATGTAGGTACATATATAGGTTTATTTAATTTTAAATGTTCTCTCACACCTCTTGGAGACATATCAATTAAGTTTGTAAGAATTTGTTCAATCCTATTATCGTTAATCTTTCCAGTACCATCAGTATTAACATATAATGAAAGGGGTTTAGATACTCCTATTGCGTATGCAATTTGTATTGTGCATCTTGAAGCTAAACCAGCGGCAACAACGTTTTTAGCTAAATATCTTGTTAAATAAGCAGCTGATCTATCAACTTTTGTTGGATCTTTACCTGAGAAAGCTCCTCCTCCATGAGGGGAAGCGCCACCATAAGTATCTACAATAATTTTTCTTCCAGTTAAACCTGCGTCACCATCTGGTCCACCAATTTCAAAAATACCCGTTGGATTAACATAAAACTCTTCTTCTGGACACATCCAACCTTCTGGTAATATTTTTTTTACAACATCCCTTACAATATTTTTAATATCTTCTTGGGAACAATTTTTAACATGCTGAGTAGAAACAACTATGGAACTAGTCTTTACAGGCAGACCATCTTTATATTCTAAAGTTATTTGAGATTTACTATCAGGAAGTAAAATACTATCTCTATTCATATGTCTAATTATAGACATTTCCTTCAATATTTTATGGGAATAAAATATTGGAGCAGGCATCAAAGCTTCTGTTTCGTTACAAGCATAACCAAACATCAAACCTTGATCACCGGCACCCTCATCTTTATTACCTAATTGATCTACTCCAATAGCAATGTCTGAAGATTGTGCATGAAGATGACATTCAAAATGCATTTTTTCCCAGTGGTAACCTTCTTGTTCATATCCAATATCTCTAACAGCTTTTCTAACATGATCCTCAATTTCTTGATTTTCTATATAAATGCCTTCTGGGAGCCTATATTCTCCAGCAATAATCGTTCTGTTGGTAGAAACCATTGTTTCGCACGCTACTCTTGCTTCAGGGTATTTTTTTAACATTAAATCCACAACAGTATCAGAAATTCTATCACAGATTTTATCTGGGTGCCCCTCAGAGACAGACTCAGATGTAAATAAAAAATTATTTCTCATTTTTTGATTCTCTTCCAAATTTAATATTATATATAATGTTTATAAATATTAAAAATAAAATTGAAACAATAAAAATAATTTCACCGTACTTTCTGTATATCGTATTTTTTAAAGGTAAAGTTAATTTGGCGGTTCTAACACCGCTTTCATAAAGAGGTATTTTAGTAATTTCTTCTCCATACGGTGAAATTAAAGCTGATATCCCTGTATTGGCAACTCTTGCTAATGGAATTCCTAATTCAACAGCCTTAATTTTAGCAAGTGCCAAATGTTGATAAGGCCCTATTGTTTTTCCAAACCAAGCATCATTAGTAATATTAATTAATAAATTTGTGTTTTTAGATAATCTGGAAATAACCTCTTCAGTAAATAAAATTTCGTAGCATATAAGATTTAATATCTTTCCAAATCCTTTTAAAGTGAAATTTGGTTCTATCTTACCACTAGAGAAATCTTTCAAACTTAAAAAATTTGCGATTGTGGTAAATTTACTCCTAAATGGTATATACTCGCCAAAAGGAACTAAGTGTATTTTATCATACTGATGTATTATATTTCCTTTTGAGTTTAAAAAGACAAGTGAGTTGAATAATTTGTTTCTATCAACTCTTAATAACCCAACTACTAAAATAACTTTTTGGTGTTTTAATATTCGTTTGCTAATAATGGATAATAATTTCATTTCGTTTGGTATTGACCCTTCAAAACTCGTTTCAGGCCAAATAATTATTCTGTTAACACCTTTATATTCATTAACATTTTGAAGTGATAATTGTGTTAGTTTATTTAAATTAGCATTTCGTTTTTCAAGATTCCATTTATCTTTTTGTTCTATATTGGGTTGCACAAGTGTAATTAAATTATTATATAATTTTTCGGTATCTTTATTATAGAAACGAACAAAGCTTGAAAAAAATAAAATTGTAATAGGGATCGATAACAAAACAAAAATGATGTGTTTACTTTTAAAGTTGGAAATTAAAACAAAAGGTAAAATTGAAAAACTAAAAACAAACAGATTGGCTGTAAAGCTACCAACTAGTGCAAATATTTGGATTAAATATTCATTTGATGACAAAATTATTGAAGGCATTAACCATGGAAAACCCGTAAACAACTTTGCTCTTAAGTATTCAAACAAAGTTAAAAAAACTACTATTAAAAATAAAGAAGATTGATTTTTTTTTGTGAGTAATTTAGCAAAAACACACGCAAGACCCCAAAAAATTGCTAGTACACTTGGTAAAATAACAATGGCTAATGGCATCAGTACTTTGTGATAAGTATCGGCTACCATAAAGGCTGAACCAATCCAGTATAGACCGAAAGCAAACCAACCAAACCCCAAAAACCAGCCTGCTATAAATGTTTGCTTCAATGAAGAGCGTAAAGTAATTAGATAGATCCCAAAACCCAAAAGAAAAATAAGAAAGAAAAAGGAGAAAGGGGGGATTGAAAAAGTTGCAATTGAAGCAGAACAAAAAATTATAATATTGGATAAAAATTTAGATTTATAATATTTTTTCATTGAAATAGTTATAATTTTTGTTTTTCAAAAGATGACGTTTTGTTCAACCCTCTTATCTTAACTAATATTACTTTACGAGGATCTGCCTCTAATATTTCGAATTTAAAACCTGATGGAGAATATTTTATTACTTGACCCTTTACGGGAACTCTACCAGCTATGCTGATTATAAAACCTCCAAGAGTCTCGATTTCATCATTTAAATCTTCTTTTCTTATAGATGAAAAAAGATCTTCAAGCTGATCAATTGTTATCCTTGCATCAACAATTATAGAGCCATCTTCCATTTTATCTAGACGATATTCTAAAGATAAATCATGTTCATCTTCTATTTCTCCAACTAATTCTTCTACTAAATCTTCAATAGTTACTAAACCATCAATACCCCCATATTCATCAACCACTAGTGCCAAATGACGTCTTTTAACCCTCATTTCATAGAGTAGATCTAATAAACTTATTGAGGGAGAAACGAATATAGGTTTTTTTAGAAGATTTTTTATATCTTGTTTTTCTTTTAAAAATAAATTAGCTAACACGTCTTTTATGTGAAGGATGCCAACTATATCGTCTAAGCTTTCATTTCTTACAGGTACTCTACTATGATTAGTTTTTATTAATTGCTTAACTATTTCATCAAAATCATCTGACATGGCAACTGAAACAATATCAATTCTTGGAACCATAACATCTGATGCTGTTATTCCTCTTAACCCAGCAAGATTCTTTAATAATTCATTTTCATGACTTAAATTATTACCATTTGAGTCATCAGCATTAATTCTTTTTGCAACAAATTGTTCTAATTCTTTATCTAGAATTTTATCTGAATTGTTTGCTTTATTCTTTTTAAATAAGTTTGAAAATTGAAGTTTCATTAATTTATAATTTCTTCGTTTTAATAATTTTTTTTTAACTCATTCGTATGGATTATTTATTTTCAAAGTTTCTAAAATTTTTATTTCTAAATTTTCCATAATTTTAGCATTATTTTCGGTTTGATGATCATAGCCAATCAAATGTAATACACCATGGATAAAAAGATGTATTAAATGACTTTTAAAACTCTTTTTGTCTTTTTTAGCCTCTCTAAAAATAGTTTCAGCTGAAAAAATTATATCACCTAAAAAAATTTTATTGTTTTTTTGTATAAGAGATGGAAAAGATAAAATATTAGTTGGCAAATTAATTTTTCTGAACCTTTTATTAAGCTCAATTATTTTTTTGTCACCAGCAAATGATACAGAAACATAATTTTTTTTATTAGTATTTATCAAATCAGATTTTTTATAAATTTCACTTAAAATTTTATTTAAGTTTTTTTGAAAATCATTAATTAATTGTTTATCCCATAATGATACATCTATTATAGCTTCTACGCTTAAAATATCATTTTTCCAAATTTTATGACTGTCTTTTTCTTTTCGCGTAATCATTGTATTAAAATAGTCTCAAACTTTATTAAAATAATCATAAGCTTTAATAATTTTAGCAACTATTGGATGCCTAATAACATCATCTGATTTTAGAGAGATTATCTTAATCTCCCTAATTTTACTAAGTATTTTTTCAGATTCTTTTAATCCTGATAGTTGTCCTCTAGGAAGATCTACTTGACTTAAATCACCGTTGATTACCATTCTAGAGCCTTCCCCTATTCGAGTAAGAACCATTTTCATTTGAACTGACGTTGTGTTTTGAGCTTCATCTACTATGACATAAGCATTATTAAAAGTTCTTCCTCTCATGAATGCTAAAGGAGCAATTTCTATTTCTCCTGATTGAATTTTTTTTTCAACTCTATCCGCAGGCATCATCTCATATAATGCATCATAAATAGGTCTTAAATAAGGGTCTATTTTTTCTTTCATATCTCCAGGCAAAAAACCTAATCTTTCTCCAGCTTCGACAGCAGGTCTTGTTAAGATAATTTTATCAACAAGACCTTTTTTTAACATATCTATGCCCTTGGCTACTGCTAAATAAGATTTTCCAGTACCTGCAGGGCCTAAGCCAAAAACTAATTCATAATTATTCAATGCTTCAAAATATTCTTTTTGACCAATACTTTTAGGAACGATAGTTTTTTTCCAAGTTTCAAACTTAAACTCAATAATCTTATCTTCCTTTGGACTTAGAGCAGGATTTAAACTATTCTTACCACTTAACATTCTCAACTCAGTTTCAAAATCTGAAAATTCAAAGTTTATATTATCAATTTTTTCATTAGATAATTTATTATATACATTTGTTAAGATTGATTTTGCTAAATTAATATTTTCAAGTTTTCCAGAAATATGAAACTGATTGCCGAATAAATTTATGTTTACATCAATCAATTTCTCTAGTTTAGTTATATTAATACTCTGATTTCCGACTAAAAGGGCTATTAAAGAGTTGTTTGGAAATTCAATTTTAATTTCTTTTTTATTTATCTTAAAATTCAAAATTAATAAGCTTTCAAATGTTTTTATAAGGTTTAATAATGCCGGTTAAACTATTTTGAAACGCTTCTGTAACATTTATATCAATTGTCGATCCAATAAGATTATTATCATCAGAGTTAAAATAAATAGATTGGTTAAATGGAGATCTTCCTAAATACTGTTTATTTTTTTTTCCATTTTTTAAAACTAAAACATTTAAAGTTGAATTTATAGATTTCCTATTAAATTCCATTTGCTGTACTCTTAGTAAATCTTGAACTTCTTGTAGTCTTGAATTTTTTATACTCTCATCTACATGATTTAGAAAAACAACAGCCGGTGTTCCAGGTCTGGAAGAATATTTAAAAGAATATGCTTGTGAGTAATTAATTTCTTTTATTAAATTCAGTGTGGCTTGATGATCATTATCAGTCTCCCCGGGAAAACCAATTATAAAATCTCCAGATATTGCTATTTTCGGATTATAATCTCTGACCTTTTCAATAACCTTTATATATTCGATTGAAGAATGTTTTCTATTCATCATTTTCAGTATCTTATCAGAACCAGATTGAACTGGCAGATGCAAGTATGGCATTAATTTATCTATATCTCTATGAGCCTCAATAAGCTCTATATCCATATCAAGCGGATGGGAAGTGGTATACCTTATGAATTGAAGTTCTTTGATTTTTGCTAACTCTTCAATTAACCTTCCTAAACCCCAAATATTTTTGTCTTTACCAACAGCATTCCAAGCATTAACATTTTGTCCAAGAAGAGTGATCTCTTTAACACCCGCATCAACTAATTTTTTTGCTTCATCTATTATTGAAGTTAAAGGTCTAGAATATTCAGCTCCTCTTGTATAAGGCACAACACAGAAAGTACAAAACTTATCACAACCTTCCTGAATGGTTAAAAAAGCAGAAGGGCTCCTATCAGAAATATCACAATCTAAATGATCAAATTTTGGAATTGTCGGAAATTCAATATCTACATGTTTGTTATTTTTTACTGGATCAACTTTAGATATTAACTCTGGAAGATTTTGATAAGATTGAGGACCGACTACTATATCAACCCAAGGTGAGCGTTTCATGATTTCTTTACCTTGAGCTTGAGCCACACAACCAGCAACTACCACTATTGATTTTTTACCAGTTTTGTCTTTAGTTAATTTTATTTTGTCTCTAATTCGACCGAGTTCAGAATATGTTTTCTCTACTGCTTTTTCTCGAATATGACATGTATTTATCACAATAAGATCAGCATCATCTTCACTATTATCTAATTGATAACCATGAGGTTTAAGTAAATCGGTCATTCTCTCAGAGTCATAAAAATTCATCTGACATCCGTGAGTTTTAATAAATAGTTTTTTCATTAACCTTGCATATATATTGAATGCTCTTTACTGACAGTAATAAGTTTATTTTGCAAGTTTTTTTGATAAAGCGCTAGAGTAAACTTTTTTTATTTCATTCTCTAAATGTTTACTAAGGTTTTTTCTGCTAGAAAAATTTTTTGCATTAACTTTATCCAAATATATTAATCTTGCTTTTATAGACCTCAAATTTGCTAGTTTTGTTAAGTGAGGTTTAAGATCCATATCACCATACCAAGCAATTACAGGTCTGAGCCATCTATTAATAGGAATTCCGTTTAAGTCTGAGTATACTAAAACTATTGGTTGTATAATTAAATTTTGACCTTCTAAAGCCGAAAAAGAACTTGATTTGAAATCTAACACTCTATTTCCATCAGATGTCGTTCCTTCAGGAAAAATTAAAACTTTCTCATCAGAGGATAATGATTTAAAAATTTTATTTTTTTGATCAAGGCTTTCAGATCTATTTCTACTTATAAATATCGTTCTACCTAATCTAGCTAAAAATCCAAATAATGGCCAAACTTCTATATCTGATTTAGCAACAAATCTTAAAGGAAAAGTAGACCCTAGTATCGGAATATCTAGATAAGAGAGATGATTACTAATGTAAAGATTAGAATTGTTTGATGTATCTATTTCACCTTCAAAATCAATTTGAATTGATAAAAGCCATATCAATAATTGATGAAAAATAACAGGTAGCCACTTTCCAAAAAAAGGAATTAATTTTCCAAAAAGGAGCACTGCAAATATGAGAGGAACAGAAAATACGACAAAAACAAATAACTTTAGATTAAAAATGAAATGATCTAGATATGATAAATTGTCTATCGGACTAAAATATGTATTTTGCTTAACTGTCATAATCAATCACTTTAATTTAAGAATTTATTCTTGTATTTTTCCTCTATGTTCTCTGTTTTTACAACCACACAAAAGTCAATTGTGTTGAAATCATAATCGACAAAAAAACTGTCACTTATTCTTCCCCCAACTCTGAGATATCCTTTTATAAGTGGAGGTAGTTTTGCAAAAGTTCTTAAATCACTCTCATTAAAATCATTTTTATTGAGAACTGAATAATTGTTATTGTCTAAACTTTTAACTGACATCTCGTCTGGTAGAGAAAAATTACTTCTTAAGTAAGAAAATTCCTTTGAAAATTTTTGTACATCAGTTCCTGGAAAACTAGCACATCCTAATAAGACTTTTATATCATATAATTTAATATATTCAGCAATCGCTTTCCAAAGCAAGTTCATTGTAGTTCCATTTCTATAGTCTTTGTGAACGCAAGATCTTCCTAATTCTAATATTTGTGGATGATTGTATGAATAAAGTATATTAGTAAGGTCAAACTCTGAAGATGTGTAAAATCCTCCAAAATGTGAAGCTACGTCACCACGTATCAATCTATAAGTTCCTACAATTTTATTTTTAATACTTTTTCTCTTCTTATCTATTACAATTAAGTGATCAGCAAATTTATCAATTTTGTCATAGTCTAATCTCATTATCTTTTTTGGAAATGTTGGCCTAGCTTTTTTTTCTTTATAAAAAACAATGTATCTTAGAGCCTGTGCTTTCTTTAGCTCTGATTTGGTATCTACTAATTTAATAATAAAGTCTCCAAATTCAATTTTTGGAAATATTTTATTTTTTAATAATGGTTTTATTTGAAAAATTTTGTTTTTAAAAAGAAAATTGAAATTTTGACCATTTGACTGCTTAAAATCTAAATTTTCACGTACTTTATTAAGTAACACCAGAGCACCTATAAAATATTAATATTTTTTAATATAAGTTTTAAGTATTTCATTTTTATTAGAGCTTAGCGCACATCCTTAATGCGTCTATCCGAGAGCTTTTGTCGTTTGCATAATATCCTTTTCTAACACCAATTTTTTGAAATCCATTCTTAAGATAAAAGTTAATTGCATTTACATTTTCAGTTGATACTTCCAGAAATATTTTTTTTATTTTAAGTTTTTTAATTTCATTGATCAGTATTGATCCATAATTTTTCCTTTGGTAGGATTTTATTATACAAATCTTAATTATTTCTATTTCATCTTTGACATGAAAAAAATAAACGAACCCTATAATTTTTATTTTTTCAATTTTCCAAATTATGTGGGAAGCATGATTTTCATAACTTTTTAATCCATTTCTTGATATAGATTCTTTAAAGATATTTTTTTCAATCTGGATTAATGCTTTGTAATCATTTATTTTACATGGACTTATATGAACCATTTCTAATTAATCTCAGCAGATCTAACATAAATAGGTTTTAACTCATCATAAGCTATTTTTGAATTTTTATAATTAATATTATTATTTACAATATATGAGCCAAGTTTACCAACCCAAAGTGCATTTGGAGTTTGAATTAATTCTTTAGATAACTTTATATTTGTTAGTTTGTTTTTTAACAACTTTGAAATGAAGCCTACAAAAATAAACTCCTCGGTTACTAATTTATTTTCTACAATATAATCATTAAAATTTTCTATTTTAATTGGTTGAACACTGTTGATAGCATAAAATGGTAATAATTTTTCATTGGAATTAACTCTAAATAACTGAAGAAATAAATCATCTCTTTTTGTGTCAATTGAAGCAATTATATATTGAACATTTATATTTTTCGCTTCAATTAATGCAGACATGGCTAATCCAGCTAAAGAATTGATTCCTATAATTTTCATATGTTTATTAGATAAGTATATTCCCTTTGCTACTGAAATTACTGCACGCATTCCTGTAAAACTTCCGGGACCACAACCTACGACTAATAAAGATATATTTAGGAATGTTATTGAATTATCTTTAATAAACTTTTTGATAGTTGGAATAATTATTTCAGACAAATCATTTTTTATCTGGATAGATACTTTTTTAATTACTTGATTATTGATTAACAAAGTAAGTGATAAATTTGATGTACTAGTTTCAATTGATAATATCATTATTTTTTATAAACATTCAAAAAAAGTAGTATTATTCAAAATTACAATATATTAATTCAACAGCTAAAGGTTTAAATATTAAATATTTGAGGATTAGATGTATTATATATTAGCACTTTTGTTTTTTCTGTTTCCTACTATGTCACACTCACAAGAAAATAAAACAAGAGAAATTGATAATGTTAATTATGCATCTGTGATAATGTATCACAGGTTTGGAGATAGTAGATACCCATCAACAAATATTAAAAAAGAACAATTTCTAGATCATATTAAAGAATTATTGAAATCCAAATATAATGTTGTTGATATTAATGATGCTCTTCAAGCAATAAAAAATATTAGACTTATAAAAGATAAATCTGTTGTTATAACGATTGATGATGCTTATTCATCAGTTTATAACTATGCATGGCCAATATTTAAAAAATATAATTTACCTTTCACTTTATTTGTTTCTACTGACGTAATTGACAATAAAACGCCTGGGTATATGAGCTGGGAAGAGATCAGAATTTTAAGAGACCATGGTGTTACTATTGGAAGCCAAACCAAATCCCATCCTCATATGTATAAGATTAATAAACAAAAAATTATTAACGAACTTACAATCTCTAATCAAAGATTTATTGATGAGATTGGGAGCAAACCTAAAATTTTTGCATATCCTTATGGAGAATATAACCTAGAAGTTTTAGAACAAGTAAAGTTACAAGGATTTACTGCAGCTTTTGGTCAACATTCAGGTGTTGCACATAGAAGCTTAGGATTATACGAATTACCCAGATTTGCTATGAATGAAAAATATGGAGGTATGGATAGATTTTTATTGGCAGTAAATGCTCTACCAATGCCTGTTTCTGATATTTCACCCAGAGACCCGGTAGTTTCTAAAAATCCTCCATCATATGGGTTTACTTTATCTGAGTTAATAGAACCTAAGAATGCTGTAAAATGTTTTGCAAATAATGGCCTGAAAACAGAAACAAATAGGCTTGGTAAGAATAGAATTGAAGTCAGATTAAGCGGTCCCTTTTTAAAAGGTAGAGGTAGGATTAATTGTACTATGGCTGGAAAAAATAACAGATGGCGATGGCTAGGAAGACAATTTATAATTAAATAATATCAGATTTAAAAGTGTTCTAATTTAGCTTTTTTGAATTTATATAATCTATTGCTTTTTATCATATCCTCAATTTTAATAACGTATTCAAATCCGATTTCAGCATATTTGTTAAGAAAATTAGCTGTCTCATAACCCGTAATTTTCTTACCCATTTTATATTTTAAAGCCCTAAATTTTCTCATTTCAGAGTATGCAGGATGACTATTTAAGTTTAGAATATATGAGTTTAGAGATTCTAATAAATTTTTAAAATTTTTAACTGCAAAATTTCCATCTAAATTCCCCTTTGGTTTAATACCAACGTTAATTTTCCAAGTCCATTCTCCAAATAGTGCATTTCCTTCTTGGGCAAATCTTGAAGTTCCCCACCCGCTTTCAATTATAGCTTGTGCTAATATCATTGATATGGGTATCTTATTAATTTTTATTGATAATTCTTTATTAATTTTACTTAGATTTGTCGTTGTTATATTGCTAAAATTAATATTTTTAAAATCTTTGACCTTATATTTTTTAGCTAGATGTTCAATTTTGTAAATATTTTTTGATGAGAAAGCAGCTTTCATTACATTTCTCTCTTCTAAAACTAATTCATTTCCTCTCAAAACAATAGGTAATAGAATACTCAAAAAAACATTCTTTTTTGTTTGTGTTTGAAATTCATTAATATTTTTTGGGACATGAGAAAAATACATCCTTGCTATAGGTAAATCATTTTCTACATTGTACAAAGTCTTCTTTGACCATTCTAGCACAATGTTCTTATTATTAATTTGGTCAGAGGACAAATAATTTTTATTTGTTTTGAATTTTTCTAATTTATTAACAGCAATTGAAGCCTTACCAAAATTTTTATTAACTAGTGAAAAATTAAAAGTGGGGGAATCTATTTTGAAAAATCTTGGGCCTATTAAACCAATCAATAATATTAGTATAAAAGTTGTTATAAAGAAAATATCATAGAATTTTCTTTTACTATTATTAGTTTCTAATTTATAAATTTTTAACATAAAGTTTTATGTTTTTTATAAGTCTGCAGCCTTAACTTCTGTAACTTCAGGAATATAATGTCTAAGCATATTTTCAATACCCATTTTTAAGGTAGCTGTGCTTGACGGGCAACCAGCGCATGCTCCTTTCATCTGTAAAGTTACAACACCTGCTTCAAAAGAACAAAATGAGATATCCCCACCATCCATCGCTACCGCTGGTCTCACACGGGTCTCTAACAAATCTTTGATTTGTTTTATGGTCTCTGTATCTTCAGCACTATTGTCTTCAATAATGTCTGCTTCTATATTCAAAGCAGGAAAACCACTTGAATAATGTTCCATTATTCCTGTAAGTATTGACGGCTTTAAAGTGTTCCATTCTAGTTCAGCTTCTTTTGTAACAGAAATAAAGTCTGAAGATAAAAAAACTCTGCTTACACCTTCAATTTCAAAAAGTCGCGTTGCCAAAGGTGAACTCACTGACGATTCTGCGTTAGAGAAATCCACAGAACCAGTTTTTAAAACTGTGTCACCTGGCATAAATTTTAGTGTATCTGGATTTGGTGTGTCTTCAGTTTGAATAAACATTTATAATCTCCCTTGTATAATGGTAACACATTTTATAAAAATTTCTACAAATTTACTTATTAATTAATAAATCCAACTAAATTTTTAATATCCTTTAAAACTGGTTCTGCTATTTCTCTAGCTTTCTGTGCTCCATTTTTTAAAACTTTATCAATTTGATTTGTATCTTTTAAGAGATTTCTCATCTCTAATGAAATTGGATTTAAAGTTTCAACTGCCAAATCTATCAACTTAGGTTTGAAATAAGAAAAACCTTTGCCAGAAAACTCTTTTAATACTTTTTCTAAAGTCTGATCTGACAATGATGAATATATACTTAATAAGTTATGTGCCTCGGGTCTATCTTTTAGCTCTTGTAAAGTAGAGGGTAGAGGATGTGGATCCGTTTTAGCTTTTTTAATTTTATTTGATATTTCTTCTTTAGTATCAGTTAAGTTAATTCGTGAAGCATCTGAAGCGTCTGATTTACTCATTTTTTTTGTTCCATCCCTTAAACTCATTACGCGTTTGGCCTCACCTATTATTTGTGGCTTAGGTAAAGTAAAAAAATCTTCTTCATTATCAGAAGTAAACATATTGTTAAAAGAAGATGCAATATCTCTAGCTAATTCAATATGTTGTTTTTGATCATCTCCAACAGGTACATGAGTTGATTTATATAACAGAATGTCTGCAGCCATCAAAACTGGATATCCATATAAACCAACTGTAGCATTCTCCTTATTTTTACCAGCTTTCTCTTTAAATTGTGTCATACGATTCAACCACCCAATTCTACACACACAATTCAATATCCAAGCTAATTCAGAATGTTCTTTAACCAAAGATTGATTAAAAAGAATAGACTTATCTATATCTATTCCTGAAGCTATAATTGCTGCAGCAACCTCATGAGTTGAAGATTTAAGTTTCAAAGGTTCTTGAGGGACTGTAATTGCATGTAAATCTACTATTGAAAAAATTGAGAAAATATCATTTTGAAGATTTACCCAATTTTTAATTGCTCCTAAATAATTACCTAAATGTAAATTACCCGTAGGTTGCACACCTGAAAAAATTCTTTTTTTTTCTCCATCTAACTGTAAATTTTTCATTTATTTTAATTTACTTTCCTAAATTTAAAAACATTAATCTTTAATAATTCTTGAGGAATATATTTCAAAAAATACGTTGTCGAAAAATACGTTAACATTCCAAATAATACTATAAATAATAAAATAGATATTTCATTAATCTTATAAATATTTAAAAAATAAAAAATAGATTTCATAATCAATATCATCAAACAAGATGTAAAAATAATCTTTAAGGCATATATTAGTACAGTGAATAAATTAAATTGATCATATTTAAAGGTAAATTTGAATTTTGAGATTTTTCCCTTTTTTATCAATAATACAATATACATAATGGACCCAATCCAAGATACAAGAGAAGTTGCTAATGCAATACCTGAATGTTTTAAATAATGCATTAGTGTATATGAAAGAAAAATATTAAGTAATAATAATATGAAGCCAATGTACATTGGAGTTTTGGTATTGCCATCTGCAAAGAAAGCTGGTTGACAAGATTTTATTATTATAAAAGCAGGAATACCAAATGCATAGGCTATTAATGCCTGAGCAGTCTGGTTTGTTTCTAAGGAACTAAATTCCCCTCTTTCAAATAAAACTTTAATAAATAATTCTGAAAAGTTGATAAAAACAAATGAGGCCGGTATTGAAAAAAATAAACCTATTTTTAGTGATATTATTAATTCTTTGGAAAATTGTTTTGTATCTTTGATTGCACTTGATTTAGATAAAGAAGTTAGTAAAGCATTGCTAAGAGCAATCCCAATTATACCCAGTGGTAATTGGGCAATTCTATCTGCAAAATAAAGATATGAAACAGAACCAAAACCTAGCAAACTTGCTAGAACTGTATCTACAAGTAGGTTTACTTGTAATATGCCTCCACCAAATGCGGCAGGTAAAAATTTCTTCCATGTTCGTTTTAAATATAATTTAATTTGGTTATATTCTTTAATATTTGTCCTTTTAAAACTTAATTTTAAAATTCCAAATTTTTTTATCATTATTAGAGTAAATATCAACTGAAGGATACCTCCAAAAACCGTTGCTAAAGCAAGGGGTAGGGATTTAACAGTCCAATTATCACTTATAAAGAAACAGCTTATTATTAGACAAAGGTTTAAAATAATAGGACTAAAAGAGAGGATCCAAAACTTTCCTGATACATTTGTTGCAACACCTAACAGAGCTACAATAGATATTAAAGGCATAAATATTATTGTTATTCTTGTTAATGTGGTTATTTGATCTAAAACTAAATCATTGTCTAAAAAACCTGGAGCTAAAAAATATATAAAAAATGGCATTATAATTTGAAGAATGATTGTTAATAAAAATAAGAAAAAAGCCGTCCGAAAAATGAATACCTTAAAGAATTTATCGGCAAATGACTTCCCTTTCTGTTCAATTAACTTTGTATAAATTGGTAAACAAGCCGAAGTTAGAGCTCCCTCTGCCGTAATCCTTCTAAATAGGTTTGGTAACTTGAAAGCAATTAAAAAAATATCTGAAAAAACACCCGCACCTAGAAATGCTGCAATGAATATATCTCTCATAAAACCAGATATACGGCTAATGAATGTAAGTGTAGCAGATTGTGTAAAACCTCTAATAAAAAAAGATGTTTTATCTTTCATTCAAAATCTCATTATTTTATATCGTGGTTTACATAATCTATTTCTTTTAATTCCTCTAAAATGGAATTCTTAACTTTTTCAATAGTTGTATTATCATCCACCTTTGAACCAAATGCATTCTTTAAATAAAATATATCAACAACTCTGTCACCATAAGTAGAAACATTTGCTGTATTTATTTGAAGACCTAAACTTGTTATTATCTTTGTGATTTTATAAAGAACTCCAGGCGCATTTTTACATTTTATATCCAATATAGTATATTGATCACTTGTTTTATTATCAACAATGACCCTAATCGGTGCCTTTACAGCTCTAAAACGTGCTGGAATTTCTTTCCATTTTATATTTAAAGCTTTTTCTATATTAAAATTTCCTTCTAAACCTTTGGTAATAGTTTCTATTAATTTTTTTCTCAGATTTATATCAGAGATTGGCTTTCTTTCCTTATTTTGTAAGAAAAAAGTATCTAAGGCGTATCCATCTGACCTTGTAACAATTTTAGCGCTAACAATATCATATCCAGATGAGGCAACCAAACCAGATATTTGTGAAAATAAACCGTGATGATCTGGAGTAATAACTAAAAGTTCAGTCGCTTTTAATTTACTGTCATTAGACAAGTAGATCTCAAGCTTTTTTGAATAATTTTTCATTGAAGTAAATATTTCATAATGATTAACAACTGATGGTAAATTAAATGTCCCCCAATAGTTATTATAAAATTTACTACAATATGTTTTAATATCTAAATCATTCAGACCTTTGTTATTTAAATACCTTATTAAGAGTTCTTTAGATGATTTAAGAGGTTCTGTTATTTTGGAAATTTCTTGAGGGGGTTTAAGTAAATCATAGGTTTTGATATAAAGTTCTTTTATCAAAGCACCTTTCCAATCATTCCAAACATCTGGACCAACCCCTCTGATATCAGCAACTGTTAGAGCTAAAAGTGATTTTAACTTATCAATAGATCGTACTTGTTTTGCAAAATTCTTAATTACTTTTGGGTCACCTAATTCATATCTAAACGCGGTTTTACTCATTAATAGATGATGTAATACTAACCACTCAACCATTTTAGTTTCTTCTTTATTTAGCCCTAATCTGGGGCATATTGTAGAAGCAATTAAAGATCCATTTTCAGAGTGATCACCCTTTTTTCCTTTAGCAATATCATGTAACAACATTGCCACAAATAATGATTTGTAAGATTTAATTTCTAATATTGCACTGCTTGTCAAAGGTGCAAAATCACTAAATTTACCACTTCTTAAAGAATGTAGATTAGAAATTGTAAAAATTGTATGTTCATCAACGGTATACGAGTGATACATATCAAATTGCATTAGCCCTACAATTTTTTGAAATTCAGGTATGAACTGTCCTAATATGTTCGCCTCATTCATTAATCTAAGAGTTCTTGTTGGGTCTTTATCACTTGTTAGAATATCTAAGAACATTTTGTTAGCTTCTACATTTTTTCTCGCCTTTAAATTTATTAATTTTCTCAAACTTGTTATTTGTCTTAAAGTTTTAGGGTGAATGTCTATATTATTAATATGAGAAATATAAAAAAGTTTTATTATATTGATAGGATTTTCTGTCAGTATTTCTCTTTCATAAGAAAATAAACGACCTACTTCTAATGTAAACGGAGATATGTTCTCCTTTTTTTTAAAGCTTAAGAAACTCATCCTTAAAGGTTTATTGAACTCTGTCTCTATAGCAGCACAAAATATTCTTGTTAAATTACCAACTGTTTTAGCTGCAAGAAAATATCTTTTCATAAACCTTTCTACATCTTTATGAGTAACTGTATTCTTAAAATTCATGCTCTTTGCTATTTCAAGCTGAGCGTCCATCGCAAGTCTATCATCTTCTCTTTTGGCTCTGTAATGAAGATGGCATCTTACTGATAGTAAAAATCTCTGGGCTTCAGCAAATAAAACAGCTTCTTGTTTTGATAAAGCTCCTAGATCAATTAATTTTGATATGGTATCAACTTTGTAGGCAAATTTAGATATCCAAATAAGTGTGTGAAGATCTCTTAATCCACCTTTACCATCCTTAACATTAGGTTCAACGACATATCTAGACCCTCCAAATCTTTTATGCCTTGTATCAGATTCCTCTAATTTAGCTGCTACAAAATCTAATGTTTTAGAGTTATTAATAAATAACTTAAATTCGTTATTTAATAAATTGTAGATTTCGTTATTACCACTAACAAAACGTTTCTCTAGAAGACTAGTCAAAATAGTTAAGTCTGACTTACTTTTTTCAATACATTCGTTAATAGTTCTAGTTGAGTGACCAACAGTATATCCTAAATCCCATAATATATATAAAATCAGTTGAATTACACTTTCAACTTTTTTTGTATCATTTTTAGTTAACTTGTTAGGCAGAAGAAATAATATATCTAAATCAGAATGGGGGGCTAATTCACCCCTTCCATAACCTCCTACCGCTATTAATGAAAATTCAAAATCTATATTACCGAAAATATGAAAATAAGAATTTTTAAGTACGACTCTAAGCAAGCTATCAATTAAAATTACGTTTAAACCAACATTAAGAGAGCCATCAGATGATTTTATAAATTTATTTTTAATAAGTTCTTTATGATCGTCTATCTGAATTTTTAAATTTTTAAATAGCAAATCTTTGAAAATCTTTGAGTCATCTTCGTTGATATTGACATAATCAATTTCGTACAATTTTTTTGTTTGATTTTTCGCATATGTTATTGGTTCCATAGTTTGAAACCACGTTGAATTTTTATTAATTGTCTCTCTAGGCGAAGTCTCACTATAATTAGATTTATAAGCATCATTTTTATTGAAAAATGAAAATTTACTTTTGAAACTAATATTACTCATTTTATATTTCTTAATAACTTAAGTTTATATAATATATCTAGTGCCTGACGCGGACTTATCTCATCTACATTAACTTTATCAAATTCTTCAAAAAAAACCACATCCTCTTTTGATTCAGAAATATCCATTTCATCGATACTCATATAATGTATTTCATTTTTTTTATTTTGAAAATTAGACAGCAATTTTGTGGCTTTTTTAGTAACAGGCAAAGGAAGGCCTGCTAATTTTGCAACATGAATTCCATATGATTTATCGGCTTCACCATCCATAATTTTATGCATAAAAATAATTGAGTCATCCCATTCTTTTATAGACATTTTATGGCAAGATAAGTTTTCAAGATTTTCCTTAAGACTGGTTAATTCATGATAATGAGTCGCAAATAGAGTTCTGGGTTTTATTTTGTCATGTAAATAGTCTAACACAGACCAAGCAATTGCCAGCCCATCAAAAGTAGAAGTTCCACGTCCAATTTCATCAAGTATAACTAATGATTTGTCTGTTGCAGTATTTAAAATTAGTGAAGTTTCTATCATTTCAATCATAAAGGTGGATTGCCCTTTTGCCAGATCATCTGACGCTCCTACTCTAGAAAAAATTTTGTCGAACACACCTATATTTGCTTTTTTTGCAGGGACAAATAAGCCAGCTTGTGCCATGATGACTATAAGTGCATTTTGTCTAAGATAAGTAGATTTCCCAGCCATATTAGGTCCTGTTATCAACCATATAAGATCTTTTTTATTCAAAGTACAATCATTAAAAATAAAAGATTTTTCCGAAAGTTTCATCTGTTCTTCTACAACAGGATGTCTACCTCCAATAATTTCTAATCTTTTGTCTTCACAAACATTTGGGCATGTATAGTTTCTACTTATTGATTGGCTAGCAACCATAATAGAAATATCTAATTCAGAAATTGCAAATACAATTTTTAAAATTTCGTCACCTTTTTGCAATATTTGATTTGCAAAGTCATTAAAAATATCTAGCTCAATTTTAACTGCTTTATCAAATGAGTTTAATATCTGATTTTCCACATAATTAAGCTCAACTGTAGTAAACCTCGATGTCTGAGCTGTTGTTTGTCTATGTATAAATAAATTAATATTCCTCAAAGATTGATCATGTAATGCTCTAACTTCGATGTGGTATCCTAGCATTCTGTTATGTTTAATTTTTAAGGAATTAACTTCCGTTAATTCTGAGTACTTTTTTTGAAGCTTGGCTATAAATTCTAATTCATTATTTCTAAAATTTCTAAGACTATCTAACTCCTTATGGAATCCTTCTTTTATGAAATTACCTTCTTTAACAATAAGTGGCACATCAGTTTTGAAAGAATTTTTAATATTTGAAAATAAACTGTAATCAATATTCAAATTATCAATTATAGCGTTCAATAATGAAGAAATAGATTTAACTTGATTGTTTGAAATTAAGTTTTCATAGATTCCTTTTATGATCAAAAGACCTTTAGACATTAAAAATAAATCTCTAGGCCCGCCTCTAGACAAGGATATTCTGGAAAGTGACCTTTCAAGATCAGGTATGCTTTGAAAATCAGTTTGATATTGCGAAATATTTATATCATTTTCTAGTATCCAGTTTATTAGGTTATATCTATCTTGAATTTGTTCAATTCTGTAAAAAGGCTCAATTACTCTCTGTTTTAGTAATCGCGCTCCACTAGCTGTTTTTGTCTCATCTAAACAAGAAATTAAACTTCCTTCAACACCTCCGGAGAGATTTTTAAAAATTTCAAGTGATTTCTGAGTAAAGTAATCAATCTCTAAAAAATTATTCTGCGTTTCAGTTTGAATCATTGAAAGAATTGGAACTTTTCCACATTGTGTTAATTTTAAATATGAAAGCAATACTCCAGCTGCCTTGATTTCTCCTTCACTAAAAGAACCAACACCTTCTAATGAAGCAATGGAGTAATAAGAAAGTATTTGATCTAAGCAGGAAGGATAATGAAAAAGACTTGATGGTTGTTTTTTTGTAATTGAATGCCATTCCTCTGCAATTATATCTAAATCAAAATCTTCAGAAATTAGCAGTTCGGAAAAATTCATTCTTAACAGGAAATTAGCTAATAACTGTTTTCTATTAGATTTGTTGTCTTCTTCTATATTTCTAGATTTGAAACATCCTGTAGAAACATCTACCCATGCAATAGAGACAGATCCTTTGTTATCAGATATAGCACCTAGAAAATTATTAGTATTTCTCTCAAGTAGATTATCCTCTGTCAAAGTGCCAGGTGAAATTATTCTTACCACTTCCCTTTTAAGTGGACCTTTTTTTAATTTTATTTTCGCTTCTTCTGATGTTTCAGTTTGTTCGCATACAGCAACATTGAATCCTTTTTTGATTAATTTAGGTAAATAATTGTCTGCTGAATGAAATGGAACACCACACATTGGGATATCTTTACCATTTGATTTACCTCTTTTAGTCAAAGCAATATCTAATGCTTGAGAAGCCAAAACCGCATCTTCAAAAAACAACTCATAAAAATCACCCATCCTGTAAAAAAGCAAAGCATCTTTGTGTTGGTTTTTAATTTTTAAATATTGCTCCATCATTGGAGTATTTTCATTGTTCACAATGAAATTTCCTTTTAAAAGAAACTAAATTAACTTTATTTATAATTTTATTATTTTCGATAAAATATAATTTATTAAGACCTTTTTACAAAAGTGAGTTATAGTCCGTGAGAAAGCATTTTAAGTTTTTGAGGAAAAAATGTCTACTAACAAAAAAGATGATACTGTAAAATCAAATTTAGAAAAAGAAGCTTTAGAATATCACAAAAAAGGTCGGCCTGGTAAATTAGAAATAACACCAACAACCCCTTTAATTAGTTCGCATGATTTATCATTAGCATATTCGCCGGGTGTAGCAACACCTTGCCTTGAAATAGAAAAAAACCCAGAAACAGTTTATGACTTCACTTCAAAAGGGAATATAGTTGCTGTTATTTCAAATGGAACAGCCGTACTAGGTCTTGGTAATATTGGTGCTTCTGCTTCGAAACCTGTAATGGAGGGAAAGGCAGTATTATTTAAAAAGTTTGCTGATGTAGATGGTATTGATTTAGAAATAGACACAGAAGACACAGAAAAATTTATTGACGCAGTCTCCTTACTTGAGCCAAGTTTTGGTGGAATTAATCTGGAAGATATAAAGGCACCTGATTGTTTTATTATTGAGCAAAGATTACGAGAAATAACGAAAATTCCAGTTTTTCATGATGACCAACATGGAACAGCAATTGTTACTGCTGCCGGAATAATAAATGCACTGCATTTAACTAATAGAAACATAAAAAATACTAGGTTTGTGTGTAATGGAGCAGGTGCAGCTTCAATAGCTTGTGTTGAACTTTTAAAGGGCATGGGAGCACAAAATGAAAATATAATATTAGTTGATCGTGATGGAGTCTTATACAAAGGAAGACAAACTAATATGAACCAATGGAAATCTGGACACACTGTAGACACAAAAGCTAGAACTTTAGAAGAAGCAATCAAAAACTCAGACGTTTTCTTGGGGTTATCAGTTCCAGGATCAGTTACAAAAAAAATGGTAGAAAGCATGGCCAGCAAGCCTATAATATTTGCTATGGCAAACCCTACACCTGAAATTATGCCGGAAGAAGTGAAAAGTGTAAGATCAGACGCTATTATTGCTACTGGAAGATCTGATTATCCCAATCAGGTAAATAATGTCCTAGGATTTCCTTATATTTTTAGAGGAGCTCTAGATGTTAGAGCAATCACTATTAACGAAGAAATGAAAATTGCAGCAGCAAATGCAATAGCTGAATTAGCTAGACAGGATGTGCCTGATGAGGTTAATGCTGCTTATCACGGGGTTCAATTACATTACGGCAATGATTACATAATACCTGCACCTTTTGATCCAAGACTTATTTCATCTGTTTCATCTGCTGTTGCAAAAGCTGCAATGGATAGTGGCGTTGCTAAGAATCCTATTAAAAATTTGGATGCATATAGAAGAGAATTAGAAGGTAGAACTAACCCTATAGCCTCGATTTTAGAGCCAATAAAATCAAGAATAAAAAGTAAAAAACAAAAAGTTGTTTTTGCAGAAGGCGAAGAAGAAAAAACAATACGTGCTGCTTTATCATTTTATAACTCAGGTTTTGGAATTCCAATTTTAATCGGAAGAGAAAATAGAGTTAGAGAAACCATGAAAGAAGTTAACCTGGAAGGTCTAAATGAATTAATAATACATAATGCTAGTTTGAGTAAAAATAACAAAAGTTATATAGATAGTCTTTATAAAAGACTTCATCGACATGGTCATTTAAGAAGGGATTGTCAAAGATTAATAAACCAAGACAGAAATGTTTTTGCTGCATCAATGGTATCTTCAGGGGATGCGGATGCGATGATAACTGGAGTAACTAGACCTTTTGGACGATGCTTTGATGATATAACAAAAGTGATTTCACCAAAAAATGATGAAAGCTTTTTATCAATGTCAATGATGGTCTCAAAAGAAAGAACTGTTTTTATTGGTGATGTTAATATACATGACACGCCAAATGCAGAACAATTAGCTAATATTGCAACAGGTATAGCAAATACTGTAAGGAGTTTAGGTTACACCCCTCGTGTGGCCTTGTTGTCATTTTCTAATTTTGGAAGTTTAACCAGACCTAGCTCTAAAAACTTAAAAGAAGCTGTAAATATATTAAATACAAGAAATGTTAATTTCGAGTTTGACGGAGAAATGACGCCTGAAGTTGCACTAGATTATGACCACATTAGAGAGAACTACCCATTTTGTAGACTTTCTGGCCCAGCTAATGTTTTAATTATGCCAAGTTTATTATCAGCAAATATTTCTTTTAAATTATTACAGAAACTCGGTGGAGGATCAATTTTAGGACCTTTAATGATAGGAGGAGAAAAACCATTCCAAATTGTTCAAATGGGCTCTTCTGTTTCTGATATTGTTAATTCTGCATCTTTTGCAGCTTATAATTCATTATATACTAATTAAGAAATGTTTTAAATGAAATTTTGGGTCTTGCACCAATATATTTAATTATATCCGAAGCTACTTTGCTTCCTAACTTTCCACAATCTTTTATTGAGTATTTGTTGATTAGGCCAAACAAAAATCCAGATGCGAATATATCGCCCGCACCCGTGGTATCAACAGGATCATTGACTATAATTGCAGGAACTAAATATTTGACCTGATTTTGAAAAACAATTGAGCCTTTAGATCCTAAAGTAATTGCCCCAATTTCTACAACCTCTCTGATTTTTTTTAAACTTTCTTGTAAATTAGATTGATACAAGCTTTGAATCTCCGTTTCGTTAGCAAAAATAATATCAACATATTTATTAATTAAATCACAAAGTTCTTCTCGATGTCTGTCAACACAAAATGAATCTGACAAGCTTAGTGCAATCCTACAGTTATTAGCTTTTGCTAGTTTGCAACAATGGTAAATAGCTTTTTTGGCATCAGATTGATCAAATAAATAGCCTTCTATATAAATTATTTTACTATTTATAATTAAGTCTTCATTAATACAATCTATGTTGAATTGAGTACTTGCTCCTAGATATGTATTCATACTTCTTTCTGCATCAGGAGTGACTAAGACAATACTTTTTGATGTCTTTCCTAAAACCTGAACAATTTTATTTTCATAAAAAACACCAGAACTATTAAGATCTTTTGAAAATAAGATTCCAAAATCATCATCACCTGTTTGTCCCATAAAGGAACAACTACCTCCAAATGAACTAAAACCAACAGCTGTGTTTGCAGCACTTCCACCAGAAATTATGGTCTGATTTTTTATATAATTTAAAATTTTGGTAGATGATTTTTCATCAACAAGTTGCATTGATCCCTTTGGGATTTTTAATTCATCTAATTTTTCATCCGTAATTTTAGAAATGATGTCTACAATAGCATTACCAATAAAACAGATTTGATATTTTGAATTTATCATTTTCCCTCAAAAATAATTTTTAATTAGACTTAATAGTAAACAATATTTATGAATATCATTTATGAAATCAAATCTAAATAAAATTATTTTATATTTTGTCACAATTTTCTTTCTAAGTTCATGCCACACCTTAGAACATAAAAATATTTTTCTTGATACGGTTAAAGAAAATCAGAAAAAGGAAATAATTAGCATAGAAGGAAAAGATACACAAAGTAAAAGTAAGAAAATTGAAAACAAGAAAAGTTCAAATAAAGATGAAATGGCTCCCATAAAAGTACCAAACCAGAAACAAAAGGTTAAAACTACAGCTCTTAGTAAAAAAATAAGTATTCCTAAAACTAAAAAATTTGACCTTGATATAATTAAAAACTGGTCCGAAAAAAAATTAACCGAGAAAATGGGCCAAAGTGATTTTATAAAAGAAGAAGGTAAATTAAAAAATTATCAATATTACTTTTCAAGCTGTTTTTTGGATGTTTTCTTACTTAGAGAAATTAATGGTTATCGTGTAAATTATATTCAGACACGATCAACAAAACTTTTTGGAAAAATTGAAGCTCAAAAATGTTTAAAAGAAATAAGTAAAAAACTTAATTAAGTAATTATAAATTCTATCCACCATTTTTTAAAACATCTGATAGACTATAGAAACCAGGGTCAGCTGAGGCAGCCCAATAGGATGCTCTTAAGGCTCCAGAAGCAAATATTGACCTGTCCGTAGCTTTGTGAACCAGTTCAATCCTTTCTCCTTGGTGGGAAAATAAAACAGTATGCTCTCCGACAATATCCCCTCCCCTCAAAACTGCAAAACCTATTTCAGAATCTTTTCTTTTTCCAACAATACCATCTCTAGAAACTGATTTTACATCTGATAATTCTTGACCTCTTGCTTTTGCTGCTGATTTTCCAAGCAACAGTGCCGTACCAGATGGAGCGTCAATTTTATGTTTATGATGCATCTCTAAAATTTCAATATCCCATTCTGAACCTAACATTTTTGTTGAGCTTGATACTAAACTAGATAATAAAGTCACTCCAATGGAAAAGTTAGCGGAGTAAACAATAGGAATTTTTTTTGATAAAATTAATAATTCTTCTTCTTGAGATTCACTCAAACCGGTAGTACCTATTACTATAGACATATTATTTTCATAACATTTTTTAGCGTGAAACATTGTGGCTTCTGGGACAGTGAAATCAATTAATACATCTGAATTTTGAAATAACGATGAAGAATCAGTTTCTAATTTTTTAGAGATTTTGCTCTTTCCAACTAACAATCCTATATCAAAACCGACCTCATTTTCATTTGGCAAGCATGTGGAGCTAGCTAAATTATATTTTTTTTCATTTTCTATAATCAGACCAAGCAAGGTTTTGCCCATACGTCCATTACCTCCTGGAATGGAGAGAGAGATTTTTTTCATATTTAGCTCTTTTATGTTTTAATTAATTATCTTATACAAAAATATTAACTACTGTATCAGTTTTTTAAATCTACTAGTTTTGGGACTAATTTTATCGATACCTAAGTCTTTAATTTGCTTAAATAAATCTTCTTGTTTCCTTGAGATGCCAACTGGTGTTTCCACATTTATTTGGACATATTGATCCCCTCTGGACGCTCCGCGAAGTCCAGGCATACCTTTACCTTTCATCCTCAAGCGAGTACCACTTTGTGTGCCAGAGCTTAAATTCATTTTAGCTTTTGATCCATCTATACAAGGAACTTGAATTGAATTACCTAATACAGCATCAATAAAAGATACAGGTACTTCTATAAAAGTGTCTTTGCCATCTCTTTGAAAAATAGAGTGATCTTTAATATCTATAAAAATATATAAATCACCCGGTGATGACCCTCTTGCACCAGCTTCGCCTTCACCAGAAAGGCGGATGCGCGTTCCATTATCAACTCCTGCAGGTACATTTACAGATAGTTTTTTATTTTTATTAACTCGTCCCTGACCTTTACAAACTCTACAAGGATCCCCTATGATTTCTCCAGCACCAGAACAAGTGGCACATGTTCTTTCTATCGTGAAAAAACCTTGTTGTGCCCTAACTTTTCCATAACCACCACACTGACTACATTGTTTTGGCTGAGATCCTTTGTTAGCTCCAGTTCCATTACATGACTCACACTTTGTTGGTACTGTTAAAGATATTTCAACCTGGTCGCCAGAGTAAGCTTGTTCAAGTGACACAGATAAATCATATCTTAAATCTGATCCTGTAGAAGCAGATCTTCTTTCTGAACCTCCACCCATGCCAAACATATCTTCAAAAATATCAGAAAATCCACCACTTCCAAAACCTGAAAATCCTCCAGAAGCCCCGCCACTAGTACCTTGAGAAAAGGCAGCATGTCCATACTGATCATATGCAGCTTTTTTTTGTGGGTCCTTAAGTATCTCATAAGATTCTGAGATTTCTTTAAATTTATCCTCGGCCTTTTTATCACCAGGATTTCTATCTGGGTGATATTTCATAGCTAATTTTCGGTAAGATGACTTAATTTCACTATCTGATGCTGATTTAGATAACCCTAATATATCATAATAATCACGTGCCATTTTAATACCTTAAGTATATCTATATATATTTTAGGAAGCGTCTTTTTTTTCTTCGTTATCCTTCACTTCTTCAAAATCAGCATCAACAACATCTTCCTTATTCTCACTTGATGTATTCGTTGCTTCAGAGTTTTCAGTATTTTTTTCTTCATTTGCTTTATAAGCAGCCTCACCCATTTTCATCATTACGGCTGATAAAGCGGATGTTTTTTCTTTAATATCATTTATCTCCTCACCTTCAAGAGCAGTTTTAACATCTACAATTGCTTGTTCTACTTCAGTTTTAGCACTAGGGTCTGCCTTATCGCCTAAATCAGTTAGAGATTTTTCAGCACCGTGTATCATAGACTCAGCCTGATTTCGAACATCAATAACTTCCCTTTTCTCTTTATCAGCTTCTGCGTTGTCTTCTGCTTCTTTAACCATTCTCTCAATTTCATTATCATCAAGACCACCAGACGCTTGAATAGTAATATTATGTGCTTTGCCAGTTGCTTTGTCTTGAGCGCTAACATTAACAATACCATTTGCATCAATATCAAATGTTACTTCTATCTGAGGGACTCCTCTAGGTGCTGAAGCAATACCTTCAAGATTAAACTCTCCTAAAGACTTGTTGTCTGAAGCCATCTCCCTTTCACCTTGTGAAACACGTATTGTAACAGCAGATTGATTATCTTCAGCAGTTGAAAATGTTTGAGATTTTTTTGAGGGAATAGTTGTATTTCTGTCAATCAATCTAGTAAACACCCCACCCAATGTTTCAATACCTAATGATAAAGGTGTTACATCAAGTAGAAGAACGTCTTTAACGTCTCCCATTAAAACACCACCTTGAATAGCCGCTCCAGAGGCGACAACTTCATCTGGATTAACACCTCTGTGAGGTTCAGTTTTGAAGAATGTAGATACAGCTTCAATTATTTTTGGCATTCTGGTCATTCCACCTACCAAAATAACCTCGTCTATATCACTTGCACTAACACCAGCATCTTTAAGAGCTGCTTTGCAAGGATCAATACTTTTAGTTATTAAATCATCAACAAGGCCTTCATATTGAGATCTTGTTAATTTAACATTTAGGTGTTTTGGACCACTTGCATCTGCAGTAACAAATGGAAGATTAACGTCAGTTTGTGCTGCACTTGAAAGTTCAATTTTAGCTTTTTCTGCAGCTTCTTTCATTCTTTGAAGGGCTAATTTGTCTGTTCTTAAATCAATACCGTTATCTTTTTTAAATTGATCTGCAATGTAGTCTATAATGCGCTGATCAAAGTCTTCACCACCTAAAAAAGTATCTCCATTAGTAGATTTAACTTCAAAGACACCGTCTCCAACTTCAAGAATCGAAACGTCAAAGGTACCTCCACCAAGGTCATAAACTGCAATTGTACCACTTTCTTTTTTATCGAGGCCATAAGCTAAGGCTGCTGCGGTTGGTTCATTAATAATTCTTAATACTTCTAAACCAGCTATTTTTCCTGCATCTTTAGTAGCTTGCCTCTGAGCATCATTGAAATATGCTGGAACAGTAATAACTGCCTTTTCAACTGTTTCACCTAGAAAAGCTTCGGCATCTTCTTTAAGTTTTCTTAATATAAAACTTGAAACTTCTGAGGGTGCATAGTCTTGACCATTAGCTTGAACCCAAGCATCACCATTTTTAGCTGAAACAATTTTGTAAGGAACTAATTCCGAAAACTTCTTAGAATATTTATCGTCATGTCTCCTTCCAATTAATCTTTTAATTGCAAAAAGAGTATTTTCTGGGTTTGTTACCGCTTGTCTTTTAGCTGGTTGACCAACTAATCTTTCGTCATCTGTAATACCAACCATAGAGGGTGTAGTTCTAGCACCTTCACTATTTTCAATGATTTTTGGTGATTTCCCATCCATAACTGATACGCACGAATTGGTAGTACCCAGATCAATACCAATAACTTTAGACATTAACAAACTCCCTACATTTAATTATCGTTAGCAGTGTTATTATTATAATAAACAACAAACTTTATATGGGTTAAGTTGTTGTATTTACAAGATTATGAAAAAATTATTTATCTAAAATTAATTTTTATCCATTTTCTTATCATTAACTTCTCTGTCTTCTATTTTTTTTGAAATACCTACCATTGCAGGCCTAACTAATCTATCATGTAATAAATAACCCTTTTGAGAAACTTCAACAACAATACCGGGTTCAGTGTCGTTTGTAGGAACTTCGAACATAGCTTGATGAAAATTATAATCAAACTTCTCTCCTAACGGATGAATTTGTTTTAAATTATGCTTTTCAAAAGTAGTAATAATTTCTTTTTCAACAATATCTAAGCCTATAATTAAATTTTTTATAGGATCAGATAACTGAGAATTATCGTCAGGAACTGATTCTAATGCTCTTTGAAAATTATCAACAGAAGAAACTAAATCTCTCACAAAAGTAATATGACTGTATTTTTTAGCATGCTCGACTTCCTTAAGGGTCCTTTTTCTTAAGTTTTCACCATCAGCTAAGCTTCGCATTAATTGGTCTTTTAAGTCTGTAACTTGTTTTTGAAGATTTGTATTAATTTCATCATTAGATATATCTTCTCCATTATCATGAACATCAGAAATTTCCTTATCTGAAATTTTATCCATTTCAGCAGCGTCTACGTCAGTGAGGTTTGTTTCATTATCAATATTAGATGTATCTTTTTTTTCAGACAATTTATTGCTCCAGAGATAATTTAGATATTGGTTTGAAATAGTAAATCTCATTAAGATTTGCAAGAGGTAAAAATTTTAATATTAAAATAGAACTTTTGAATGTTTTAAGTTAGAAATAATTTTTATGTTTAGTTATTTATAAAGAGTTAATATGTTTAAAAGACCGTCAAATAGACAATATAACCAAATGAGAGAGATAAAATTAGAATCTCAAATTTCTCCTTATGCTGAGGGATCTTGCTTAGCAAAATTTGGAAACACTCATGTTTTATGTACAGCTTCCGTTGATACTAAATTACCACCATGGTTAAGAAACTCAGGTAAAGGTTGGATTACAGCTGAATATGGTATGCTCCCAAGATCAACACATTCTAGGATGGATAGAGAGGTTTCCAAGGGAAAACCATCTGGTCGTACGCAGGAGATACAAAGATTAATTGGAAGATCACTCAGATCAATTGTAGATTTGAAAAAGCTAGGGGATCATCAAATTAAAATAGATTGTGACGTAATTCAGGCAGATGGTGGAACAAGAACAGCCTCTATTACAGGGGCTTGGGTTGCACTTTACGAATCAGTAAATTTTTTACTTAAATCTGGAAAAATTACCGAAAATCCAATATTCGATCAAGTCGGTGCAATTTCGTGTGGTATATATAACAATTTTGAGATAATTGACCTTGATTACGAAGAAGATTCTAATGCAGAGACAGATGGAAACTTTGTTATGACAGCTAATAATGGAATTGTTGAAATTCAAACTACTGCAGAAGAAAAACCTTTTAATAAAGAGCAATTTTTAAAACTTTTAGAATTAGCAGAAAGCGGTACAAAGAATATTTTTAAAATTCAAAGACAAACGCTTAATATGGAATAATTCTTATAATATGCGTATTTTTAAAGATAAAAAGTTAGTTATTGCTAGTCATAATAAAGGCAAGATTACTGAAATTAAGAATTTATTGGAACCCTTAGATATTCAAATTTTATCTGCATATGATTTTGATATAGAAGAACCAGAAGAAAATGGTTTAACATTTGAAGAAAATGCTCTAATTAAATCAACTTTTGTAACTCAACATACTGGATTACCAAGCATATCAGATGACAGTGGAATATGTTTTTCTGATCTTAATGGTGATCCTGGTATTTACTCTGCAAGGTGGGCAGGTCCAAATAAAGATTTTAATAAAGCAATGTCAAAAATAAACAGTGCTATTAAAGGAAAAAAAAATCCTAACTATAATTGTCACTTTATATGTTCTTTATCAATCTCTTGGCCTGATAATTATGATGTTACAGTCTCAGGAGGTATCGACGGAAAATTTTCCTGGCCACCAAAAGGTGATAAGGGTTTTGGCTATGATCCAATCTTTAAACCATTAGGTTATGATATAACTTTTGCTGAAATTGACCCTGATTTTAAACATAAAATTAGTCATAGAGCTATAGCTTTTAATAAATTAATAAATTTATGTTTTCCTAGTTTAAAGTGTTAATTAAAAATAATAATAACTTATTGAGCCTATACATTCATTGGCCTTATTGTGAGGCTAAATGTCCTTATTGTGATTTTAATTCTCATGTAAACGAGCCAATTAATTCTAAAGATTGGATACAATCTTACACTAATCAATTGCATGAAATGAAAAAACAATTATTAGAACACCGTGTAAATTCCAATAAATTAAATACTATTTTTTTTGGAGGGGGAACACCTTCCCTTATGCCTTTGGAAATAATAGAGAGTATCCTAAACACTTCTTTAGATTTGTTCGGATTTGAAGAAAATATAGAAATTTCTCTTGAAGCTAATCCAAGCTCATATGAAAGAAATAAATTTTACGATTTAAAAAATATAGGAATAAACAGATTATCTATTGGCGTGCAATCATTAAATGATAAAAATTTAAAGTTTTTAGGACGACTTCACAATAGTATGAATGCAAAAATAGCTGTAGAACACGCTACTAAAACATTTAACAATGTGTCCGTAGATTTAATATATGCTCTTCACGGTCAAAAAATTTTAGAATGGACAAATGAATTAGAAGAATTTCTTAAAAATAATAATTTGCAACATTTGTCGCTTTATCAACTGACCATTGAACAAGGTACAAAGTTTTATACGGATTATAAAAAGGGCCTATTAAATGTAATTGACAATGACCACGCTGCTGATTTTTATAAGATATCTAACGAAATACTGAAAAATCACAATATTTTTAAGTATGAAGTCTCAAATTACGCCAAAAAAGGCTTTGAATGCAATCATAATTTAAACTATTGGAAGTCAGAAAACTGGATAGGTATAGGTCCAGGCGCATATGGTAGGATATGGTCATCAAAATCCAATATTAAACGAGTTGAGTATCAAAATTATAAAAATCCAAAAACTTGGGTATCTAAAAACTTTAATAAATCACAATTTGAAAAAACTAATTTTTTCGATAGTACAACATCAGACATTGATACATTAACAATGGGACTAAGGTTGAATGAGGGTATAGAAACTTTCAAATTACATGATAAATCAATAATAGAAAGTGACGCTTTCAAAGAACTACAAAATAAAAATGTAATAAAAATTAAAAATGGTTTTTTAAAAGTTAATAAAAATTATATGATTAAATTAAATAGTATTATTAATTTTTTAATTAATTCTTAAATTATTACAATTTTCAATATTAGTTAATTTTCCAAAATTTTCTATCTGCTTAACATAAATAGGTTTTCTAACGAAGCCATCTGAATTAAAGTTTAAACCTGTTATTGGACCTAAGGCGCTTTTTAAAAATTTTAAACCATTTTTTTCTTCATTAACGTAATTTATGCCAATAATACCAGAGTCAAATCCTGCATTTGAAAAGTAATTTACATTATCTCCCCAAATTTCTTGCCAGAAGAGTTTAAATTCATTGTCGTTTTTACTGAGAATAAGAGGAAACCATGCTTTAATTAATGAAGGTTCATTTTTTATTTCTTTAAGGTTAAATTTTTCAGTCCCCAAAATTTTTATATACTTAGAATCTACATTAAAAAAAGCCAATAATGGAGCTATTTCTAAAATAAATTCTTTACTGCCACCTATAATAATTGAGTCAAACCTTGTGTGAATCGTCTGGTTCTCGCTGAATTGCAAAAAACGTTTTAGTATAGAAAATAATTTTGATTTATCATTTATCTGGTTATTAGTAAGTAAAATATTTTTGTATTTATTATTTTTAAAATCACTTATTAAATCTATAGATGCATTAGTTAAAATCCTACCATATAGATTATCAGGAGCTACTATACCAAAATTTTTATACCCATTACTAAGTGCGCATGAAATAACACTTTCTACTTGTTCTTCTGGAGAAAGTCCTAAGGACCAAATATTATTTTCTATTAATGATATATCATTTGAAAAGGTCAATATTGGTATAAATTTAGATTTAGCGATAGGTTTAATATTTAATAAAATTTCTCTTCTAAATGGTCCTATAACTAGGCTAGGATTTATATTATTAAATAATTTTTTTATGATTTTTTCATTAATTATTTTGCCTGTATCAAAATAAATCATTTTAAGTTTATCATTACCATAATTCAGAACACTAAGATCTAATGCTTTTCTAATTTTAATACCGTAATTAGCATAAGAACCAGTTAGTGGAAGAAAAGCTAAAATATTATTGTATAAAGCATCATCTTTTTTTGAGTTAAAATATCTATTTTCTAATGAAATTTTTCCACTACTTTTCAAATTGAGATTGTTATTATCTAAGCTTAAATTCTGTTTTAACATTTTAAAGACTGCTGATAAGGCCTGATTGGCTTTAGATTCTTCTGTTACTTTTAACTTGTCTCTTCCTTGGAGTAATCTTTCATTTTTAAATTCAAAAACAACATCATTTTCATTTTGTTTTGGTTTAAGTTTATTAACATTTAAAGTGATTTCACTTTTTATGATTTTATTTTTAGTAAAATTTTTATTATTCGAAGACTCATTATCTTTTTTTGAAAATTTTGTTGATATTTTATTTTCAACTACAATTTTTTCAGTAGTATTTTGACATCCAACAATCATTAACAATATACAAAAATAAATAGTAAGATTATATTTAACATTAAAAATAAACATAAATACACATTTGATGTTACGTTATAAAATTAGGGTAATCTATTGGAAAAGTTAAGTAAAGAATATCTAAAACCTTCTAATGATTGTGAAATCAAACATTTTGGAGGGTGTTTATATATTATAGCCACACCAATTGGAAATTTTGACGATATTAGCCTAAGAGCTATTCAACTTTTAACTTTGGTAGATATTTTACTATGTGAAGATACTAGAAAAACTAAAAAATTACTTGCGTATCTCAATATTAATAGAGGAAACATGATTTCATATAATGATAATAATGCCGCACAAAAAAGACCTTATGTTTTAAAACAATTGCTATCAAATAAAAGTATAGGATTAGTTAGCGATGCAGGAACTCCGTTAATATCTGATCCAGGTTATAAACTTGTTCAAGACTGCTATTTACATAAAGTTAAAGTTACACATGTACCTGGCCCTTCTTCTGTGATAAATGGGTTAATACTGTCAGGTCTACCTACAAATCAATTTTATTTTGGAGGTTTTGTTTCTTCCAAAAAAAATAGTAAAATAAAACAATTTACTCTTACTAAATTTTATCCAATGACTGGAATATGGTTTGATACTTGTTTAAGGTTAATAGATACTCTTGAGATAATATTTAAAATCTATGGAAACAGAAAAATTTCTATCGCACGAGAACTTACTAAAATTTATGAAGATGTAATTTCCAGTGACTTACAAAACATTAGAAGTTTAATTTATGAAAAAGAATTAAATAATAAACCTTTGAAAGGGGAAATTGTAATTATAATTGATGGTTATGACCAAAAAAATGATGTGAACATTGAAACTTTAAAAATTAATATAAAAAAGAAACTACAAAAATTTTCTCTTCGTGATACAGTTAATAAAACAATTGATGAAACTAATTTTCCAAGAAAATTAATTTATAATGAGGCTTTGAAAATTAAAAACTTCATGAAAAAAAAATAAAATTTATAAAATTATACAAAAGGTGTCAAACTTGAAAAAATTATTATTTGTATCTGTAGTTACTCTTTTTTTACAATCATGCGGTCCAATTATAGGAACAGTAGGTATGGTATCTCTAGGTGCTGCGTCAAAAGAAAAGGGAATAGGAACTACTATAAGTGATAACGTTATAAAAACAAAAATATCAAATTTGGTCTATAAACTAGACAAAAATTTAATAAATGACACTAAAATATTTGTTAATAATGGTGCAGTCTTAATAACAGGTAAAGTAAAAAAACCAAGTAATAAAATTGAATTTACTAAATTAGCCTGGAATATAAGAGGTGTTAATGAAGTAAATAATGAACTTCAAATAACTGATACTTCATTTATAAAAAATATAGCAAGAGATTTAGCTTCTCTGGGAGAGATAAGAGCAAGAATAATGTCAGATAAAAAGATTAATAGCTTAAATTATTCAATAGATGTTGTTAATGACAAGGTCTATCTTAGCGGCGTTGCAACTAACAAAGAAGAAATGCTTCTTGTAAAGAATCATGCGTCTAGCGCAAGATATGTAAAGGAAGTTTATAATTATATAATTTTAAATAATGACAAGAGATGACAGGCAATTTAAAAATTGCGTTTCTTATGGATCCTTTTGAAAAGCTTGATCTTAAAGGTGATACTACTTTTGCGCTAGCTCTTGAGGCTCAGGAAAGAAAACATGAAATAAGTTTTTTTACACCAGATGACCTTTTTTTAAAATCAGGTCAAATTTTTGCTAATATATGTAAAATTGAGTTGTCCTCAGATAATGAAACACTAGATTATGAATATTACGATAAAATAATCCAACCTCTAAAGCATTATGACGTAATAATGATGAGACAAGACCCACCTTTTGATATGTCCTATATTACTGCGACACATATTTTAGAAAAACTGTCCGATTCTGTATTAATTGTTAATAATCCCCATGAGGTAAGAAATGCTCCAGAAAAAATATTTGTTACAAATTTCTCCCACTTAATGCCAAAAACTTTAATATCAAGAGATCCCAAAATAATTAAAAGTTTCAGAGATGAATACAACGATATAATAATTAAACCATTATATGGCAATGGTGGACAGGGTGTGTTTCATGTTCTTCCTAATGATGAGAATTTTAATTCAATTTTAGAAATGTTTTTTGCCCAAAACAAACAACCTCTTATGATACAAGAATATTTAAGCGATGTAAGAAATGGTGATAAGAGGGTAATTTTGGTAAATGGTGAAGTTGTAGGCGCAATAAACAGAATTCCAAGAAAAGGAGAAAGTAGATCAAATATGCATGTTGGTGGCAAGCCAGAAAAAACAACTTTGACAAAAAGAGATAAATTTATTTGTAATGAAATTTCACAACCCTTAAAGGATAAAGAATTGTATTTTGTAGGAATAGATATTATAGGAGACTTTATTACTGAAATTAACGTTACATCACCTACAGGAATAAGAGAAATAAGGTCTTACGAAACAATAGCAATTGAGGAAATTTTTTGGGATTTTATAGAAAAGAAACTTAATATTTAATTGATCATTCTACCTAAATTCTTACCACCTAGTAAATGAACGTGAAAATGTGGTACATCTTGATTACCATCATCTCCAGAATTTGAGATAATCCTAAAGCCTTTTTCTGAAATTTTGTTTAGCTTAATTACGTCATTTACTAATTTCCAAAGAAGTTCTATTTCACTAATTGAAGCATTTTCCGTAAAATCGTATAAATTAAGATACGCTTTTTTGGGAATAACTAAAACATGTATAACTGATTGTGGATTAATATCAGAAAAGGCTAGAGCATGATCATTTTCAAGTATCTTATGACATGGAATCTCTAATCTTAATATTTTTGCAAAAATATTATTTTCATCATAATTTTTGTTCATTTTTTAAACTCCTACTCTTTTTTTCTTCAAAACCAGATCTTAACTTTCTATTAGATAATTCCTCCCAGACATCATTAGGATCTATACCAATTGAGACCCATAAAACAAGTAAATGGTATATAAGATCTGCAGATTCAGAAATAGTTCCTTTTTTATTTTTTTTAATAAAATCAATAATTAATTCTGAGGATTCTTCTCCTATTTTTTTTCCTAATAATTCAGGATTATTAAGTAAATGAGCAGTATAAGATTTATTTTCATTTATATTTTTTCTTATTTTTAAATCGTTAAACATCTGATTAATAAATTGATCATTCATTTTTTATTTTCACAATCTCTTACATGGATGCCATTTTTAAACATCTCTTTTTTTACTGATAATATTGAGTGAATGCCAAAATGAAAAATAGAAGCTGCTAAAACTGCCGAAGCACCAGATTTAAGCACGACATCTACCATATCTTTAGGATTGCCTGCACCACCTGATGCAATTACAGGAACAGAAACGTTTTCAGAAACTAATTTAGTGAGATTAAGATTATAGCCTGTTTTCATTCCATCTGTAGTCATTGAGGTCAATAAGATTTCACCTGCACCGTTCTCAACTCCCTGTTTTGCCCAATTTAGTACATCCATATTTGTTTTTTTTCTTCCTCCATGCGTGGTCACTTCATATCCACTTGGCATAATTTTACTCTCAATAGCATCAATCGCTAATACTACACACTGATTCCCAAATTTATCAGAAGAATGTTTGATTATTTCTGGATTATATACTGCTGCCGAATTAATTGAAACTTTATCTGCACCACAGGCTAACAATTCACGGAAATCACTTAAATTATTTATACCTCCACCGACAGTGAGAGGTACAAAACATGATTCAGCTGTTTTTGAAATTACATCAAACATAGTTTTTCTTTCTTCATGTGTCGCAGAAATATCTAAGAAACAAATTTCATCAGCTCCTGTTTTACTATACAAATTAGCTTGTTCTACTGGATCTCCAGCATCTTTTAAGTCAACGAAGTTAATTCCTTTAACTATTCTTCCATCATGAACATCCAGGCATGCAATTACTCGTGTTGACAACATCAAAATTTTGCCTTTTTTACTTTTTGTAAAGCCTCTGTTAAAGTGAACTTTTTTTCATATAACGCTCTTCCAATTATCACACCCTCAATACCATTTGAAAATTGGTTACTTAATCTGATAATGTCATTCAATGACGAAACACCTCCAGAGGCAATAACGGGATGAGGAATAGATTTTGCAAAATTAATAGTGTCATCAAGACTAACTCCCTGCAAACTTCCATCTCTTGATATGTCAGTGTATATAACAGAATTAATAATAGAGGGATTGAATTTTTTTATTAGATCAGTAGCACTTATATTAGATTGATTTTTCCAACCATGTGATGCAATCATACCGTTCCTAACATCTGCACCTATTACAATTTTTTTATAATATTGATTTTCCAATTTTTTTATAAAATTTGGATTTTCAAAAGCTAATGTCCCTAAGATCAATCTTTCAACAGAATTTTGTAACCAAAAATCAATATTTTCTAAATTTCTAATACCACCACCTAACTGAATATTAGCTTTATTCTGAATTTTTTTTAAAAGCTTTTGAATTACAATTTTATTTACACTTTTTCCTTCAACAGCACCGTCTAGATCAACAATATGCAACCATTTGGCACCTTGGTCTATAAACCACATAGCTTGGTCTATTGGATTATTATTATAAATTGTTTCATTTCCCATCTCTCCAAATAAAAGTCTTACACATTTTCCATTTTTAATATCTATTGCTGGGTATAATATAAATTGTTCTTTTGTCATCTCACAACTCTTTATAATAATAATAACCAGTAATATATCTATCATTTATAAGGACTGCTTTGGGATTTACACCAGACCTTATAAAACCTGCTTGTTCATATAATTGTATAGCCCTGTGCTGTGTTTCTCTAACTTCAAGATTCATTACTTTGAAACCATCCTGTTTTGCCTTTAACTCTGCTTTCTGAAACACTGCCTTTGCTAAACCAAAACCTCTTGCCCAAGGAGCAAAGAAAAAAGTACTTAATATACAAGAATGTGATTGTGCTTCATTATTTTTAGCAGGCTTGATTATTTGAACTGAACCGGCAATTACGTTATCAAGCTTACCTAAAATAAGAATCCTTTCAGGTATAAGCAGAACACCTTTCCAATAATTTTGTAACATTTTTAATGATGGCGGTGATATCCAACCGAAACCTCCTCCGCCTATAATGGCTTCTTCTGTTGCATCACAAAGTTCTTGCAGATCAACCTTATTTAAGCTTTTGCAAATTTCAGCCTTTACGTTATATTTCTTTAAAAGTTTTACCATCATTTATCTTTTCATTTTAGGGCTGCCATTTGAGCCAATTAGAAATTAATTTTTGACCTGAAAAACTGCTTTTTTCAGGATGAAACTGCACTCCTATATAATTATCCTTACCAACGATTGCAGGTATTTCATGACAATAATTAGTACTCGCTATTAATTGATTTTTTTCATTGTTTTCCAAGTAATAAGAGTGAACGAAATAATATTGATCCTTTTCATTTAAATTTTTAAGTATTGGGTGATTAGCATATTGTAACTGTAAACTGTTCCATCCCATATGAGGAACTTTAAAATTTCTTCCAAGATAATCTAGACCAACCGTTTTGATTTTTTTAAAATTACCACTCAACCAACTAAACCCTGATGTTTTTATTTTTTCTAGGCTAAAGTCAAACATCAATTGCATTCCAACACATATACCAAGAAATTTTTTCTTTTTGTATATTACTTGTTCAGATAAAACTTCAATTAATCCGTCTATCTCTTGCAATCCTTTTTTACAATCAGGATAAGAACCAACACCAGGTAAGATCAAAAAGTCTGCATTAGTAATGGACTGCAAATTATTTGTCACCTTAATTTTACATTTTAAATTATTTTCAGTGATTGAATTAAAAAAAGCATTTTCAACAGATCTAAGATTCCCAGACCCATAATCGATTATTATTAAATTCATATTAATAATTTCCTGATAACGTACCCTTAGTAGAAGGTATATTTTCGAAATTTATTAGATCAATACTAATTGCTCTCCTCAAAGTAATTGCAAAAGCTTTAAAGCATGACTCAATAATGTGATGGGTGTTTTTACCATAAAGATTTTCAATATGTAAAGTAAACCCAGCTGCTTGAGAAAGTGATTGAAAAAATTCCTTAAATATTTCTGTTTCAATATTTTTTATAAATATATTCGGTAAAAAAACATTCCAAATCAGCCATGGACGTCCTGAAACATCAAGACAACATCTCGTTAAACATTCGTCCATGGGTAAATAATTAAAACTATAACGCATAATACCTTTCTTGTTTCCCAATGCTTTTTTGATTGCACTGCCTAAAGCCCAACCACAATCTTCCATAGTGTGATGAGAATCCACTTTTAAATCACCAATACATTTTAAGTCTAAATCAATTAAACTATGCTTCGATATTTGTTCAAGCATATGGTCAAAAAAAGGTAGTCCAGTCGAAATAGAATGATTACCTTTTCCATCTAACTCAACTTTAACAGATATTTTTGTCTCGTTTGTATTTCTAGTAATTGTGGATACTCTATTTTCACTTGAATCAGTCATATTTTGTCCAAAAATTCTGCATTAAAGAAGGTTTTTTTTCTTGCTCTTAATTTTAACTAATAGGGCACCTTCACCACCAAATTCCTTTGGAGCAGTTTCAAAATTAACTAACAAACTAATTAAATTTTGGTCATTTAACCATAAAGGCACTTCTTTTTTTAATATACCTTTATTATTGTAACCTTTACCAGTTATGATTAGTATATTTCTGATATTTTTTTCATAAGCATTTAAAATGTATTTTTTTAACGCTATTTTAGCATTATGCAATCTATAACCATGAAGATCTATAAAACTTTCTGGTCTCACTTTCTTATTTTTGTAGGAATTTAATTGTCCATGTGAAGAAGAGTTTTTCAGAAATGTTTTTGTTTGTTTGTTTACTTGGTTATTTTTACTATTTTGAAAATTAATGCTAAAGTTATTAAAATTAGCTATATAACTCTCCCATGCCTTTTTATCATTTTTTGAAATAAGAGACATTAATTCAAAAGCTTTTTGTTTCAATCAAAGTCCAATTAGGATTTTCATCTTTTATCTTCTTTTCAAAAACCCATTCATCTTTAACAAGAATTTCTTTATCTGTATCGCCATCAATAATTTTTTCATTTTTATCCATTAGTGCTGTTATTTGTAATGTTTCAAACATAACATAAATTTTTATTGCAGTTTTGGTTATTACAGATGACACGATTTCGTTTTTTTCAACAGATTTTAGATCAATTATTAGTGTTTCATTTTCCTTGTTTCTATCGTCAATTGCACCTTTAAAACTTTTTAAAACAGATGGTTTGATAAAATCTTTTATAGTGTCTAAATTACCACTTACAAAACTTTTAAGTACCATTTCGAAAAAGGTTTTTGATCCATTTAAAAAGTCTACATTATTAAAATTTGGATCAACTTTCAAAATTTTATTTATTTCAATATTACCTGAGTTGATTTTGCTAGACTTTAATGAGATTACATTTGAATATTGTTTTGGTTTGTTCTTTTCACTTAAATTGTTATCTTCTAAACCAGTTTTTGTACCTAATATATTTTTTAACCTAAAAATTAAAAAAATTGCTATAACCCCAAATATTAATATATCTAAATATGGAAATCCATTTTGCATGTTTGTGACACCGTAGTTGTTATTAATTAAATTTAATTATTATCTTATACAAAATAAATTAAAAATTAATACTTATTATTGTTCATTTACCTTATATTAAATAAAATTAAATAAATTAGAGTGTTTGATGAAAAAAGTAAATGAAAATACGGAATCTGATATAAAATTAATCAAACATTATATCAGAGATCTATCATTTGAAAATCCTCAGTCTTTAAATGAAAATAATCCATATAATAATAATAATAATAATATTTCTGAAAATATGAGTTTTGTTCACGAACCTTTTGAAAAATACTTTTTTGGTATAACCATGAAATACTCATGCGAATGTTTATCAACAAAAATTGAAAAAAAACTTTTTGTCCTAGAATTGGATTATTTTGGTTTGTTTAAAATTATAAGTAATAAATCTTACCATCAAGCTGATTTAACAAAAGTAGGCGCAAAATTAATTTTTCCGTTTGTAAAATCAATCGTTGAAGATATCAGTAGCAAGGGTGGTAGTGTATCAATTTCTTTAAAAGATATTGATTTTAAACTAGTTAAAAGTTAACTTTTTAATTTTTTCCAGATACTGTTAGGTATTTCTTTTATATTCCTTCTGTGAAGTTCATTATCGTCTATGTTCAGAAAAATGTTCTTCTGGATTCTTGTTTTATTATTTTTGTATAAACTATTAATGTCTAATGTTGAGTGTTGATAATCTAAATTTGTTATGTTTAACTCATTAGTAAAATCTAGTTTTGTTTGCTTTCCTCCTATCAACTCTAAGTATACGTGTGAGAGTAATTTAGCATCCTTAAGTGCGCCATGAATTTCTCGGTTAGAGATGTCTATATCAAATTTTCTACATAGTGAATCTAGACCCACAGATTGGCCGACAAATATTTTTTTTGCTAATAACATCGTATCAATGATAATATTATCTAATTCTACTTTATCACATTTCCTTAGTTCTGAGTTAATAAACCCAAGATCAAAAGGGGCATTATGTATTATAATTTTGCTATCTGAAACAAAATTCATAAATTGGTCTGCTATATCAATAAATTTAGGTTTGTCTTTCAAAAAATCTGAGTTAAGTCCGTGAATTTTAAGTGCTTGTAGATCTGAATTTTTCTCTGGATTAAGGTAATAGTGAAAATAATTTCCTGTCTGTACATGGTTCTCTAGCTCAATTATGCCAATCTCTACTATTCTATCTCCATTATTGGAGTCCAACCCTGTAGTCTCTGTATCCAAAACTATTTCTCTCATAGTTTTAAAACTTTCTTTTTAAAAATTATTATTATTAGATATATAGAAATTATAAAAAAGCTTGTTAATTTTCCATAAGACGTTGAGATTAGATATGGATTTCTTTCTATCTTCATCTGAGTATTCCACTGTGCTTTTTTTATAAGATTAAATTTTTGTAGGCTCATATTAGGCCTTGCAAGAACCCTAGTTTCTTGTTTTTTTTCACTTGTATAAACTAAAAATATATAATCACAAATTTTATCAGTTCCCGTTTCGTATAATAACGGAACGTCAAGTGCAATTATAAATGATTTAGCTTTACTTTTAATAAAGGCGTCCCTTCTTTTTTGTACCAAAGGATGTAGAATATTTTCTAAAATTTTTCTATTTTTTCTATTCGTAAAGATTTTAATGCTTAATAATTTTTTATCTATATTTTTTTCATTTACTTGAGTTGAAATAACGTCAGGCCATAATTGACATACTTGGTTTTTAACTAAGTTGTTATTTTCTAATATATCTTTAACTTCTTTATCTGAGTCAAAAATAGGTATATTAAATCGCTTTAACATTTGAGCAATTGTTGTCTTTCCCATTCCTATGGAGCCTGTTATACCAATAACAATCATTAAAGATATATTTTAACTGTCAATAAATTGTTAATAATTTTGTCTCACCTAAAAAAACTATTTAATAATTAAACAATTTATGCATTTATTCATATTTTAACAACATCTGAATAAAAATAAAAAATAAAATAAAAAATTGTTAATAAACTTAATTTTCATTATATATAAGTCTTACAAATTTTTATATATTGTGGATAACTTTTTAATATATAAAGTTATCCACAAAAGTTTATGTCCTACTACTACAATTAAAATTTCTTAATATTTTTTAACAAAGAGGTTTAATGTGAATAATACACAAAACATTTTTTTAAAAAACAATAAGTTAAATATCCCTATATGGTTTTTACGACAATCTGGTAGACATATACCCGAATATTTTAAACTAAGAAATCAAGAGAGCAATTTTATTGATTTTTGTTTAAATAAAGAACTTGTTGTTAAAAGTACTAAGTTACCCCTAAAGTATTATGATTTAGATGCCGCTATTGTTTTTTCAGACATTTTAATGATTCCTTGGGCAGTAGATAGAAAAGTAAATTTTATTAAAGGCATTGGTCCACAGTTAGAACCTATGATACCAGATGAAACACAAATTTTAAAAAATATAAACATTTTCAATAAACTAAAACCATTAAAAGATTCCATATCAATTTTAAGAAAAGATCTACCTAAATCTAAAAGTTTAATTGGCTTTGCAGGTGCTCCTTGGACGTTAGCTTGCTACATGATTGAAGGTCAAAGTAGTAAAGATTTCGTTAATACTAGAAAAGCTCTTTGGAATTCGAATAAGTGGTTCATGGATCTATTAGACACTTTATCAATTTACGTTGCTGAAAAATTGGAAATGCAAGCTAATGCTGGTGCTGATGTTTTAATGATATTTGATTCTTGGTCTCATATGATTCCTAATAGTTTTTTCAAACAATGTGGTATTAATCCAACAGCAAAAATTGTTGATACTTTAAGGTCGAAGAATATTTCTAAACCTATCATTGGCTTTCCATTTAAAGCGGGGTCTTCTTTAATAAACTACTCATATGAGAGTAATGTTGATTGTCTTGCTTTAGACTGGACAGTAGATTTGAATTGGGCAAAGAAAAACATAAATTCTCTAATTACTATTCAAGGAAATCTAGATCCAGCTTCTCTTATTCCTAATAAAAGTGTTTTTTTGGAAAAAAATGTTCTTTCTATATTAGATATAATGAAAGATAATAAATTTATATTTAATGTTGGTCATGGCCTAACCCCTGATTGCAAAATTAATAATGTCAAGAAAGTGATTGATATTGTTAAAAATTATAAATGAAAAAAACGTAATTGTATTATGATATAATTAAATCTTTACACTTTGTTGCCGTTATATCTTGGATGGTAGGATTATTATACCTACCAAGATTATTTGTCTATCATAATGACAAAAAAGAAATGACTGAAATAGACATCACTTTTCTTCTAATGGAATACCGTCTTTTAAAATATATAATGAATCCTGCTCTAATTATAACTTATTTATTAGGTATAATTTTAGTTTATGAAAATAATTATCTCCTAGCTGAAAATTATTTTTTGTTAAAATTAGTTTTGGTTTTTGCTCTATCTGTGTTTCACATATATTTATCTATTCTTTACAAAGATTTTAAAAAAGGCTATAGATGTAAAAAAACCAAATTTTACAGAATAATCAATGAAATACCAACTATATTAATGATAGTTATAATTTTACTAGTTGTAGTTAAACCAGACTTCTAGATTACTTAGAAACCCTCCCTATAAGAGAATCAAATGCACTTAAAAGATTTAAAAGCAAAAAACCCTTCTGATTTGTTAATCTATGCAGAAAGTTTAGACATTGAAAATGCGAGCACTCTAAGAAAACAAGATATGATGTTCGCTTGTCTAAAAAAGTTAGCTGACAATGATATAGGAATATACGGTGATGGAGTATTAGAAGTATTGTCTGATGGCTTTGGTTTCTTAAGATCTCCAGAATCTAATTATTTAGCTGGACCTGATGATATATATATTTCACCAAGTCAAGTCAGGAAGTTTGGGTTAAGAACGGGAGACACTGTTGAAGGCCAAATAAGAGCACCAAAAGATGGAGAAAGATACTTTGCTTTATTGAAAGTTGAGACTATAAACTTCGAAGCACCAGATGCAATTAGACATCGTATCAATTTTGATAATTTAACTCCACTATATCCTCAACAAAAGATAAATTTTGAGACCGAATTTGACCCCAATAATAAGGATATAACCACAAGAGTGGTAGAAATGGTTGCTCCTATGGGGAAAGGGCAGCGCGGACTTATTGTAGCACCTCCTAGAACAGGAAAAACAATGATGCTTCAATCAGTTGCTCAAGCAATATCTAAAAATCACCCAGAAATCTATCTTATTGTTTTATTAATTGATGAAAGACCAGAAGAAGTGACTGATATGCAGAGATCTGTTAAGGGTGAAGTTATCAGCTCAACGTTTGATGAGCCAGCTTCAAGACACGTGCAAGTTACAGATATGGTAATTGAAAAAGCTAAAAGATTAGTTGAACATAAAAGGGATGTGGTGATTCTATTAGATTCAATTACAAGACTAGCCAGAGCTTATAACACGGTTATACCGTCAAGTGGAAAGGTATTAACAGGAGGTGTAGATGCGAACGCTCTTCAAAGACCTAAAAGGTTTTTTGGAGCTGCGAGGAACATTGAAGATGGCGGCTCTCTTACAATTATAGCTACAGCATTAGTCGAAACTGGCTCTAGAATGGACGAAGTTATATTTGAAGAATTCAAAGGCACTGGAAATAGTGAAGTTATCCTTGATAGAAAACTTTCAGATAAACGTACTTTTCCTGCAATTGATGTAACAAAATCTGGGACAAGAAAAGAGGAACTGTTAGTTGAAAAAGATATTTTATCAAGAATGTGGGTTTTAAGAAGAATTTTGATGCAGATGGGACCTGTTGAAGCAATGGATTTTTTGTCGGACAAATTAAAACAAAGTAAATCCAACGAGGACTTTTTTAGAGCAATGAATAAATAAGATGAAATGTTTCACGTGAAACAAATAAAGAATAAAGTTTAAATAAATTGGATACTATATATTCTTCCACTAGTAACTCTCAAAAAAGTGCAATTAAAATAATAAGAATTTCTGGCGAAAATTGCCAAGAAATACCAGAAATATTTTCATTTAAAACGACAAGACCACGAGTGGCTACCTTAAGAAAGATCTACGACTCAAATAAAAATATAATCGATAATGCCATAGTGATTTTTTTTCCCGGACCATCATCCGTTACAGGAGAGGACATATTTGAGATACACATACATGGAAGTCTTATCATCGAGAAAAAGATATATGACTGTTTGGAAAAAAGAAAAAAATTTCGAATTGCAGAAAGAGGTGAATTTACAAAAAGAGCCTTTTTAAATGGCATAATTGATTTAACACAAGCAGAAGGAATCAACGATTTAATAAATGCGGAAACTGAAAATCAATTTAAATTATCTATTTCACAGTATGAAGGCGCCTTATATGATAAATTGAATTCTTGGAGAAACGATGTAATAATTCTACTTTCTAAACTTGAAGCATTGATAGACTTTTCAGATGAAGAACTTCCCCTAGAAACCGAAGATATGTTCAAGAAAAAATTATTATTATTACTTAACGAAATGAAAAACTCTATTAAATCTAGCAATTACGGTGAAAGAATAAGAAGTGGCTTTGTTGTAACTATTATAGGAAAACCAAACGTTGGTAAGAGTTCTTTAATTAATTACTTATCAAATAAAAAAGTGGCTATAGTTACAGATGAAGCAGGAACAACAAGAGACATTTTAGAGGTGTTACTAGATTTTGATGGTTTTCCTGTTATATTGAATGACACGGCAGGGCTTAGAAAAACCAATTCAAATGTTGAAAAAATTGGAGTAAGCAGAGCATTAAAAAAAGCAGAATTATCAGACTTAGTCTTAGTATTATCTGATGAAGGTGATTATTCTTTCCCAAAATTAAATTCATCTGTAAAAAAAATATTAATTCATACAAAATCAGATTTGAGGAAAAAATCACATGAAAATGCTCATGAAATTTCTGTAAAGAAACATGATGGAATAAAAGAACTAATCAAAATCATTGTAAATCACTTGCAGACATTAGCTCCAAAAGAAAATATACTACTAAATAGAAAAAGACACGTTCAAGGTGTTAAAAAAGCTATCTGTGCACTTAAGCGTATTTCATGCATAGATTTGGACCTTAATCCAGAGTTGGCTGCTGAAGATCTAAGAATTGCTGCTTTAGAAATTGGAAATATAACAAATATTATTGACGTTGAAGAGATTTTAGATGATATATTTAATAATTTCTGTATAGGAAAATAAAAATTAGGCAGGAAATGAAAAATTTTGATGTTATTGTTATAGGTGGAGGGCATGCAGGTGTTGAAGCAGCAGCTTCCTCATCTCGTATGGGTGCAAATACAGCGCTTATTACTATGAATATAGAGACAATTGGTGAAATGTCCTGTAATCCTGCAATAGGAGGATTGGGGAAAGGTCATCTAGTAAGAGAAATAGACGCTCTTGATGGGATTATGGCAAAAGCTATAGACCTGTCAGGAATTCAGTTTAGGATGTTAAATAAATCACGAGGTCCTGCTGTTCATGGCCCTAGATCTCAAGCGGACAGAAAACTTTATAAAAATTCTATTAAAATGCTTTTGAAATCTCAGATCAATTTATCAATTATCGATGGTACCATTAAAGATATAATAGTTCAAAACAGTCAAATTAAGGGCGTTATATTAGAGGATGATACTGTATTTAAATCTAAGTCTGTAGTTTTAACAACAGGCACGTTTTTAGATGGAATAATTCATATAGGTGATCAAAGAATAGCTGCGGGCAGAATTGGTGATAAATCGTCAGATATTTTATCCAAAAGAATTAGACAGTTAAATTTACCTATTGGGAGGTTAAAAACTGGAACTCCTCCTCGTATAAAAAAAGATAGCATTAATTGGGAAAGAGTTGAAATGCAATCAGCAGATTCTAATCCAATACCATTCTCTTATATGAACAGTAAAGTCAATGTTCAACAAATTGACTGTGGTATAACAAGAACTAATGAAGTTACTCATAATATAATATTAAATAATATTAATTTATCACCGGTTTTTTCTGGTTCCATTCAGGGCTCAGGGCCAAGATATTGCCCAAGTATTGAAGATAAAGTACATAGATTTAATGATAAAGATTCTCATCAAATTTTTTTAGAGCCAGAAGGTTTGGACAGTCCACTTGTTTATCCAAATGGTATTTCAACTAGTTTACCAGAAGAAGTTCAGGGTGCCTTTTTAAAAACAATAAAAGGATTAGAGAAGGCAATTATCGAACAGTATGGTTATGCAATTGAGTATGATTACATGGATCCAAGGGCTTTAAAAAATACCCTTGAAGTAAAGACAATAAAAGGATTGTTCTTTGCGGGTCAAATAAATGGAACTACTGGTTATGAAGAAGCGGCAGCACAAGGTTTAATAGCAGGTATAAATGCTACGATTAACTTAAATAAAAACCCTGAGTGGTTTTTTCTTGATAGGTCCGAGGCTTATATTGGTGTAATGATTGATGATTTAATTACAAGAGGTGCACCAGAACCATATAGAATGTTTACTTCCAGAGCCGAATATAGATTGCTGTTGCGCTCAGATAACGCTGATCAACGTCTAACAGATAAAGGAATAAAATTTGGCGTTGTGACGGCTGAAAGAGAAAAATTTTGGCTTAAGAAGAAAGAAAATTTGAATAATGCAAATCAAATAATGGACGGTTTAATTTCAAAACCTAGTGAATTAAAAAAACATAATCTTCCTTCCACTAGGACTGGAAAATCAAGAACACCTAAAGAAATATTATCCTCAGGAAGTTTTTTCATAAAGGATTTGTTTAGTATTTGGCCAGATTTAAAAAAAATACCAGTTGAATTACATACCCAATTAGAAACAGATTGTAGATATAATGTATATTTGAAAAGGCAATTAGAAGATATTAGAACATACCAAAAAGAAACTAAAATAAAAATACCGACTAATTTTGATTTTAATCAAATTAAAGGCTTGTCCAATGAGACCAAAGATATTTTAAACAATGTTCGACCAACAACTATTTCTCAAGTAACGAAATTACCAGGTTTCACACCTACAGCAACATTGTTGCTTCTAAGGCATTTAAAAAAAGCTAATAAATTAAAAGCTGTTAATGAAAATTAATTCTTATAATGATTTTTGTTTACATCAAAATGTTTCACGTGAAACATATGAAAAATTTAAAATATTTTATAAAACATTAATTAAATGGCAAAAGTCTATAAACTTAATAAGTAAATCTAGTATAGAAAATATCTGGGTAAGGCATATTTTAGATTCAGCGCAATTATATAGATATACAAGAAAAATTAACGGAAATATTCTTGATTTTGGTTCAGGTGCTGGTTTCCCTGGTTTGATTTTGGCTATGATGGGCCATAAAAACATTCATTTAGTTGAATCAGATCAAAAAAAATGTACATTTTTACGTGAAGTAGCAATGCTTTCTGAAACAGACGTGACAATCCATAACAATAGAATAGAAAATCTTAAATTGTTTGATGTTGAACTTATTACGGCTAGAGCTTTGGCCCCATTAAACAAGCTGATAAATTACGCAGAAGCTTTTTCAAAGAAAACTGTTTCAAATAAAATTTTTCCTAAAATGTTGTTTTTAAAAGGAAAATCTTATAAAAAAGAAATCTTGGAATTGAGTAAAACAAAAAAAATCTCTTTCCAAGAATATCAGTCAATTACAGATGATTTTGGTAAAATTTTATATATTAATAGCATAAATGTGTTAAATATTAATAATGATTAAAAAGTCAGATAGAATAATTGCAGTTGCTAATCAAAAAGGTGGTGTGGGCAAAACTACAACTGTAGTAAATTTAGCTACCGCTATGGCTGCTTGTGATAAGAAAACACTAATTATTGATGCAGACCCACAAGGTAATGCTAGCACTGGATTTGGAATTAAATATAATGAAAGAGATAAGGACTTATATTCTATAATTTGTGGAAAAATAGATATCAATACCGCAATAAAGTCTACTATGATACCAAAACTTGATATAATTCCAACATCGCCTGATCTTTCTGCTCTCGAACAAGAATTAGTTCATATAGAGGATAGAGAGTATAAAATTCGAAATATATTGTATCAGATAAAAGATAATTATGATTATGTCTTTCTTGATTGTCCACCGTCCTTAGGATTGGTCACATTAAATGCATTATGTGCTGCAAAAAGTCTTATAATTCCGTTGCAAACTGAATTCTATGCTTTAGAAGGACTGTCACAACTTATAAATACCTTAGAATCAATTAAAGGTAATTTTAACAAGGATATAATATTACAAGGTATCCTTTTAACTATGTACGATAAAAGAAACAAAATTTGTGAAATGGTATCTAATGATGTTAAAAGTCACTTTAGTAACAAAGTTTTTAATACTGTGATTCCAAGAAATGTAAGAGTTTCAGAAGCTCCAAGTTTTGGCCAACCAGTTTTGATGTATGATATATCTTGCCCTGGATCACAAGCTTATGCATCTTTGGCAGGTGAAATTATAAATCAAGAGAAAGACTAAAATGAAAAAAAATAAAGCTATAAAAAATAGTGGCTTAGGAAGCGGTTTATCAAGTTTACTAGGAAGTGAATTTGAAAAAAAATCAATTTTTAGTAAAGAAAATCTAACTGAAAAATACAAAATGATTCCAATTGAGTTTATAGAACCAGGGCCCTGGCAACCAAGAAAAAGTTTTGATAAAAATGAATTAGAATCTTTATCAAAGTCAATTACAAATCAAGGTATTATTCAGCCTATAATTTTGAAGACGAGAGACGACAAAAAAAACCATTATTATCTTATAGCTGGAGAGAGAAGGTGGAGAGCCTGTCAGATAGCTAAAATACATGAAATACCATCAATTATAAAAGATGATATAGATAATTCAAAAATTGCAGAATTATCTTTAGTAGAAAACATTCAAAGATCCGAGTTAAATCCGATAGAGGAGGCAGAAGGATACCAATCTCTCATAGAAAAATATAATTATACTCAAGATCAAATTTCAAAGTCAGTAGGTAAATCTCGTTCTTATATTGCTAATATTTTAAGGTTACAATCATTGTCCAATCTAGCCAAACAATTTTTAGTACAAGAAAAGTTAACTGTTGGTCAAATCAGACCTCTCATTGGATGTAAAGATTCTGATAATTTACTCGATTTGATAAGTAAAAATAATTTATCATCAAGACAAGTTGAAAATTTAGTTAAGCAAAAAAATAAAAAAGCATCCTCATCAAAAAGTAAAGATTTAGATATTTTAGAGTTAGAAAAAGATATTTTAGAGATTACAGGTATTAAAGTTAATATTAACTTTAATACCATAAAAGAGACTGGAAACATTAAATTTGAGTGCAACAATTTATCTGAATTTAACTATATACTAAAAAAAATCAGGTCTTAACTCTCTGTTTAGCCAATACAGATGACGATAATATAAATTGTGACAGAAGAGTTTTTTCTGGATATATACCTAATTTAGTTTTTAATTCAAGATCAATAAGCCGTTTTTGAATTAAATTTATTTTCTTAAATGACCACAACTTGCATTGAGAGAGAAAAAATGGCTTTTCTTTAAAGAATATTGGTGGTTTTAAATCGTTTATTGCTTCTAAAAAACTACTTCCACGTTGATTAGATAAAAGTATTTTTTCTATAATCTTAAAATGTTTTCTAAACATTCTTATTAGTATAATATTACTGTTTGATTTTTCATAAATTTTTTCAAAATAAAACAAGCATTTTTTTGTTTCACCGTTTAAACATGAGTTTATAATTTTATTTAGGTTTATATCTTCATTATTTATTATTAATTTGATAAGTGCAGTTTCAGTAACATTTTGATTATTTATTAAAAAGCTCTCTAACTTTTCCAACTCCATTTTATTAGTTAATGAATCAGCATTAAATGCAGTGCTTAAATGTGATATAAAATTATTAGAAAAAGAAATTTTATGTCGCATAAATATACTATTTATGTCATTTTTAATTTTAGTAATATTTTCTTCATAACATGAAGTTAATACACAATTACTTGATTTTTCAAAATACTTAATCAGTTTATTTTGAGAACTTATATTTCCCGCTTTTATAATAAGTAAATAATTATCATTTTCTTTAGTAACAGTTTCTAAGATGATATTGTCTAAATTTAGATTAGATGATGTGTGTGATAAGTCTAATAGTATAAATTTATTTTCTGAAAACATACTTAAAGTATTTATATTATCTTCTAGAATAAAAGGATTTTCTTTAAATTCATTTCCATTAATTTTACATACATTAAAAGGGTCACGTGTGTCGATTTGTAATAATGTTATAGCTTTATTATATAGCAAATCTATCAAGCCTAAATTTGATCCATATAGGAAAATTATTTTATTCTGATTGATATTATTCTTAATATATTCTGAAAAATTGTCAGATTTTATTTTCAATTTTCTTTTCTTAAGATCATTTTGGTTAATATATAAAGTTTTTTAGCGGAACTTAAACTTAATCTTTCTTTTATGTTTTCTATACTTTTTTCATTACTGTAAAGTGAATTAGATGAAGAACTTAAAGCTGGAAATGTATTAATTGAACCTGATTTAATTAAAAGTTTTGAATTTTTATCTATTAATGAATATGTAATACTAGCTTTTGTCGATTTAAGTACTGATGTGCCACTTACGGACAATGTTTCATTTGAACTAAAGGAAATGTTAGCTTTCAAAAGAATTTGAGGCTTTAGGCTTTTTTTATTATTGAAATTTCTTTTCAAATATTCTCGGAAAATTAAATTATATCTATCAGCTGGAGTATCAATAGTAATTGTTATTTCATCAACAGAACTAACTTTTATATAATTATTTGATGCACAACCAATTATACTTAAAATTAAGAATAGGAAAATGGCTTTCTTAATGAAAAACATGATTTGCTCTAATTTAAATTACAAAATTTACTATACGGTTTGGTATAATAATAACTTTTTTTGGTGTACCATTCAAAAACTTTAATACATTTTTTTCATTTAAGGCTGTTTTTTCTAGATCATCTTCACTTAAATTTGTTTGGACTTCAATAATTGCCCTCATTCTTCCATTGACTTGAACTGGAATTTTAATTTTATTTGTTTCTTCATAATTTGTATTAATTACGGGCCAACGTTCAACAGAAATCATATTTTTGTTTTCAGAAAATTTTTCCCATAATTCTTCAGCGATATGAGGTACCATAGGATTAATTAAAATTAGCAGTTTTTTTGTAGTATATGAAACTACACTTTTATCATTATTGTTAAGTATTTCATATGAAGTAAGTGCATTAAACAAACTTCTTATTGATGCTACAGCTATATTGAAATGAAAATCATCAATAGACTTTGTAACTTCTTTAACAGTATTATTTAATGTTGCTAATAAATTTTTTTGAGATTCTGACAAGTTGATAGGAAGATTTTTGTGTGATTTTTCTTTTTCTAAATTATTAATAAAATTCCATAATCTATTTAAGAAGCGCCAAGAACCTTCTATGCCTGAATCTGACCATTCCATATCTCTGTTAGGTGGAGAATCAGAAAGCATAAAAAATCTAGCAGTGTCAGCACCAAAATTTTGAATTATTTGTTGTGGATCAACAACATTTTTTTTCGACTTACTCATTTTTTCTATTCTTCCAGCAATCACTTTTTCTTTAGTGTCTACATGGAAGAATGTATTATTTTCTTTTATTACTTCGTTTGGGAACAGCCACTTTTCTTTTCTATCTTTAAAGGTTTGATGGCAAACCATACCCTGAGTTTGTAAAGAGTTGAAAGGTTCTTTTAAGTCAATAGATTTAACAAATTTTAATGCTCTCATAAAAAACCTTGAATAGAGAAGATGCATTACAGCATGTTCAACTCCACCTATATATTGATCAACGGGCATCCAGTATTTAAATGCTTCATTGGTAAATGGTTTAGAAGGGTTTAATTCTGTAAATCTGGCAAAATACCAACTAGATTCAAAAAAAGTATCAAAAGTGTCTGTTTCCCTAGTAGCATTATTATTACATTTTGGACATTTTGTATTTTTCCAAGTTGGATGAGATACTAAGGGATTTCCTTTCATATCAAAGTTTATGTCTTCCGGAAGATTGATAGGAAGTTCAGCTTCTGGTATAGGAACTTCACCACAATTATCACAAAAAATAATAGGTATGGGACAGCCCCAATACCTTTGACGAGACACACCCCAGTCACGAATCCTATATGTTATAGTCTCTTTCCCAATCCCTAATTTCTTTAATTTTTTAATACTTAAGTTTATAGCTTCTTGAGTGTTTAATCCGTTCAGAAAGTCAGAATTGATATGTAAGCCATCTCCAGTATAAGGAAGATTATCTTTACTTTCAATCACAGGTATGATTTCTATAGAATATTTATTAGCAAAATCATAATCTCTTTGATCATGAGCAGGACAGCCAAAAATAGCTCCAGTCCCGTAATCCATTAATATAAAATTTGCTATATATATTTTTAAGTTTATACCTTTTTTAAAAGGATGTGTCACGGTCAGACCTGTTTCGAATCCAAATTTATCAGCCTTCTCAATATCAACTTCTTTGTTAGATTGATTTTCACAAAATTTCACAAAATCTTTAGCTTGATTATTTTTTTGGGCAATTTTTAATGATAGTAGATGTTGTGGAGAAATAGCAATAAATGTGGCACCAAAAATTGTATCTGGCCTAGTAGTATAAATTTCAACTTTATCATCTGAATTATTTATTGAGAAATTAATAGTGGCTCCATTACTTTTACCAATCCAATTTCTTTGCATGGTCTTAACTCTGTCAGGCCATTCCTTTAAATTGTCAATCTCATTAAGTAAATCCTCAGCAAAATCAGAAATTTTGAGAAACCAACCTTTCATTTTCTTTTTTTCTACTTCTGCACCTGACCGCCATCCTCGTCCATCTACAACTTGTTCATTGGCTAAAACAGTCTGTTCAACCGGATCCCAATTAACTAGTGTTTCTTTTTTATAAGCTATGCCAGCTTTGTAGAAGTCCAAAAACATTTTTTGTTCAAACTTATAATAATCTGGACTACAAGTTGCAAACTCTCTTTCCCAGTCATATGACAAACCCATCTGTTTAAGTTGATTCTTCATCGTTTCAATATTTGAGTAAGTCCATTTAGATGGAAGTGTATTATTTTCAATCGCAGCATTTTCTGCTGGTAACCCAAATGCATCCCATCCCATAGGGTGAAGAACGTTAAAACCTTGGGCTTTTTTATATCGGGCTATTAGGTCTCCCAAAGTATAATTACGAACATGACCCATATGTATTGCACCTGAGGGATATGGAAACATTTCCAATACATAATATTTAGGCTTTTTATAATCAATCTCGGCTTTAAAGATGTTTAAATCATCCCATTTCTTTTGCCATTTTTTTTCGATTAAGGATGGATTGTATTTCATATTTATTATTTGTTTGAAGAATTAATTCTATAATTTCGAGCTTCGTTTAAAATGTTATTTTCAATCTGAGATGCTAACTTTTTATCAGTGACAGTTTCAGTCCAAAAACCGTTTACTAATTTTTGAACATGTACTTTAACACTTATGCCGTCTGATCTTAATTCACTAGTTTTTATGTAAGCCATAATTTTTATTCTTTTATTTTTGATATTTTTATAAGTATACCAGTCAGTAATTATTGTGCCACCTAATGCATCAGTAGATATTAGAGGTGCTATTGATAAAATATTAAGTGATGCTCGCCATAAATAACCATTGATGTTTATATTATCATTTCCTTCACTTGTAGGTGATAAAATATCACTAAGAGAGATTCCTTTTTCTTTATCTTTTGAAAAAATACCAGGATTTGGTGTTTTACCAGTTATAGGATTTTTCGCTGTTTGGTCGTTGCTAGAGCAGCTAGCAACTATAAATAATATTGTTATACTTATAATTTTTTTGAACATGTATAAATCCTTACATTAAGCCAAGGTTATTTATTATCAAGATTTCATAATAGATCAATTAAATTATAATATAAATTAATTAAAAAAGGCGGCATGCGCCGCCTTTAAATTTAAATATTATAATTAAAGTCTTAGAAAGAAGCTTTAATTACGAGTCTAGAGTTTGTTCCAGAATCACCTGTAGTAGTTCCGTTGGCGTCAGCAGTTGTAGGAGCTTTATACTCATAATCTTCTACAATAATAACAGCTGTTAAACCTGAAGCAATGGTATATTGTACTTCAACACCAGAAGCTGTATATTCTTCGCCAGCATCTAAAGTATCTTCGCCATCTACAGTATAAGCACCTATGGTCATACCATTACCCATTTTGTAGGAAATGGCAGCACCAGTATGTTCTTGGTCCTCGTCTGCAGCTTCTTCAGTTCCTTGTGACAATGCAAAACTTAAATTTCCATTGACAACTTTTATACCTAAGTTCTGTGAATCTTTATCAGTAGTAGTTGCTTCTGTTGTTGCAGTTGCACCACCTATTGTAATAGAACTTCCAGCTGCTTCTGTAGTATATCTAAATCCAAAAGCTGTAGTATCTGTGCTACCGACTGCGCCTGAGTCAGCAAAAGAAGCACCAACTGTTAAACCACCCATTGCAGGTAAATGATATGCAATTTTTGGAGCATTACCGGACATACCGTCAATATCTGAGTTAGTGTTAATTGTAGCTGAAGCACCGGTGGTACCAGTTTCTTCTGCTATCAAATCTACAGCAGCAAGACCGTAGTTGTCACCAACGCCGTCATCGTCACCTAGCATAACTTTACCAAATCCACCACTTATGGTCATAAAACTTTCGTCAATTACAGTATCACCAGAATCTGACTGAAGTTGAACTTCATGAGCGATAGTTAATCCTGAATCAGTTTTATTTGAGAATTTAAAAGTCACCTCACCATCAGTATCAAATGTTGTTCCATCACTGGCGGCTAAATTTGAACTTCTTGAGTTATAACGGAACTCATGAGCTCCTGATATTGAAACGTCTGCTAAAGCAGCGTTTGCTGTTAGTGTAGCAGCAGCTGCAAGTGCAGTTGTGCCTAAAAGTAATTTACGCATTGCGTATCCCCTTTATATTGAGTTTTCTTTTTGAGAAAACAGTTAATTACATTTCCACCACAGAAATGCTTAAATCAACATAATTTAAAATACCTATAAAAAACAGCAAAAATGACATAAATACCACGTATTTTATTTTATTGTTGTATTTTTGCAACAGAATAAAATTTCAATATTTTATATATTCTTGTTAATATAATAAATTATGGAGGCATTATTTTGGAAAATATAGAAGAAAACAAAAAAAAAATATTAACAAAAATTCAAAAGGCACACATAACAAGTAATTTTTCGTCACTACCTTATCCCAAATTGGTTGCTGTTTCAAAAAAACAAGAAGAGTATAAAATTGAATTAGCTATTAAATCTGGTCAAAGAATTTATGGAGAAAATAGAGTTCAAGAAGCTCAAGAAAGATGGCACAAAAGAATTGAATTATACAATGACGTAGAATTGAGGCTAATAGGTCCGCTTCAAACTAACAAAGTAAAACAAGCATTAAACCTTTTTAACATAATCGAAACAATTGACAGAGAAAAATTAGCTATAGAAATTTCTAATAATTTAAATAACCAATCAAAAACAAAAAATTTTTATATCCAAATTAATACTGGATCTGAAAATCAAAAAAGTGGTTTAATTCCTTCAGAAGCTAATGCTTTTATTGAATACTGCACAAAAGACTTAAAATTACCAATTATTGGTTTGATGTGTATACCACCTCAAGATGAAGAGCCTTCAATGCATTTTGCCTTTCTTAAAAAGATTGCAAAAAGAAATAACTTAACTGAACTGTCTATGGGAATGAGTAATGACTTTGAGGAAGCAATTAAATTCGGTACAACTTCAGTAAGAATTGGTTCTTTATTTTTTGGAGCACGTGAGCTTTAATCATAAAATATGTCCAGATTTCTTGGATTTTGTATCTAGGTATTTTTTATTATACTTATTAGGATCGATTTTAATGGGTATACGTTCAGTTACGTTTATACCTAATTTTGATAAGTTCTCTACTTTTCTCGGATTATTGGTAATTAACTTAACTTTGGTAATTTTTAACTGTGATAACATTTCTTTGACTGGGTAATATAATCTTTCATCATCATTGAAGCCTAGATCTTCATTGGCCTCAACAGTATCCATACCAGTTTCTTGTAAAGAATAGGCTCTAAGTTTATTCAATAAACCTATATCACGTCCTTCTTGTGCTAAGTAGATTAAAACACCTTCGTTTGCCTGCGCCATAATTTTAATAGATTGTTTTAATTGTTGACCACAATCACATTTTAAACTTTCAAGAACGTCTCCAGTGATGCATTGGCTGTGAACTCTAACTAAAGTATTATGTTCAAGTTCTGTATCAATTTGTCTGGTTTTTCCAAAAACTAAGCAAAAATGTTCATCCCCACCATCTTTAGGCCTAAAAATTATAATCTCACAATTTTCGGTTTCAGCAATTGGTACTTTAGCCTTAACTGACATAACCAAACTTTCAGCAGTATTTTTTTCATAATATTTTATATCACTTATGTTTACATGTATTAAATTATTATTAAATGCCCATTGATTTATATTTTCAGGTGCAACATTTGATACCGTGGACATTAAACCAGCGGGAAGAAGTCTTGATTGTCTTAAAATTAACAAACAATAAAACACAATACTTTCATTACTTTCTGCAATAACACCATTTATAATTGGAATTTTGTGTCCTGTAAGTGGCATACAAAGTGATAAAACATCATGCAAAGACCAATCTTTATCAATTAAAATTGAACATGATTGATCAGTAATTTCTATACCTATTGCATTACAACGGTTATTTGATAAAATAATAGTGGGTCTTGATAATGCACGTTCAGATAGGTCTTGAACTGTATCTTTTTGTATCAATTCAGATGCTACTAATAAAACTGAGTATCTAGAATTAGGGTCTGAAATTACTATTTTACCACCCCTTCTAAGCTCTGATATTGCTCTTTCTATTTTTAATGTTAAAGTTCTATCATTCATAATCATATGTTTTAAAAATTAGCATTTATAATAATTGTTTAGGACAACTTCTTTGGAAAATAAACTATCTATATTAATATATGAAAAAGAAAAACATTTAAACTCTATTTTGCATCAACAAATTTTAGATACAGTCGATTATGAACCATATCCTGTCCACGACCAAATAAAATTTATTGAATTAGTAAATAAAAAAACGTTTGATATTTGTATTTTGAATATTGACAATATTGTATCTAAATCATACGATTTTTTTGCTAACCTTTTAGACAAAAACCGTAATATACATATAATTGTTTATTATGATGAATTAATCAATTATCATACCCCTAACAATCTTAAAATTATTCTTTTAAAAAAACCTTTTAAATTGAGTATTTTACTTGATAAATTAGACGACATAAAATTAATAAAAAATAAAAATAAAAAAATAATTTTAATGAAACATATAGAATATTTACCTAATAAGAAAATTTTGACCAATCTTATTACTGAAATCACACTACATTTAACTGAAAAAGAAAACTCACTTTTAAATTACCTTTATAATAATAGACACTTAAAGTTAACTAAAAATAATTTATTGTACGATATTTGGGGTGTAAAAAAGGACGTTAATACACATACCTTAGAAACGCATATGTATAGGTTAAAACAGAAGTTATCTAAACTAGAACCTAATTTATCTTTCTTCCTAATAAATGAAGATGGACTTTATTCATTAAATATTCATAAATAAAAAAATATATACAAAAATCATATCTAATTTACAAATTATTAATTAGGTATTACTTAACAAAACTCTCTTAAAAGGGAATAATATTTCTCATGAGAAACTAAAAAATTCCAACTAAAATCTATGAAATTATTTTTGGCTGGGGCGGTAGGATTCGAACCTACGGTACACGAGATCAAAACCCGATGCCTTACCACTTGGCTACACCCCAATTAGTTATTGAATTACATTATTTAAAATTTATTTTCAAGTATTTTAGAACAATGAACCCTGTTGACACTATAATCTCTTTTTTTCCCACCCCAAATAAAGTAATCATCCTTAAAGTACTTATGAATATTTGTAATACTCTTGGAATCATTAAAGATACCAAAACATGTTGAGCCACTTCCAGACATACCATATGTGACTATATCAGGAATAGTTTTTAAAATTGTTAAAATAGATTGTATTTGGGGAGCTAAATGAATTGCTGGTTCAAGAAGAGAGTTGTAAATGATTATATTGTCAAAAAGAAACTTCTTTTTAACCAATATTTGTTCTGATTGAAAACTAAATTGGTTAAAAACTTCCTTAGTAGATAACTTAATATTAGGGTTTACCAATAAATAATAATAATTGCTGGAGACTATTTGCCTTTTAATTTTATTTCCATAGCCACTCAATTTTAAATTCTTACTCTCTAAACATGCAGGTATATCAGACCCTAACTTGTTCGCAATTTCATGAAGATTAGATATGGATACTTCTTTTGATTTTCTTTCTATATTAAATAATTTTCTTAACAATATCAGCGTGGCTGCAGCATCCGCAGAACCACCACCTAGACCGGCACTAATTGGAATATATTTGTCTAAAGAAATTTTAAATTTTTTTTTCCAACCAGTTAGGTTTCTGAATGCATTTAAAGACTCTAAAATTAAATTGTTTTTGGCATCAATTTGTAATGACTTATCTGTGCTTCTTTGAAGGAAAACATCTTTTTCACTAAACTTAAAAAAAATTTTATCAGCCAATTCGAGAAAACATATGTCGCTTTCTAATAAATGCATACCATTTTTTGTTTTACCCTTAACAAATAAGTTTAAATTAAGTTTAGCAGGAGCAATTATTGAATAATAGTTATTCATATCTTTTTAGTTTCGCTTGAATATTTGTAATTATGTTAGCATCAATCTCATATTTTATAGCCTTTCTCCATTCAAATACTGCCTCTTTTTTTCTATTTAACATCAAGTAACAATCTCCAAGATGATCCAAAATCTCAGAGCTTCTTGGGAGAATAGAAATTGATTTTTCAAGAAAAAAAACAGCTTCATTGTAGTTTTTTCTTTTAAATTCTACCCACCCTAAAGTATCAAGAAAAAATCCATTTTCTGGATCTATGGTCAAAGCTTGTTTTATTAAACTTAAGGCAAAGTTTAAATCTTGTTCTTTCAAGGCTAATTTGTAAGACACATAATTTAGAGTGTAAGTGTCTTTAGGGTTTCTTTTTAACAAATTTAATAATAAAGCTTTAGCTTCTTCCCATTTTCCAATTTTATCCAAGTTTGAAGCGTATAAAAAAAGGTCTCGATCACTTTCACCATAAATATCTATGATTTTTTTATATATTTTTATGGATTCATGATATTCCTTTTTTGTTTTGTAATAACTGGCTAATTTATACAGAAGATATTTATTTTTTGGCCATATTTTAAAATTACTAAACAATAGATTTTCGTATTCATTTTCTTTATTTAAAGATTTAATTATTGACATCGTTTTTATATTACTTGGTAAGAAAAAAAATGAATCAGAAGAAATAGACTTCAACTTTTTTAAAGCTAATTTATTTGTTTTTTCCAAGCTGTATAGTTCAGCTAATGAATATTTTGAAATGTCTAAGTTTGGACAAAGATAAATGCTCATTTCTAATAATATCTTTTGATAGAAATATGAGTTTCCATTTTGTTCATTATTCAAAATAGAATTATTATACAACTTAGAAGCTAAAATTGTATGCAAATTTGGTATTTTATAATAAATATTATCATTAAATGAAAAATTCTTAATAATAAATTTTTTATCAAATTGGTTAGATAATTTCTTCTGAATAATGTTTTCAAACTTTTGAATGTCATTTGATCTGAAGTAAAAGCCAGCTAAAAACAATACATCATTATTATTAAGATTTTCCGTTTCATAAATTTGATCAGCAATTTTCTTTAGACCTTTAGATTTATGGAAATTTTCTAATATTAAAAGTTCATGAATAGATTTTTTTTGTTTATCTTCATTTAAAATTGAACTCGATTTATTTTGTGTATTTGATATCCACAAATTTATTAACGGTGACAGCTCATTCAGGCCTTTATTAAGCTCATTTTTTTTGAAAAGATTAAAATTTTCCGTAAATTTATTTTTTTTAATATTTATTATATATTGAGGGTAATAATATAAATCATTCTTTGAAAAATTAGATGCTAATGAATTTGATATTTTATTAGCAGCTTCAAATTCACCACTAACTAAATTAGAAAAAAACTTAAGCTGTAAAAGTTTAGGGTTATTTATTTTTTTTTCTAGGATTTCTCGAGCTTTGTATGCATCTCCCTTAGAAATATAGAAGTTGGCAGCAAGATATGTACCGCTATTAGAAGAAAATTTGTTTTTATAGTTATTAATGAAAATTTCTGGATTTTTTCCACTAATATTACAATTAGAAAAAGTTGATATTATAATAAAAAAGATAACAATTTTGATCATAAAAATTACCAAAAAACAATAATAGCTTTTACATATATTAATTACACTCTAATCTAAAATTAAGATAAATATAAATAATTTCTTAAGAAAGTTATTCATTGAAACAATCAGAAACTATATATAATAGAAATATTCTTAATGTATTAAAATTTTATGAAAGTATTGGTATTAATTTGCAAATTAACTTATCTCAAAATGAGATTAAAAAAGACCTATTAGAATTAACTAAACATAATAATAAGAAAAGTTTAGAAAATTTGATTGTAAACGAAGAAAAAAATTTATCTTCTTTTGAGGATAGTGCTGATAAAATTGATAAACTAGAAAATTCATTTAAAAATTTCAATGGTTGTAATTTAAAAAAAACAGCAACAAATTTTATAAATTTTCAAGGAAGTAAAAATGCTAATATATTATTCATTGATGGAACTCCTGACACAGAAGAAGATAAAGTTGGCAAATCCTTTGTTTCTGCAAAAGGAGACCTTTTCGACAAGATGCTTAATGCGATAAACTTAAAAAAAGATAATATATTTATTGTAAATGCAATACCTTGGCGTCCACCAGGAAACAGATACCCAACCGCAGAAGAAATAAAAATTTGTAGACCCTTTATTTTTAATTTGATAAAATTGCTAAGACCTAAGTTAATTGTGTGTCTGGGCGAAATTTCTACATATCAGATACTAGATTTAAATCAGAGTTTTATAAAAACAAGAGGTAAATGGCACTCCCTAAAATCTAATCCAATAAATGATTTTGATGAAGAATATAACCCTTATGTACTTCCAACTCTCAATATATCATACTTGTTAACTAGGCCCGATATGAAGAGACAAGCTTGGGAAGATATGAAATTATTAAGAGATAAAATTAGAGAAATTTGAAAATTTTATGAATATATTAATAAAAGAAAAATGTTTGCTTATTGTTATTTTATTTAATCTAACTCTTTTTAGTAGTTTTTCATTTGCAGAGGTTCCAAGTTATAGTAAAATTTTGTCATTAGAAGATATTAAAGTTTATAAGCAAATTTTTGATATACAAAAAAAATCTATTAGAAGTAAGAAATCAAAAGAGTGGATAAGAGTCGATAAACTTATAAAAAAAGTAAATAACAAAATCTTATTAGGTAATGTATATGCTGAAAGATATTTACATCCTACTGGGTGGAGAAGTTCTTTTAACGATCTTAAAATTTGGTTGGAAAAATACAATGATCATCCTGATGCAACTAGAATTACAAGAATAGCTCTTAAAAGAAAGCCAAAAAACTCTAAATTTCCTAAAAAACCAACCACAGGTTTTTTGAATGGATATGGGACATACAAAGTAAATTCTCTTAAACCAAGATTTCCTTTAGATAATAAGAAATACAAAAGATATTCTTACCAAACCTCAATTAAGTTGAGACGGAGTATAAATAAAAAACAAACACAATATGCAGAAAATTTATTAAATAGCAAAAAGGTAAAAAAATATTTAACTAACAACGAATTATCTCAACTTAGAGCTGAATTATCTCATGCTTTTTTTATATTTAATAAAGATTATAAATCTTTAAGACAAGCAAGACTCTCAATGAGCTTGTCTGACGTGCCTAATCCTCTAGCTTTATGGGCCGGCGGTTTGGCATCTTGGAGAGCTAAAAATATTGAATCTTCAAAATATTTCTTTAACAAATTAGCTGAAATTAAGGGACCTGACGGAATAGCGGCAGCAGGTGGTTATTGGTCAGCACGTATTGCATTTTTTCTAGGAAACCCAAAAAAAGCCAATTATTTTTTGACAAAAGCAGCAACACGAGAACGAACTTTTTATGGTTCATTAGCTATGGCTTCTTTAGGATATAAATATAGTCCAAAATTTGATTTACCAAAATACGACATAAATTTAATCAAAAAAATTTCTAAACATAACGGTGGTATAAGAGCTTTGGCACTTATAGAGGTACATCAGTTTCATAAAGCAGCTAGAGAGTTCAGAAAAATCATTCCAAAATTTGATGTAAAGGACTACCCTCAATTATTATCATTTATTTCTAAAAATAACATGCCAGGATTAACATTTAGATTAGCAGCTATATTAAGAAATGATCATGGTCAAATCCATTTAGGTGGATTATACCCCATACCAGAATGGAAAATGGGTACCTCAGATTTAAAGGATAAAGCACTGGTTTACGCAATTGCTCGACAAGAATCTGGCTTTAATCCTAGGGCAAAGAGCTCTTCAAAAGCTATGGGAGTATTGCAAATAATTCCTTCGACTGCGGCTTTCATCATGAAAAACAGAGAATATAGACTTAGAAGGAGTAAAAATCATCTGCTATACAATCCTCCTCACAATATTTTAATTGGTTCAAAATATATAAAATTTCTTTTGAAATTACCAATAGTAAATCAAGACTTGATGTGGATGTTAGCAAGTTATAATGCTGGTCCAGGTAATTTTAAAAAATGGACAAAAGATAAAAACTACAAATACAAAGATACATTGTTAATGCTAGAAAGCTTGCCTGCTAGAGAAACAAGAAACTATATTAAGTTAGTATTAACAAATTTATGGATTTATAAAATAAGATTTAATCAAGATAATAAAATTCTCAATACCTTAGCATCAGGGAAACCAATAGACTTTAAGGTTTTTTTTAAAGAAAAAGTAGGAAGTTAAAATTATGTCAACTCACACTAATTTCATCCCTATAAATGTAGCCGTTGTAACTATATCTGATACTAGAGTTTTAGATAATGATAAGTCTGGAGATGTTTTAGAAAAAAGAGTTCTTGAATCTAATCATAAAATTATTTCTAGAGAAATAGTAAAAGACGACTTTGATAAAATTTCTCAATTATTTCAAAATTTAATAAACAATAAAAAGATAGATGTAATAATTTCTACAGGTGGAACAGGTCTTACCGGCAGAGATATAACACCAGAAGTGATGAAAACATTATTTGATAAAACAATAGATGGTTTTGGAGAGATGTTTCGATGGTTATCCTATAGTAAAATTGGAACATCTGCTTTACAATCACGTGCACTAGCGGGTGTTTCAAATGGAACTTATATTTTTTGTCTGCCTGGTTCTCCATCAGCTTGTCGTGATGGATGGGATCAGATCTTAATACATCAATTAGATATAAGACATAAACCATGTAATTTTGTAGAAATAATGCCAAGGCTCCTCGAACACAAATTGTCTCGTAAAAAGAATTAATGGCAAATTTTGATTTAGAGAATAAATCATCAAGTAATAAAATTATAATGATTGGAGTAGATGAAGCCGGAAGAGGTTCTTGGGCAGGTCCATTAGTAGCAACGGCGTCATGGTTAGACTTTAAAGAATATAAATCTTTACATAGAGAAATAGATGACAGTAAAAAATTAACAACAAATAAGCGTAAGGAAATTATACTATCGTTAAATAATTCAGTAAAATATTGTAGTTCAATTTCTTCAGAAAGAGAGATTGATATTTACGGACTTACATTCGCAAATACAATGGCCATGAAAAGATCAATATTTTGTCTTCTTGAAATTTTAAGTAATTATGTTGTTTATAAAAATTATGAATTTCAAATATTTATTGATGGGAAATATAAACCAAACTTTTTAGAGTTTGAAAATTCATTAAAAATAAAACAATTTAAAATAGTCTCTAATAATATAATTCCACTTATTAAAGGGGACAGTAAGTCTAAAACAATAGCTCTAGCAAGTATTATAGCCAAAGAGACTAGGGACAATATAATGAGACAATATTCTTTAAAATATCCAAATTATTCTTTTAATAAACACTTTGGCTATGGAACAATCAAACATAAGGAAGCTATTGTAAAGCATGGAATTTTAGGATTACATAGAAAGTCATTTAAACCAATGTCTACTATATATAGTCAATAAATTTTTTAAATTTACATATATTGTGTAAAGTAATTTTTTACAACTAAGTCATTGACATTAATAAATAATTATCATTTTATCCACAATATATTCATAGGTTATCAAGGTAATATTTAATGTCTATCCAGAATTTTATTAATAGAGTATTGGTTGGTGATTGTATTGAGCAAATGAATAAATTGCCTGAAGAAAGTGTAGATTTAATTTTTGCAGATCCACCTTATAATCTTCAATTAAGTGGAGATCTTTCTAGACCAGATCAAACTAAGGTTAATGGGGTTAAAGAAAGTTGGGATAAATTTGAATCTATATCCGATTATGATTTGTACACAAAACAATGGATGATGGCTGCAAGAAGAATTCTAAAATCTAATGGTACAATATGGGTAATTGGCTCTTATCATAATATATTTAGATTAGGTTATATTTTACAAGACTTAAATTTTTGGATGTTAAATGATATTATCTGGAGAAAGGTGAATCCTATGCCAAATTTTCGTGGAAGGAGGTTTACCAACGCTCATGAAACTTTGATTTGGGCATCAAAAAATTCTTCATCTAAATATACCTTTAATTACGAAGCTATGAAATCTTTAAATGGTGATCTGCAGATGCGATCTGATTGGTTAATACCAATATGCACTGGTGATGAAAGATTAAAGAACAGAGATGGAAAAAAAGTCCATCCTACTCAAAAACCAGAAAATCTTTTAACTAGAGTTATTATGTCTAGTAGTAACATAGGGGATATTGTACTAGACCCTTTCTTTGGGACAGGTACAACAGGCGCAGTTTCAAAAAAACTTGGCAGAAATTTTATAGGAATTGAACAAGATGCCAATTATGCAATAGAAGCTCAAAAAAGAATTAATTTCACTAAAGAAATTGTTTCAAAAGAACTTATTCAAACACCAAGGAAAACTGCTGAACCAAGAATTCCATTTGGTCATTTGTTAGAACAAGGTCTAATAAGTCCAGGTGAATTGTTACAAGACTCTCGAAATAGATGGTCTGCAAAAATTAGAGCAGACGGTAGTTTAATCTCTAAAGATTCCAAAGGATCAATCCATTCTGTTGGCGCTCATCTACAAGGACTTCAAGCTTGCAATGGTTGGACATTTTGGCATATAAAGAGGTCTGGAAAACTAATTCCCATAGATAATTTAAGACATGCTGCAAGAGCAGTCAATCAAGCATAGATTTTAACTCTAATCGTCTTTTGTGAAGAATCGGCTCTGTATAACCAGATGGACTCACTGTTCCTTCGGTAATTAAATCAAGAGAAGCTTTGAAAGCAAGAGAATTTTCAAAATCACCAGACATTGGAATATAGGTCTTATCACCTTTATTTTGATCATCAACAATCTTAGCCATTTTTTTTAATGTTTCTATAAGTTGATCTTTGGTAAATATTCCATGTCTCATCCAGTTTGTAAGATGTTGGCTTGATATGCGGCAAGTTGCTCTATCCTCCATTAAACCAACATTATTTATGTCTGGAACTTTTGAGCAGCCTACGCCCTGATCAATCCACCTAACAACATACCCAAGAATTCCTTGGGCATTATTATCCATTTCTTTTTGTATTTCTTTTTGGGACCAGTTGTGACCCTTTGATATAGGCACATCGAGAATATCATTTAAATAGTTATTATTATCGTTAGATTTTTGTTTTTGAATATTAAATACGTCTACCTCGTGATAATGAAGCGCATGAAGAGTAGCAGCAGTAGGACTTGGCACCCATGCAGTATTAGCTCCACTTTTAGGATGATTAATTTTTTGTTTCAACATTTCGTCCATTAAATCTGGCATTGCCCACATACCTTTTCCTATTTGAGCTTTACCAGATAAACCACAGTCAAGACCAATTTTTACATTATTATTTTCATAAGCTGAGATCCATTTTGCATTTTTGATATCACCTTTAGGAATTATTGGACCTGCCTCCATAGCTGTATGTATTTCATCACCAGTCCTATCTAAAAATCCAGTATTTATAAATACAGTTCTTTCTTTGGCTGCTCTAATACACTCCTTCAAATTTACTGTAGTCCTTCTTTCTTCGTCCATAATTCCAATTTTAAGTGTATATTTGTCTAGATTTAGAGCCTCTTCTACGGCAGAAAAAACATCACAAGCAAATTTCACTTCTTCTGGTCCATGCATCTTTGGTTTTACTATGTAAACCGATCCAGTTCTGGAATTCATCTTACTAATTTTAATATCGTGAATAGCTATTAATGAAGTGATCATGGCATCCATGATACCCTCAGGAATTTCGTCTCCGTTTTTCATTAGAATTGCAGGATTGGTCATTAAATGACCAACGTTTCTAATTAACATTACTGAACGGCCAGGTAACTTATATTCACCATTAGTGGTAATGTAGATTTTGTCTTGATTAAGTTTTCTAGTAAGTATTTTACCATTTTTTTCGAAAGTATCCTCAAGATCTCCTCTCATTAATCCAAGCCAATTTTTATAAGCTGAAACTTTATCTTCTGCATCAACAGTAGCAACAGAATCTTCACAATCTTGAATTGTTGTAAGTGCAGACTCAATTATAATATCATCAATACCAGCTTTGTCTGTTGAACCAATATTACCATTTTTATTTATTAAAATTTCTACATGTAGGTTATTATTCTTCAAAAGAATACACTCAGGACAATTTTCACTGCCTTGATATCCTACGTATTGATTTGGGTTTTTTAATTGAGTAACGACGGAATCTTCAGATCTTATTAGCAAATTACCATTTTCAATCTCATACGTATTTACATTCTTATGAGAGCCATTGCCTAATTCAAAATTTTTATCTAAAAAATCTCTACCATATTCTACTACTTTTTTTCCTCTTGATGGATTATAAGAATTTGTTTTTTTTGCATTTCCATCTTCTGAAATAGCATCAGTTCCGTATAGCGCGTCATATAAACTTCCCCACCTTGCATTAGCAGCGTTTAGAGCATATCTAGCGTTCGTAACAGGAACTACTAATTGAGGACCTGCTTTCTGTGCTAATTCAGGATCAACATTTTGTGTTTCAATTGTAAAATCGTTTCCAACAGGAACAATATAGTTAATTTTCTTTAAAAAATTTATATAAAGATTTTGATCAATTGTTTTTCCAGAATTATCTATATAAAACGCATCAATTTGTTTTTTTATTTTACCTCGAGTTTCAAGTAGTTTTTTGTTTAATGGAGCAAAATGATCTAAAATTAATTCAAGTTTGTTCCAAAATCTTTCTGCGCTTACATTAGTATTAGGTAAAGCATCATTTTCGATAAAATTAACAAGAGTTTCTGATACTTGTAAGTTACTTCTATTTAATCTTTTAGCCATAATTATCCTTAATTTTTGCAATGATCCATTAAAATAATAACATTTTTCAATTAAATTCTAAAGTTAATCCTTCTTTCTTTAAACGTTTTTGAACTTCTAAAAATAATTCATCTCTATCTTCAATAGTTTTTCCTTCAAACCTGATTATTAATGCTTCTTCAGTATTGCTAGCTCTAATTAGCCACCAACCAAAATTATTTTTAGCTCTTACCCCGTCAATGGTGGTTATATTTTCTGGGCTATAATCCTCCAAAGCATTTTTCGAAATATTATCTATTACTGAAAATTTGATTCGATCTGAACACCGTAATTTTATCTCTGGAGAAACAAATGTTTTAGGTAAAGAAGATATGAATTTCTCTAAATTTACATTATTAGCCAACAAACTTAGTAATCTAATTGAAGTATAAAGTGCATCATCAAAACCATAATATTTATCTGCAAAAAAAATGTGACCAGACATTTCTCCCGCAAGTGGTGAATTAATTTCTTTTATTCTTTTTTTAATATTAGAATGTCCAGTCTTACCTATTTCTACATTCAAGCCCAAAGACACTATTTCATTGTAAGCAACAGAACTAGATTTTATATCTAAAATAACAGTATGGTCTGTTTTATTTTCAACCTCTATTGATCGTGCTAAAAATGATGTTAATAAGTCCCCTGCTACCGGACGACCTTGTTTATCAATAACACCTATTCTGTCGCCATCACCGTCAAATCCTATACCAATGTCTGCATTAACCTCTTTCATTTTATCGGACATAATTTTTAAAGTTGATATGTCAGTTGGATCAGGGTGGTGATTAGGGAAATTACCATCAACCTCAGAATATAAAACTACATGATTGCCTGAAATTTTTTTAGTAATCCTTTCTATCGAAGGACCAGATGCACCGTTGCCACAATCCCATACAATTGTTTTATTACTAAGTTTATCATTGAGATTTTTTATTGGTTCAATGATTTTTTCTATATATCTATCATATACGTCAACCTTTTTTGAAAACCCATTATTGTTACTGGAATGTCCTTCTTTAGCAAACTCTCCCAATTTTATTATATCTTCACCAAAAAATGAATTTTGATTTAAAATGATTTTAAAACCATTATAATTTTTAGGATTATGGCTTCCAGTTACTTGGATTGCTCCATCGGCGCTATAATAATCGCTGGCAAAATAAAGCATTGGGGTAGGACCTAACCCAACCCTATAAATTTCACATCCCGATTTTACCAGGCCAGAATTAAGATTTTCTTCAAGTACGGGACTTGAAAGTCTACCGTCCATTCCAATTATTATTAAGGGACTTTTTTTTCTAGGCAAACTCTTTTTTACAGTAATTCCAAAAAAATATCCTAACATAAAGGCATCTTTATTACTTAATGTCTTTTCATAAATGCCTCTTATATCATATGATCTAAGGATAGTTTTATCAAAATTGTGCTTGTACATTATTTATCATCGTCCAATATTTCATTTCGCAACCAACTTTTTAGTTTTTGGCTCATTTCTTTTCTTTCGATTGAAAGTTTTATATTAGCTTGTATAAAACCAAGCTTTGATCCGCAGTCAAATCTTTCTTCTGAAAACTTATAACCAAAACAATTAGATTTTCCTATTCTGCTAGCTATTGCGTCTGTAAGTTGGATTTCATTTCCAGTACCCTTGTTTTGTTTTTCTAGAACTCTAAATATTTCAGGTTCAATTATGTATCTTCCAACCACCGCCATATTGCTTGGAGCCTTTTCTATAGAAGGTTTTTCAACAAGGCCACGAACTTCGGTTATGTTATTATCTAATGATTTGCCTGGAGTGATAATACCATAGGATGAAACATCTTTTTTATTTACATCCATAATGGCCAACATATTACCAGAATTATAGTTGTTAATCATTTCTTTTGTTGTGTTTGATCCATTAATTAAGTCATCTGCTAAAAGAATTACGACAGGTTCATTGCCAATCAAGTGTCGGGCACACCAAACAGCATGACCAAGTCCTGCAGGTTCTTGTTGTCTGACATATGCAAATGATCCAGGAATTTTTAGCATTTCTTGAGCAGTTTTTAGGGTGTCTCGTTTACCTTTTGCAAGTAAATTATTTTCAAGTTCAAATGAATGATCAAAATGATTTTCTATAGATGACTTTCCTCTGCTAGTAACGAAAATGAATTGTTCAATGCCAGCATTTGCAGCCTCTTCGACAGCATATTGTATTAGAGGTTTGTCAACAACAGGAAGCATCTCTTTAGGCATAGACTTTGTTGCAGGAAGAAATCTTGTGCCTAAACCACCAACTGGGAAAATTGCTTTTTTTATTTTCATTCAGAAACTCTTAATATTAATTTAGTAGTAGATACATTCTGGTTATTGTAATATTTAAAACACATCAATGATACATACAAATTTTATAGCATAAAGGGAAGTCTAATGAAAATAACAATATTGGGTACAGGCTATGTTGGTCTTGTTTCTGGAGCTTGCTTTTCTGAATTTGGTTTTAATGTGCTTTGTGTAGATAAAGATAACAATAAAATAAACAAGCTTAAAAATAATATCGTACCAATATATGAGCCAGGTCTAGAGGATTTAGTTAAAAAAAATAGTTCTGCTAATAGATTGTCATTCAGTAATAACATAAATAAAAATATTAAGGAAGCTGATGTAGTTTTTATAGCAGTTGGAACTCCAGCCCGTCGTGGAGATGGCCATGCAGACCTTTCATATGTCTATGAAGCAGCCAAACAAATAGCTAAAAACTTGAGTGGTTATACTTTAGTTGTCACTAAATCGACTGTTCCGGTTGGGACTGGTAATGAAGTAAAAAATATTATTAAAAAAATAAATCCAGATGCAGATTTTGATATAGTATCTAATCCCGAGTTCTTAAGAGAGGGAAATGCAATTGAAGATTTTATGAGGCCTGATAGAGTAATTGTTGGTTGCGAAACTAATAAAGCAAAAGATATAATTTCATCTATTTATAAGCCTCTATATTTAATCGAGACCCCTATTCTTTTTACTGATTTAAAAACTGCAGAATTAATTAAATACTCTGCAAATGCATTTTTGGCAGTAAAAATTTCTTACATTAATCAGATGGCTGATTTATGTGAAAAAGTAGGTGCAGATGTTCATGACGTTGCTCGTGGTATAGGTTTAGATAAAAGAATTGGAAGTAAATTTTTGCATCCTGGACCTGGTTATGGAGGTTCTTGTTTTCCAAAAGACACATTAGCACTTGTGGAAACTGCAAGATTGAGTAAAGCCAACATTTCCATAGTTGAAACAGTAGTAAAATATAACCAAAAAAGAAAATCTGACATGGCAGATAAAATTATAGGTATTCTTAAAAATGATTATGAAAATAAAAAAATTTCAATTTTAGGTTTAGCGTTTAAACCAGAAACAGATGACATGAGAGATAGTCCTTGTTTAGATATTATTCCAAGACTTTTAGAAAAAGGAATTAAAATTTCAGCTTTTGACCCTGTTGCTATGGGTCAAGCAAAAAAGATACTTAAAGATATTGAATTTGCAAAAGATTTGGAGAGTTGTCTTAAAGATAGTGACGCATTAGTAATATTGACTGAATGGAATGAATTCAGAAGCCTATCACCAAGTAAATTATTAGGTGTTATGAAAGGCAATAAATTGATTGACCTGAGAAATGCTTTGAATCCTAACAGTTTTAATGGCAGTGAATTTGACTTGATTCAGATAGGTAGATCTAGTCACACTACCCAGTAATGTTTGTCCCTTGTGATTCAGGTCTTTTCATACCTTCAATAAGGTTAACCATTTCTATTTTTCCAGTAATGTTCCCTTTAGTGTCTTCAATAGTGACCGGTTTTGATGGTGCGTCTGACATTATTTGAAGAATATCTTCCAACACCATATCTTCTTTAACAGTAGCTCCAGAGCTTTTTGATTTAGAGGGTGTCATTATTGATTTTGCTTGTATAACTCTTGCCCTGTTAATGTCCTTAATGAAATCAGAAACATAATCATCTGCAGGTTTCATAATAATTTTTTGAGGATCGCTATCCTGAACCATGCTGCCATCTCTAAGAATAGCTATTCGATCACCAATTTTAAGAGCTTCATCAAGGTCATGTGTAATAAATATTATTGTTTTATGTAATTCACTTTGAAGATCTAAAAGAATGTTTTGCATTTCAGATCGTATGAGAGGGTCCAAAGCAGAAAAAGCTTCATCCATAAGAAGAATTTCAGCGTCAGTTGCTAATGCTCTAGCTAAACCAACTCTCTGTTGCATTCCTCCAGACAATTGACCTGGATAATATGTTTCATATCCATCTAAACCAACACGACTAATCCATTTTTTTGCTCTTTCATCCCATTCATCAACTGGAATATTTTGAATTGCTAGCCCATAACCAACATTTTGTAAGACAGTTTTATGAGGGAAAAGAGCAAATTTTTGAAATACCATAGACATGTTATTTTGTCTAAATTGAACAAGTTCTTTTTGTGATAAACTCAATATATCTTGTTCATTAACAAGGATTTCTCCGCTTGTCGGTTCTATAAGTCTATTAAGATGTCTTATGAGAGTTGATTTACCTGATCCAGACAAACCCATTACGACTTGAATTTTAGCTTTACTAATATCTAAGTTAATATTATTTAGACCAAGAACACAATTACACTTTTCAAGAAGTTCATCTTTACCCATCCCGTCCTTTACTAAATCAAGAGCCTCATTACTATTATCACCAAAAATTTTATAAAGTTGATTAACTTTGATTAATATATCGTTTTTACTCATCAAATTAATCCTTACCGTCATTTCTGTATTTTTGCATTCTTAAGCCAAACTTTTGAGTTACTCTGTCAAAGATTATAGCTAGCACTACAATTGCTAAGCCATTCATAAGACCTAAAGCAAGATATTGATTTGAAATGGCTCGTAAAACTGGAAGACCGAGTCCTTTAACTCCTATCATTGAAGCAATAACTACCATAGCTAATGCCATCATTATCGTTTGATTAACTCCTGCAAATATTGTTGGTAAAGCAAGTGGCATTTGAACACCAAAAAGTTTTTGCCAGTAATTTGCTCCAAAAGAATCTGCAGCTTCTAATACATCTTTATCAACCAATCGAATTCCTAAGTTAGTTAAACGGACTATTGGTGGAATTGCATAAATACAAACAGCAATTAAACCTGGTACTTTTCCGATACCAAGTAACATTACAACTGGTATCAAATAAACAAAACTAGGAATAGTTTGCATTACATCTAAAATTGGAACTATAAGTGCTTGTATCTTATTGCTTCTTGCCATGGCTATGCCCATTGGAATACCAATAGATATACACAAAAATGTAGCTACAAGTATGATTGCCAAAGTTGACATAGTGTCTTCCCACATCCCAAAGTAGCCAATCAACATAAAGCTTAAAAATGTTCCTATAACAACAGGGATTGATCGAGAACCTATCCAAGCAAGTATTAGGATACCAAGAACAATTAATGGCCAGGGTGTATTTATAAAAAACTTTTCAAACCAAACTAAGAACATTAGCAGAGGGTCAAAAAAAGACTCTATATCAGCACCATAAGATCGAGAGAAATCAGTGAAGGCAAAATCAACTGTTTTTTTAAACTCTCTTAAATCAGATCTGCTCATATCAGGGAAATTAAAAAACCAGTCCATTTATTTACCCTCTTCAAAAAAAAATAATCACTACTCTATAAAGAAAGAGTAATGATTAAATATTTTAATAACTAATTATAAACTAGCTTTAACTTTTTTTGCTACGTCTGGGCTAACCCACTTTTCCCAAACATCACCATGTTTTTCAAGAAATTCAAATGCAGCGTCTTTCCCTGAGGCTTTTTGAGAAGTCATAAATACTAACATTCCATTCATAATATCTCCAGGGTATACTCTATTACTAATAAAATCTAAAGCTACACCAGCGTTTTTCTTAAAGTTTGAAGTTACTACAGTATTCACTTCAGATTTAGTCCAAGATGAAACCTTAGGATTAGCACAGTCTTTTTCAGCTTTAACCATACAGCCGTCCCAATTTTCTTTTCCTCCAAAAGGAACGCCAAAGTCTAGCTTATGCATTTTATATTTACCAATCATAGAAGTTGGTGACCAGTAATATCCAAACCAGTTCTCACCTCTTTCAACTGCCTTAGCCATAGAACCGTCTAATCCAGCTGCGCTTCCTGGATCAACTAAAACCCAACCCTTTTTTTCCATTTCAAAAGCTCTAAAAAGATTTGCGTTAACTAATTGACAGCCCCATCCAGCAGGACATCCCACAAACGCACCTTTTGATTTATCTTCAGAATATGGAAATAAATCTGGTCTATTTATAACATCAAGAGCTGTTTTTAATTCAGGATGTTTTTTAATAGTTGCTGGTGGCAACCACCAACCTTCACCCAAACCAGTTATTGGTGCCTTATTAGCAACAATTAACCTACCTTCGCTAGTAGCTTTTGTTAAAGGTTCTACTACTGCATTAGCCCACAACTCAGGTGCAACATCTGGTGCTCCTTTTTCATTCATAGAAGTAAACGTTGGCATAGTAGCTCCTGCTACTAACTCAACTTCACAGCCATAGCCTTTTTCTAGAATTATTTTGTCAACATTGGCCATTAATTCTGCAGATGCCCAATTCATTTCTGCTATGCTTACTTTGCCGCATGCAGCATTACCTATTGTAGCCCAACTAAGGCCTACGGCTACGGTTGCCGCCATTGTAAATGCAGCTCCGAATACCCGTTTCATCTTATCCTCCTGTTTCCGCTTGTAATTAATTACAAACCTTTGTTTATTAATTTAAAAAACATTGAATAATGTTTCTAAGAATCATTGTAACAACAATTTTGTTCTAATTGCAAATCTCAGTTCGGGAATTTTATTAATAATAGTTAATAAGTAACTGATATACTTAAAGAATATTTTTTATAATTTTTTATAATTTATGTATTAAATTTTTTGTTTTAGTTTTTAATATGTTCATTTATAATTATCCAAAAATATAGTTGATAAAGAATATGTTTGTAGACTCCACACCCTTCATCATAGCCTTAGTGGTTACCTTTTGCTTCATGATATGTGTTGCTATTTGGAATAACATAAACGCCCCACCGCCACCGCAAAAAGCTCCTCCAATTGAACCTGGCCCTTCGAGAACAAGAGAAATCTTAGCCCGTTTCAGTGAATTTTATATGAATTTAAACCCTCAAGGAGAAACTATATTTGATACAGGTATTTTGCCTGACCCAAAGCAACATATAGTGCATGCTCTTTATGTGGGGTTTGACGAAAGTGAAAATGATGAAGAGAGATTGGCTATTGAGAGAGGAATCAGAGCAATAGTTACATTTCAAGAAAGAGTGGGAGAAGAACCTATCAAAAGAAAAATTTCTGAAACAGAAAAAGCTTTAAGTCCTAGCTTAAATGATGAAAATGGAGTTGAAACATTTAATGCTAAGTTTGTTGATGATGAAGAATTTATTAAAATGGCTACTCTTAGAGACCAAGAACTAGAATTACATTTTCAACATTTAAAAATTGAAATTATAGAAGAATAGGAACAATTTAATGTCCTTTTTGAAAATTGATGACAAAAATGAAATTTATTATGAATATGTTCCTCCAAAAGATGGAGCATATACTTGTGTTTTTCTAAATGCATTGACAGGTGATGTATCTGCTTGGAACGGTTCTATAGGGGAAAATTTAATAAAAAATAATCATGGTTACTTAGTATATAACTTTAGAGGACAAGCAAAAAGCAAGTTTGAACCTAGCTTAAATTTAAGTGCGGAATTAATAGTAAAAGATTTAGTAAATTTAATTAACTTTCTTGAGCCAAAAAATATAGTTTTAGTAGGCTTGTCAATTGGTGGGTTATATGCCGCCATGTCCTTATTTGATGGTGTTAAAGCAAAAGGTTTAGTTTTAATAAATACTCTTAGAAAGCCAAGTGAAAGACTAAATTGGATCAATAATGCAATGGCTAATGCTGTAAAATTTGGTGGAACACAACTTATATTAGATATGACATTACCTATGGTAGCATCTCCAAAATTTCTCTCTAAAATGAGAGAAAATGCATTAAAATATGAAAATTATTTAGGGTTGGATGACTACAATGGTGTTTCAAAACTCATGCATGGAGGATTAAAAACAAGTTGGAATTTTGATTGGAGTAAACTTGACCTACCTGTACTTATTATGACTGGCCATCATGATAAAGTTTTCAGAATTGAGGAAGACATAAATGATTTAATTAAAAAAATTCATAATGTTAGGAGAATTGAAATTCCAGAGTGTGGCCACTTAATCCCTCTAGAGGATCCAAAATTGTTTTCATATCATTTAAATGGCTTCATAGGATCTCTTAAAAAACAGTAATTACTTTTTAAGTATAATTGTAATATCTTCTTTTAGTAAATTATGTCTTATAACCTCAGGATTGCAAAAATTTTCCTCACACATTTTTTTTATCCAGGATAGCTCTGTATAATATAATGTTCTATCTATTTCCCGCTTGTCCTTAACTAAGCAGTTAAATATCATTGCTTTCCTTACAAATTTCCAATTATTAGTGAGGTTTTTAATAATATAATCTTCCCAAAAACTTTTGTTATTTATTGGTGTTAAATTATAAGTTCCCGACATGACTACAAAATCAACATTTTCAGAAGGACATGTACCTACTTCAAAACTAACTTTTTCAAATATATTATTCTTAGAACAAAATGATATAAACTTATTATTAATATCAAATCCATAATATTCAATTTTATCAATTAAATCTCTTTCTTTAATTATTCCTAATAATCTTCCGTATCCACACCCTACATCTGCTAAAGATACTGTATTAGATTTTGATTCTTTAATGACGATATCTAATATAATATTTAGTCTTAAATCTTGTGACAATTTACTGTTCCAAAATACTCCCTTAGATGTGTTTAGATATTTTTGAAAACGTTTATTATAAATGATAGAAATTTGTCGATTTAAGAATTTATGAATAAGATTTTTTACAAAATACATGTTATTAAGATAATCTAGATTATTTTTAATTAAAACTTTTAAAAGGTATTTCATGAAAAAAATTTTGTTACTTGGCAGTGGGGAATTAGGAAAAGAATTAACTATCAGTCTTAAAAGAATTGGATGTCACGTTGTTGCTTGCGATTCTTATGATAATGCCCCTGCGATGCAAGTAAGCGACCAATTTGAAGTATTCAATATGCTCGATAGTGATAAACTTAATGAAGTAATAAAGACACATAAACCAGACTTAATAGTTCCTGAAGTGGAAGCTATTGAAACACATGTTTTGATAGAGGCAGAGAAAAATGGCAAAAATGTAATTCCTTCAGCCAAGGCAGTGAATTTAACTATGAATAGAGATAGAATTAGAGACAGAGCAAAAATTTTAGGCTTGCCAACAGCTAAATTCGCTTATGCTGAAACAGTAGAACAATTAATTTCAGAAGCTAAAAAGATTGGAACCAAAGTAGCAGTAAAACCAGTGATGAGTTCTTCTGGTAAAGGTCAAAGTTATGCAACTACCGAAGACGAATTAAAAAGTTCCTGGAAATTTGCTATTGAAGGGATGAGGGGAAATAGAAAACGCGTAATAGTTGAAGAATTTATTGACTTTGATTATGAGATAACTCTTTTAACTATACTTGAAAAATCAGGCAATGTTTCCTTTTGTGAACCAATTGGACACTTTCAAGAACGAGGTGATTATCAGTATAGTTGGCAGCCCGCCGATTGTTCAAAAAATGTAATTCTCAATGCACAAGATGCCGCACGTAAAATGGTATTAGACCTAGGGGGATCTGGAATTTTTGGAGTTGAGTTCTTTATTGATAAACAAAGCAGAGTTATTTTTAGTGAATTAAGCCCTCGCCCACATGATACTGGGATGGTAACAATGTATACTCAAAATTATAGTCAATTTGATATTCATGCTAGGGCTTTGTTAGGATTACCTTTGCCAGAAATAAAATTGAAGCAATCTGGTGCTAGTCATGTAATATTGGCTGAAGAAAATGCAACAGGAAATTATTCAATAGAAGGTGTTGAAAAAGCTTTAGAAGATAAAAGTGTAGATTTTAGAATTTTTGGAAAACCGTTTTTAAAATCATATCGTAGAATGGGAGTCATACTAGCTGAAAATTTAGAAAAAGCAAAAATTGCGGCAAAAAAAATATCTGTTAAATCCAAGACATAGAATTATTGTAGAATTGGTATTTCAGCATCTTCTTCAATATCAGTAATCAGCATATAACCAGGTGTATGTGATATACAAAATGGAACTGAAGAATCTAATATTGCATTTTGAGGGGTTACACCACAAGCCCAAAAAACATTTACTTCATCTTTTAATAATGATCTAGGAGCATCTCCCCAATCAGGTTTAGAAATATTTAAAATACCAATTTCATCAGGACTACCATAATGTATGGGCTTTCCATGCGCCCAATGAAATGATTTACAAATATTCATAACATTATTAACTTGATTTTTTTTGAAAATTCTCATTGAAACAACCATGCTGTTTCCAAAAGGACCACACTTTATATTTTTAATATTTGTTTTATACATAGGAACGACTTTGTTTTCATTAATATGTTCTATTGTAAAGCCATGCCTAATAAGAGAATGTTCAAATGTAAATGAGCAGCCTATTGCAAATGCAATAAGGGTTTCATTCCACAAATTTTTGATTTCATGAACCGTGCTGTCAAGTTTTCCATTTTTATAAATGTTGTAAGATGGAACGTCTGTTCTAACATCAATGCTATCACCCAAAGTTTTTAGAAAAGGAACACCAACGTCGGATACACCTACAAGTGGACATGCTTTAGGATTTCTTTGACAAAAAATCATAAAATCTAAAGCATATTTCTTTTCTAAGATAATGAGGTTTGTTTGGAGCATGTTTTTTGATAAACCAGCAGTTTGACCTTTATACTCTCCTGACCTGATTATTGCTCTTAATTGCTCATTATTAAAAGTTTTAGCTTTATCATAGAGACCTGCAACATTTCCCATTATCTGAATCCCTTTTAAGTCATTATATAAAATTTGAAATAACAGAGGCTATATCTTGTTCTTGTTTATAACCCATTAAGTGAACCCCGCTTACACCACTTATTAATTTATATTTTTCAATTAATTCAATACAAATTTTTATACCTTCTATTTTTTCATCATTAGAATTTTCAATTCTGGTAATTATTTTTTCAGGAATATTAATACCAAACAAATTTTTATTCATCCATCTCGCGCTTTTAGCAGATCGAATTACTCCTAAGCCAATAATGAAATAAGCTTTGTCAGTAATACCAAGTTTATTTAACTTCATCATATAATTTTTTAAAACCACTTCATCAAAAGCATATTGAGTTTGAAAAAATTCTACTCCAGCATTAATTTTTTTAATCAGGTTTGCTCCGTCAAAATCATCTTTCACTTCAAAAGGTGTGTCAGCTCCGCCAATGAAAAATTCTGGTGCATCTTCAATTTTTCTCCCAGAAGGATATGTTTTATTAATTTTAATATCGTGGGCAGTTTTCAATAAACTTATTGTATCTAAATCTCGAACCTCTCTTGTTTCTGGCTGGTCACCCCCTTTCACCTCATCTCCATATAAACAAAGTATATTAGGAACATTTAAAGCCCATCCACCTAACAAATCGCCTTGAATTGCAATTCTATTCCTGTCTCTTGTAGTGAATTGTAATACTGGCTCAATTGAATTTTGAGCCAATATTACTGCTGTTGCCAATGCGGACATATGAGATTTAGCGCCCGCACCATCAGTAACATTTACCGCATCAGCTAAATACTTTAAACACTCAACTTGCTTAATAATAACTTCTTTATTTCCTGAGTCTGGTGGGGAAGTTTCAGCAGTAAAAACAAATTTATTTTCTTGTAGTGAATTTCTTAATTTACTTTTCATAAAAAATGTCCAAAGTGATTTAAGTTTTTATTTAAAGGGGGGAATTTAAAATGTCTAATGATTTTTTTACTACATCTAATAGAATAAAAAAAACCCCTTTTACTTCACGAAATGAAAAGGCAGGCGTAAAAAAACATAGTGTTTATAATAATACTTTAATACCAACTATATTCAAATCTCTGAAAGGTGATTATTTGCATCTAATAAAACATGTTCAGTTATGGGATGTATGTGCACAAAAAGTTATAGAAGTGAGGGGAAATAAAGCTTTTGCTCTTATAAAATATTTGTTTTGCAGGGATTTTACAAAAGTTATCCCTGGTAGAGCTTACTATGCACCAATAGTAAATTTTGAAGGTGGTTTATTAAATGACCCAGTTATTTTTTGCATAGATGAAGATCATTTTTTGATTTCATTATCAGACTCTGATTTATTTAATTGGACGTCAGCAATTAATAATGCAAAGGAATTTTATGCTAATGTAAATGAAACTGATATAATAACTATGGCTATTCAAGGTCCAAAATCAGAACAAACAATGTTAAAAATATTTGGTGAAGAAATTAAATCTTTAAAGATTTTTACTTTTAGAAAATTTATATTTAACAATGAATCAGTCATCATATCAAAGACAGGATTTAGTAAACAATCTGGATATGAAATATTACTATTAAACCCTGAAAATGGAACCGCTTTATGGGATTTAATTATTCAAAAAGGTGAAGAATTCTCTATAAAGGTGGGATGTCCTAACATGATAGAAAGAGTGGAAGGTAACCTTCTAAGTTATGGAAATGAAATGACAAACAAAGATTTTCCTCACGATTGTGGATTAGGAAAATATTGTAATCTTGAATCTGACTACGATTTTATCGGAAAAACCGCTTTATTAAAACTAAAAGAAACTGGATTTAACAAAACTATTTATCAAATTCAATTTGATTTTGAAGATAAAATAAAACCTATATTTTATAGTAATTTGCCAGTTTTTAAAAAAGAAAATGAAGTTGGAAAAGCAACTTCTATAGTTTGGTCGCCAAAATATTCGAAATACATTGGTTTTTTTATTGCTAATAAAAATATTGAACAAGATTTAAATGATCATTATATCCTGAATAAAATAAAATTTGATCTAATTGAAATTGATTAAATTTAATATTTTTATCTAGTGTGATTGCATTTCAAGCACTAATAATATTAATAAATTAAAATAATGTTAAAATTGGTCCGTAATAGTATAGAACGGTTGAAGAGTTTTAAATTCTTGACATTTTCGTTGTCAACGAGATGCTCTACCACTTAGCTACGCCCGCTTAGTTCATTGAAAATTCAACTATAAGGTTAACCTTAGAATAGATAGAAAATGTGTCAGTATGCTTTTTTTTGCCTACCCTTTTGTATACTGCAATAAAACTCAATATTGGTGATACTCTAAATCGGTAAATTTACAAAAATGGGTTAATTATCTTATAAAATTACGATCTTGTTTTTTGATAATCTAACATCCACTTCTCGAAAACTAATATTGCATCATCCATATCAGGTGTTTTATTAGGATGTTTTTTGGCTCTTCCTAGCATAGTAGATACAACATTTACTTGATACCTAGTATCTCTATGTTTAATGGCATCTATTGTATAGATTGCTTTATCTCTATTCTTGAAACCTAGACCTTTCAATGTTGTTTCTGGTTTGTAGTCTGAATATAAGGATAGGTTAAGAGGTTGTACTTTGCCCTCAGTATTATCCCTACTCATTGGCATAGAGTCTATAAGGTCAAATATTTTCTGGGGATCTAAGGTTGAAAATTCTTTCTTTAACGTCCCGTCATAACCTATTAATTTAACAGAGAAGTTAAGACTTTTTCTCCTGTGCGACATTAATTTCACATGTCTCTTATGAAAGTCTTTTATGTATTTTTGATAAAGTTCTTTGGATATTTTGTAGTTCTTATCTCTATAGCATGTGGTATTTAACAAAAGGATTCTACATTTCCATTTATATTTTGATAAATCCATTATTAGCTAAGTTTTATTAACTATCTTGTGTGTTGGGAATATCATTTTCAATTTCACTGATTTTATCTTTTTTCTTTTTCATCTTACAAAGCTCTTTAAAAGCTAAACCAGTTAGAATACCAACGCTCATTCCAATTATAGTTCCTTTAATTATTCCCAATCCAAACATTATTATCTCCTAATTATTGATCCATAAAATTAATTGATGTAAACCCAAAACAACTCCTAAGAAAATATAAAGCCTTATCTGGGATTTTAGTAATGGCCTGACTACAAATTTATGGATATCTTGCATATTCTTCATCTAATGTTTTTTAAGTATTATTTCAATACCTTTTAATAATATTACAGAAGGTCATGTTTATCGTGTTTAAATTAAAAAATTTAGTACATGACCATTAAGGAAGATATGAGTGTTTTT